>NZ_BAAJML010000004.1:0-314826 GCF_057547735.1 Pseudoalteromonas sp. NH0006-46 | reverse complement strand
GAATATAGGAATATAGGAATATAGGAATATAGGAATATAGGAATATAGGAATATAGGAATAGAAGTGGTGGAGGGAGCTGGATTCGAACCAGCGAAGGCTGAGCCGTCAGATTTACAGTCTGATCCCTTTGGCCGCTCGGGAACCCCTCCACACTATTTTTGTTACATTTGGCCCCACTTAACTTAGCGGTAAGAAAAGTGGTGGAGGGAGCTGGATTCGAACCAGCGAAGGCTGAGCCGTCAGATTTACAGTCTGATCCCTTTGGCCGCTCGGGAACCCCTCCAATGCAACGGCGCTGATAATAGCAAAATGTGCCTTTAAGTAAAGAAAAAAGCTAAAGAAAATTTAAATAAAGCCGATAAATATTCATTACTCATTCTAATCGGCTAAAGTCTATGCAAATCGACGATTTGTTAATCACAGAGCGGCAATTAAGTACTCGGTTAAACCAAAGTGTACATGCAGACCGCCGTGGTGAATTTTCATTGCTGTTGGCAATGCTTTCACAAGATGCTTTAGATTTTAGTCAATTTCATTTACCTAAAACTGAAATTGAAGATACAACCGCAGATGAAGCGCAGTTAAGAGAGCAATTAGGGGCAGGGCCAAAGCAACTATTAGCGCCTAGTGAATTTAATATGCTAATCGGCCAACTTAATGCACATCGCTTGAGCTTGGTAGGTGAAAATAAAGGTATGGCCGATATAAAACTAAACCAGTGTTTAAATCCCGAGCCTTTTTCGATTAGAGATGACGTAAATCACATACCCCTTACCATTATAGATAATTGTGAACTTGCTGTGCGCAGGCGAATACAAAAAGACGAAATTGAAATAGATAATCCGCAGATGGATGTAGCAGGCTTTTATGACGTATTAACAGACGTAAATCAGCGAGAACCATTACATTTGACGATGGCATAATTTATGTTGCCATAAATAATTTCCAACCATTATAGCTATCATTGATAAGATTTTATGGTGGCACCAAAGCCCAATTGACTAAAATTTGATTTAATGTAAAAAAAGCATCCAAAAATTAAATGCAATTGCTATAATGGCTACAAATGGTATGACATGAATGCCGTTATCATTAAACCAAGGTAATTAGGAACGTAATGAAGAAAACATTCACGCTAAATCACGAGAAAATCAAATACCCTCGTATGGTTGATGCTGCGAAGCATGAAGTGAAAAAATATTTGAAAAGAGAGCGCAACAAAACTCTACCAGAAGATGCAGATTATTGGGCGTTTGACTGTAAGTTCGGTAAAACGGCCGAAGATGCTCAAGTGGTTCATGTGGCTGAAATCAGCAACTGCATTAGCGATATTGAAAAGCAAGAATTAACGTCTTTCTACTTAGAAATATTAGCGAGACCTGCACAGCGCCAACAGTTAGACCTTGATAACGACGAGTAATAATTAGTTTTGTGCATATCAAACTATTTAAATGGGCCCATTGGCCCATTTTTTATGCCTATAGATTACATTCAACCTTTATGCTTTTAAACCAACGCAAAACATTACATATCGTTTTAAGACGTTAACTTTTGTATTGTTAGTAATACTACTTTTAACACCAGTATAAGCCACTCAATGAATGAAGTTAATATTAAACCTAACGAGTTATAAAGGGAGTTATATTTATAAATATTGCTAAGGCTATGCATTAAATGGTTGTGATTGAATAGCTATTAAGTGAGGTGCCCAGTGCACTTCACTTAAAAGAGGATTTTTATGCGCTATGGCATTTTTTATATTTTTTGTTACTACCACATGGACAATCATCATTTCTGCCCACTTTGATATCAGCTACTGGAAATATAATACCATCGAGGTATCGCCACTGGTCTTGCTCTTTAATAAATTGAGACCGCTCGTGTAATTCACAGTAAAGATTTTGATAAAAGTAGTTTGCCTTGAACTCAACAACTCCTCTATCTCCATCATTGTTTGTATCAATAACAGATAAGCTTATAAATCGACAACTAGTTGCAAACTCTTTAATTTCTTTTACAGGGTTTTCTGCTTGTTTCTCACTCGCATAAGTTTGGTATATATATCTAGCATTTTTTTGTGCGTAAGCTGTAAATCGAGAGCGCATTAACTGCTCGGGTGTTTCTGCTTGTTTATCACCTAATAATAGTGGTTCACAGCAGTTTTTGTAATTCTGTTGACTACCACACAGGCAAGCGTTGTTATCTAATGAGTTCATAAAATTAATAAAAAATTTAAAACGTTAGTTTAACAAGCTTGCTTTAAAGAAGGTACATCGATAACGTTAGAATTTTTAGTAAAACAATACAACTTCGTTGTTGTCTTATTTAAATCAAGAGATAAATCAACTAACAGTTGGTTGTTCAACATGTCTGTCCACGTAATTACTGCTGCAAAATTACCGTTATAAAGTGCGCTGCGTAATACATACTCTAAATTCACTAGATGTTTTTGTCTAATAACCAATAGTTTACTTGTATCTATTGAGCATGAATCAAGTAAAGCCTTGCTAGGAACATGATCCGGTGCGATTAGCAAAGTCCATGCACTTAAGCTGTTGTATTGGTGTAACACCTTTAAAAGCTCAAATGTCGCAGAAATCTCATCTTCAATTTGAATAACATTTACACAATCAGATAGTTCGTCTTGCTGGTAGCTCTTTACTGTTCTTACGGTTATAGGCTGTAACATGATATCTCGCTCACTGGGTTTATATACAGTACATATATACAGTAGTTTATACAGTGTTATGGCGCAAGTGTTTTTTTGCTATTTTTTTATACAAATTCAGAGTTTATTTTAAAAAATAGTAGAAATAATATTTATCTTATTGATATTTATTGTTTTTTACTTTATTGAAATGCCCGTGTGTGAGTGTTTTTCGCACAGGGTGAAAGGTTTTGTTCATGGGTTTTTAAATATAAAGTATAGATCAGTACTGTATACAGTATCTTGAGGGGCTCAGTTTTGGAGGCTTTGGCTAAGGTGCGGAGGGAATTAAATGGGCATACTGTAACTGATGAATTTGTTCATACAGACTTGCGGCATAACATTGGGCATCTTTAAAACGTTTTGTTTCTATATATTTTCTTAAATCGGCAAGCGCAACCGTTGCAGGCTCATGACCTTGGCTACTGGACAAACTTAGCCATGCAACTCCATGAAATACGCTTTGTGGAACACCTTGGCCTTTTACAAAAAATAAGCCTAAATAAAATTGCCCACGATGATCACCAGACATTGCCGATAAACGCATCCATTTTGCAGCGAGGGCAGGCTGGCTATTTTTTAAATAATAGAGTGCCTTATTAAGCGTAGTTTGTTGAGAGCTATCACTTTCAGGAGGCGAACTAGTATCACTTGGTTGTGTCACAAAAGACAAAATGTTGTCTAATTGCTGTTCTAAATCCTGACCGGTTGGTGTTGTTTTTATCATATGCTGTCATTCGGTATAGTTAATTACTTCAATAGTTTAGTATATCGCAAGGTAAAATGTCCTGAAAAATATACTTTTTATGATAAAATCTTGCTACTTTTTATTGTTGTAAGTTCATTATGCTCGAAGCTTTATTTAAAATTAACGAAAATGGGTCCACGGTTCGCCGAGAATGCGTTGCGGGGATGACTACTTTTATCACGATGGTTTACATTGTATTTGTGAATCCGGCCATGTTAGCAGAAGCAGGAATGGATCAAGGGGCTGCTTTTGTTGCTACTTGTATAGCTGCTGCAATCGGTTGTTTTATCATGGGGTTGTGGGCCAATTATCCATTAGCGTTAGCGCCTGGTATGGGGTTAAACGCCTTTTTTACTTACGGCGTTGTATTAGGTATGGGATACACGTGGCAAGCTGCGTTGGGCGCAGTATTTATGTCGGGCTGTATATTTTTATTGTTAAGTTTATTTAAGGTTAGAGAATGGATAATAAATGCCATTCCTTTAGTGTTAAAGCGGGCTATTGCGACAGGTATTGGTGCGTTTTTGGCTTTAATTGCTCTTAAAAATGCTGGGATTATTGTGGCAAGTCCTGCTACATTTGTGCAGTTAGGAGACATAACATCTCCGGGACCGCTACTGGCTATATTCAGTTTTTTTATTATTGCGGCATTGTTATATCGTGATTTTAAAAGTGGGGTTTTGATCAGCATATTATTGGTCACTGCTATCTCACTTGGTTTAGGTTTAGTTGAATACCAAGGAATTATTGCAGCCCCTCCTTCAATCCTACCTACTTTTATGCAATTGGATTTTGCTGCAGCTTTAGAACTTTCAATGCTTAGCGTTATTTTTGCATTTTTGTTTGTCGATTTATTTGATACGTCGGGCACGCTTGTTGCTGTAACTCAAAAGGCTGGTCTTGCAGATGAAAAAGGGAACATGCCACGTTTAGGGCGTGCCCTCAGTGCTGATAGCTCAGCCACTATTGCAGGTGCAATGTTAGGTACTTCAACGACTACATCTTATATAGAGTCAGTTGCGGGTGTATCTGTTGGCGGACGTACAGGCTTAACTGCAGTTGTAGTTGGCTGCTGCTTTTTACTTATGATGTTTTTTGCGCCGTTAGCTAATATGGTACCGGCTTATGCAACAGCGGGCGCAATTTTGTATGTTGCTGTACTGATGCTACAAAACCTTAAGTTTGTAGATTGGGACGATATGACAGACGCGATTCCCGTCGCCGTTGTACTGTTGATGACTCCGCTTACGTTTTCAATTGCCCATGGTATTGCACTTGGTTTTATTTCATACACGGCGGTTAAGCTACTTTGTGGTAAACGCAGCGACATAACAATTAGCGTGTGGATATTAACTGCGTTATTCATCGTTAAATTTGCGTTTTTATCGTAAGTATTAAATTTCTGTTTTGATAGATAACTATCAGTGATGTTTAGTTATGTATTTCTGTTGAAGTGTTCAACTTTTGGTTATAACAGTTAATATTAAATGCTAAAAAAGCCCATACAATGTATGGGCTTTTATATTATTTAGTGGAAAGCAGCTGTTACCATTTCTTTTTTGGAGCAAACAGCACATCTAAATCGTCTTGTTCTTGCTCGTTTTTCTTTTTTAGGGCGCTTGCGTTAGACGCTTTTAGCTCAACGCTAATTTCCTCTAGGTAACGTTCCACTTCCTGACGTTTAGCATTTACATATTCGTCTGAATAAGGCACTGCACTAAGCGTTGCGTAGGCTTTTTCAAAATATTGTCTAGCAGAGCCAACCATACTTGCAGAACGTGCCGAGATACCTCGTTTAATTTGGCTTTCAATATTTATTTTGAGTTGTAGCTTTTCAAGCTGTTTGTCTTCACCAGTAAAAACCTGGCTATTAATACGCCCTTTGCTGTGTTCAGAGCGTAGTATTACACGTAGTTTTTTTATACCCTGAATTAACGTAACCAGTTGTTTATCGTTGCTTGGTAACGCCATTGAGTCGCTGTTAGTTCCTTGAACAGGATTAGAAAGGTGCTGTTTCATTTCCTCTAAACGGCTTTTTAATGCTTTTGAAGTTGGAGAATGAGTAACCATTGTTTTTAGTGCTTCAGCAATTCGGCTTTGTAATACTCTAATAACGTTTTCAGATAACGGAATATTAGCCTGATTCATCAATGCTTCTTCAGTTTCTTCTATGATCGCCTTTTGTTTAGTGAGTTCTTTTCGGCGCTCATTTTCTTGTTTTTCTTTGTGTTGCTGAACAGCACTTACCCAAAGTGCAATCACAACCAAAGCAACTATAAGGACAATTATAATAGACACGATCATGGTGTAATTCTCGGATTCATAACCTAATTTTTTAATCTTACATTAAATATAAGCTATCGGGGTAGTTTTGCGCGAATTAACTTTAAATTAGGTAAATTAACTGTTGTTAAATATGCGGACTATGAGATTAATTCGTCTAATCATGGCTACCTCAAGTATATTTATTATGCTAGCCTTGAGCACCACTTCGATAAATGCACGCTATAAGCTTAATCAACGCTTCCAGTAAACCTGATTTAGCTTTATAGAATTTGCCTTTATTTATAATAAATTACAACGTTAAAAATGCAGCCATGAAATTACAACAACTCAGATACATCGTAGAAGTACAAAATCATAAATTAAATGTTTCAGCCACCGCTGAGAGTTTATTTACCTCACAGCCTGGTATTTCTAAACAAGTGCGTATGTTAGAAGATGAGTTAGGTGTTCAAATTTTTGGGCGAAGTGGCAAGCATTTAACGCATGTAACCAGTGCCGGTGAAGATATTATAAATATCTCGCGTGAGATACTTTCAAAGGTAGAGGGCATAAAAGCCGTCGCAAACGAACACACATTACCAGATCAAGGTAAACTCAATATAGCTACAACGCATACACAGGCTCGTTATGCTTTACCAAGTGTTATTCAAGGGTTTATGAAAAAATACCCAGCAGTATCACTTCATATGCATCAAGGCACACCGCAACAAATATCTGATGCTGCGGCAAGGGGCGATGCCGATTTTGCCATTGCAACTGAAGCGCTTCATTTATATTCAGATTTAGTTATGCTGCCTTGTTATCATTGGAACCGAAGTATTGTTGTTGCTAAAGATCATCCTTTAGCTAAAAAAGCTAATAGTTTAACGGTAGCAGATATTGCCGAATACCCGCTAATTACGTATGTATTTGGTTTTACGGGGCGTTCTGAATTAGACAAAGCATTTAGCGCCCATGGGTTAGAACCGCATATTGTATTCACCGCGACAGATGCGGATGTAATTAAAACCTATGTACGTTTGGGGCTCGGCGTTGGGGTAGTGGCTTCAATGGCAATTGATGAAATTACTGATACTGATTTAGTGTGTATTGATGCAAGTCATTTATTTGAAGCAAGCACCACTAAAATTGGTTTTAGAAAGGGCAGCTTTTTACGTACTTATATGTATGACTTTATCGAACGCTTTGCACCGCACTTAACTAAAGAACGCGTTGAGCGTGCAAGTTTATTACGCAACCAAGATGATGTAGATAAGTTATTTGAAGATATAGAGCTACCTGTAAAGTAGCGCTGAGTCTGAAAACAAAAAAACCGGCTATTTTTAAATAGCCGGTTTTTTTGTTTAGGGGTGGCCTAACACTCAATAATGTTAACGGCTAAACCCCCTCGTGCAGTTTCTTTGTATTTTGTTTTCATATCATTACCTGTTTCAAGCATGGTTTTTATTACTTTATCAAGTGATACCTTTTGCTCGCCACTACCACGAATGGCCAATCGAGACGCATTGATAGCTTTTATCGCTCCCATCGCATTGCGTTCAATACAAGGAACTTGCACTAAGCCGCCGACGGGGTCACATGTCAAACCCAGATTATGCTCCATGCCTATTTCTGCTGCGTTTTCAACTTGTACAACATTACCGCCCACAATTTCAGTCAATGCTCCGGCGGCCATTGAACAAGCAACCCCCACTTCACCTTGGCAACCCACTTCGGCGCCAGAAATAGACGCATTCTTTTTATATAAAATACCAATTGCAGCGGCTGTTAGTAAGTAACGCGTGGCAATGTCACGATCTACTTCTTTTACAAATGTGTGATAATACATAAGCACAGCGGGTAGGATGCCAGCAGCACCATTAGTGGGGGCTGTTACCACTCGTCCACCGGCGGCATTTTCTTCATTAACGGCAAGTGCAAATAAGTCGACCCAATCCATTGCTCTGAGTGGATCGTTGCTCACTTCGATATTCAGTTTTAAGTATAGGCTGGGGGCACGTCGTTTTACTTTTAAACCGCCAGGTAAAATTCCTTCAGTACGCATTCCGCGCTCAATACAGGCTTTCATTACTTGCCAAATATGAAATAACTCATCTTTTATAGCGCCTTCGGTTCGAAGTGTGCGTTCGTTTTTCATCATTAAGCTTGACACACTTAGGCCAGAATCTTTACACATTTCAAGTAGTTCTTTTGCGCTACTAAAAGGGTAGGGTGCTGGGTTTTCTTCTCTAATATCGAGCGCTGCTTGTTTTTCGTTTTCAAATTCTTCGTCGGTAACAATAAACCCGCCACCGATAGAGTAGTAGACTTTGCTGTAAAGCTTTTCACCATTATTTGAAGCAATAATCTCCATTGCATTAGAATGCTTTGGGAGCGTTTTACGACGATGAAACACAATAGCACCTTGCTTAGGAAAGTTGGCTTTGTGTGTTTGGTTTAAATAAATAACTTGTTCTTGTTCGATAGTTAATAAAATATCATCGACTAAATCGGCATCGATTGTTTCTGGGTCATAGCCTGCTAAGCCAAGTACAACCGCTTTGCCAGAACCATGGCCTATACCTGTTTGCCCTAATGATCCATATAGCTCTACTTTTATATCGGTAACACTTTTTAATAGCTGTTTTTCATGGAGTTCATTAACAAATAAGCGTGATGCGCGCATTGGGCCGACGGTGTGTGATGACGAAGGGCCAATACCAATGCTAAACATATCAAATGCACTGATCATAGTGTGTGTCTCTTATTAATTTACTCAGCCCGAGGCTGCTCTTTGAACGGTCGAGCATAATAACGCGGAATTGTTAGCATGTAACTATTATTAACGAAGATTTAAACTGGTAAGGCAAGTTGTTTTGTAAAGTTTTTTATAATGCTAGCGGTTGCTCCCCATAGTAACCCGTGGGGGGTAACAAATCCTTGCAGGACGATTTCTTTACCAAAACGTTGAAATGGCAAAGGTTGCCAGTTAGCTTCATTACTTAATTCAACTACAGAAAGTAAAAAGCTGGCTTGCACTTCATTATGATCGTTTATCCACTGCGTATTTTTATTCAAAACACATACGTAGGGGCGAATACTAAACCCAGTCAAAGTAGCGTACTCTGGTAAATTGCCAAGGATATTGACATCTTTTTGCGCAATGTTTAATTCTTCTTTCAATTCACGTAGTGCCGTTGTGCGAAGAGTTTTGTCATTCGCTTCAAACTTACCACCGGGTAAGCAAATCTCACCTGGGTGATGATGTAGATAGGTAGGGCGCTTACACAGTAAAATATGTGCATGCCCGGCTACATCAATAATAGGCAGCATAACAGCACTGGCACGTTTATTTCGAGAATCTTTTATTTGATTTGGCGCAGCTGTTGGGCTTAATTGAAAACGTGTTTTAATGAAGTCGCTATTCAAGATCACCTACTCTCTAATAAAGGTAGAATTTTATTTACTTTATCGTATGTCTCTTGGTATTCCAATTCGACTTTAGAATCAGCCACGATTCCGCCGCCTGCCCAACAGTATATATGCTGCTCATAACAAACTAAGGTACGAATAGTAATACTGGTATCCATATTACCGCAGGCACTTAAGTAACCAATAGAGCCACAGTAAACACTGCGTTGGTGGGGTTCTAGCTCCTCTATAATTTCCATAGCGCGTATTTTGGGTGCCCCTGTAATGGATCCTCCGGGAAAAGCGGCTTCGAGTTGATCAACGGCTGTTTTATTCATATCAAGTTCGGCGGTTACTGTACTTACTAAATGATGAACGGCCGGAAAACTTTCAATTGCAAATAAAGAAGGCACTTTTACACTGCCAGGTTTGGCAACTTTACCTAAGTCGTTACGAAGTAAATCTACAATCATCACGTTTTCTGCGCGGTCTTTGGGTGAGTTTGCAAGTTTTAACGCTTGTGCATTATCTTCGCGAGCGTCTGCTTTACGTGCAAGTGTCCCTTTTATTGGTTTAGTTTCTACAATATTGTCTTGAATTGATATAAAACGTTCAGGCGAAATAGACAAAATAGCGCCTGCAGGATGATTAATAAAGCTTGAAAAAGGCGCTTTATTAGCCTCGCGTAATTTAACATACGCTGACCAAGGGTTACCGCTATATTGGGCTTTAAAGCGCTGCGCTAAATTAATTTGATAGCAATCACCGCTTTTTAAATAGTCTTCAATTACTGCAAACTTTTTGGCGTATTGGGCTTGGCTCATATTAGAAAGCCAATCAGACGTTAACTCAAACTTTGCATCATTAGGAGTCGATGCTAGATAGTGTTCGTAAAGCGAGAGTCTCTCAACATTAGGTTGTGAAACATAAAACCAAGTATTTTGCTGTCTATCAAAAATAAGGGCATCTAAATAAAGGCCTACGGCCATTTGCGGTAAGTTTATATCTTGCTCTGCTGTGGTTGGCATTTTTTCAATTGTACGACCCAAGTCGTAGCCAAAATAACCTAGCCAGCCGCCGTTAAACGGCAAATCAAAAGGAGCTTTTGTGGCACTCAGTGTGCGCAAATGGATATTCATTATTTCAAAGCAGGTTAGCTCACTTGGTTCACCATTGAAGAACGTTTTGTTGTCGCTCACTTCAAGCAATTGAGCAGGTTCTATAGCAATTATGTCATAGCGACTATTTACATGGTCGCTATCAGCTGAATCGAGGAGTATGGCATGAGGCAGGTGAGAAAAATGCGAAAATACATCAATACAGTTTTGTGTTATTGATAATTTTACACAGTTATTTTTATTGTTTAGCATTTACTACCCCTATAAGAACTGGCTCCAAACGGGCTGGGAGGGTATCATAAGTCAAATTTTTTTGGCAGCGTTTAGTATAAAATCAACGTTGTAATTAAAACAGTACAAACCGCCGTCACCGGTTTGGTATAGATTACGCTTAAGCGTAAAGCTAACTTAAGGAACCATTATGAGTACAATCCGTCAGCAAGACTTTATTGATAGCATTGAAGATGCATTGCAATATATTTCGTTCTACCACCCACTTGATTTTGTTCAAGCTTTAGAAAAAGCTTATAACAAAGAACAAAGCAAAGCTGCTAAAGATGCCATCGCCCAAATTTTAATCAACTCGCGCATGTCGGCTGAGGGCAAGCGTCCGCTTTGTCAAGATACAGGTATTATTACGTGTTTTGTAAAAGTGGGTATGGATGTTAAGTGGGATAAAACAGACTTAACAGTTCAACAAATGGTTGATGAAGGTACTCGTCGTGCGTATTTGAACCCAGATAACCCGCTTCGTGCTTCTATTGTTGCAGATCCTGCTGGTACTCGTAAAAACACAAAAGATAATACACCTTCAGTTGTTCACATCGACTTGGTTGCTGGTGGCGAAGTAGAGGTCATGGTTGCAGCAAAAGGCGGCGGCTCTGAAAACAAAAGTAAAATGGTTATGCTAAATCCATCAGACGATGTAGCCGCATGGGTTGAAAAAACATTACCTACAATGGGTGCTGGTTGGTGCCCGCCAGGCATGCTGGGTATAGGTATTGGTGGCACAGCAGAAAAAGCAGCCGTAATGGCTAAAGAGTCATTGATGGATCCTGTTGATATCCACGAGCTTATGGAGCGTGGAGCAGAAACGACAGAAGAAAAGCTGCGCCTAGAAATATTTGAACGTGCAAATAAGCTCGGTATTGGTGCACAAGGTTTAGGTGGTTTAACAACGGTTGTTGACATAAAAATTAAAACCGCACCAACACATGCTGCATCAAAACCTGTGGTTATGATCCCTAACTGTGCGGCTACGCGTCATGTGCACTTTACTTTAGATGGGTCGGGTCCTGCTGACTTAAAAGCGCCAAAGCTTGAAGATTGGCCTGAAGTCACTTTTGAAGTAGGCGAAGGCACACGTCGTGTTAATTTAGATACGCTGACGAAAGATGATGTTCAAGAGTGGAAAATGGGCGAAACCGTTTTGCTGTCAGGTACTATTTTAACGGGCCGAGATGCAGCACACAAACGCTTGCAAGATATGATCAATTCAGGTGAAGGTTTACCTGAAGGTGTAGATTTTGATAATAAATTTATCTACTACGTAGGCCCAGTTGACGCTGTGGGTGACGAAGCAGTAGGCCCTGCTGGCCCAACTACAGCAACACGTATGGATAAATTTACAGATATGATGCTAGAACAAACCGGCATTGTTGGCATGATTGGTAAAGCTGAGCGCGGTCCTGCAACGGTTGAATCAATCAAGGAGCATAAATCAGTTTACCTTATGGCAGTAGGTGGCGCAGCGTACTTAGTTTCCAAAGCAATTAAAAAAGCACGTGTAGTTGCGTTTGAAGATTTAGGTATGGAAGCTATTTACGAGTTTGAAGTAGAAGATATGCCTGTCACGGTTGCTGTAGATAGCGACGGTGCAAATGCGCATACGCAAGGTCCAGCAATTTGGAAAGCTAAAATTGCTGAACTGGATAGCAAGTTAAAGTAGTTGTTATCATAGATTTCAAAGCGAGCCATGTGCTCGCTTTTTTATTTTAAATCAACCGGTAATGACTAAAAACAGATCTTACCAGTTGTGTGTTAACTGTTTAGCTAAATTAAAAACAATGTATAACAATAGATTACGTGTTAATAACGGGTGTATTAAAAACTTTACGAATAAATTCATGGTGACGCGAACGTAAACGTAAAGGGTGGGGTGTAGTGTTTTTTTAGTTTTAACATGTGGTTTTATAATTTATTTTGAATTTTTTAGTTGTTAATTTGTTATATTTTAACTATTTAATTCAAGCGCTTGGTGTTTGTTAGCTTTATCATCTTGATATGTGGCGAACACCATCTTGAAGTGATAAAGTCTCGACAATTTCCAGCGCGTACACCCTCTCACGGGTCAATTTTTCGGAGTATTTTTAGTGGCTGTGTTTAATCAAGTTGAATTTGATAATCATGAACAAGTAGTTTTTTGTTCGGACAAAGAGTCAGGTTTAAAAGCAATTATTGCTGTGCATAGTACCAAGTTGGGTCCTGCCGTTGGTGGATGTAGAATGTGGGATTACGCTGAAGATGAAGACGCAGTTTATGATGTTTTGCGCTTATCAAAAGGCATGACATACAAAAATGCAGTGGCGCGACTTCCTTTTGGTGGGGGCAAATCTGTAATTATTGGTAACGCCAAAGAAATTAAATCAGAACAACTTTTTCGTGCTTTTGGTCGCCAATTAGAGCGTTTAAATGGTAGTTATTACTCAGCAGAAGACGTCAATATTACGTGTGCCGACGTTGCTTTAATGAACAAAGAAACAAATTACGTACTTGGTCTTGAAGGCAAAAGCGGAAATCCATCTCCCTTTACTGCATACGGCACTTTTTTAGGTATTAAAGCTGCGCTTCAGCATCAACGCGGTCACCAAGATTTCTCGGGTATAAAAGTAGCAGTACAAGGTTTAGGGGCTGTTGCTTACGGCTTGTGTAAGCACTTAGCCAACGCAGGTGCGCAGTTGTTTGTAACCGATATAAATCAGGTTGCAATTGATCGTGTTGTTAACGATTTTGGCGCAACAGCTGTTGGTATTGATGACATTTATGACCTAGACGTAGACGTTTATGCGCCCTGTGCATTAGGCGCAACCATAAACGATGATACTATACCGCGTATTAAAGCAACCATTATTGCTGGTTGTGCTAATAATCAGTTAGCCCAATCTCGTCATGGTGAAATTATACGTGAAAAAGGCATTTTGTATGCGCCAGATTACGTTATAAACGCAGGTGGTATTATTAATGTTTATTACGAAACTGCGCCAGAAGGTTATACTGTTGAGGCTTCTAATAAACACGTTGAGGGTATTTTTAATACACTAACAGAAATTTTTGTACGCAGCGAAAAAGAGCAAAAGTCGACGCATTTAATAGCAGATGAACTCGCTCAAGAAATTATAGAAAAAGGACTTTAAATTTAATCCTGCAAAAAAAGAGGGACGCAACTGCGTCCTTCTTTTTGTTATTAATGCTATTTTTATGAAACAACGGTACACTTTATTTTTAATTAAGTGTGGTACGTATAATGACGTTAACTTCGAATATGCAGCCTATAGACCTTGATAGCTGGCCTCGTAAACAACACTTTGAGTTATTTAAAAACTTCACTCAGCCTTACTTTAATGTGTGTGTTCAAATAGATGCAAAAACACTCTTTAGCTATTGTAAAGCGCAGCGCATTTCATTTTTTCAGGCTTATGTTTATTGCACATTAAAAGCATGCCATGCGTACGAACCGATAATGTTGCGGATTTTTAAACAAACACCTTGGTTACTTACAAGCACTCGCGCAAGTGTTGTAGAGCTTGATGAGGAAGAGTGTTTTATATTTAGTTACTTTGACTATATGGGCTCTTTTAAAGAGTTTTCAGCCCATAGCGAAAAAGTAAGCAAACAAGCTAAGTCAAACCCGCTATTTAGCGACGCATTTGCAAACACAGAAGGGCAGGCTGATTTAATTCATATATCTGTTTTACCTTGGCTAAATTTTAGCGCTTTTTCACATGCATTTAGCGAAGGGCAAAGTTTAGGGATCCCTAAGTTTGTATTTGGGCAGTACGATAAACACAGTGGCACGATGCCACTTGCTATTGATGTGCATCATTCTCTAATGGACGGCCTGCACGTCGCTCGCTTTATTAAAATATTACAAACTGAAATTGATAGTTTTAAGTGTCATTAGGGTTGGTAATATAAGCGCTAAAAATCGTTAAATTTATTATGCCTGTTGAAAACCCATAGCATTGGACCTATTTATAGAAACATAAGCAGGATTAAGGTGTTGCCATGATAAATGGATTGTTAATTAGCGTTTTGGTGTTGTTTGTGGTGATATTTTGGCAATGGCCTTCTATTCAAGCCTACCTTTGGCGCAATAAGTATCAACGTATGGGTTTAAGCTCTCAGCAAAAAGATATTTTACTGCGCTGTATGCCTATCTACCGAAAAATGACAGATGCTGACAGAGCCAAACTTGAGCGACATATTGTTTGGTTTTTAAATGAAAAACGCTTTGTTGGCTGCGATGGATTAAAACTCACACCTGCGATGAAACTTATCGTAGCTGCTGATGCCTGTGTGCTCGTGCTCAATAAGCCGTGGCCACTTTATACCAATGTAAAAGAAATATTATTGTACCCAAGTGCTTACTACGCACCACAAACCACGCGTGATAGTGCCGGTTTAGTAAGCTATCATAATACGGTGAGGCAAGGTGAATCTTGGCCAGGAGGTACGCTAGTATTAAGCTGGCATGATGTACTTGAAGGAAGCCGTTTACCCAGTGATGGGCACAACTTAGTATTTCATGAATTCGCTCATCAGTTAGATCAGGAAACAGGTAAAACAACCGGTACGCCACTTTTAAAAAGCTCGGCTGATTATAAAGAGTGGGGCAGAGTATTTAGTCGTGCCTTTACGCAGTTAAAAAGTCATGTAGCGTATAGCATGCCTCATGTTATTCATAGCTATGGCGCCACAAACGAGGCCGAATTTTTTGCGGTGATCACCGAAACCTTTATCGAAAAACCCGCAGAGCTGCGACGCTACGATCCAGAAATTTATAGACTGCTGGTTAACTACTACCAATTTGACCCTATTTCTTGGCATTAAACGTAATAAACTGCGCTTTATCAAATAACGCTGGTAACTTTTGGTTGTTTTTGTTGGAATCGGTTAAAACAGACAGCAACAATAATAAGTGAGAAAGTTATGAAGAAATTGCTGCATACGGCGTTGGCTTTGTCAGTGTCATTAGCCCTTGGGCAAGCATATGCTGAATCGACCGATAAAAAAGATGAAAAAACATGGCAAGTAGATTCTCCTAAAGGGCAATTTGTTGACGCTAAAATTAGCGTAGAGCAAGGCACATGGATGAATATTGATATTAGCCCAGATGGAAAAACCATTGTGTTTGATTTACTTGGTGATATATACACAATGCCTATGAGTGGCGGTAGGGCTAAACAATTAACTTCAGATATAGCATGGCAAATGCAGCCTCGCTTTAGTCCCGACGGTAAACACATTGCGTTTACTTCAGATCAAGGTGGCGGCGACAATATTTGGGTTATGGATTTAAACGGTGAAAACCAAAGTGCAGTAACTAACGAAACGTTTAGACTATTAAACAGCCCAGCATGGAGCCCCGATGGTGATTTTTTAGTTGCCCGTAAACACTTTACGGCAAGTCGTTCACTCGGTGCTGGTGAAGTATGGCTGTACCATAAAGCGGGTGGTAAAGGCATTCAACTCACTAAGCGCGAGAACGATCAAAAAGACTTAGGTGAGCCAATGTTTTCACCTGATGGGCGTTATGTGTATTTTTCTCATGATGCTACACCGGGTAAAACATTTCACTATTCAAAAGATTCTGTAGCGGGTATTTATAAAATTAAACGCTATGACCGAGAAACAGGTGAAATAGAAACAATTATTGACGGTATGGGCGGCGCAATTAGACCAACCCCGTCACCTGACGGAAAAACGCTTGCTTATATTAAGCGGGACGACTTTCAAACTAGTTTGTATCTTTATGATTTAACTACAGGTGAGCACACTCAGCTTTACAATAAGCTCGAGCGTGATATGCAAGAAACATGGGCAATTCATGGTGTTTATCCAACCATTGCCTGGACACCCGATAATAAAGAATTGGTATTTTGGGCAGGCGGTAAAATTCAATCCATTGACGTGACAAACAAATCAGTCAGCCCAATTGCATTCAAAGTAGAAACCACTAAAAAAATTCAACCAGCGCTTCGTTTTACACAAAATTTAGACACTGATGAATTTGACGTAAAAATGCTGCGTAATGTTCAAGTAAGCCCAGACGGTGACACCGCTATTTTTGAAGCACTTGGGTATATATACAAACGCGATTTAGAATCTGGAAAAATTAAGCGCTTAACAAAACAAACGGATCATTTCGAATTATTTCCGCAGTATTCTCGCGATGGTAAAAAAATAGTTTACACCACGTGGAACGATGAAAAGCAAGGCCAAGTTCGTGTTGTATCTTCTCGCAGTGGTCGAGGCGACACGATTACACAAGAGCCTGGCAAGTATGTAGAGCCAACGTTTAGCCCTAATGGTAAAACGGTTGTTTATCGCAAAGCCAGCGGTGGCAGTATTTTAAATCCCAAATGGTCATTAAACCCGGGTGTTTACAGTGTTAGCGCAAAAGGCGGCAAAAGTGAATTAATTTCAAAAAGTGGATACCAACCACAATTTGGAGCTAATAACGAGCGTGTTTATTTAATGAGCCCATGGCCAAAACCTTCGCTAAGTGTTGTTGAATTAGAAAGTAAAAAAGTATCAAAACTTTATGAATCTGAGCATGCCACTGAATTTAGAGTGTCTCCAGATGGGCAATATCTCGCTTTTGCTGAGCGATTTAAAGTGTATGTAACCCCATTAGTTGAAAGCGGAAAAGCTATAAATATTGGGCCTAAAGACAGTAAATTCCCGATAGAGCAGTTATCTGTCCGTGCTGGTGAAAGTATTAGCTGGAGTACCGATAGCAGCAAACTTTATTGGTCATTAGGCCCTGAGCTTTATCATGCAAGTTTAAACGGTGTGTTTGCGATTAACAGTAAAAGCGAGGCTGATTTTAAAGTAAAAAGTGGCGAAAACATCGGTTTTAGTAAAAAAATGAATGAGCCAAAAGGCATGTTCGCTTTAACTGGCGGTAAAATTATTACTATGGATGGTGACAAAGTCATTGAAAATGGTGTAATAATTACTGATGGCAAGCATATAAAAGCCGTAGGCTCAGCCTCTGAGATAAACATACCTAAAGATGCTGAAGTAGTTGATGTTACTGGCAAAACTATTATGCCGGGTATTGTTGATGCCCATGCTCATGGTTCTCAAGGTAGCAGTGAGATAATTCCTCAGCAAAACTGGAAGAACTTTGCAGGTTTAGCCTTAGGTGTTACCACTATTCACGACCCTTCAAACGACACCACTGAAATATTTACTGCCAGTGAAATGCAAAAAGCAGGGATGATTGTTGGTCCGCGTATTTTTTCTACGGGTACTATTTTGTATGGGGCGAATATGCCGGGTTATACCTCGCATATTGATTCTTTAGAAGATGCTAAATTTCACTTAGAACGTTTAAAGAAAGTAGGTGCGTTTAGTGTTAAATCATACAATCAACCCCGTCGTGAGCAGCGACAACAAGTAGTTGAAGCAGGCCGTGAACTTGAAATGATGGTCGTGCCAGAAGGCGGCTCGTTATTACAGCACAATTTGAGTATGGTTGTTGATGGACACACAGGTATTGAACATTCAATTCCTGTAGAAAACATATACGATGATATTAAACAACTATGGTCGCAAAGTGATGTGGGCTATACACCAACGCTTGTTGTTGCCTATGGTGGCATATGGGGTGAAAACTATTGGTATGATAAAACTGACGTGTGGAACCATCCACGTTTAAGTAAATTTGTACCTAAAAATCAGCTATTACCGCGTTCTATGCGTCGTGTTAAAGCACCCGATCACCACTACAATCATTTTAACAACGCACGTGTGTCGGCTGAGCTACAAGACTTAGGTGTATTAGTTAACTTGGGTGCTCACGGCCAACGTGAAGGGTTAGGTGCACACTGGGAGATGTGGATGTTTGCCCAAGGCGGTATGACGCCTCTTGAGGCCATACGCGCATCAACACTCGATCCAGCTAAATATTTAGGCCTGAATAAAGACATTGGTTCACTTGAAGTAGGTAAACTGGCTGACTTAATGGTAATTGATGGCGATCCGTTAATTGATATTCGCAGCTCTGATAAAGTCGAGTATACAATGATTAATGGTCGTTTATTTAATGCAGAAACGATGAATGAAGTCGGTAAAAAAGCACGCCAACCGCTTTATTTTGAAAAGTAACAACTCAAATTAACTTTGTTGAAAAGCGGCTTTAATGCCGCTTTTTTATTTTATGTATTATACCAATCTGTAATAATATTTTATCATTTTGCGGTGCTAAACGTGTCGCTACCTGCGTGAAAATTCTCATTTAAAGCAAGTGAATAGCAAATTTCTCGTTGCTATTAACACGTTTTTTCAGCCTCAAAATAGATCATTTAATTAAGCGAAATTGGTATTGCAAAGAGCAGGCATAAAAAAACCGCTTAACGCGGTTTCTTTTAAAATCATTAATGTTGATTAAACAACACCGCGCGGTAGGCGACAGTCATGATCTTTACGCGCTAGGATTACAATCCACAATTCTTCAGCGGTGTAACCTTCTTCACTTTGTGTAATAACAGTGAACGGCGCTTTTTTCTGAGCAGTAACAGGCGCAGCTTTTTTGGTTTTAGTTTTTTTAGCGGGCGCTTTGTCAGCAGCTGCCGGTGTGGCTTTACCACTGCTTAATTCTTTAGTTAGCTCAGCTACGTCAGCTAGGCGTAAGTTTTTTCCGCCATCGATGCTGTACCAGCCTGGTTTAGTTGTAATTTCAGGTTTTTTACCATTGGCAGCTTCATACGCTGCTTCAAAGGCAGATAGTACTTCTGTTTTGTCTAGTTTGCTCATCAGAGACCCTATACGTTGTGAACACAGATAAAGAGAAGGTATTTATACCTATTTTGAATCAGTTTTTCAATTTTTTGCGATTTTCCTTCCATTTTTAAGCAATAAACGCCAAAATTTGCACAAAATTCAGTGCAAAGTAAGGTTACACATATGCAACGTCAAGAATTTAACCAGTTATTAAATGATATTTTAAAGCCTCATAGTATTAAAGATTTTTGCCCAAATGGGCTACAAGTCGAGGGTAAAAATGAAATTAAAAAAATTGTTACCGGAGTGACAGCAAGCCAAGCTTTAATTGACGCTGCAATTGATGAACAAGCAGACGCTGTTTTGGTTCATCATGGTTATTTTTGGAAAGGTGAGTCTCAGCCTATTACCGGAATGAAAAAGCGAAGAATAGGCGCTTTATTGGCTAACGACATTAATTTATTTGCGTATCATCTTCCTTTAGATATTCACCCAGAGATTGGTAATAACGCGCAACTTGCAAAATTATTAGATATTGAAATACAAACAGGCCTTGAACCTGTGGCTAACAGTGTTGCAATGAAAGGATACCTTAAAACACCACTCAACGGAGATGAATTTGCAGCTAAAATAGCTAAGGTGCTTAACCGAGCACCACTGACTAGCTTAGTTCGCACAAGTAAAATACACACCATTGCGCTGTGTACTGGTGGTGGCCAAGGTTATATTGATTTAGCTGCTGAGCAAGGTATTGATGCATATTTAACAGGTGAAGCGTCAGAGCAAACTATTCATAGTTCACGAGAACAAAATATTGATTTTTTTGCAGCAGGGCATCATGCAACTGAGCGCTACGGTATCAAAGCACTGGGTGAGCTGCTTGCCAAGGAGTACGGTTTTGAAGTGAGTTTTATTGATATTGATAACCCTGTGTAAACTAAAACAAGAATGGTTCAATAGTTTGCTAGTGCTGTTCTAGCAAACTCTATCTATTTTTTTAAAACTGGTGTGAGTAGAGCCTCGACGCTGTTTCGGCTTTACACATACGTTATTTGAACATCGGCCAATTAAATGGCTCTGTTATAAGTTAAGCTGTTTTACTCCTAATAACGATCTTTTAAATTACCCAATTCGTTATATATCACTGGTTTTATAAAAAATGACTTTATAAGGATAATAATGGAAGGGGTTTTGGCTCTACTCGAGCAGTACGGCTTATTTGTTTATCTGTTACTCTTTGGCTATTGTGCATTGAAAAGTGGCTGGCTGCCTTTATTTGCAGGCTACGCTGCTCACACAGGTGCGCTTGATATTAATTTAGTTATTGTAGCTACTTTTATGGGCGGCTACGTGGGTGATGAAATACGGTTTGCCCTAGCAAGAGCCTACGGTACTTCATGGCTAGAAAAACCAAACAAAATAGGTCAGCTATTTAAAACAGCAAGCGCGCTCGCAAATCGTTATGGCCTGGCTTACATATTTTTATACCGATACCCCAAAGGTTTGCGCACAATAGGGGCACTCCCGATAGGGTTAACCAACATATCTTGGCGCCTATTTAGCACCTTAAATGCCTGTTCAGCTTTTTTATGGGTCACTATTTTAGTCGGTGGAGGGTATACTTTTGGAGCAGCTTTTGAGTCTTTAGGTGTAGAGAACTTAACTGCGCTGAGTATATTACTGCTAGGCGTGTTTTTAGTCGTATTTTATCGGCTTTGGACTAAACACTCATTAGTAAGCACTGCAAAAGTGAAATAACGTTAGTGTTTGAAAATAAATCTAGCTAAGACGTTACTCACATAATTACTGTATTGACATTTGAGTTTGCTTCTCTCAAACGGCAAACATTAAGCGCAAGCCAGTCAAACTTTCGCGTTAAAAGCTGCCCGATAGCACGGTATTTAAAGTGCTTCAGGGTCTAACCATCGACGTACTGCTATCCACGCAGTTCCTATCATTTCATGGCAGTATTGCGTTACAGCTAGTAATGCTTGAGCATTTGGAACAAACTGTTTATGAAGAGGAAACGCGGCAAAATTGTGAAAGTCAGTTGCTGCAGGAATGCTTGTTACACCTTGTACTGAAAACAAGTTTTGGGCTCTGGGCATATGCAATACCGAAGTTACTAACGCTACTTTAAAATCAACTAATTTTGGCGCAAGCAGCGCAGCTTCTTGTGCTGTGTCCATGGCATATGGATTTTGTATAAGCCTATTTTTATCGATGCCTAAGTCAATGGCAGTTTGATACATTAAACTGCTGTTAGTAATATTCTCATAACCGCCGCCAGAAACAATAAGCTGCGATTTTGGGTAGTGTTTGGCCAATTTGACCCCTTCAACCAGACGGGTAAGTGCGCAATTACCTAATTGATTATTGGCACTTAATGCAGGATTGGGATTTATATCGCAGCCCAGCACAACAATCTTGTCTAATTCTGGATGTTTTGATGGGTGAAAAGAAAGAGTTGCTGGCTCGTTGTTTTTTAAAATCAGGTTAGCAACAAACGGTGTACTTATTGCCAACAATGTTGAAAGACCTAAACATGCAATTACTAGAGAAAATTTGCGGCCTTTGAATGCTGAAAACAAAGCGAGAAGTGTAAAAAGACCAAGCAAAGGGAGTGGCATAAGCAAGCTACCAACTAACTTTTTTAAAGCGAACATAATGAGCAACATAAAAGCAATAATTAAAGTAATGTTACTCATTAATGAATGATTTATCGACCGTTATTTAGTTTGCATGTATTTAAAAAGTGACGATATACGGGGTTGTCTTTCATGTCTTTTTTCATTGCTAAGTACATTGGGCGAGTTAAACCAAGTGCACCCAGTGGAATCGATTTTATCAGTCCTTGGCTTTCGTATGGTGTAACCAACCAATCAGGTAATGCTGCTACTCCCATTCCAGCGCTCACTAGCTGAAAAATTAATAAGCCTTGATCAACATTTTTAAGTGTGCCGTCAAAGCGGGCGTTTTGAATAAAGTGCTTAAATATATCTTGGCGCTCACGCGGAATAGGGTATGAAATAATGGTTTCGCTTTTTAAATCAAGTGCGGTTACATACGCTTTTTTAGCTAAATCGTGATCAGGTGCAACAATTAACTTTAACTTAAAGTCGAATAAATGAGCATACTCTAGCTTATCGGGTTCACGGATGTCTGATGTTAGCACTAAGTCTAATTCATCGTTCAGTAAATCTGGAATAGCGTCGTAACTAAAACCACGTTCATAATCAATTTTTATATCTGGCCAAAAGTTATTAAAATCTTTGATTGTTGGAAGTAGCCAGTGAAAACACGCATGGCATTCAACGCTTAGTCGTAATTGTGAAATTGGCTGATTTAAACTTTCTTTTAAACGGCACTTTGTGGCTTCAATTTTAGGTAATATCTCATGGGCTAATTCAAGCAATAACATTCCTTGTGGCGTAAACCGAACAGGTTGTGTTTTACGTTCGAACAGTTGACAGTCTAGCTTGTTTTCCAAATCTTTAATTTGATGCGACAGCGCAGACTGAGTTAAAAATAATTCTCTCGCGGTATTAACTAAAGACCCTGTTTCTTTGAGAGTTGCAATAGTTTTTAAATGTTTTATGCCAATCATCTTTAAAAATTCTCATGAAAAAATTGAGCGGTACTTATTGTTATTTAATACTACGCCTATATAAAAAACGTTTCAACGTCTAGACGTCCAAAATCTGCTAATAATTATACTTTCTTTAATTAAAAATTTTACTTTTAGCGTAAACTGCTAGATTAAAGCTGGTTTTTTATTGTTTGTATTAATTTACTTCATGATGAAAAGTTAATGTGTCTGTTTTAAAAAATTTTTAGCTGCTTTAGGTCTGTTAATCTTTCAAGGTTGAATTTGCAGCAGCCTGTATGGTACTTGGCAAGGCAGAGCCTATGTAGTGTGGTTGTTTTCCATAAATTAGCGTTAACGTAGTATTAATGCCAAACAGGTTCAGCCTAAAGCGCTCTGCCTAAAGTTTATTTACGCTTTTTTGCTTAGATGGCTGAAGGAAAGGGGGCGTGAACAGGACGCGAAAGCTTTGCTTAGCTTTTACTTATCCTTAAATAAATGTAAGCCAATAAAATAACGCAGGGGCAAGTTATCGAGCCCGCTAGGTTTCAAACCCCAAAGGTCCTCTAGCTTGAACAAGCTTTAATACATAAAGACCTACATCACCTAGCTGCTAGGCTTAATATCTATCGGTGATATTATGTATTGAGGCTAAAGTGGTTTATTAATTAGTAATATAGCTTCATGTGCGGTAACTGGCTTTGATTTTAAGTAACCTTGTCCGTATTCACAGTGCGTAGCTTGTAAAGTTTCTAACTGTCCAATAGTCTCAATGCCTTCAGCAACAACTTCAAGTTTTAACGACTTAGCGAGTGACAAAATAGCCTCAACCAGAGGGTTTGTTGAATCTTGTACGTGGTCAATAAAGCTTTTATCTATCTTCAGAATATGAATTGGCAGCTGATGTAAGTAGCCTAGTGCAGAGTAACCTGTTCCAAAATCATCAAGACACAGTTTTACTTTAAGCGGCGAGAGCCCTTCAATGATTTGTGTGGCAAGCTCTAAGTTTTCTATTAATCCAGACTCTGTTATTTCTAAGCACAAAGACCCTAATGGCAACTGGTATTTGTTATAAATAGCATGGATTTGAGCTACAAAATCTAGGCTTGCAAAATGACGCGATGATACATTCACAGTGACTTTTAAAAAACGGTGTCCTTGTTGATGCCATTTTGAAATATGCTGTGCGGCTAAATCGAGTAGATGTAAATCGAGGTTAATTATTTGGCCTGTTTTTTCTGCGATAGGAATAAAGTCATTGGGAGAAACAAATCCTTTTTTAGGATGGTGCCAACGAACAAGTGCCTCAAAGCCAATAACGTGGCTTTCTAAAATAGTAAAAATGGGCTGAAAATAGAGCTCAAATTCATTTTGTTCAATACCAAGTTGTAAATCATTTTCGATGTCGGCGTGGGTTTTGAGTTTTTTTCTCATTGTATTGTTGAAAAATTTAACTTGCCCACGCCCTGTTGATTTAGCCTCGTACATAGCAGCATCTGCTTGTTGCAATAAGAGGTAGGCTTTATCGTCAACGTTATCGGTATAGGCAATCCCTATACTGGTTGAGGCTTGCAATAAATGGCCATCAACATTTATTGGTTGAGAGAGCGCTTCTTGTATACGGTTGAGCGCTTCTTTGACTTGATTACGATGAGTTATGTTTTCCATTAAAATAGCAAACTCGTCGCCACCCAAACGTGAGAAAGTATCAGTGTTGCGAACGGTGCCTTTTATCAATTCACAAATTTTAATTAAAAAATGGTCGCCAACTTCGTGGCCGAGCGCGTCATTAATGCTTTTAAATCGATCAAAGTCTAAATAAAGTAGGGCATGAACAGTGCCTTTTTTTACACGCGTTAAGCGTAAAATTGCATGCTTAATTCTTTCTATCAGTAAAGAGCGATTAGCAAGCCCTGTTAATCCATCATGTAAAGCTTTGTGTTCAAGCTCCTGCCTAGCCAACTGTCTATCAATTGCCATGCTTATTTGCCTACTCACGTAGGTAAGCAGTGAACTATCGTGTTCATTATAATGATGTGCTTCATGGTAACTTTGCACAACAATTACCCCACTCATACGTTCATTGGCTTTAAATGGTACGCCTAACCAGGATTCAGCCTGGCGACCAATTAATTTGAAATTACCTTGCTCGATATGATCAATGTAGTCTTGTTTTGTTAACAACATGGCTTGATCTGTTTGCAATAGAAAGTAAGACGCGGTGTCTTTAAGCTGCTCTTTGGAGATTTTTTGATGTGTGTTTGTTTGTATTCCGGCTTCAACAATGTAAACAATATCGAGAATGTCGATTTGCTTATCGTATAGCCCAATAAAAAAGTTATCGGCTCGTAATAAGCTATTAATAATAGTGTGTAAAGATTCAAAAAATGTATCTAAGTCACTGGCTTTATAGGTTAAGTTAGCTATTTGAAGAAGACTGTTTTCAAGCTTTTGTGCATCGTTCAATTGTTCTACAGTCGATTGAAGGCTATTGACCATGTTAACTTGGTTTATTTTAGCGCTTAAAAGATGTGCCACTGTTGTTAATATTTCGAGGTGCGCATTAGTAAAATAGTTCATAGCCGGGTGTTCACAATCAATAACACCTAGAATACGGTCTTTATATACTAAAGGCACGCAAAGCTCTGATTGAGCAGGGCGTTCGTCTGCAATATAGCGGCTATCTTTTGTGACATCGCCCAAAATTATTGCCTTTTTTGTGGTTGCTACAAACCCTGATATACCTTCATTAAAATTGATTACTTTACGTTGGGCTTTGTATTTGTATCTTTGGCGATCGACTCCCATAGACGCAACAAGGCTTAGCTTAGACGCAGAGTCATCAGCGAGGTAAATAACACAGTCAACAAATCCAAGACGATTCACAACTTGAGTCGTTACATATTCAAATAGCTCATCTAATGTGTCGAGTTGTAATAGGCTTGATGAAAACTGATTTATGATACTGAGTTGATCTGTTTTTAATTCAAGCGCTTTAGAGGTATCGATATCGTTCGACATAGGCAAATTATTTATTCTTTTTACACACACATAACTACGTTAACCTAATATTAACGCTACTACAAAATAAAACGATAAACGTTTTAACAAAGCTTTAAATAATATAGGGCAAATCAGTCATTGATTATTTTTAATAAAATCTTTACTCGAAAAGATCATATGCCTATGATCACATAAATTCAGCTGTGGAATGAAGTAATGACCAGTAATAATACAACCCCTGTAACAACGTTAACAATTACCCGACCTGACGATTGGCATGTGCATTTACGCGATGGTGATCAGCTTAAAGATACGGTGCGAGATATTAGCCGCTATATGGGGCGTGCTATCATAATGCCAAATCTGGTTCCTCCAGCAACCTGTACTGACACTGCCTTAGCGTACAGAGATCGTATAATGGCAGCTAAGCCACAAGGGAACTTCGAACCATTAATGGTTTTATACCTTACAGATAAAACAACACCTGAAGAAATAATTAAAGCTAAGGCATCAGGCAAAGTCTTTGCTGCTAAACTTTATCCTGCTGGCGCGACAACCAATTCTGATTCAGGCGTAACTTCTGTCAAAAATATATATTCAGTGCTTAGTGCTATGCAAGATGTAGGTATGCTCTTACTTGTTCACGGTGAAGTAACTGATTCATCTATTGATATTTTTGACAGAGAGAAAGTATTTTTAGAAACCATTTTAGGGGATGTAGTTAACGACTTTCCAGAGCTTAAAATTGTACTGGAGCACATAACAACGAAAGATGCGGTTGATTTTGTGAATAATGCGCCGAGTAATGTAGCGGCAACGATTACTGCACACCATTTATTGTACAACCGTAATCACATGTTAGCAGGGGGAATCCGTCCTCATTATTACTGTTTGCCAATATTAAAACGTAACATTCACCAACAGGCACTTATGGCTGCAGCTATTAGTGGCAGTAAAAAGTTCTTTTTAGGTACTGACTCAGCGCCTCATTATAAAGATAAGAAAGAAGCCGCGTGCGGTTGTGCGGGAGCTTACACTGCTCATGCTGCTATTGAGCTTTACGCAGAAGCTTTTGAAGAAGCGGGTGCTTTAGATAAGCTTGAGGGTTTTGCAAGCCACTTTGGCCCAGACTTTTATGGTTTAGCGCGCAATAACGATACAATTACATTGCAAAAGTCGCCTTGGACTGTACCTGCTAGTTATACGCTTGGTGATTCTGAAGTAGTACCGATAAAAGCTGAATCTGTAATTGATTGGGCTGTTTTAAAGTAAAATTAAGCACTTGAAATAAGAGCCGCTTTCTACAGCGGCTTTTTTGTATGTAAATATTTAGGCTCAAGGCTTGTATAAAAAGCTGTAAATTGGCTTGTTACTTAATAATTATTTCTTGTTTGTTTTAGTATGAATAGAAATTAGCCTGTGAAGGGTTAACAATTGCTGTATTTTTATTAGGATTTTATAATAAATATTACAATAATATTTTATTTTTATTTATTTTAATCAATGTCTTATCTGTTTTCACTCACGGAGTAAGTTTTTTTAGAAATTATTTTCAATTAATAGAGCGAAAAAAAATAGAATGTGTTAATCTTACTTTGCTTTGAGTTTTTATGAATTGAATTTACGGATATTGTGCTGCGTTTAAGGTTACCAGTTAGGTTATTACTTGTTCCTGTACTATACCTCTATTTTATGAGCATTGACTCAAGGAGGCTATTGCCACAATAACGTGGCAGAATTTTTAATTATTGACTTACAGGAAAATTTAGTATGTCGGTTTCTGGTAAAGTAAAGTTTTTCAACGAAGCTAAAGGCTTTGGTTTCATTGAACAAGAAAACGGTCCTGACGTGTTTGTACACTTCAGCGCAATCTCTGGTTCTGGTTTTCGCACTCTTAGCGAAGGTCAAGCAGTGACATTCAGCATCAAACAAGGTCAAAAAGGCCCTGAAGCTGAGAACGTTGAAGCAGCATAATTTTAATTATGTGAACTCATGTTCATCTTGGTGAAGCAGGTCTCTGTTTCACCATCATCCCTCAAAACGCTCTCATACTAAAAAAGCTCAATACCTCCAATAATTAATAGCACTCATTTCTTATATCTAAACTCCAAAAGACCATTATATGTCTTAATTTTGTTAGAAACCTGATTTCAATTTAAATATGCTAAACAGTATTTATGCATTATTAATTTTGTGCTTCCTATAAAGTTCTAATATTTTCGTAACTCTTCTAGGTTAACTTGTAAGTTTTAAAGTATTAATATTTACAAAACTCAGCTTCAAACTAGATTATATGGTTAATCGTCAAAACCTTGAGTTTGGATAGTGAGCTAATAAGTAATATACAGTCAACATAGATAAAGACTCGGTTTAAGCTTCATGAAAATAATTAACTAAAGTAAGTCTGTTTTAATTTTGATTTAGCCGAAGCCATTAATGAGATTTTATTTCGTCCATCAGTTTAGAGCGCTGCTTATAGTTTTTGAGTGCGAGAAAACCTTCACAAATTCGATATTGAATTCCCTCTATTAGCTTTACAACTTTCAATATGTGTAACGTTTGATTTTTGTGCGTTAAACCGTTCTTTTTCTGAGTTAAAGTGCTAAAAAATGATAAAAAAACGTCAGATAGAGCCTCTAAAAGAGTTTTTTATTAAATGTTTTTATTTTTTTTTTACATATATCTAGTTTGAACTAAATGTTGCATTTATGTTGTTTGTTTAGAGGTCTATCCAGTCAAACATCAACCTTATTGGGGTTTGCTAGGAGTGTTGATAATACAGTTGGTTGCAATAATGTTAACATTTTATTGGTGCTACTTTAATGTAGTCCATCGGTAGGTGATTTATTTGCTAATTACCTCCAACATCAAGTTGACAGCGCTTATTGCATTTAGCATTATTGAAAGGTTGATATCTATTAAAAGATATCAGGGTTGTTCTCTTCGGAGGATAATTAAATTATAAAAGTAACATTACTTAATTGGTTGGGAACTATGTCTGTTAAAATCAGAAAGAGTCTTGTAGCAACTGCGTTGGTTGGCGCTTTTGCATTTGCAAGCAGCAATGTGATTGCAGATCCTTTGAATGACGTGCAAAAAGCAGGTCAAACAATTCAAAAGGCTGCTGTTAAGTCTCAAACTAAAATTGACAATGTATACGGTCAAACTCAAGAGCTAATCGCTGAGTACCGTAGCATCGTTGATGAGACTGAACTTATGAAAGTGTACAACGATCACGTAGCACGTTTGGTCGCTGACCAAAATGCATCGATTGAATCGTTCGATCGTCAAATCGCGACTATCGATAACACTAAACAAAACGTTGTGCCTTTGATGTATCGCATGATCGATACGCTTGAGCAATTCATCAAAGCGGACGTTCCATTCAATCTTGAAACGCGCCTAGGCCGCGTTGAAAGACTTCGTGACATTATGGCATCAGCTTCTGTTACTACGTCTGAAAAATTCCGTCAGGTTCTTGAAGCTTACACAGTTGAAACAGCATACAGCTCTGCAGTAACTGCTTCTCAAGGTACGCTGGAAATTGATGGCAAAAACATCAACGTAGATATCGGTCGTTTAGGTCGTATTACTTATGTTGCTCAGTCTTTTGACTTGAAACATGCTTGGGTATGGGATAACAACACTAAACAGTGGAAAAAATTAGGTGAAGAATACCTAAAACCTGTTAAAGAAGTGATCCGCATGGCACGTAAGCAAGCGACACTAGAACTTGTTAAACTACCAATCTTTGGCGCGGAGTAATCAATAATGAAGAAACTATTTAAAGGTTTTGCTGTTGCAGCAGTACTATCTGTTTCTGCAGGTACCGCGCTTAACGCACACGCAAACACTGACGCTTTAGACAAAATTCTTGAGCAAGTTAAGCAAGAGCGTATCTCTGAAGGTAAAATCAACAAGCAACGTGAGCAAGAGTTCTTATCAGAGCGTGCTGACAAGCAATCTTTACTTAATAAAGCGAAAAGCCAACTAGCTGCTGAGAAAGCACGTGGTGACTCTTTAGCTAAGCAATATGCACAAAACGAAAATACTTTAGCGGAAAAAGAGCAAGCTCTTCAAAACGCGCAAGGTACGTTAGGTGAGATGTTTGGTGTTGTACGTCGTGCAGCGCAAGACGCAATTGGTTCAATTGAAGCATCTTTAGTAAGTGCTGAAAAGCCAGGCCGTGCTGAAGTACTTCGTTCACTAGCAGCCGCTAAAGAACTTCCAACAGTCCGTGAGTTAGAAGAGCTTTGGATTTCACTTCAAACAGAAATGACAGAGTCAGCAAAAGTTTCTACTTTTGAATCTGAAGTTGCTGGTCTTGACGGAAACACTGCGGTTAAGAAAATCACTCGTATTGGTAACTTTAACTTAGTTGCTGACGAAGGTTACTTAATCTATTCACCAGAAACAAAGTCTATCCAGCCTTTAGGTAAACAACCTGATAGCTACATTTTAGATGGCATTTCAAACCTAGAAGCAACGTCTTCTGACAGCTACGCGGGCGTTTACATTGACCCTACACGCGGTGCTATCTTACGTATTAATACGCAGAAAAAAACGTTAATGGAATACTACGAGCAAGGTGCTGAAGTTGGTTACATCATCACTGTATTACTTGCTGTAGGCCTATTAATCTTCTTAGTCCGTTTCATTGACTTAGCGCTTACTACTTCTAAGATCAAATCACAACTTAAGAACTTGTCTACACCGAATACAAACAACCCACTGGGTCGTATTCTTAAAGTGTATCATGACAACAAGTCTCAAGATGTTGAAAACCTTGAACTTAAACTTGATGAAGCGATTCTACGTGAAACTCCACGTGTTGAAGCTGGTATTAACATCATCAAGATCCTTGCTGCTATCGCACCATTACTAGGTCTACTAGGTACAGTAATCGGTATGATTTTAACGTTCCAAACAATCACATTGTTCGGTACAGGCGATCCGAAGATCATGGCTGGTAACATCTCTCTAGCACTTGTAACTACAGCGCTAGGTCTAATTGCAGCTCTACCACTTATCCTACTTCACTCTATTGTTGCAGGTCGTAGTAAGTCGGTATTACATATCCTTGATGAGCAAAGCGCTGGTATCATCGCTACTCACGCGGAGAAGGAGAAAGCCTAATGCTAGTCCTGATGGAGATATGGGAATCTATCAGGGATTTTGTTGGCACAGGCGGCCAGGTTTTATACGTGGTCGCGATAGCACTCTTTCTGATGTGGGTTTTAATGATTGAGCGCTATTGGTTCTTACTTGCAGAGTTTCCTCGTTTAACGAAGGATATTGTTGCTAAGTGGGATGCCCGCCAAGACACTACGTCTTGGTACGCACACAGAATCCGTGAAGCATGGATTTCTGAAGCGTCTGAAAAATTAGATCAGCGTATGTTGTTGATTAAAACATTAGTAGCTGTTTGTCCTTTAATAGGCTTACTTGGAACTGTAACGGGTATGATCGCGGTTTTTGAAACCATGGCAACTCAAGGTACTGGTAATGCACGTTTAATGGCATCAGGTATTTCAATGGCAACAATCCCAACAATGGCTGGAATGGTTGCGGCACTATCTGGAGTTTTCTTTAGCTCACGCCTTGAGGCAAGAGCGAGAATGGTGAAAGCCAAACTTGTAGATAGCATGCCTCATCACTAGAGAGAGAATTAAATATGGCACGTAAACAACGTTTTCGTGAAGAAGAAGAAGCAGCGGTAGATATGACACCAATGCTTGACATCGTATTTATCATGCTTATTTTCTTTATCGTAACTACATCGTTCGTTAAAGAGGCTGGTATCGAGGTCAATAAACCTAAAGCTGCCCAAGCTACGAAGCAAAAAAATGCTAACATTTTTATTGCTATACGTAGTGATGGCGCAATCTGGATTGATAAGCAGCAAGTTGACGTTGAACGTGTTTCAGCGAAGATTGAAAGCTTATTAGCAGAACAACCTACTGACGTTGTAATTTTGCAAGCTGATAAAGAAGCAAAACATGGCACAGTGGTTAAAGTTATGGACCAGATTAAAGCGACGGGCGATAACCTAAGAATTTCAATAGCTGGAGATCAGTAATGATTCGTTTTCTGTTTTCACTGATTGCAGGTGGGGCAGTTACTTTCGGCTTGTTCTACTTCATGGCTTACCTCATCTCTGGTGGGGCTGACCGTAATACGGAACAAAAAGAGCAGATCATAGTCGAAATAATGACGAATCCGCCTGAATCTAAGGTGCAGGAGAGGAAGCGTGTACCGCCTCCGCCTCCGCCACCGCCAAAGCAGCCGCCTAAACCGCAGCCGCCACAGCCGGATACTAATCCTAACCCAGGTGCAATGTCATTTAACATGCCAAGCATCGACGTAGGAAGTTCTGCTGGTGGACTAAGTGGTCCGGGTGCATTTGGACGAGATGGTGATGCGACACCTATCGTTCGTATTGAACCAAAATATCCAACGCAAGCAGCGCGTGATGGTAAAGAAGGTTGGGTACAACTTTCGTTCACAATTGATGAGTTAGGTGGGGTTATTGATGTTGATGTAATCGACGCAGAGCCTAAACGTATCTTTGACCGTGAAGCTAAACGTGCACTTCGTAAGTGGAAATACCGTCCGAAAATCATTGACGGTAAGCCACAAAAACAAGTTGGTTTACAAGTTCAACTAGACTTTAAACTTAACCAAGGCTAAGGAGGCGAGTAATGAGAAATTTATCTAAAGTAACTGCTCTTGCAATTCTTATGTCTGTGTCAGGTGCAACTTTAAGTTCATCTGTATTAGCGGCGCCAGATTACGCGAAAATTGAAGAGCGTAAGAAAGCAAAAACTAAGATCATGGGCGAGCGTACTGGTAAAAAAGTAATTAAAGCGTTTGACTTGTATAACGAAGAAAAAGTTGACGAAGCGATTGTATTGCTGAGAGAGATTGACCCTTCAGATGAGTTTGATAAAGCGACTGTAAATCGTTACTTAGGTAGCATGTACGCGCAGAAAGAAAACTACGCTGATGCAATCAAATACAGCAAGCTAGCAGTAGCGCCTGATATTTTGAACTTTGCAGACCACGAACAAACACTTAAGTTATTAGGTGATTTGTACGCGGGTACTGAAAAATACAAAGAAGCAAAAAAAGCATACACAGCATGGATGGACTTCACAGGTGAGGAAGATCCAACTGTATATACTCGTATTGCGCAAGCTAACTTTCAGTTAGAGCAATTCAGTGATGTTTTTGAGCCTGCTAACAAAGCAATAGCGCTTCAAAAAGAGCCTAACAAAGGCCCTTACCAGCTTAAACTTGGTGCATACTTTGAAACTAAAGATTATGCAAATATGGTTAAAGTGGGTGAAGAAATTGTTAAAGTTTGGCCTGATGATAAAAAAGCTTGGGTTGGTTTAGGTAAATACTACCTACAAACCGAAGAATATCAAAAAGGCCTTGCAACAATGGAAGTGGCTTTCAAAAACGGTTACTTTGAAAACGAAGTTGAATATAAAGTACTTGCTAACTTTTATTCTTTAAATGAAATTCCTTACAAAGCGGCTGTAACGCTTGAAAAGGCAATTAAAGAAGAAAAAGTTAAACGTACTAAGCAAAATGTCAACGCGGTTGCAAGTAACTATCATCGCTCTAAAGATATAGAGAAAGCTGCTAAGTATTATGAAGAAGCTGCTAAATTTGATGACGACGCTGAGCTTTACCGCAAAGCAGGTTCATTACTTTTACAATCTGAGAAGTTTAGTGCTGCCGTTGTTCGCTTGAACAAGGCGTTAGAGCTTGGCTCTGACAAAAAAGGTACTATTTATTCAGATTTAGCTGAAGCGTATTATTACCAAGGCAAGTATAAGCAAGCTTATGCTGCTATTGTGAAAGCTATGGATGACCCACGCACACGTAAGTTTGCAAAAGGTTGGTCTACCTACATTAAAGATAAAGCCGCTCGCAACGGTGTTAAAATTTAATATTAGCTAACATTAGCAACTTTTAAAAAGCCCCTCTGGGGCTTTTTTTATTAGGATTACTATGTATAAAACGTTTTTTGTATCATTTTTATTGTGTGCGCTTCTGATTGGCTGTACTGATAAGAGTGATAGTTTTAGTTCTTTTGATGAGGCACGAAGCGCCTTAAAGTCTTTAAATACTGCGTTGGTACTAGAAGAGGGAACAAATAATAAAAAATTTACAGATGAAAATATCGTTTATTCGAACGAATATCTTGATAAACGTCATGCTATTTATCAGCAATTGATGACAATGAAGTTAACACCTAATCAAATTACTCAAGTTAATTATTTGGTTATTGCAGAGCGGTTTCCTGAGCGGTTTTTTCCTTGGCCAGCCCAAGTAAATGTTTTAAATAATATGAGCTTATTTAAACACTCCGCTAGCACTGTTGAGCAGACTATAAAGTGGCTTAAATTTACCCAAGCTAAGTTAGAAATTGCTAAGCAAAGTAATTTAAAACTAAATAAGTTAGAGTATGCTTTACTACAGGAATATGTAGCGCAAGCTATTGAAAACAAGGCTACACAAGGGGCAATTAAAAGCCACATCAGGGCCTTTTCTAACTATTTGGCCAACTATAAGCCTCGAGGAAGTGTTGGTTTAAGAGGGCTTTCTAATGGTTCAGAGTGGTATCAGAGTAAACTCAATTATTATGGTAGTGCAGTTAATTCACCTTTAGAGTGGGTTGTTATTATTAACGAAAAACTTAAAGTTCTGGAAAGTGCAGTTATTAATGCCAAATTTGCACAAAATCATATTAAATCGTTTGTTGTGCAGTATTTATCTGAAGAGCCATTGATTAATGGACTTGACTGGCAAGCACATTACTTAGATTTGCCCGCTATGGCTAGCAAAGCAAAATTGTCTAATAAGGATAAGTTGCTCATGCTTGCAATGATGGAAACAGATATAGGTATTCATTACCACGCATGGACGATTGCTCAGGCTAAAGTTAATTTATCAAAGCGTCTTAAAGTGCCAGAACAGACCGCGCAATACTTAGTTGAAGATATTATTCTTTATCCAGGTCAATCGTTTAGTTTTTGTGGACAGGTTTGTCATTAATCTAGGATTTTTTATCTGCCGAGACTTTTGGTAAGGCAAAGCCTTGGGTAAAGATACCTATCATTTAATAGGTAGTTACGCAGCCTATATTTTAAACATGGGTTGCTTCTTTTTTTTAGCCCGTCCTAGGGCAGCTTATTATTAGTTGCCTTAAGTTCAATTCGTTAAGTGGCATGAGTAGGGTACAGAGGTTTTACTTTGCCTATAGGCCAATAAATTTCGTACCCCGTTTAAACAAATTTTAACCTCAAAAGCTCAACAGGCACCCACTAAAGAGGGTTATAGCTTATGACTTTCAAAAATTAGTTCGATGTCCTTTTAATGTCGCACGTTGTGCAACGTTGTGTTGCTGGGTCTTCTTGAAGCAACGCCGTTGCTATTTTTTCTTCACAATCACAACAGTAGCCGTACTGACCTATGTCAATTTGACTCACTGCGGCCTCTAACATCGTCATACGGTTAATTAAGTTAGCATACTCAGGACCGAGCTTCTTTGCAGCAAGGTCTAACCATTCATTATTTGCTGTATGTCTTAATGTTGTGATTAAACCTTGGTGGGCAGGATGAGACGATTTAGAAAGCATAACAAGTATGTTTGATTTAACTTGTGTTAGTTCATCATATAAGCGCTTTTGGTGGTTCATTATCAGCATAACCCTTTTACATTAACGGCTCGTTATACTGTTATTATCTAATTGCTTTTAATTAACTGTCATGATTTGAATCAAGTTGTGGTGCTTTTGCATATTTTTTTAAAACTGCAGATACGTCTTCTTTGGTTTTTAACCTACGAATTTCATCAAACAATGTTATTGCCTGTGGGTATTGACGCTTTAAATAACCTAGCCATTGTTTAGTTCTAGATGCAAAATATTTTTCATCTTTAGCTGGATCATGATGAATAGCTGAGTGTATTAAGTGATAGAGAACATGCTCCCACTCTAAACCCTCATAGTGCTCATTGTTGACATGCGCTTTTATTTTTTTTGCTAAATCAGGGTGAGATAGTGCGCCCCTGCCAAGCATTAAGTCACTGCAACCGCTTCTTTTTTGGCATAGCATTGCGTCTTCAACTTGCCATATTTCACCATTTGCAACAACAGCAATATTTTTTCCTTTTATTATAGGCGGTATCTTTTCCCAATATGCTGGCGGGTTGTATCCATCGCGTTTTGTTCTGGCATGAATCGCAACGCTATTAGCACCAGCACTTACAACCGCATCAATAATTTCTTGGCTGTTACTGTCGTCATCAAATCCTAAACGTATCTTTGCACTCACTTCATGTTTTGAATCTACCGCATCTCTAACGGCTTTAATTATGGTATACATATGCTCGGGATCTTTAAGCAAAACGGCACCACCGCGGCTGCGGTTAACTGTTTTCGCAGGACATCCAAAATTAAGGTCAACACCATGAGAACCCAAATCAATCGCCCTGACTGCGTTTTCAGCTAATGGATTCGCCTCTTGGCCAAGCAATTGTATACGCACCGGGGTGCCTGCTCGGGTATAGCCATTATTATTTAGTTCTGGGCAGTATCGATAAAATACTTTTTCAGGTAAGCGTGCTTGAACCACTCTTACAAATTCGGTCACGCATAAATCAAACCCACCGAGGTCAGTTAACAATTGGCGCATTTTAAAATCTACAACACCTTCCATAGGCGCTAAAACAAGTTTCATAAAACGATTATATTATTAAAAACAAGGTAGCTAGTTTAACTGTAAATTGTATATTGATAAATCTGTAATTGTTACTCATAGTTAAAGTGAGAACGCAGGGGCAAATTTTTTCGATTAAATAAAATAAAAATGAAAGTTTTTATTTCTTCACAGGTCTACTTAAGCATATATGCAATTTAAAACGATATTTACATTGCGATGATTTACACATTGAGTATAGAGAGCAAATATAATGAATACAGTAAAAAATAATACAATCGCATTAACGTTAGGTGCAGTAGTCGTGGGTTCTGCGAGTTTTGTATCTGCCGATGTACAAGCAAACCCGTTTGAATTTCAGCAACTTGTTTCAGGTTATCAATTAGATGCAGCTGAAGGTAAGTGCGGCGAAGGTAAATGTGGCGGCGACGCAAAAGGTAAAAAAGAAGGCAAGTGTGGCGAAGGTAAATGTGGCGGCGACGCAAAAGGTAAAAAAGAAGGCAAGTGCGGCGAAGGTAAATGTGGCGGCGACGCAAAAGGTAAAAAAGAAGGCAAGTGCGGCGAAGGTAAATGTGGCGGTGACGCAAAAGGTAAAAAAGAAGGCAAGTGCGGCGAAGGTAAATGTGGTGGCGATGCAAAAGGTAAAAAAGAAGGTAAGTGCGGCGAAGGCAAATGTGGCGGCGACGCAAAAGGTAAAAAAGAAGGCAAGTGCGGCGAAGGTAAATGTGGTGGCCGTTAATTTCTTAATTTAATTAAGTTATGCTAAAGGGCCAATGGCCCTTTTTTGTTAATAGTAGAGGCAGTTATGACACAAATGCACAGTTCGGAATTTGGAATGGTTGGCCTAGGTTTGCGCCGTGAAATGCTAGATGAGTTATTAGAACACGTTCCAAAGCAAATTGATTTTCTGGAAGTTGCACCTGAAAACTGGCTAAAACTGGGCGGCCGATTTAAAAAGCAGTTTAAAACATTAACCGATGCTAATAATTTTGTGTGTCATGGCTTGTCTTTGTCAATTGGTTCGCCAGAGCCGCTTGATATTGAGTTTATTAAATCGTTAAAAGTTTTTTTTGATCAGCACAATATTAAAATGTTTAGTGAGCATTTGAGTTATTGTTCTGGACAAGGCCATATGTATGACCTAATGCCTATTCCTTTTACCGAAGAGGCAATTGCGCACGTTGTGCCCCGAATTAAGCAAGTACAAGACATGCTTGAACGACCTATTGCGATGGAAAATGTATCTTATTACGGTGCGCCAGGCCAAGAGTTAACTGAACTTGAATTTACTAATGAAATTTTAGAGCAAGCAGATTGCAAATTGTTGCTTGATGTAAATAATATATATGTTAACTCGATAAATCATGGTTATGACGCAAATACTTTTTTAGCCGGCTTACCTACAAAGCGAATAGCTTACGGGCATGTCGCGGGGCATTATAATGAGGCTGATGACTTAATTGTCGATACCCATGGTGCTGATGTGATTGATCCCGTATGGGAGCTGCTCGATAAAGCGTATAGCGTTCATGGTGTATTTGCGACTCTCCTCGAGCGTGACTTTAATATTCCTTCAATGCATGTATTAACTAAAGAGCTTGATATTATTTATCAATTACAACAAAAGCATTTGAATTACGGGCGTTCAAAACAACATGCTTAAAGCGAATTTTAATTAAGCAGTGGGTATTCAGCTATGAGCTTTACAGATGTACAAAATGAATTTATGGCGCACATTCGTGAGCCAAAAAAAAATAAAAAGCCAACTGATATTGAAGATAGACGTATGGCTATATATCGCGACCTGTTCTTTAATAATATTGAAGGATTCATTTCTTCTGGATATCCGGTCTTAAAAACCCTCTACAGTGACAAACAGTGGAAAAAGCTGGTCAGGCAGTTTTTCAGTGAATATGATTGTCAATCACCCTATTTTTTAGATATTGCAGGGGAGTTTATTCATTACTTATCCGGTAATTATAAAATGAAAAACTATGATCCTGCCTTTATGTTAGAGCTTGCGCATTATGAATGGATAGAGCTTGACGTCTCAATAGCAAACGAAGACCCTAACGAGAAAAAACTACAACAAACAGCTTTAACTAAAAGTCCATTATTTTTATCAAGTTTAGCGAGAAATTTGAGTTACCAATTTCCAGTGCAAACTATTAGCGCTCAAGTCCGGCCAAAAGCGCCATCGGTTGTACCTAACTATTTTGTTGTTTATAGAGATGAAGAAGACGAAGTACAATTTTTAGCTACCAATGCAATGACGGCTTTATTACTCTCTATCATTGAAAGCGTTGAAGGCATTACATTTGATAACCTGTGCCAAAAGGTCATTAATCAGGCACCTCAGTTTAACGAAGAGCAAATAACACAAGGGGCACTTGTAACAATCAATGCGCTGATTGAACGTGGTGTAATCGTGACAAAAAATCAAGATTAAGGCCTTTATTGATGTTTTTACATCGTCTATTATGGCAGCCTTATTTATCGTGCTTAATAAAAGGTTGTACCATGTCAGATGATAAAGACTTTAAAGATCCGTTTAACGCTACTTACTTTATTGCTTTTCTAGCGGTATTTGCAGGTATTGGTTGTTTAAATGCAATTTTAGGTTGGATCACTAGCTTAACCTAAAACGTATTTATAGCTTAGGGCTGTTGTCAGCATCAGCCTTAATGCTTTGCTCCTCTATCCTCTATAATCCTTCAATTTTTTGTTAAAGTCACAGCAAACTCGCAATTAAAGTTCACTTAAGGTTATAATCACCTGCTTTGTAATATCAACCATTGAGCAGTAAAACTTATGACTCAAGTAACACCAGCAATTATTAAAAACAGCATTACTACAATTGCTGATTATCCAAAAGCGGGCATTATGTTTCGCGATGTAACTACATTAATGGCAAATCCTGAAGCGTTTAAAGCCACTATTGATGCGTTCATAACCGAATATAAAGACCAAGGTTTTACAAAAATTATTGGCACAGAATCTCGTGGCTTTATTTTTGGAGCGCCTTTATCCTATGCTTTAGGTATTCCTTTTATTCCTGTGCGTAAGCCTGGCAAATTACCGCGTGAAGTTATTCGCCAAGATTACCTGTTAGAATACGGTGAAGACACGCTAGAACTTCATGTTGATGCAATTGTACCCGGTGACAAAGTGCTTCTTGTTGATGATCTTTTAGCAACAGGCGGAACAATTGAAGCGACCGCTAAACTAGTTAATAAACTAGGTGGTGAAGCGACTGATGCTGCATTTGTTGTATCACTACCTGAATTAGGTGGCGAACAACGCATTGAGAAAATGGGTATCAAAATCTTAAAGTTGGTTGAATTCGAAGGCGAATAATCGATGAGTTATCAGGTTCTAGCGAGAAAATGGCGTCCACAAACCTTTCATGAATTGGTTGGGCAGTCTCATGTTAAACAAGCGCTTGTAAACGCGCTTACACAAAATAGACTGCATCACGCGTATTTATTCACTGGAACCCGAGGTGTTGGTAAAACAACTATTGCGCGTATTTTTGCAAAAAGCTTAAATTGCGACGAAGGTATTTCGGCATCTCCTTGTGGGCAATGTAGCAGCTGTACAGATATTGAAGCAGGGCGCTACATTGACTTACTAGAAATTGATGCTGCCTCTCGTACTAAAGTAGAAGATACGCGTGAAATACTTGATAATGTTCAATACGCACCTACGCGCGGGCGTTACAAAGTATACCTAATAGATGAAGTTCACATGCTTTCAAAGCATAGTTTTAATGCACTTTTAAAAACGCTCGAAGAACCGCCAGAGCATGTGAAGTTTTTACTTGCAACAACCGATCCCCAAAAGTTACCCGTCACTATTTTATCGCGATGTCTACAGTTTAATTTAAACGCTTTGTCGCAAAGTGAAATTAAAACACAGCTCCAACACGTATTAACGCAAGAGCAACTCAGCTTTGATAACGATGCACTTAGCATTATTGCCAAAGCTGCTGATGGCAGTATGCGCGATGCACTTAGCTTAACCGATCAAGCTATAGCACAAACGAATGGTGATATTAATAACCAAGCGGTTCAAGCAATGCTTGGTTTAATGGATACACACTACAGCCAAAGTTTATTAGCGGCATTGCTGAGCCAAGATGGCGCTGCGATGATGAGCGAAATAGCCAATGTGGCGAGCAAAAATCCAAATTATATAGCGTTACTTGATGATTTAATTTCATTAACGCATTTAATTCAGCTTACCCAATTAGTGCCTCAAGCCGCTGGGCTTGATGAAACCAATGCTGATTACATAAAACACGTCGCAGAGCACACCAGTGCAAAGCAAGTTCAGGTTTATTACCAGTTACTGTTAAATGGTAAAAAAGATTTACAATGGGCCCCTGAGCCACGTTTAGGTTTTGAAATGATTTTACTGAGGTTGCTTGCATTTCAACCTGCAGGAAACGACACTCAGCAGAGCGTGATAAATACGCCTCAATCATCGGTAAGTGATACTGAAAGCCGAGCTAATGCACTGCGTGATATTTTAAGTAAAAAAAAACCTGAAAACAGCAATAACCCTGCTGAACACAGTGACACAAGTAATATTCAGCAATCAGCCGAAAAATCGCTTGTAACTATCGATCAGCAAGCGGAAGTGACACCGAGTGTCATCGACAGGCCTGTTGATTCTGAGCAAGTAGAGCATGTACAGGTTAAAACTGAAAAGGCTCAAACTGAAGCGAGCCAAAACACGCCTAAAGAGCAATTAAGCGACGATCAAGCACAGCGTAACAGCGAAAATGAAGCTTACATGCAGCACAGTGATGTGGAGCAAACATTATCTGCACAATTTGATGACGTAATGAGCAGCGCGCTAGACCAAGGCTTTAATCCTCACATTCACAGTGATCAGCAGGTAAACGAATCACCTCAAAGCGCATCGCAACAGGTTGAATCGCAAAGCGAACAATCATCTACCGATTCATCTTCACTGCATGATAAAGAGTCTCAGGCACAATCAGCCATTGCGCGAATCTTACGTGACAGAAATATATCAGGTTCAGGGCGGTTATCGGGACATAACATAGCCCAGCCGCCAGTTCCCAAAAAACCAGAAATTGACACTAGGGAGCAAAGTAATAGGCCGGTTAGTTCGCCAATTGCACAGCAAAGCGAAGCCACTAATAAAGATAGACAAAGCCATTTTGATAATACAGAACAACAAATCCCTGCGCCTCCAACGGGATCTGCTAACCCACCGCCGTGGGATAACTACAATATAGGCGAGCATGAAAAAAAGCCTGAGCTCCCTGTTAGCGGGAGCCAAGTACAACGCCCAAGTGTAGTCGCTACAAACGCACAGAAAGTTGATTTTAAAGCTAAGCATCAAACAATCACTGAAAATTTAGCGCCTGAATTATTGGAACAAATTAATCCTCAAAGTGTGCCAACTCCAGCTCCGCAAGAGGAAAGTATTCCAGTCCCCGACGATTTTCAAAGTCCTATAAGTGAAATAAAGTTTGCTCATCAGCAAGATGAGTGGGCTTATTTAATAAAACGCATGGGGCTGGGCGGACGAATGCGCCAATTTGCGCTGCATTCAATTTTTACAAAGCAGGGAAGTAATTTACATATAGATGTTGATGAGTCGCAAAAACATCTCGATACTCCCATGCTTCGTCAAAAACTTGATGCCGCACTATCGAGTATTTACGATCACAATGTATCGCTGAGTATAAACTTTGCTCAAGGAGTTATCGATTCGCCTTACTTAATTCAGCAAAAAATAGATGCAGGGCGTCATCAGCAAGCAATTGATGTGATCACTAGCGACGAAAATATAGTACAATTTCAACAACTATTTAGTGCCGAAATTGACGAAAACAGTATTCAGGCATTGTAATTCTATACAATCGCCCTTATCTTCATGACAATTAAAGATTAAAAGAAAGAGAGAAAATTATGTTTAAAGGTGGAATGGGTAACATGATGAAGCAAGCGCAGCAAATGCAAGAGCGCATGCAAAAAGCCCAAGACGAAATTGCAACAATGGAAGTTGTTGGTGAAGCGGGTGCAGGCTTAGTTAAAGTAACTATGCTTGGTAACCACAATGTTCGTCGCGTTGAGCTTGATGAAAGCCTAATGGAAGACGATAAAGACATGATTGAAGACTTACTTGCAGCAGCGTGTAATGATGCTGTGCGCCGTGTGGCTGAAGAAACACAAGAGCGTATGAGCAAAGTAACTGGCGGTATGCAATTACCACCAGGTATGAAAATGCCGTTCTAAATAATAATGCAACTTTCAGATAGTTTAAACCAGCTTATTGAAGCATTACGTTGCCAGCCAGGTATTGGTCCTAAGTCTGCACAACGCATTGCATTTCACTTGCTTGAACGTGATCGTAAAGGCGGTGCGCAATTGGGTAACGCATTAACAAAAGCGATGACAGCCATAGGTCACTGCCAGTCTTGCCGTACCTTTTGTGAGCAACCACAATGTGATATTTGTTTAAGCACAAAACGCCAAGACAGCGGTATTTTGTGTGTCGTTGAGTCTCCTACTGATGTGCTTGCCATAGAGCAAACCGGGCAGTACTTAGGTTTATATTTTGTGCTTATGGGGCATTTATCACCGATTGATGGCATTGGCCCTAAAGAAATAGGCTTGGATGTTTTAGAGCAAAAACTTTCTCAAGGCGGCATCAACGAAGTAATACTAGCAACTAATCCTAGTGTTGAGGGTGAGACCACTGCGCATTATATTGCCCAGCTTTGTCACAAAAACAATGTGGGCGCCTCGCGGATAGCGCACGGTATTCCGGTTGGTGGTGAACTTGACTTAGTTGATGGTAGAACCCTAATGCATGCTTTTAGTGGTCGCCGCGTGGTCACGCAAGACTAGCTCGCCTAAGCAACTGTTTGAAATAATATTTAAAAGCCTACGTAATTAATTTATGTAGGCTTTTTGGTTTTTAAGGTAAGCTGGTTGAAATAGTATGCGGTTATACCAATCCGCAATAATACCTAATCAAGTTGCGGGGCTAAACGTGTCGCTACCGGCGTTAAAGAATTCTCATTTAGAACAACTAAATAGCGATTTTTTACCTCGCTATCAACACGTTTTTCCAGCCTAAAAATAGATCACTTAATTAAGCGAATTGGTATTACTTTTACGGTTAAGTAATTAAAGCTTTACTTAAAAAAAGTATACTTAGGCTTAAGGTTAAAAAGTAAGGATCACGATGAAGACACATTCAAAAAATCAAAGCGGTTTACTCAATAGTAAACGGTTTTTACCTCTGTTTATTACTCAGTTTTTCTCTGCCGTTAACGACAATGTATATAAACAATCGGTCCTTATTTTATTAGTTTTTCAAGCCGCCACGCTTGCCGATGGCGCGCTCTATTCTAACATTGCTGCCGGGCTATTTATTTTACCGTTTTTTATATTTTCGGGTATGGCAGGGCAGCTTGCTGAAAAAACAGAGAAATCAAAATTAATCAGGTGTGTAAAACTGTGCGAAATACCGATTATGGTTGTGGGTGCACTATCAATTTATACCCAGTCCATATGGCTTATGCTCACAACCATATTTTTTATGGGGTTTCAAAGTACGTTCTTTGGCCCCTTAAAATACTCTATTTTACCTCAGCACGTTGGACCAGAGGAGTTAACAAAAGCGAATGGCTTAGTTGAATCGGGCACCTTTGTTGCTATTTTACTAGGGACAATTTTTGGCACTTATTACATTACGCAAAACGTAGGCCCTGCAATTATTAGTATTGCTGTACTTGTGCTCGCTGTAATGGGGTATGTAAGTAGCCGCTTTATTCCTATGAGTGCAGCCAATGAACCTAATTTAGCGTTTACTTACAATATATATGCTTCTACAAAAAATGTGTTTTCAGCCCTTAATTCACAAACAGAGTCTGTGGGTAAATCAGTATTAGGAATAAGCTGGTTTTGGCTAATTGGCGCCATAGTGTTAACCACATTGCCAAACTATGTTAAGCACGTTATGGGTGGGAATGAATTGGTGGTTACGAGTGCGCTGGTAGTGTTTTCGTTAAGTATCGCTGTAGGTTCTTTATTATGTGAAAAGCTGTCGCGTTCGCGAATAGAATTAGGCATTGTGCCTTTCGGCGCCATTTTAATTACTCTATTTTTATACTTACTTAGCCAAGAGCCCGACATTATAAGTTATGGCATTCAAAGCGATGAATTATTAACTTTAAAACAAGTATTAAATACCGGCGATATGCGCTGGCACTTTGTTTGGATGGCAGGCATTGGAATAGCATCAGGCTTTTACACTGTTCCCTTATATGCATTGATACAGCAAAGAACAGAAGAGGCCTGTCGGTCTCGGGTTATTGCAGCTAATAATGTACTTAACGCGCTGTTTATGGTGTGCAGTGCCATTTTAAGTATTGTGACATTGTCTATTTTACAGTGGAGTATTTCGGAGCTACTGCTTTTACTTGCAGGGTTGAACTTACTGATTTCAGTGTATATTTATACCAAAGTACCTGAGTTTTTCCTGCGTTTTATTATCTATATTTTAGCTATTTGCATGTATCGCGTGAAAACCAGAGGCGAAATAAATATACCAGAGGAAGGTGCAGCGGTTATTGTTGCAAACCATGTCAGTTTTGTTGATTGGATGTTTATTTTAGCAGCGTCACCAAGACCAATTCGTTTTATGGTTTTTGCGCCCATTTATTATTCTCCTGCGTTGCACTGGTTATTTAAAATGGCTAAAGCAATACCTATTGATAGCGAAAAAGCAAACCCTGAAGCTTTTAAAAAGGCGTTTGACGATGTTGCAGAGGCACTTGAACGCGGCGAGCTTGTGGGTATTTTTCCAGAGGGTAAACTAACCGATGATGGCGGCATTGATATGTTTAGAAGAGGCATAGAGCGAATAATTGAGCGAACACCTGTTGCTGTTGTGCCTGTGCATTTAGGTGGGTTATGGGGCAGTATGTTTAGCCGTAAAACTAAGTGGCAATTACCCCGCTTGAAGTGGTCGTTAGTATCGGTGTCAGTTGGCGAGCCTGTTTCAGCAAATAAAGTAACAGCTGATAACCTGCGCGAACGTGTACTTGATTTAAAACAACTTCATTCTAAAAATAACGATTAATAGGCATGAATAGTAGCCAATCAACCCTTATTATCGACAATTTTATAGCGCCAAAATGTATAGATACGTTTAGTATTTTGTATCAAGATGACGATATTTTAGTTATTAATAAGCCCAGTGGGTTGCTGAGTTTATCAGGGAAAAATTCAGAAAACTGGGATTCAGTACATTATCGCTTAGTGAATGGGCAAAAAGGCGTAACGCCAGCCTTTTTAAACGCTAAATTAGTACATAGGTTAGACTTTGGTACCTCGGGAATAATGCTTGTAAGTCTTAACGATTTGGCGTCAAAGCGCTTAAATAAACAGTTTCAACTACGTAATGTAGAAAAGCATTATGTGGCAATGCTAGAGGGATGTATTAGCGCTGGTGAAGGGCAAATTGATGCCCCTATAGCTAAAGATAAACAATTATTTCCGCGCGTAAAAATTTGCAAATTAGAGGGAAAGCCAGCGGTTACCGAGTTTAAGGTTATAGAGCGCCTTGCTAACCCCAATAGAACGTATGTACATTTTACCCCTATAACTGGGCGTACCCATCAGCTACGCATACATAGTCATTTTATAGGCCACCCTATTTTAGGGTGCGACCTGTATAAGAATGCACAAAGTGAAAAGCTATCAAAACGTCTACAGTTGCATGCAAGCGATCTGTTTTTTGAACATCCCACTACAAATCAAGCAATCCATATACACTGCCCAAGCCCATTTTAGTGTGAATTAACATTACAATTTTATTTTTTAATTTTTTCCCTTGAAGTTCTATTAGCTCCCCCCATATTAAGTGCATAACGCAGACACTTTGCTAATTGGAGATATATAAATGACTGCAGCACAAAAAGAAACATTAGGCTTTCAAACAGAAGTAAAACAATTATTAAACTTAATGATTCATTGCCTCTAGTCATCTACCGCTATTTATTTTTATCCCTCTTTTACCCCCTTTATTTCATCTAAAACAATAACTTAAATGTATAGCTAACACTCCTATCTACGGTTATGCACTGACTTTTAATGCTGTTATTGGTGACTTTTGTGTCCTAACTTGTGTACCATTTTATTTGTGACTCTATTTTTGGTCACATTTGGTACTCAGAGTCGGAGAGTCAATGAACATTACAGCAGCCAAACTAAAGAGCTTGAACGGTAAAGAGTATGCCGGTAAGCCTGAAATAACGGACGGCGATAACCTATCGTTAAGGATCTCACCAAAGGGCAAGATCTCATTTCAAATACGCTATCGAATTAATGGTAAGCAGGTTCGATATAAATTAGGAACCTATCCAGCAATGACACTTGCACAAGCACGTAATGAATGTGCGGCGCAAATGGCACTGGTAAATCAAAACTTAGATCCTCGGAATATGGAGGCCGTCAACGCGGTTGAGTCGGAGGTAATAGAAAATCCTACGATCAGAGATTGCATTGATTATTGGTATATAAATTATTGCCTAAAAAAGCGCGATAATCCTGCAGGCATAAAGAGCCGTATGGTGTCATGTATAAATGATACGTGGGGTAATCAATATATTTCACTAATGGATAAAACGCACTTTACCGCGTTTTTTAAGTCGATGGGTGATGTATCTATCGAAAAGGGCAGAGGCAAAGGCTTTGCTTTTAATGCCATTATAGAGATCAGATCTGTGTTTAGGTTTTGCATTCGCCAGGGCTTTATTAGCAACACGCAATTTGAAGCGTTAAGGCCAAGCGATTTTGCAACGGATTATGATTCCCGGGAGCATTATTTAACACTAAAAGAGTGCCAGTTAATTTGGTCCAATTTAGATGAAATAAACATGACGGATAGAAACAAAGTGATACTGCGCTGCGCCATGGTGTTTGGTTGTCGTATAAGTGAGTTATGCAAAGCTAAAAAAGATGATTTTGATTTAGATAACCAACTTTTTACAACTCAAAGAGAAAATACAAAGGGCGCTTTGCATTCTATCGTTCGGCCAATACCAAGCGAGTTAATTGAGGACTTAAAATATATAAAATCGCAATCGCCATCGTATAGCTATATGTTTCCTAACCGTGGCGGCGATCATCCTGCTAGCAGCTCAAGCGTGAGCCAAATATCTAAATCGTGTTATGAAGCGATTGAAGGTGTTGGACCGTTTAGGATGCACGACTTTAGGCGGACTATATCAACGCACTTAACGGATGCGGGATGCCCATTGCAATTCACTGAGAAGTTGCTAGGGCATAAGATGAAAGGCGTATTGGCGATATACAATAAATCGCCAATGCTCGAAGGCTTAACGGAGTGGATTAACCGCTGGGTTCTCATGCTGAAAGGCGGTTAGCTTGATCCCTAAGCGCTTCGCAATGTTGATCAACTACTTGAGCATCCCAGCGCTTAGGCTTTCCAACAATTGTAGCCGGCGGGAATTTACCCTCTTTTTCCCATTCCAAAATAGTATTTGGTCTTACGCCAAATAGTGCGGCTACGTCTTTTGTTGCTAAGTATCTGCTTGTTGGTAAACTCATAAATCACCTCTTTCATAATTTTTCAAACGCGAGCTTTCTTTGCTTGCGATTTCAATGCGTGGTTTCAATAGCGCCTTGTTTGCTTTTCCTATAGTGCTATCAGTTAGATCTAGGCCTTTAAATGCTTTGGTTTTGTTGTGTTCTTCTTTGATTATTTGGTTGCGCTCGAAGTCGCGCATTTCAATTACTTCATCAAAGTGTTTTTCACAGGAAAAAGCGCCGCGATATTCGTAAGCCTCATTTGCTCTTAGCTTTGCATTGCATTTTCGGCATTTGTAATTGCTCATAAATCACCTATGGGTTTAAATATTCAGCATCGCCAACGGTAAGCCTAGTGGAAAGCTCCATGTGGTAACTTGCTAGCTCACTTTCTTCTACTGCAACAATTCTTGATGACTCAGGGTTTCCATATTCTTTAGCTATGCTGTTAAACATTGACACTAATTCATTTGCATCATCTTTGCTTTTTGCAGCAAACCAAGTGTCACTTCCACCGTGGACAGCCCAATATTTAGAGCTTTTCTTGTCGATTTCAGTGTTTTGATTTTTTATCGAAAATAGTTTTTTAAGTTCGTCGCTATATTCGGGATAATCGTTGATAAACTCTTTAACGCCGTAATTGAGATAAAAAGCATTGCTTATGCTTTCTCTTAGATGCCCGAACGCCGCACATTCACCTGTTTCAGATTCGTAGTTTTCTCTTAATTTCAAGCATGAGATACAGGTTTTATAACTATCTGGCTCGCCATCCCATATCCCGCTACAATACTGATAATTTTCACCAATATTTATTTTATCCAAACACTCACAGCAATTGTGAGGTTTTATTGCTTTGCGCATTTTTTCACTGAATGCACTTGGAATATTACAGTCACACATAAATCACCTACGCTAACTTTTTGGCATAATCAGGGTTCATAGCTCTATAACATGCCGACTTCATACAGCCTTTGGCGTTGTTAAAGCGCTTGTTTAAATCTTCGCGTGTGTCGGGTACTTCGCACTCGAACGTGTCTGAATTAACGCCGTTGTAGAAGTGCCACTTTAGGCGCGGGTTATTTGCACACACATCATTTGCGTAAATCTCTACGCGGTAACCTGCACAACGTTCGGGTATGCAACTTGCCGCATCTTTTAATAGGTCGGCTAAGTAACCTTTGTGCGACACATTAGGTTTACCGTTTTGAAGTAGAGCCCAGGCGAATGAATAAACGTATTCGTTTAAATCCATTTCACCGCCTTTTTGCTCTTTTAATTTAAAGCCATGCTGTAACGCTAAGGCTTTTATTTTTGCGTTGTTCATGTTTTCACCTTTGCATCTTTCTCTACTCTAACTTTATGTTCACACTTGGTATTGCCATGTGCGCCACAACCGCCTTTTAACTTATGCTTTCCGCAAAGTGCTATTGCTTTCCCCGCCTTACCAACAACACCATTTACAGCGCACTGGTAAACAATTTTGCCGCTCATATTAATTGCTCCTGACTCTTGATTTAGCGCATACCAGGTATGCGCTCTGCGTTTAGTGCGTGGTTTCATTAGGCTGCTTTTGCCTTCTTTAATTCTGCTTCATGCTTTGCTTTACACGATTTACTGAAGTATTTACCCCACCCACGATCAGCGTCCGCTTTTCTGACTTCTTTACTTTGACCGCACCCGCACTCACAAACGATTTGCACTTTTGCGCCATACGCTCTTTTAACCGGCTGCGCTTTTGATTTTTTATTTAATTTGCCCACTTCATTGCCCCAAACAGCCCAGCCTTTAACACGCTTGCGTGAAAATAGCTCGATGCGTGGCACATCACCGGCCAATTCAACACACGCCTCTCTAAACTCATTTGGCTTTTCGCTGTGTTGGCCGATAGGGTAGGCGCCAGAAAACACGCCTCGGCCTAGTATTTCGTCTAGGCTTTCGGTGTCATAGTTACCTACTGCGCGCACTGAGCGGCTTGCTACTTTCGGTTTACCCTTGACTGCGATAATGGCCGACTCGCTACCGGCGCGGGTCCAAAATCCCATGCCGAACAGCGGGTTGTTGTTTATGGTTAGCTTGTTCCAAACAAAACCATTCATATTTTTAAGTGTGAAACCCCATGCTTTCACAACGTCTAGGGCTTCTTGTGGCATTGAGCCCACGTACCACATAACCAATATGCAATCGTCCGCTGCAATATCATCAATAGGCATAGCTTTTAGTTCGTCTACGCTCATGGTTGACTTGTAGTGGTGTGCTGCGCCACTTTTCATGCTGCCGCCAGTTTTTTTGTTGCTAAACTGCCAAGCTGGATCAGCATAAATAAGGTTAAATTTTTTGCCTTCAAATTGTTCAAACATAGGACTCCCCTTGTTGTCATTTAGAACGGAATATCGTCATCATCAAAGTCATCACCTGGCCCCATAGGGTTAGATGCGCCACCGCTCATGTATTGACTATTACTAACGCCTTGCTTCTGCTTTGGAGCAAAACCACCTTGTTGCTGGCTGTTCTGGCCTTGGTTGTTGCCCTGGTAATTATTATTACTATTGCCGTAATTATTATTACCCTGGTTATTTTGCTGGCCTTGGTTGTTTTGACCGTAACCACCTTGCTGCTGCGCACCTTGCGTGTTGTTAGCTTGGCCTTGCAGTTTTTGGCCAAGCATTTGCATTTGGCCTGTAAAGCCATCAACAACAATCTCTGTGGTGTATTTTTCTTGGCCTTGTTGGTCGGTCCACTTGCGAGTTTGCAGTTTACCCTCAACGTAAATTTGTGAGCCTTTGCGGCAGTATTCACCAGCAATTTCTGCTAATTTCCCGAAGAAAATAACGCGGTGCCATTCGGTTTTTTCTACCATTTGGCCTGTGTTTTTATCTTTGTAGCTTTCGCTAGTCGCAAGGCTAATTTTTGCTACTGGATTGCCGTTAGGCATGTAACGCACATCAGGATCTTCGCCTAAGTTGCCCACTAAAATTACTTTGTTTACGCCTCTAGCCATGATTGACCCCTTATTTAATTAAAACTGCTCTAGCGCCGTTATGACCTGGCGCGGTTACAATGCCGTCAGCTTCAAGCTGCTCAACTATTCTTGCTGCGCGGTTGTAACCTATTCTCAATTTACGTTGAATGGCTGCTACAGATGCGCGCTGAGTCTCTTTAACAAAATCAACAGCATCGTTGTAAAAACAGTCATTGCCGTTACTGTCTTTATGCTTGGCGTTGTGCTCGGTAAGTAGCGACTCGTTGCCATCGTCTTGATCGCTACTATTCAAACCGCTATCAACAAGCTCGGTAACTAGCTGGACGATTTCCCCAGCGACCAAACAAAAGTCAGCATCAAGTTTGATGGGCATATCTTCATTAGGTATGTCGGCATTTTCTTCTTTGATGGTGTCTGAGTAATTAACTTGCTTAATAGCGCCATCATTTTGAAGGTTAAACTTAATTCTATCGCTCCAATTAAGCGCCAGCTTGGTAACTCGCTTACCTTGCTCTAAGTGTGTTTTAACTTCATCACCATCAAGCTCATGGCCTTTAAGCTTCACACTTGAGCCGCTATCATCTGCGTTTTGCATTTCTGCGTCACAGCCAATAGAAAAACCTGCGGGAGTGCTAAAGTTAGTTAGCCAATCTGTTAAAAATACATCTAGATCGTGGCTAGCAAACGCTGGGGTGATTGGCAATGTGCCAAGTGATTTACGTAGTAGGGCGGCAAGTTCTTCTGCTTTATTAAAGCTTGCACTGTTAACCACTAGTAGGCCGCTATCCATATCAATGAAAGCGTATTGCAAGTTTGATTTAGTAAACGCCTGTGGCAATAGCGTGTGCAATACATCTTCTTTTAATTCGTCACGCTCTTTTTTTCTTACTTGGCGATTTTCTTCAAGCTCAATTTGCTCTACTTTTTCAGCCACCATTTCGTTAACAACGGAAGCTGGTAGGATCTTTTCTTCACGCTTGGCGCAAACTAAAATTCTACGGTTAGAAAAATGCGCTAGTGACTCGCCATGCTTGCCAAGCGCTTTAGTCCACCCAAACGTTGACAACTCTTGCTGTCCGCAATGACGAAAGGTGTCTTGCTCTAGCGCTTTGTTAAAATCTCCGCTGTTAAATTCAGAGCCTTGCTTGAATTTGTAAATTATTAAATTTGTGAAAAACATATCAATGCCTACTTAGTTGTTAATAAAACGATGATGGCAACCACTAAAACGCGAACGCTGTTAACCGCTACCATCTTTAAAAATTCTCGGCGCTGCTGCTTTGCAATAGCGCTTGAGCTGTTACCTTTGATTGCCATGTAATCGTGCATGTTTAGTAGTGATCCCAGCTTGTTTCGTAGTCGTCAGCATCAAGCCCTTGGTCTAGCTCTATCTGACCTTTCATTGCGTACACATTGAAAAGTATTTTTTCCATGCTATATAAGCGGCCCATAGCCAATGACTCGCCAGGCTTTTTATTATCGACTTTAATGCTCAACATTTCGTATTTGCCCGTTTCCTTGTCTTTACTTAGGTGCAAGTCAAAGGCACAGTCATGCTTGTCTTTGCCTGCTTCTTCATCTAAGTAGACTGATAGCCAAAGGCCACGATTGGAATATGAATGTTCTTCTATAATTAACGTTATCTTACCTTCTGGCTCGTTATCCTCTTGCGCTTCTTCAATCAGAGAATTAACAATGTAAGAAAGCGTTATTTTTTCTGGCACTTCGGCTAATATTTCTGCAAGCTCTTTATCTAGCACCTCGGTTAAGCGTGAGTCGTAGAATCCTTGCGCCGCAGCTTTTAAGCGGTTTAAAACAAAGTCGTGATAAGTTGGCAAGTCGTCTAAACTTTCAATTTGCGGCATAATTGCCTTGGTCATTTTTTCTTTCAGTGCCTTACCTAAATCGCTGTAGCTACGAAAAACATTGTCTGCAGTATCTTCGATAAGCGAATCGACCTTTTTGCTAATTGCTATTTCAAGCGCGCCAGCTTGGATTTTTTCATTTAGAATGCGGCCAAACATTTCCTGAACTGTAGTGCTGCTTGGGTCGATTGTTGGCTCGAATGTATTTTCTTTTTTATCTGTCATTTTTCTGTCCTTTATGCTGCCTGATTGCGCTTTGGTGGCTTTGGTAATCCGCCATTTGTTTCGATAATTGCGTGCATTTTTTTGCAAACGTTGAACGCTTCAATACGGTTGCGAGTAAACTTACACCCCGGTAACGTCCAGCCTTCCTCGCCTTTAAACTTTGTGGCCTTAACCACCGCCAAACCGAAGCAAAGATCATCACAGCGTAAGTGTTCAACCATTCTTAGCTGCGGTACTCGTAAATTTGTCATGTGAACCTCTGTAAAGAGCTTGCGCCCGTAGGCGCTCACTCGGTTGGAGTTGGAAACTTATGCTGCTAGCGCTTTGTTTAGGCGCTGCTCTAACACTTCGATATAGCTTTCAGCTACGTCTAGCTGGTCACAAATACGGTCTAGCTCGTCATTGTCGGCGCGGTCCTGAGTGCTCGGCCATATATCCAGCGGCGTGTAACCTGTAGGCGCGCTAGTGCTTTCAAACACTGGCGATTTAAAGTTATTACCAAGTAAAGGCTCGACTTCATCTTTTACCGGCTTGTTGGCTTCTGCTAATGCGTCACGCTCTTGCTGCTCAAGCGTTGGGCCTTGCTCAACCGGCTCTTGGCTTACTTGAACTTGCGGCTCTGGATCTGTAGTAACGGCTACAGACTCAAGCTGTAGTTTTTGTTGGTGCATCATTTTTAGCTGCTGGATAACTTGAGCTAACACTTGGATAACTTCATCTAAGCGATCACCGAACTTATCTGCGGTAGGCGTGAACTGCTCTAACTTCTCAATGCGCTCGGCTACCGCTGCGCTAGACTTATCAAAGTAATTCATTGGATCATTGCGAAGGTTGTTAATGCGTTCGCCAATCTCTTGCGCTTGCTTTTGTAATCGCTCTTGTTGTGCAATTGCTTCTTGCTGAATGCGTAATTGCTCGCGCTCTGCTTCAACTGCTTCGGCTGCTTTAGCCGCTTGATACATATTGTTAAGCGCTTCAAGGATATTTTTCTTAGTGTCGATAGCTTCGTGAATAAGCTCTTTGTCGAACGATTCAGTATCTACCAGGTCTACAGCTTCGATTGTGTCAGCAATGAATTGTGAGCTTTGATTTTTACATTGCTCAGTAAAGTCGTGCATTTGCGCTATTTCTTGGCGCTGCTTGTTTAAGAATGCTTCACGCTCTTTAGCTTTGCGTGCGGCTTCTTCTTTGCGGCGCTTATCTTCTGTTTCAAACGCTTCAATGTAAGGGTTGTAAATTTTATCAATGTCACCGATCAGCTTGTCGGAATAAACTTTAACTTCGGCGCAATAAGCCTTGCGCTTATCGTCTATCGCTGTTGTAATTTTGTTACGCTCAGTTCTGATTTTGCGCGCTTCTTTAAAGTCATCATCATTGCGCATATCAAGCTTTAATTTACGTGGGTACTGCTTACGTAAATCTTTAAGCGTGGTTTCTGTTACGTTTTCAGAAAAAACAAACGGTAAGATCTGAGTTGATTCAACTAACTCAACTAATTCGCCGTTCGCTTCTTTTTCAACTTTATTGATAGTCATGGTTATACTCCGTTTCTTAGGTTGTTTAGCGCCTCTGTATGCGCTTGGTTGACTTGAGCCACAAAGTTACTGCTATCTACCTTGTTTGCTCTGCAATGACCCTTTAGCTCTTGCAATAAGTGTTTGTGGTTCATTGTTAAAACTGACTCGTTTTCCGCTGTAGTGATGCGGTCTTTGATGTTAGTGTTTAGCCAGGCGTGAAACTTTTTATTAGCGTTCAAGCTGCTTTCTTGCTCTTTAGCTTCAAGCTCTGCTTTTTTGCGATCTTTTATTTCAATCGCTTTATCGCGTATATCAATGCGGTTAACGACAACTGCAAATTTATAAGCCTGCTCAAAATGCTCGCGCAGTGTTGATAAGCTGGTTGCTTGCTCGATAGCATCTAGGTATTTATCAAACTTAGCTTTTGGTAGCGCCCAATCAGGCAATTCAGGCGGGAACCATTCAGCGCTCATCTTAGGGCCGTTTTTATTGCTCTTATTAAGCGGTATATTGATAAACTCACCGTTCGCTTTGAATCGGTTTTCAACCGGTACGCATGTTGCAAATTCGGTATCAAGTGAGTAAAGGTAGCGACCAATGCCAAATTGCACCGCTGTACGCTTCATTGCGCCAGATAAAGCACCTTTTAACGCTTCAATTTGCGAATACTCTGAACCATCCCATTTAGTTACCCAGCCATCGCCAAAGCGAATGCTTAAACCGCACAAGTAACCTTTGCCGCTGGCGGCTTCTTTAAATTCGTTTTTCCATCCATCAATGCCGACTACATCGTCTAAACGCTGCTGAATAGCGCGGTTAGTGATGTAAGGAATAACCATTACCCATGGATTGCTCTTACCAGATACGCCACTTTGCTGCACACGCCATTCAACATCGTGCGCTTCAAATGGATCGGCTAATAAGCGTTGGATCTCTGCTGCTGTTTTAGTGTTGCTCATTGGTCTAGCTCGCTAGTCGAGTTGGTAAGTTGAACGTGCCAATGCGTTTAAAGCGGCGTACTTCATTGAGGACTTTTCTAAGTTGCTCTATCGCATCGTGATCAGTTAAAAGAACGGTGCATGATTTTTCCGCTTTACCGTCAACGTAAACAAATATGCTTATTGACGGGTCCGTAGCACATGTAACTACGTTTACGTGTGAGCGATTTCTAAAACAAAATGACTCTACAGAAAGCGCCGCTATAAGCGTTTTCGCCTCAAGCGAAAGTGCTGGGAATGTTTGAGAATTATTATTCATATAAACACCGTTTTTGTTTAATTCGTTATACAATGACGATAAGTATAACCATTTATACAAAGCGGTCAATACTATTGTTTAATAAATTATACAAAAAAGGCAAAAAAAAGCGCCTTGATAGGCGCGGAGGGGTGTTATGTACTGCTATCTACGGTTTATTTATTTCACACTTATACGCGTTTGCGGATACGCTAGGGGAGTAACCGCCATTGATATTTAGCCATACAATATGTGTAGCACCTGAATTAATTGCTTGTTGTTTTGCCTGCTCCTTGGCGTTTTCAATGCCGGACGAAGCGGCGAGCCCGCCCCAGCCAGAAGTGCCAGTAACATTGGCTATATAATCACAGTGTTCTACATTGTTTGCGCTGACTTCTTTAATAGTGCCTACCGCTTTGTGTGAAGCGCAACCAGTAATAGCCAAACAAGTAAGCGCTAAGAATGTTGTCTTTTTCATCGCAGATCCTTAAAAATCCTGAATAACCTGTTTTACAACGCCAATAATGGTGCAATTGCCGTTTATAGAGATAGTAGGATAGCTATTGTTAAATGGTTTTAAAAATTTACTTCCTCCATCAATAACTAATTGTTTAAGTGTTGCTTCATCGCAATCATCTAGCCTGGCAACAACTACTTTACCATGCTCGGCGGCGATGTTTGGATCAACAATTATTACTGAACCTTCGGGGATCGACTTCCCACCGTGACCGCTTGTCATGCTGTCACCTTTAACGCGCAGCGCAAATGAATCATCACTTACATTGGCTGTGTGTTGGTAGAATGTTACTTCCGACTCTTGTCGCAGGCTTTCCAAATCTATCTCTCTCCATTTGCCTGCTTGAACCCACGAAAGCAACGGAGCTTTACCACGCAAATCGGGGCCAAGCTCTAACTCAATATTACCATCGACACTGCCAACTCCTGATGCTAGCCACCGAGCATTGCATCTTAGCGCCTTGGATAACCTTAAAAGATTTTCACTAGAAGGAACCGCTTGGCCTGTGCGCCAATGACTAACAGAGGCGCGACCTGTGCCTAACTGTCTTGCTAAGTCACTGCCTTTTAAGCCTAAGTGACTCATTCTTGAAATTAATCGTTCTGAAAAGCTCATAAAGCCTCGATGGTGTTTAGTAATCTATACATTATATTTAAAATCCGTTTCTTTGTGTTGAACAAATCTTTCGTATAATCTATTATACAAAAATAACAAACAAAGGAGCGCGCATGAAAACTCAAACCGCTATTGATTATTACAAAACTAAAGCCGCGTTAGCTAAAGCCCTAGGCTTAACTCGCGGTGCTATTACGCACTGGTCAAATGATGGCTTTGTACCAATGGGTCGTGCTTACCAGCTTCAACTGATCACAGGTGGAGCACTAAAAGTTGATCCTTCTGTTTATGAAGGTAATCAACCTCAAACCGCAGCGTAAGGAAACTATAAATGTTCTTATCTAAAAAAAGTACGAGAAACGGAAAGCCAAGCGCTCGCTGCCCACTTGAAGCCGCCGCCAGTATTGCGAGCGACTTTAATGTATCCGATATAGCGCGCGCCATGGCTAAGTCACCAACCACACTTAGCAACAAGCTTAATACGAACATTGATTCGCATGTATTAACACTGCAAGAGGCTATTGCCATTCAGCATATCACTGAGGATAGCCGCATTTTAAATGCCTGGGCTTATAGCGAAGGTAAAACAGTGATTGATTTACCGGATGTGGGCTTATCTGACGATGAATTGGCTGATCAGGTTTTGCACTTGCAAGAAACGGCCGGTGATTTTGCCAAATCAGTAAGACTTGCCAGAGCGGACGGGATTATCACGCAAACTGAATTTGATGGTATTCAAAAGCGTGCATTAGAAACCATAGTCGCTGTTTTGCATATTACAGCAGAGCTTGAGCAAATGGTTCGCCCAGGCCCATCCACAAACCCACCAACAACTAAAGCAAGCTTAAAGGTGGCTTCATAATGGCAGGTCACGCAGACGCAGCTCAATTAGAAATTGAGCATACCGAATCGCGATTAATAGCAAACTTAAAGCAACAAGACGTTGAGCCTACAGACGATTGCATTGAATGCGGTAATGAAATTAACGAAGCACGTAAGAAGGCGATAAAAACCAATTTGTGTATTGGTTGCGCAGAAATGCGCGAGTTGCATAGCAGAAACTACGCAACCCGCAGATAAAACAAAACCCGCTTCAAATGCTTGGTCGGCAAAAGCGGGTTCAGTATTAACGAGGAATATTATGGCTAATTTAGCAGAGATTTACAAGTTTCCCGAAACGCAATGCAACGAGGTGAAACACTATGAACAATTACCAGGTGATTTTGTGAAAGCCGATATTGAAGATGGCTATGACAGAATCGCGCATAGACTAACTGACACGCTAGCTAATCCTCCGGTGAAGTTGAGCGGACGAGAGTTCCAAATAATAAATGCCATCATTGGTAAGACGTTTCGCTGGCACAAAAAAACAGATTGGATCAACAACGTTCAATTAAGTGAGCTCACTGGAATTTCACAATCACATATTAGCGAGATTAAAAGTACGCTGATAGAAAAAGGCGTTTTACGTGTTGAGGGTAGAAACATTGGCGTAAATCCGATTGTTTCTGAGTGGGGTAAAACTTACCCGAAAACGGGTAAAAAGAAACTTACCCAAAAACGGGTAAAAACTTACCCGAAAACGGGTAACGACTTACCCGAAAACGGGGAAAAACTTACCCAAAAACGGGTAACACAAAAGAAAGAAACTATTACAAAAGAAAGAACAAAAAAAATAAACAAAAAAAGTTTGCTTGAGACTTTAGATTTTTCTACATGGCCTGCATTGCCAAACCAGCAAATATTTGATGATTGGGTCGCTATGCGTAAAGCAAAAAAAGCGAGCATTAGTCAAACCGTGATCAACAACTTTGGCAAGCAATTTCAAATCGCTTTTCAAAATGGACTGAGCGTTGATGAATGTTTATCTGAGTGCATAACGAGAAACTGGCAGGGCTTTAAATATTCTTGGATAGCTAACGCAAACCAGAGCCAGTATTCAGGTATGACGCAACGCCAATCAAACAACGTAGGCGATCAGCTTGCTTACTTGCAAGACTCACTTGCGCATATCCCAACCCCGCACGATGACGAGGTGTTGTAATGAATAATCAATTATCAACACTCAGCAATGACAGCAAGCCACAAGCCAATAGCGTGCTTGTAAAAATCATTGGCGGCGAAGTATTGCCAGCGCTTAAAGCTTACTACCCAAACAGCGATTTCAATTGGCGCGGTAACTTAACGTTATTTGCCAACGAGTATGCAAGCCAACTTTACGGAATGGGGATTATTGCAAAGCATGTTCGCATGGCACTTGAAGCAGCACGCATACGATCAGCCTCCGAACGACACGCGCCTAATCCAATTGAGTTCAAAATTTTATGCCTGCAGGCACGCGGTATGCCAACGCTTGAACGCTGTATGCAAGAAATTAACGAGCAGCGCATTAAAAACTACGGCAAAGATAAAGAATGGTCTGAGCCCTTGGTTTATTGGCTTAACCAGCAAATAGCCGCAGCACGCGCAACACTGGCGGATAACGCATGGCAAAAAATGGCAAAAGACCGCTACACAAATCTTGCTGATAAATACGGCAAGGGCGAGCTAGAACCTATACCGCTCAAAATCGAGTTTAACGAGCCGCCGGCTTACTTGAAGTACGTAGGTTAAGCCATGGCTAAATCATACGAGCAAGATCAAAAAGAGTTTATTCGCGCACTAAAAGAAATTTTAGGGGGTGATTACCAAAACGCGTTAGTCGCAGCAAAAGCAGCAAAAGCCGCAGCGCTGAAAGGAATTAAAACGCCGACACCCAAGCAAATGGGCTTTGCAACAGCAGAGGCTAACCGCGCAATGGCAAGAGCGGCCAAAGAGCACGGCATTGATAGCGTACCGCAGTATATCAAGGACCAAAAAGAGGCCGCTAAAAACAAACATGCTAACCGTAATAAGGCGCATAGCCAAAACAGGCAAGCGGCTAATCGTATGCAAGACGTTAAAGCAAGCCCCGGCAATTTCACATCAAAGAAGGTGCCGGCAAATCAAGGTTACTCGCTTAACGAGCAGCTAGAAAAAACATACCAAAACGCAAGAAAAACAGCTTAGGAGCTAATTATGACTACCAAAAAAAGCACACTCACTCAGTTATCACCAGCCGGCGAAGTTTTTTGTGATGGCTTTATCTCAAATTCAAAGGCGCAGGCATCAAAGGCAATTCAGGACGGCGCAGCGGTAAACCATGACGCAGCATTTGCCAGCTTAACTAAGTCCGCCGCTGTATTAGCTGAGAAAAATTGCTTAGACCGCCAAGTACGTGACGCGCTTATATCAATCGGTGCTCACATTTTAGTTCAAGCGCAAAAAGAAGCGGTGGAGGCTCAAGATGCAAAGGCCGAGCCAGCTAAAAAAGCAGATAAGGCCGCGTAATGGCAAAGAAAGTAGTAACCACTACTAACGCCCAATACTACATGCCTCAAATTGGGCAAGCGGTAAGGGCGCTTTTAAAGCAGGGCAAAAACGTTGTTGTCGAGTTTAAAGAGCACAAAGCTAAGCGCTCTTTAGCTCAAAACCGTTTGCTTTGGCTGTGGAACCAGATAATTGCTGATTATTTTCGCGAGCACTACGGGCAAGAAAATAGTTCAGAGGACGTACACGAAGTATTTGTGCGTAGGAAGTTTGGGGTGAAGGTTATTCAAGCTGGCAACGAGGAACCAATAATCGTGCGCAAGCGGACCCGCAAGCTAAACACAAAAGAGTTTTGCGAGTATCTAAATTGGTTAGAGCAATACTGCGCTGAGTATTTAGAGCTTTTACTGCCACAGCCGGACGATCTTTATCACTTGGCTATGTATGGAGAGTCAAACAATGTCGCTCATTAGTAAAAAAATAAGAAATAGCGCACGCGGCCAGCAATGCCAAGTGCGCATACCAGGTGTATGCAACCGAAATCCAGAAACAGTTGTACTTGCTCATGTTGGCAAAGGCTCGGGCATGGGCCAGAAGTGTGATGATATTCACGCAACTTACGCATGTTCAGCGTGTCACGATGTAATTGACAACAGAACATCAATAGGCGACCCGCGATACAACCGCATTTATGCGTATGAGGGCATGGTTAGAACGCAAAAGCTATTACTAGAGCAAGAATTAATACAGGTGGCTAAATGATTAATTTAACTTTGCCATACCCACCAACAGTTAATCACTACTGGCAATCATCAGTGAAGCGAGTAACAGCAAACAAAAGCCGCGTTGTAACGAGAGTAAGCGAAAAAGGTAAGGCGTTTGCTGAGCATGTGTTTTGGTTAGTGCGCGAGCAAAAGGCGAATAAAAAGTTAAAAGGTGATTTAAAGCTGGTTGTCAATGTATATGTGCCGGATAAGCGCAGGCGAGATATTGATAACTTGTGCAAGTCTTTATTCGATTCGCTACAGAAAGCTGGCGTTTACTTAGATGATACGCAAATAAAAGACTATCGCATGATCCATTGCGGAATAGTTAAAGGCGGCAAGGTAACGCTAAGCATTGAGGAAATAGAGCCGTGAATGATAAGTCACTAAAACTAAAAATGACTAAAGAGCAGCATGTATATGGGTGGATGCTAAAGCAGGGGGCAGTTGAAACATTTGATTTATCTTGGCCGTGTTTGGCGCTCGAAGGATTACTTGCTAAACCCGCAGATTTTAAGGCTCACAGCGAAGTTACCGCTATATTTAAACGTATGGGAGTGAGATAATATGCAACCTATAAAGCTACTTGCAAAGCTTACAACTAAAACGCTTAATCTCACTGGTACGTTTGGTGGTAGTGGCCAAGACGTTATTGATTGGCGAACAGCTGCACATGCTTTGGCTGGTTTGCCACAGTGCCAAACAAATTGGGCCTATTTCCGTTTTGTAGGCGAAGAAACAAGACTTAACCGAGTAGTGCGCTCGCTTACTATGCACGCAACGTTGTTTGTAAAAATACGCCAATACAAAATAAAGCCAGAGACATTAAACGGCTTGGTTATGGCTGCAGTGCATGAGTTTGTTCAGCCGGTATGTGGTGAATGTGACGGCAGTGGTTTAGCACCAGGGCAAAAGGCCACTAACTTAGATGCCGAGATATGCAATCACTGCCATGGGCGAGGACGAAAGCCAATATCTAATCGCAGTCGATGTAAAATTATCGGTATCGGACATAAAAGCTATACCAGTTCGCACGATGAAATCACAAAGGAGCTGCTAAGGCTTATAGCTGGATGGGAAAGCGACATATTTAAAAATATTCATCAAAAGATGGGGGACGTAGCGTGATAACAGCAGCAGAGCTTGCAAACGCAACAACGCGACTACCGGACCCCGAAACATTCAGGTATAACAGCATACAAATAATGCTTCATAACGTATTTGAGCCCACAAAAAGCGATAAAGGTAAAACCACTTACTTAGAACAAAGCACTGTTACGTTTGTTAAGCGCAGCATATTTGGTGTTGATACATGGATTGTAGAAAGCATGAATATAAACACCGCACATAGGTAACCACATTTAAGCAAGAGCGAGATAAGCATGAACAAGATAACAATAAACGGCAAAACAATTACGCATTCAGGCCGTGGCAGTGTGTGCATAAGCAATAACAAAATTACTATTGGTGGTGTCGATATAAAAGATTTAGACACTATCGAAGAAAGAGCTATAAACATTGTCATTGAAGGCAACGTTGAAAGCATAATGACCGATGATGCTGATATAACAGTAAACGGAACAGCCGGCACAGCAACCACTAAAAACGGCAATATTTCATGCCATGACGTTGCAGGTGATGTGGAAACCAAGAACGGCAACATTATGTGTGGAAGTGTCCAGGGCGATGCGACTACAAAGAACGGCAATATTATGGGAGGTCGGTAGCATGGAAGGCCAAAACCCTGTAGATGAATACGGTATCGCTCCAATACTAACTGAATACAATGCTATGCAAGCACTGCCCAGGATAAGCGCTAAGTTTGATGCCTTCTGTAGAGCGTATATGCAAACCCGCAAAAGCGCTAGAGAGGCCGTGTATGTTGAAATGAATTGTGCTTTAATGAGCGCTGTTATTGATAGTGAAGGCGATGGCGATGTGCTTAAAGTTAAAATTGACGAGCTAATCAAGGCATATAAAGAATATACAGAGAGCGAAGCCAATGATGATTAAGCCAAATAAGATAATGACAGCGATAATAATTAAATATCCAGTGCTCATTGATAAGTATTTAGTAGAACATTAAAGAACGCAACGGAACATTGGCGGAACACAATAGCGCTCTTAATCTAATTAAGGGCGTTTTTTATTGTTTATTGATAAATTTAGGGTGAACAACGCGGAACAAATGGCGGAACAAATGAAGCTGTAAGTTATTGATATTCAATTGATGTTCTGTTTTAGCGGAACAATTGAAGGAAAAGTATAACGATTTGTCCTGTTTATCGACTCAATGTTCTTTTTTATATTGCTTAGCTCCACCTAATACTTTTAAATAGGAACAAGTGAGATTTAAGTATTCTTAATGCCATTTAAGCAAAAGGCACTTAAAAAGCTTATGGAGGTGAGTTGCAATAATGATGGAAAGTAATGTTAGCAAGGCTATTAACTTTAAAGATCTGCCGAATGGCTTAGGTGGACTGCTAGAAAAAAATAAAGATGCTACTTTCTATGGCGTTGCTAGCGGTCGCTCAATGGAAGGTGTTGGCATATTCGATGGTGATGTGCTTTTAATTGATAGAAGTTTAGATGTAAAGTCAGGTGATGTAATTGTGGCTGTATTAAACGGTCAGTTTGTATGTAAAATCGCAGACCTTAGAAATAATCAATTATTATCTGCGAGCGATGAATACGAACCGTACAAGCTTAAAGACGGTGACCAATTCACTTTAGAAGGGGTAGTATCGAGCTCCGCGCGTATGCACCGAGGACGTCTGAATGAAAAAATTTAACATTGCTAAAGATGAAATAAAACCAAGGCACAAACAATTCTTTGCTATTGATGAATCAATTGGGCTGCATAAAAACTATTCTTTTAGGCTCGCTATACTGTTTCCTGTTGCTGCCTGCTTACTTTTTATAGGTTTATTTTCATGGCAACTCTATGAAAAAGGAATGTATGATTTTCATTTTACTCAGCCAGGGATAACTGCTTTTATCGAATACTTTTCGTTTCCGATATCTCTATTATCTCTAAGCATAGTTTTTGGAGTGATGGTCGCGAGATTTCACTCATCTAAACAAAAAGCGAAAGGTAACTTGATTACTGAGGCAAACAACTCGGTAAACTTTTTTTATAAAACACATGAAGAATTCGATAAATATTGTCGGAAATTATTGGTTGTAGAACAACCTTTATTTAAAAATATTGATTCAGTTACATGTTACGGGTTCCTGTTCAAAAACAGCAGCACTAAAAACCCAGCTTTAATTATCAATGAAGAAACAATGCAGCAAATAGAAGCGTTTTACCATTTTTACTTTTGTTGCTTTATGGATTACATTTCTAGTGAGGTATATAGGACTAGTAACGTTAATGAAGAATTTGGCGAGGTTCATGTATTTAAAGATGATGTCACTTATGAACTCCAGCTGAAATTTGGTTTTGAAATTAATGGCTTATTTAAAATTCGGTATATCAAAGAACTAGACAAGGAGATTGAATCTATAACTGACGCATTCTTAAAATTAATTGATTTTCCAGGCGTTGACAATTTTACTGAGTCAGAGGAGAGGTTGTTTTCTATACAAGGCAAGCTGTTACAGACAATAAAAGACAGTGCTGAGTATCAGGCAGAAGTTAATACCTTGCAAACCCCCCAAACCTGATATAGTATTTCCCATATTGAAGAAATCCGCTTAGTTTATGACTGAGCGGATTTTTTTTGCTCTATGCTACTTGCTTTGCCCGATCTTATGGTCGGGCTTTTTTATGCGCGAAACAAAAGGCCAACTATGAAACTTACACTTAAACGCTTTCCAACTCCAGTAGGTATATTTGGCACTTTTGGTGAGCTATATGATGGAAAAGGCGAGTTTGTCTGCTTTACAGTCGAGCGCGAGTGGAGTAACAACAAACAGTCTGTTTCTTGTGTGCCTTGTGGAACCTACGACCTAGAACCTCACGAAAGTCCTACACATGGAACGTGCTACGCGCTACAGCAACGAAGCTTGGGCGTAACTATCTATGGACCATCACAACGAACACATATTCTTATTCACATCGCGAACAAAGCAACTGAATTGGCCGGCTGTATTGCGCCAGGTAAATCGCTTGGCGTTGTGGGTGGTGATTGGGCTGTTTTAAATAGTGGCGGCGCATTCAATGAGTTAATGACGCTGCTTGATGGTAAACCGGCAAAGCTGGAGATAGTAAACGCATGAGTAACCTATTCACAAAAGCAATAGACTTCTTTAGTGGCGGCTTTGGCTCGTCAGTTGTTGAAGCTGTTAAAGATTACTACCCGCCAAGCATGAGTGAGCAAGAGAGAGCAGAGCTAGATTTTCGCATTCAAACAGCCGTGGATGAAAGAGCGCTAAAAGCGCAAGAGTTAAGCAACGAAGCACAGGCCGAGTTTAATAGACGCATCGCAGAGTTGGAAGGAACAGCAAAAGACTTAAAAACTATTCCTTTACTTGGTCCAATTATGCTGTTTTTGCGTGGTTGCCAGCGTCCTGTATGGGGCTATTCGACTCTATACATTAACTTCAAGGTGTTTAGTGGTGCTTGGACTGGATTAACAGACACACAAGAGAGTGCGCTATGGATTATTAACTTTTTAGTGCTCGCATTCCTATTTGGTGAAAGAGCAATGAAAAACGTAACGCCACTTATTGAGCGCATCATAAAAACAAAATTAGGGAAAGCGTAATGCCGCCAGAGTCAGGACCAATACTAAAGCACTTAATTGATCTAGGACTTGGTTATGTGTGGTTTATTTTGCTCGCGATTTGGGGTGGAACTGTGAACTATATCAACCGCAGAAAAAGCGAAAAGACACCGTTTAGCGTTGTTGAGCTCATAGGCGAGTGGGCGATTAGTGGGTTTGCTGGAATTATCACAGTGCTTATTTGTCAAGAAATGGGTATGTCAGTGACTATCACGGCAGCTACGGCAGGTATATCTGGTCATATGGGCGGAAGGTCTATCTTTTTGCTAGAGCGATACTTTCAAAATCGCATTGGCTTGAAGGGCGGCAGCGGTGATAAGTAGTGTCAAAATGGTCAGATTTAAACGCGCTATTTCAAAAGCAGCATAGCGAAACCAAGATTTCACTGCGCGATTTCTGCGACAACAACAAATTAAACTACAGCACTGCGCGAAAGCATATAAGAACATCAAGAGCAGCGCCGCGTAAAGTTGTAAAGGATGAAGGCCAAAAGCTCACAAGAGCGCCAAACTTTAGACACGGCGGTTATTCAAAGTATTTTAAAGGTGACGTTAACGAACTTGTTGAAGCTACAACGCTTGAAGATGAACTTGATCTTTGTCGGGCTCGCATTCACATGGTTATGGATGCGATTCAAGGTATTCAAAAGCTATTAGACGATCCCGACACGGATAATGAGGCAAGAACACGGCTTTACGAGTCGCTGTTTAAAGCAGAAGTATCGCTTGATAGAAACATTATACGTGCTGAGTCGATAACTAAAACGCTATCAAGCCTTGAAACAGATTCACTAGCACGCGGCAAGTTGATTGCTGAAACAACACGCATTAAGCAACAAACACAAGCGCTTGTTAATGCCACTAAGCGCGGTAAGCATCAAGCAGAAATAGCAGAACATGAAGCAGCTAAAGCACGCAAAGAAGCTGGCGGCACTAGCAAGCTTGATGATTTCATTGATAAACGCACAGGCGGTTTAGATACCGTAGTTAGTCAGTAATGCAGCCAAAGCTAGCTAAATACCCTAAAAGCACGTGGTTAACACCAGAAGAACGCTTTGAACTAGACGAAGTTGAGCTTTTAGAGCGTTGCGAGCCATACCTTGATTGTTGGTGGTGGCGAATAAACAACTTATACATCATTGCGGACGAGAAAGGCCGTGAGGTTTTGTTTCGTTGCCGCATAGCGCAAACCGTGTTGTTTATGACGATGTGGTTTTTAAACATCATCTTAAAAGCGCGTCAATTGGGGTTCAGTACAGCAATACAGGTTTTTATCCTTGATCATGCCATGTTTAACGACAATAGGCAGTGCGGGGTAATAGCTCAAGGTAAAGAAGAAGCCGGCGCAATATTTTCCTCAAAGATATTGTATCCCTATGAGCGGTTACCAAGTTGGTTAAAAACAGGTAAGCGCTCAGTAAAGAGTAAAACCGGCACTGGCATTAAGTTTAACAATGACTCATGGATACGAGTTGCTGTTTCTTTCCGTTCGGGAACACTGCAAGTTTTGCATGTATCTGAATACGGCAAAATATGCGCTAACTACCCATTACGAGCAGACGAGGTTCAATCGGGCTCACTGAATGCGGTACATGAAGGCTCTTATATTTTTATAGAGTCAACAGCAGAAGGCGCAAGCGGCAATTTCTTTGATATGTCAGTCGATGCAATGGAGCTATTAGCATCCGGCATTGATTTAGGCTATCAAGACTTCAAATTTCATTTTTATCCTTGGTTTGAAGATCCCAAGTACGTAGCAGCAGTGCCGCCAGGTGGTTTAAAACTATCAAAGGAAAAGGCCAAATACTTCAAAGCCGTTGAGGAAGCAAACGGCGTTAAGCTCACAGACGAGCAAATTAGCTGGTATATAGGCAAGGAACGCAACCAAAAAGGCAAAATGAAGCAAGAATATCCATCTACACCGATGGAAGCATTCTTAACATCAGGCCGTAAAGTATTTGATAGTGATGATTTAATGCGTGCCGAAGGGCGATGCGTTAAGCCATTACTTGTTTATGATCTTGAGCCATACACCGGCAAGCGTAAAAAAATGAACGGTAAAGTTGATTTAAGCGCTAAAGGTGGCGATAAGCTGGCTCAATCAACACTTGGTTATTTACTTGTTTGGGAATTGCCAGACGAAAACGAAGATTATGCGATCGGCAGTGATGTTGCAGAAGGACTTGAGCATGGAGATCGCAGCTCATTAGACGTTGTTGCCAAGTCGGACGGGCGACAAGTAGCACATTGGTTCGGTCATATAGACCCTAAGCGGTTTGCACACATAAATAAGCATGTCGGACTTATGTATAACAAGGCCTATATCGGCGTTGAGCGAAACAATCACGGTCATGCAACACTTCAAGAGTTAGTTGATATTTACCCAACTAGCCGGATTTACACGGAAGAACACATTGATCGTGAAGATACGGACGAAGAAACAAAAAAAGTCGGTTGGCACACCAGCGCACAATCAAAGCCAATTTTAACGAGTGGCCTTGATGAACTGCTTACTCACGATAAAGACGGCATTGTTTGGCGCGGTACAGTTAACGAACTCAATACGTTTGTTTACGACAAAAAAGGTCGAATGGGCGCACAACCAGGCGGCTTTGATGATCAAGTAATGAGCTATGCAATTGCACAAGAAATGCGAGTCAGAATGCCTAAGCGACTAATTAAAGATAATACACCCGCCCCACACAACCCTAATCATTGGATGGCAAGATAACAGATGGCTGATCACGTAAAATCAAATAAAGACGGCTTTACGCTAGATAAGCTGTTAACGCTACTAGGTGACATAGACAGTCAACCAGATTGGCGCACGCCTGCAACTAAAGCGTGTGCTTATTATGATGGCGACCAATTAAGTGAAGAAATCAGAAAGGTTTTACGAGATCGCGGCCAGCCAGAAATAGTACACAATATGATTGGCCCTACTATTGATGGCGTACTTGGCTTAGAAGCACGCTCACGCTCTGATTTAATGATTGTTGCCGATGATGAAAACGGCGATGAACTAGCAAGCGGACTAAATGAAAAGTTTAAGGATGCGTGGCGTTTAGCACATGCTGATCGTGCTTGTTCAGATGCGTATGCTAGCCAATTAAAAGCTGGTATTGGCTGGGTTGAAGTGACTAAAAATCCTATTCCTTTTGCTGCGCCTTACCGTGTTAAATTTATTCACCGCCGCGAAGTTTGGTGGGATTGGAACGCACAAGAAGCAGATCGCAGCGATGCGCGCTGGATGCTACGTAAAAAATGGATGGACCTAGACGAAGCGCTTGCAACCTTTCCTGATCACAAAGAAATTTTAAAAAACTCAGTCAACTTGTGGGAAGATTTTTACAATACAGTTGATAAAGAACACATGGATGATCATGCGTTACACGCAGCATGGCATGATAGCCAAAGCTGGAACCGTGGCATGAGCGAATGGCTAGACCAAACTCGCAATCGTGTTTTGCTTCAAGTTGTTTACTACAAAGTATGGAAGCGTGCACACGTTATTAAAATGAGTGATGGGCGCATTATTGAATACGATAAAACAAATCCAATACACCAAGCGGCAGTGCAAAGCGGCAAAGTACAGCTTGAGTACGCTTCTTTCCCTAATGTTCGTGAAGCGTGGTTTGTTGGCCCTCATCGTATTATCGATAGGCCCAGTGAAGCGCCAGGCGGCATGTATAACTTAGTGCCTTTCATTGGCTACCAAAAAGATGCAAGTGGCGAGCCTTACGGTCTTATTAGTCGCATGGTGCCAGCGCAAGACGGTATTAATGCGCGTGTTATACGCCTTAATTACCTTTTAAAAGCACGCAGAATTGTTGCTGATGAAGATGCTACACAGCTAAGCAACTCACGATTAAAAGAGGAAGTTGAAAAGCCGGACGGTTATATACCACTAAACCCCGAGCGTAAAAACAAGCTAAAAGCCTCTGACGCGTTAAGCATTCAAAACGATGTAGGCATAGCAGCGCAGCAATTTAACCTCATGCAAAACGATATGAAGTTAATCCAAGATACAGCCGGTGTTTATAACTCAATGCTAGGCCAAGATAGTAACGCAACAAGCGGTGTCGCAATATCTAACTTGGTTGAGCAAGGCACAACAACACTTGCTGAATTAAACGATAACTTTCATTTCTCACGTAACAGAGTGGGTGACTTACTACTTGCTTACATTATCGAATCGTTAAAACCTCAAAACAACGTGCAGGTAACTATTAATCGTAACGACAAGGCCAAGCGCAAGCAGATTATGCTTAACCAGCCTAATGAGCAAGGCAAGCGTGATAACGATGTAGCACGCTGGAAGGGGCATATAGCTTTAGCGCCAGTTAAAGCTACGCCAACGTATCGCCAGCAACAAGCAACGCTATTAAGCAATGTAATGGCACAGATACCGCCAGAAGCACAAGCAGCAACTATGCCTATGTTTGTTGAACTAATGGACCTACCAAACAAAGAGGAATTTTTAGCAACTCTACGCCAGGCGTTAAATATTCCTAAACCTCAAGAAGATATGAGCGAAGAAGAACTTGCACAAGCACAGGCCCAAGCTGAAAAAGCACAGGCTATGGAGCAGCTGCAAATGCAAGAGATTCAAGGCAAGCTCGAAAAGCTAACGCTCGAACGAGAGCAGCTTAGAGCTAAAATTATCGAGCTTCAAAAGAAAACTGAAACAGAAGAAGTTAAAGACGACAAGTTGATAGCTGAAACTGAAAAGATTTTAAGTGAAGTGCGCAGAAGTAATGCCGAAATAGCTGCAATGAAATCAAACGTACAAGCAAACATTCAACAGCAGCTAGACGCGATACAGGTGTAATTATGAGCGGTTTAATGTCACCAGTTTTGGAGCAATCGGGGTTCCTTATTAACTACAGAATAAAAATACCAGCCGGCCAGTATGTTTGGCGTAAACAGTTTACTTGGGGTTAGAAATGGCAAATATAGTTAAATTTAATATGAAACAGGTGCCAGCGGCCCTTAGTGAAATGTTTGTGCGTGTAACAGATTTAGACCGAAATGAGTTGTTCGCGGGCACCAGTTCTTTAAGTGGCAGTGAAATTGAACTTAATTTAGGTGCCGTTGGCGCGGTTGGCCAAGGTGTATTAATTCATGGCGATAACTTTGTAAAAGGTGACAATGAAAACAACTTTATGGCTTTTGATGGTTATGGGGTTGTTGAATTATTGGAAGGTGGTTCCCCAACTGAGATTTTTGAAGTTGACAAGATTGTTATGGTTGGTGCGTCAATAACTAACCACTCAACAAGTACGTCAACCGTTAGCTTTATAACGGCGTACATAAAAAATAAGTACAACAAAGACGTTGAGATTATCAATGAAGCTGTGAGCGGCGAAAGTTCTTTAGACTTAGCTAATAGGTGCGATGCTTTATTTGATAAATATGCCAATGAAGATAAAACAAGAATCTACCTTCATATTGGCGGTGGGGATATTGATCCAGGTTCGAGGTTTTTAGAACAAGGGGGCGAACGGCAAGAAGAATCAATTACTAGCTTGAATTATATTTATGATTCCGCCGAGACCCGAGGGTTAAAGATAATGCAAGCCGCGCTTACCTTTAGAGATTACAACTCAAATACGTTAAAGCCAACACCAGAAGAACAAAAGACCCATGAGCTAGGTTCATATACTTACACTCGTGATTGGATTGTACCAATTATGAAAGCAAGAACGCCTGAGTTATTAGATGCTAACGACTGGCCTATCATCGACATGTATAATTTAACACGTAACCATTACGGCGAGTGGGTTGACCCTTATCAAGAAACCGACCGAGTACACTCTAGCGATATGGGTAAGTTAATGGTTATAAAATATGCTGTTGATAGCATATTAAGTATAGCAAGTGGCCAACCATTAGCCCCACTACCTCAAAGAAACTTTAATGTTACATATCCTAATGCGACTGGTAGCTTAGACTTTGTTGCAGGCTTTGGTAGAAATACCGAGATTTCAGCAAGCTCAGCAAATATAAACTGGGTTGCTAGAAATAGACCACCCACAGCGGGAACCGAACCGGTTTATTTAGACAGTATCATTGATGTGAATGGTGCGGTATTAGATGGTATTAAGCTTTATTCTTATGTCAACGGCACACTTAGAGACGGTGCAGGTAACGTATCAGACCCAACTAACGATACTGCCAGTTTGCTAAATAATGCATTATTACAATCATCACTTAGCGTTGATATTGGTGCGGGCATGTTGTGCGTTGTTATTGAGGGTTTAGAGCCAAATAAATGGTATGAAATATCCTTTAATGCCGGTGGCGAGAACGACTCATCGACAACAAGAGACACAAACATACAATTCACTAATGAAGATAACGAGCCATTTATTCTTAACTGCCAAGCTACCCCGCCAGAAAGCAATCTAATAACATCAAGCTTTGTTACGAACAGTTATGGCGAAGCACTGATTGTTGCCAGTGAAGAAAATACAAATAATGACTCAGTTATGGGTGGTCTGAGAATAAACACAATTTAAAAGAGGGGTTTATGCTTTCACTAAACAAGGCAGCGTTACTTGCTGCAATTGCTGTCGCTGTATCGGTTGGCGGTGTTGTTATTGTTAGCAAATACAATGGTATTGCAGAATTAAACGAGCAGCTAACAAGTGATAATAAGAAGCTTAATATCAGCATTGCTAAGCTTGGTGGTGTGGTTGTTGTTGGTAAATATAACGATGCAATTGAATTAAGTAATAAGCTAACCAGTTTAAAATCAAAAGAGGACGAGCAAAATGCCGTTTAGACCAAACATTACAATTCAGCCTAAAACAACAAACGATGTTTTAGCGCTACTTAACGAACAGCCAAACTTACCGCAGCTACCAGTAGGCACAGTGCTTAAAATTCAAAACAAAAGCGAAGTTGATGTGTTTATCCATGAAACGGACGGCGAGCCAACTTCTAATGACGGTGGCTTAGCTATTTACCATAAAGGCTGGCGCTATGAAACAAACTCAACAGCGGCAGGTATTAAGGCCACTGTTAAAGGCTCAACGGTAGCTGTACTTGGTATTGAGGTGGTTGAAAGTGAGTAAAGAACTAGAGAGCCTAGACCACATACCAGCAGAGCATATGGAGCAAATAAAAGCTATTGCAAGAATGTGCCACGAAGTTAACCAGGCTTACACATCGGTAATTCGCGAACCATTAAAGCACTGGCATGAGCTAGAGCAACCAGAAAAAGACGGTGTTATTGAGCATGTGGCGTTTTTAATTATCAACATCGATGCTGACGCTAAAGCATGGCATGACGCATGGGTGGCAAAAATGATTGTTGCCGGCTGGAAGTATGGGCCTAAACGCTCAATCAAAAGCAAAACGCATGAACACTTAAAGCCATTTCATCACTTGCCAGAGAAACAGCAAGTCAAAGATGCGCTATTCCATAGCGTAGTTAAACAAGCCATTCACGCGGGGTAAGCATGAACCTACTCAAGCACTGGTTTTTAAAATACATAATGCCAGCGTTTGAGCCGGCTAAAGCAGATAAAAAAATACACGATGTGGTACGGCCTGCATCTTACAAGTCAAATGGCCGAAAGTTAACAGCACTTAGCTGGGGAGGTTTCCATGTAAAGCTCCGCAAACCATACAGATAAAGAAAACACGTACTACGCAGAAATGAAGCCGCTTTGAGAAATCAAGGCGGCTTTTTTGTGCGATGCACAACTCGCAAGGGCAGCGATACGCCTAAATTTTAATTTTCGTAACCATACGTTAAATGGTCGATGGGGTAATAAAGTGGACAAACTAGACGAGATATTAGCAAATGGCACTGACGAAGAAATCGAGGCAGCACTAGCCGGTCTTGATATTGAAGGTGAAACACTATTTGGTAGCGAAGATGGCGAAAAAGAGCCTGTAGTAGAAATCAAACAAGAAACACCAGCGGCAGAGCCAAAGCAGGAAGTAAGCGAAACACCGGATAAAACAGACGTAGAAGTGGAGTCGTCAACCAAAGAAGGTGAAGCACCAGAAGGTTTTGTTGAAATCGATGGCGAGTATTACGTAAAAGCAACGGACGTAAGCAGCAAGAACGGTCAACACAGTTTACCGTATGACGTACTTGTGCAAACGCGAGAGCGCGCAGCAGCAGCCGAAGCCGAACGCGAAAGACTAGCCAGAGAAAAAGCAGAACTTGAAAGCCAGTTTGCAGAATCTAAGCGTGTGGCAGAGCTACACAGCAGCCAGTTAAAAGAGGCTGGAATAGATCCACGCAAGCTACCAGGTGAAATGCTTAAAGATCCTGAGCTAATGGAGCGCATAAAGGACGAATACCCTGAGCTTGGTGAATTAGTTAGTGAACTTGCTAACCAAATTCAGCAATACGGCAGCAAAAACCAGCCAGAACCACAACAACCGGCACCACAAAATGAAGTGCAAGACGCGTTTGCAAATTCACAGCACTTAAAGCAGTGGATGGAAAATGACGTTGATAAGTGGGATATGGCAAAGGTTATTGATGACAAGCTCGCAAAAGACCCATCGTTTGCAAATAAATCTGTAGCAGAGCGATTTAAAGAAGTTGAAAAGCGCGTGCAAAGCGCCTTTGGTGAACAGCACAAGCCTAAGCCAAGCAACGCAAACTCTGCACCAATCCCAAACACACCCACTGACGTAGGCACACAAGCCAGCGATCTGAGCGCCAACGCAAGCTTACTGGACAAAGATGCTGCGACTATCACAGCAGAAATGGACAGTATGACCGAGGCGCAAATTGAAGCGATGCTTGAGAGCGCGTCAGATTTTCTTTAGGAAATTAAAATGAGCACAATTACAAAAGCACAAGCGGCTAAAGCGTTTGGCGCTGCCTTGTTTACACATACACGCCGTCAAAATACGTTCGTGAACATGCTAACAGGCGCAGCACCTAAAGCGGCTAAAGCAGATATGGCCCACGGCAAAAAGCAAACTGAAAAGGGCGCGCCGGTGGTTATGATCAACGACTTGCAAAGTCAAGCCGGTGATTCGGTTGAAATGGATTTATTCCACAACCTAAGCGGTTTACCAACAATGGGCGATAAAAAACTGGAAGGCCGAGGCGAGAGCTTGAGCAAAACAGTATTTGAATTGCGCATTGACCAAGGCCGTAAGATGGTTGATAGCGGCGGTAAAATGTCGCAAAAGCGTACTAAGCACAACCTGCTTAGCACTGCTAAAACGCTGTTAGGTAACTACTACAACGATCTTAAAGATGAAGTTGCTATGTACCACCTAGCCGGTGCGCGTGGTTCTTTTGCGCCAGACGATATTATTATCCCACTTGAAGATCATGAAGAATTTAAAGAAATCATGGTTAACGATGTAATGGCGCCAACGTATGACCGTCACCAGTTTGGTGGTGATGCGACAAGCTTTGAAGCGATTGATGCTGCGGATATTATGACGCTTGAAAAGCTGGACGACTTAGCGCTTATTTTGGAAGAGCAAGCCAACCCAATGAAGCACATTAGCTTTGAAGCTGACCAAATGGCTAACGAGTCGCCGTTCTTCTTGCTGTTTGTTACTCCGCGCCAATGGCGTGACCTGTGGGCTTCTGCGACTGATAAGAAGTTACAAGAGCTTCAATCACGTGCTATTAAACGCGGCCAAGGCTTTAATCACCCTGTATTCAAAGGTGACATTATCATGTGGCGCAACATTCTTGTTCGTCAATACCGCAAGCCTGTACGTTTCTATGCTGGCGATACTGTAACGGTATCTAACAACGACAAGTTAGCAACAACAAAACAAGTAACAGCCGGCACTACCATTGACCGCGCTATCTTACTTGGTGGCCAAGCGCTTGCGAATGCTTACGGTAAGTCTGATTCAGGCTCGCACTTCTCTATGACTACTGAGAAAACCGACCACGGTAACGCAAACGAAACCGCTATCGTGTGGATGAATGGTTGTAAGAAAGTGCGCTTTTCTGACAAATCAGGTCGCGTAAACGATTACGGCACAATGGTAATTGATACCGCTGTATCTCTACAATAAGCCCTTTTAGCCGGAGCAATCCGGCTTTTTTATTTTAAATTTTAGTAATTGGATAAAATTATGAAAGAAACATTTTATAAAGGTGCCGCCGGTAACCTATCGCTACACCTGGTAACCATTTCACTTGCTGCGTTAGCTACTGAGGCGACTCAAGTAGTGGCAAACTCATTACCTATTGGCACTCAGATCACAGGCGTACGCATTGTGAATGAAGCGCTAGGCGCTGGCACTAAGCTAACAGCTCAAGTTGTAAGTCATGGCGGCGACACGACTGATCTAGCTGAGTTCAACACTGAATCTGCTGGTAATAGTGGCGCATTCATTAAGCCTGTTTATATTGGTGATGAAGGCCCAAGCGATTTAGTTATTGAAAATACGGGATCTTCTTCTGCCACAGGCGAAGTTGTACTTCAATTAGAGTACCGCTACAAAGGTTACTAAGCCTTTTCGGTACACGTTTAAATCAAGCCCTGCTTATTGCGGGGCTTTTTATTGGGGATAAACCATGAGCAATACAACAAACATCGTTTACATCGGTAAAAAACCTTTTAAAAAAGATACCGTTTGTAATACCCGCACGCGCTTTAAGCAAGGAGAGCCAACGCCAGTACCAAACGAGCTAGTACAACGCTTTTTAGATTTTCCTCAAGTATGGGCGCTTGAATCGGAAGCTAAAGGCCATCTTGAGCGTCAAAAGTTCCTTGAGGAACAAGCCGAAAAAGAGCGCATTGAGCGCGAAGAAGCTGAGAAGCAAGCGGCGCTTGATGCAAGCATGTTAATTACCGTTGATGGCGAAGAAATCGACTTAGGTAAGTACAGCTCAAAGCAACTTGATACTTTTGTCGAAGCGCACGATTTAGTTATTGAAGGCGCTAAAAAGCCTGTGCCTGAATACTGCAAAAAAGTACGTGACGCGTTCCGCACTTCTGTTGCTGGCGAAGATACAGAGCAAGGCGAATAATCATGGCGCAATTATCTAGCTTGATCCCGTTGGTTCGCGAACGCTGCGGGGGCGTTCTTGATCAGATGGCGAAAGACCAGCTAGGTCGCGCCTACCAGAAATTTTGTTATGAATCTCGCTTTTTAACTCGCACTCAAGAAATTGAGCAAGGGCAAAGCGGGGAGCTTAACATTGATAGTGATCATGTATTTGTTGGCGTTGATTTTGTTTTAGATGTGAATGGATACGAGCTCACAAGCTCAAATGATTACACCGTGTCATCAAATGGAACGGTGACGGTGATAAATACCACGCCAAAAGTACGTGTGTTTTATCATATCGCCCCGCAATTTTTACTACCTAAAGACTTTGAAGCGGATAACACTATTGTTAACCGCTGGGCTGATGCCCTTGCCGATGGAGCGGCGGCAAATTTATTAATGATGCCGAATACCGAATGGACTGATTTAGCAAAGTCTGATTATTACAAGCGCCGTTTTACAGATGGCTACCGCGATGCTTTTCAAGTTGCCGTTAACGCGCTGGACGAGCAAAGACCCTCACAACCAAGAGTATTTTACTAATGGCTATCGTTTCCTCAAATGAAATATTAATGCGCGTAAACAAGCTGCTGAATGATCCTAACTTTACACGTTGGACCAAAGAAGAATTGCTCAACTACCTTAATGACGCGCAGCGTGCAATTGTATTGCGCCGACCAGACTCTTTTACCGTTGATACCGATGATTTTACGTGTGTAGAAGGTACTAAGCAGTTATTACCTATTGATGCGTTAAAGCTTATTGATGTTACGCGAAATGAATCAGGCAAAGCAATACGCGGACCATATAACCGACAAGTGCTAGATGATAACTACGACACATGGTACGCAGGTAAAGAGGCAAATGAAGTTGAGCTTTATATTTATGACGAGCGCAACCCTAAAACGTTTTATGTTTACCCGGGTGTTATAGAAAACGTAAAGCTTACGCTGGTTTATTCGAAAGCGCCGCCGGCTATTAGTATGGCAGATAATGAGTCGGGCGAAGTTATCGCGCTCGATGATATTTACGTTAACGCAATTATTGAATGGATTTTATACCGCTCGTACATGAAAGACGCGGAATATGCGGCCAATCCAAACAAGAGCCAAATGCACATGAACGCATTTAAAAGTCAGTTAGGCGAGAAAAGCCAAGCAGACGTTGCAATGATGGCGCAAGAGAAGGGGCAGTAACATGGCAGCAAGCGCAGGCGCGTGGTATCGCGTAGGTAAAGTAAACGTAGTTGGCGGCAGCCAATCAATCGTTGGTGTTGGCACAAACTGGCAAAGTGATGTAATTGCTATCGCTATTGGTGATGCTTTCACACTAGATGCAAAGACCTGGTACGAAGTAATCGCAGTTAATAGCGACAGAAGCATTACATTAGACCGTGGCTTTGAGGGCAGCACAGACACAGATAAAGCATACGCAATTTTGCGCAACACTTCCGGCACGATACTCACACGTATAGCCGGACAGATATCTGTTCAATTCAACCAAAAGCAATTATTTTTAGATGAATTGCGCACTTGGCTCAACTCAGATAACGAAACCGAAGAATTAACCGACAGTCACGGTTTGAAGCAGTCGCTAAAAACTCCGTCACAAATGGTGCGTGATCATGATAATAAGCTCGCTGAGCTAGATGCTATAAATCCGTATCCATGGGCCATGCGCAAAGTTGATTTTGAGGCTAATAGAGCTGCTAATAACGAAAAATTTGCTGCAAGTGGCTTTGTACATTTTGGTAAGCATAGAACTGATGGCGCATTATACGAGGCCGTTAATGATGGATTATACACGCACCAAGGAATAGTAAACACCTTGCAAATCGGAACTTCTAATAATAAAGAGGGCTCCAGTATAACGGATTTCCCGATAGTAATTATTACAGGTTGCACCACTAATCTAACATCGTTAGGTGATGAGAATTACTCAAGAATAAAACTACCACCTGCCGAGGATGGTACTCGAACATATGATACGGAATCCGGCGTGTCTACTTCTCATGCCTCGGCAGGAATAGCTTTTGCAAGTGAGACCGAGACAAATAAAGTGGTAACCAATCGTGTTGATATGTGGGGCTTTGAGTCTTTCCTGCGTGAGATTAATAACGATGACCCCTTTGTTTATTCTAAAGGTTTGATTCAATCCCAAGCGACAAGCATTAACGGTGTAACTACTTCTCTAGAAACAGAAAAACCAAGCACCTATTTCTCATGGTACATTGGTGATTATAGTAGTCGAGGTCGCGGTGTTAACTGGTTAACGGCTACGGAAAGTCAACGCATAGCCATTGCAAGTGACCCCGAAAATAATATTTTCTTTGATGACGATACAGGTTATTTCTATCAGGTCAGCCTTAGAGGTAGGAGTTTCTTAGGTATTGGCAATGGTGATTGGGATGCCGTCGACGCCAATAAAGATGCCAATTTAACGTTAAGACAACAGCCTGTCGGAACCAATCAAAGGAGCGCTCCGCAAGGTATTCTAGATAGTCCGCCCGAAACAGGTGACGGTAGTAACTATTACTCAAATACGGCTAGTGAGTACAATCTAAATCCAAAGCTCGGTTTGTTTACTTCTAGAAGAAATGATGTGAGCGCTGATGGTTATTCGTACTTCCTCGTTTGTGGCACCGTAAATAGATTAAATAAAGGGGCGTATCATCCAAGCTTTAACCCTATGGGAGCAGGCCTCTTTGTTAGACCAGGACAAGAGTCTTTTGGTGGGCTTCGTTGGGATGCGTACCCTAATCTAGTTTCTTCCGTAGAAGATTGCTTTATCAAAGAAAGTGATGGAGGGCACTTATCTAACAAACCATTCGGCAATATCGCCAATGTTTCTAGCGGACGAACTGATGGCCGTTTATACGATGCTATTTATGCAGGAGGACAAGGCGGCGTGTGCCGCGATATGCGCTATTCCGCTTGGGGCTTGACTAAAGAGGATGTTGCTAAGGTTGACTTAGAAATTAAAGGAGGTCTTTATAGAGGGTTGGAGTCTTTGCTCTACAGCATACCTTACCAATGCACTAGTCAGGGCAAAGAGGACGGCTGGGGGCTTTACCACCATGATAACCTGCCGAACAATAAGGAATTATGGATAACCTCGGAAGTTAACTCGGTTCTAGATACTTTTAAGGTCGGAGATTTCGTCAGTATCCTTCACTCAACCGGTGAATTTGTTTTTTGTGAAGTTCGAATTGTTTATAGCAATCGAGTGCTCCTAAAATATTATGGAACGGTTAGTTTTAGAATTTACTCAAGCGGCGATCAAACTAGCAATTTTTTTATAGTTCATAAAAAACTTAATATTCGAGCGGCCGGAAATTACCAACATAGTGAAGTCATAGGGCATCCCGTAGATATTCTACAGAATGAAGATCTTGCTAACGGTTGGCTTGGTACTTGGAATCCTAACATACCTAATGGGTTGGGTGGTCGCTTTGAAATAACAAGAAAAGTTATCAATAGCTCTGAGGATGTTTGCATTTATAGTCCAAGTAACGATGGTAGTTGGCTAAACACCGAGTCTGCTTTCAATTTAAACACAACACAAAACAGCGTTGCCCACCAATCAGTGTTTTCTGATGGTGGGGTTTCTATATATCAATTCACCGCAAGAGCTAAAGCTACAGTCCTCTCGGATAACAAAGAAATACCAAATGGGTATGCTGGGATACATGAGTTGATTGTTAGCTCAGATGCCTATGCGCTGGGCCGCGGAGCCTTACTAAAAGAGTCTCTTATAGGGGCAGTTTCAGGAGTATCCTCGTACAGCAATGGTGGTGTTCAGGTTATGAATGTCAATATCTTCACGCTTGATAGAAATTCCTTAATAGGCGCTACGAGAGCGGCTTACGGGCCTACACATGACCCTGTTGTTATTGATGGCGATACCACGGTTAGCGGGTTTAAAGCATTGCGATATGACTCGGAAAATAACGGACAGGCGTTTATAAACTATGCCTACACCGAGCTTAAAAATAATGGTACGGATTGGGGTGATGATGGAAAGATACACATTACTGATGGTCAAGGTACACGAATAGATGATAACGGTAACACGGTTCTATATGGCACAGCTCGAACCGCCGAACCATTAGGGTGGATTAAAAATGACAAATAATCTTTTAGATTTTATCGTCCTAGACGAAAACCAAGAACCCGCTTTGAATGAGCAAGGTTTACCGCAGCTACTTCCACGGCCTGATACTAAAACCACACAAGATATTGAGCGTTTAATTGCGCTCAATAAACCGGTGGAGGTGATCAATAAATTCGCTGAACTAACAAGCTTGGGTGAACAGTGGGATTGGGCGCAAAGCTATTACACTTACTTGGTTGATAAGTATGAAGCTGAGCAATACAACGCAAACCTACCTGAACCAGTTGAAAATGAAGAAGGCGAACTAATAGAGCATGAGCCAAAGCCATTACCAGTAGAGCCCGAACAGCCAGCCGTAAAAAACGTTGAGGACGTACTTGCGCCATATAGCCACCACATAACCAAGCTCAAGGGAATAGAGCATAAAGGTGTATGTGTAACGTTAAATGAGGCTAATCAAAACGGATTATCTGCGCTCAAAAGTGCTTTAGAGCTTGCTACTGAGTTTGATGAAGTCGATCAATTTTTCCCAATTAAATTTAATGCTGAAACGTCAAGCGGCGTAAAGGTATTGCTTTTAGAGGATGAGGCGGAATTTAAACAGTTTGGTTTAAACTTCATCATGGCGCGCAAGGCGTTATTTGAATAGGGGGCAGGTATGTCAACGGCATTAAAAACAGTTAGAACGTTAATAGGCTACATTTTATGTGGCCTTTTATTTATTGGTCCATTTATCGTTTTATCAGTGTTTGCGCTATTCGGTAGCACTTGGGCCTTTAACAGCCTCTATAGCATAGATATAGCCATTTGCAGCATTTGCCATGGCACTAGGCTAGAGTCAATCTCAGCACGCAGTTTTAGGCTATCCCACGATAAGCGCTATTACTATCAAATGCGTGTGATTGATATGCTAGCAAAGCCGTTTGATGGCGATAATCATTGCAAACGTGCTCACAAGTGGGAAAGCAAAGTAATAAACGTTTAATTAACCTCTCCATATAACTCAAATTAAAAAATAAGCGAATCCTATGCCTGCAATATCCGTTAAAACTTTTGCCGGTGAACGGCCTAAAGTCGATCCTCGTTTACTCCCCAATGAATCAGCTTCTAAAGCGTATGGTTGTCATTTTGATAATGGCAACCTTTCCCCGCTAAAGCGTCCCGCGCTAACCGGAATATCTGTACTGCCAAACGCAAAAACCATTTACCAGCATTTAAACGAGCATTGGTTTGCATGGGATAAAGTGGTTAACGCAGTAGCGAGCCCTATAGCTGACGACCCATGGCAACGCGTTTACTTTACCGGTGACGGTTACCCAAAAGTCACGAACAATGCCATTTTTAGCGGCTCAAATATGCCTGCTAATGCTTATCGGCTTGGTGTTCAAGCACCAGAAGTTCCAATAATCGCAATTGTTACCGATGCGGCCACTGATGAAATAGATCCCAATGATGACGAAACACGTTATTACACGCACACTTTTGTCACTGAGCAGGGTGAAGAAGGGCCACCAGGTGAAGCATCACAACGTATTGATATAGAGTATCCCGATGAAGAAGGCACATATGTAACGCTGTCTTTTTCGCCACCGAACATCAATACCTCAAATATCACCCACCGCAGAATTTACCGCACAGCAACCGGCGGCGGCATAGCTGATTACTTATTTGTGGCAGAGATACCAATATCACAAAATCAGTTTGTAGATAATATTCCAACGGACGAGCTAGGTTCATCGCTTGATACATACGATTATGAAATGCCAAACGAAAACATGATTGGTTTAACATCAATGGCGAACGGCATACTTGCGGGATTTTTAGATAGTACGGTTTGTTTTAGTGAGGCGTACTTGCCGTATGCTTGGCCTAGTGGTTACCAGCTAACAACTGAGCACGAAATTGTAACCGTTTCTGCGCTTGGCAATACGTTAGCAGTATTAACAAAAGGCTACCCTTACTTATTCAGTGGGATTAGCCCCGATGCGATGGCAGGCCAAAAACTAGAGTCTAATCAATCATGCACAAGTGCGCGCTCAGCGGTGATCGTAAATGGCACGTTGATATACGCGAGCCCTGACGGTTTAATAGGCTTGACCAGTGGCGGGTTAACCATGCTAACCAACCAAGTAATAACGCGTGAGCAATGGCAAGAGTACGAGCCAGAAACAATCGAAGCGTATCACCAAGAAGGCCGCTATTTAGCATTTTACGGTGCCAATTTAGACAAGGCGTTTATATTCGACCCAAACACCGGTGATTTTAGGCACTTTACTGCGACTGCAAATTGTGGATTTAACAGCCTTGTTGATGACACTTTGTATATTTGCCAAGGGGCTAACTTGAGTAAGTGGGAGTCTAGTCCATCCTATATGAGCTACGAATGGCAATCTAAAAGCTTTTCAGCAAGTGACCTAAGCTTTGCATGTGGCTTGATAAAAGGTGTCAATGTTGAGCTTTCTGGGGTTCGTATATACGCCGGTGAAGTAGAGATTTTGCATTTAGAACCGGGGCAGATACCTAACAACGCTTTTCGGCTACCGCCAACGCGGGGTGACTCATGGAAATTTGAGGTTTACGGGCAGGGAGTAATACACAGCGTTTCAATTGCAACGACAATGCGAGAGGTTGCGGCTTAATGGCAAAATTAAAAAAAGGCACGTTCCCTGGCATAGTAAGAAAAGGCCGACAAGACCCCACCAGTAGCGCAATAACAGAAAATATAGAAATACTCACAGGGCAACGCGGCAATAATCGGGCTTTATTAATTAGCGACCTTGTTGATCTAGACGATATGAAACGCAAGGCGCTCATTAATAACGCGAGCGGTGGAACGAATGACGGCGGCTTGCCAATTACTACCGGTGGCGTGGAAAGACCGCACGCGCCTGTCAACCTATCGGCCACAGGTGGCTTTACATTTATAGCCGTTAGCTGGGATCACCCCACCTATAGAGGCCATGCTTACGCTGAAATATGGCGCAGCGAAACAGACTCATTTAACAGTGCCACGCTAATAGCGACAGAAGTTGCGGACGTATTTAGCGATACTGTAAGCATGGGGGCGGAATACTATTACTGGGTTCGCTTTGTAAACGTTGCCGATATGAAAGGCCCGACACAGGGCGCAGCAGGTGTATTTGCCAAAACGCAAAAATCAGCAGAACTCATACTCGATGAAATTGGCGGGCTGATAGAAAAATCACATTTGAGTGACTTTCTATCAACGACAGTCGATAAGATACCAGGGCTGGAATACCTAATTGAAGATGTTGCACTTAATGAAATACCCGCATTAAAGGTGGACATTGATAAATTTGATTTAGATATAGACGAGCTACGCGCCGATGTTGACCAACATTTAATTGATATTCCTAGCATACAAGAGCGAATAGACAGCCTTGATATTATTACCCAGCAAGCAAGACAAGAGGCCGATGATGCTATCGGTAGAGTTGAGGCTTTAGACTTTGATACAGATTCATTAGCGAGGCAGCTAATTGAAAGCGCTTTGCTGTCTGATCTTAACTGGGAAGCAAACACAGTTAAGCTATATGAGTTTGAATCTAAGCTCGGTGATGTTAATGCTCGAATAGAAGCAGAGTTTTTAACCAAAACAGAAGCCAATGAAGCCATAGCCGCTGCAGCAGAAACTATACAGGTGATGATTGAGGAAAATGGAACCGCGTTAAGTGGCGACATTGCAAGCACCTATTATACCAAAGCAACTACGGACGAAGCGATAGCCGCTGCAACGCAAACGCTTAGATCATTAATTGAAAACCCCGAAGGCGAAAGCATAGGCGCTACGCTATTTAACGATTACTACACATCAACTGACACAGACAATGCTATAGCAGCTTATGGACTGCAGTTAAAAAGCGAGATAGAAGATCCAGACGGGGAAAGCCTTGGCGCACTGATAAAACAAGATTACAGCACAACAGCAGAAACTAATCTAGCTATTGGCCAAGCTACAACGCAGCTTAAATCTACGATAGACGAAGAAGTAAGCGCGACACTTACGCAAGATTACTACACCAAAGCAGAAACCAATAGCGCAATAACATCATCAGCTCAATTGCTAAAAAGTGAAATTGAAGATCCTATGGGTAACAGCATAGGCGCTACGCTATTTCACGAATACAGCACAAAGGCGAATGTAGAGGAAGCTGTATCAAGGGCTATATTTCAAGTAAGCAGTGAGATAGAACTTGTAAATGAGCCATTGGCACAAGCTGTTATTGAAAACGCGCTCGCAAACGATCAGCAAGCACAAAGACAAAATATTGTCACCGCCGGTATATTGCGCACCCAAGAGGCGACAACAACCCAAACAGAGGCCATGGCGCAGTCCATTACAGTGCTAGAGGCTAACTACCTTAATAATGAGTCTCAGATCACGCAGCTTAGTGAAGCCTTTGCCGATGCTACGAGTGCGACCGCTAATAACATCATACAGCTTGATACAAAGGTAGATGAAAACAAGGCATTTTTAGAGGTAAATTACCTAACTAAAGCTGATACGCAAAGCGCAATAAGCCAATCTAGCGAACGTTTACAGAGCTCAATTGACGGTGCTGTATCAGATATTTATGATAATTTTTTAACGACAGTAGAAACAAATTTAGCTATTAGCCAAGCAACAACACTTTTAAAAAGTGAAATAGAAGATCCAGACGGCAATAGCCTTGGCGCAACATTATTTAATGAATTTCAAACAAAAGCTGACGCGGACGAGTCAACAGCCGAAGTGAGTCAACAGCTAAGAGCAGAGTATGAACCAAGTGCACAAGCGGTTATTGAAAACGCGCTTGCTAATGACCTTGCAGAAGAAAGGCGCTTATTTGCAGAGGCAGATATAATAAACCGTCAAAACGTGATAGCTAACGAGCTGCAAGCAGCTGCCGAAAATTTAACACTACTGAATGCCGCCATAGGTGAAAACCAAGCAGGCTTATACCGTTTACAAACAACCTTTGCTAGTAGAGTACAGGCAACAGCCGAAGAAATTTTAAAACTTGATAGCGATGTTGGCGGGGTTAAAGCAGACCTTTTAAACAACTATTCAACAACCGCAAAAGTTAACGAAGCAATCGCCAGTGCTGACACAGCGTTGCGAGCAACCATAGAAGATCCCGAAGGCAACAGCATAGGCGCGGATTTACAATTAAACTATTACACAAAGTCTGATACAAATAGCGCTATAAGTTCAGCCACTAACGCGCTTAGGTCACTTATCGAAGATCCGGAAGGGGGGAGCATTGGCGCGCTTATTGTCAATAATTACACCACCAAAACGGAATCAGAGCAGGCGATATCAACCGCATCTGAAACGCTGCTATCAGAAGTAAACGGGGTGAGAACATCACTACAAACAGTAAGCGAAACAGTCGCAACGAACCAAGGCGAGTACAGTGCATTATGGGGTGTTAAGTCTACTGTAAATGGACTCACAACGAGTCTTGGTCTTGTTAATGATGGTGTTGAACCTATATTCGCAGTTAAAGGCGCTAAGCTTGCAGTTATAACAGATCAAGATCCTACCAACTTAACACCTGTTTTTGCGGTGTCGGATGGTAAAACAGTTATTAACACCGCCATTATTGACGAAGCATTTATTAAAAGCCTAGTTACTGATGACCTACTTGCCAATAGATTGCTTGTTAGCTCAAGACTGACAACACCATCAATTAACTACAATCCAAGCAACGGCGCTCGAAGCGGCAACTTTTCGATAGACCCGAACGGCAACATGCTTGCTAAAAGTGCAACATTACAATCGGTAACCATAAAAGATAATGACGGCAACGTTGTAATGTCATCTACTGGCGCAATACCTTCTTCTAAAGTGACGGGGTTGGGGGATTTAGCTTCTAAAGACTCGCTTGGTTATAACGAGCTTAGCGGCAGGCCAAACCTAGGTTCGTTTGCTTATTTAAACTCACTTGCTTATGACGATGTAACCGGCAAGCCTACACTTGGCCCATTCGCGGGACTTAGTAAAATTCTGAGTTCAAATGTAACCACCTACATTGCAAATGGCGCTATTGGATCAGCACAAATAAACCAAGCTTACATAAATCAGTTGTTTGGTCAGAACGCGAGCTTTTACGGTACTGTTTATGCGGAAAACTTGGCAGGTGACATTACTGACTCCGCAATAAAAGAGTTCCCTGTTAGAACGATGGGAGCCAATCAGCTTACAACAATTGCGACTTTAAACGTAGGAAGCGCTAGTTTTGATCGAGTGCTGTATATGAAAAAGGCTTTATTTACTATTACATACAAGGACGCGTCTGATACAAACTTTAGGTTTTTAATATACAAAGGCTCGACAAAATTACTTGATAAAACGGTAAGAAAAGATACTGGCGTATTGGAGGATGTACTTTTAACTATACCAACCTCTATAACGGGAGAGCTATCACTTAAAATGATAAGCAATAAAGGCGCTGAAACTATAGGTGGCGGTTTTGGAGGTACTATTTATCCAGGAACAACACCTTACTTAGCTCAAGACGTTTTATTTCAGATATTCAAAAAGGGTTCTTCACTTTCCTAATGGATAAACCCCCCAATATAGGTTAATATTTTATCACAATGGAAAAGTCATACCTGCAATGCGTGTCATGGTTTAAACACCGTGACCGGCTTAAAGAGCCAATAACTCGAATAGGTAATATTGCAAACGACCCACACCTATACCAAGAAATCGACAAAGCCTGCTCAAATGAGTGGGCTTTTTTGTTTTTGGTGCCTGATGGTTTCTTTATATTGTGGCCCCGTCACATTGATAACCAAACCTACATAGAAATAACAGTAGCATCTTGCCATGGCGGGAACGCTACACAGCGATACCTACACCACATCATTAGACTTGCTAAATGCGGCAAGGCTAAGTTCATTGAATTTGCAACCGCTAGACGCGGTTTTAATAAAGTAGCTCCCTTACACGGATGGGCTCACGCTGGCGCGCGTGATGGCCTAACCGTATGGCGGCATTTTTTAGGGGAATAGTAATGGGTAAATCCAGCGGCGAAGTTAAAGAGACTGAGTACGAGAAAGAGCTAGCCAAAGTTTATGCCGAAGAATGGGGCTACTACCAAAAGAACATTGTTCCATTTGAAAACCAAGTTATTGATGAGGCAAAGCAAGCCAATGACGCAAGCGTTTACGATGATATAGCCGAAAACACCAATCTCGGTTATAAAAAATCGTTTTCAGAGGCGAGTAACAACACGCTTTCAAGTATGGAAGCTAACGGAATAAACCCAAACAGCGGCAAGTTTAAAAACGTTGTTAGTGATATGGCGGACAATGAAGCATCAGTAACTAGTGATGCTAAATCGCGTTCACAAGTAGCCGGCCAAGAGCGTTACATAGGAAAAATGAGCAATGTAATGGCAATGGGCCAAGGCCAGTCACAAGAGGCTACAGCAACACTCAGCGATATAGCGGCAAGCTCGCAACAAAAAGCATTCAATGATGCAAATAACAGTCGAGCAGGCAAAGACTCAGTTTTAGGTGCGGCGGGTGCGTTGGCGGGCGCTGCAGGTAGCTATTACAGCAACTTACCAAGCGTTGACGTTAACGATGTCAGTGTTATAGCTGGAACGCCTAACAATAGCGGCTTTCCGGTAGCTTAGGGGGATATATGGACGAAGATTTTGAATACGATATTTACGGTGTAGATACCACCAACATCAGAACAGACAAGTATCAGAACGCTTTAGCCGACCTGACGCGCCAACAATTTGAAGATTACAAAAACCGGTTTTTACCTGTGCAAGAAGAATTGTTTGGCCTTGCTACTAGCGACAAATTGTTAAATGAACAGTTAGAACGCAATGAAAAAAACATAGGCACTTCTTTTAAACAATCTGAGGTGGCAGAGGCGCAGCGCTTAGGTCGATACGGTTTATCGCCGGACGAAACAAAACAAAGCAGTGCTAATACAGGGCTTTTAAAAAGCCTTACAACGGCCTCTGTAAATAATGAAACGCGTGAATCTGTAGATGATTTACAAAACCAAATACTAACGGGGCAAGGCGGCGCGCCTAAGTCTCTAGCTGATATTGGAGGTAGCTAATAATGGGCTATTCAATTATGCAAGCCGGCCAAAGTACGAAGAACAAGGCCACCGGTTCACTTAAAACATTGTCGGATATGGAACAAAACCGCGATATGACTAATGAAAATTTAGATCAACAGCAGAAAAGCGCCCAAATAAGCGGTACCGCAAGTGGTGCAATGGCTGGTGCAATGGTAGGCGGTCCGTGGGGCGCGGCTATTGGCGGTGCAATAGGTTTTGTTGCGGGTTCACTTTAAGGGGTAATGTATGGCAGGCGCATTTGTAGACGGTGCATTGAAAGGCTTTGAAATGATGGAGCGCCATCAGGCACGCAAAGATAATAAAGCACGGTTAGCTGATATGGATAAACGCAATGAGCAACGCTATCAAGATGGCTTAGATCGCCAAGCGAAACTAGATGAAGAACGCAAAGCTAATCGCGAGCAAGACGTTAATTATCGTAATGGACAAGCTAAAGCTAATCAAGATTACCGCAATAGCACGCTCGAAGCGAATAAGCAGCAAAGGCAGTGGCAGCAAAATTTTCAAGCGCAGCAAGCGCAATGGCAAAAAGATCAGCAAGCAATACCTGTAGCCTGGCAATCGTTTAGAGAAACAGGCCAAGTGCCAGAAGAATTAAGTGATGTACTAGCACGTAACAAAGGAATGGACCCGCGCACATACATGAAGCCGGAATATCGCGAAGCGGTAAAAGGATTAAGCGCAAAGCTTGATACAGTGATTAAAAACGGAAACATGGCCGAAGCTAACTCGCCTGAAACCATTAAGTTATTTAATGGCGTATTCAAAGACAAGATCAATTCATCCGTTGGTCAATATGACGAGAGCGTTAAATCAAAAATAGCCAGTGTCGATTTTGCTGGTTTTGTGCCGGCAGAGCGTGAAGATGGAAGCGTAGCCTTGGCGTTACAAGTTACCTATGAAAATGGTGCGAAAGAAATAAAGCCAATGACAAAAGGAAGAACGTCTGAGGGTGATGATCCTGTAATGACGTACACGCCTAAAGAGTTAGTAGGCACTATCAAGGCGCGTGCAATGATGGCTGATATGATAGAGCGCCCCGAATATTGGGATAAAATGGGCGCAGAGGTTGCGGCTAACTTTGGCCGTGGCACAAAAGTCAGCTCAAGCCGTGGCAACGATTATCAAAAACAACTCAACTCTATTCAAGATGAAATGACCAAAGCCCTTGCAAAAATTGAGGGTGGTTCAGACTTGGATTACCTAGAAGATGGCGGCAGAGAAGCCGCGAAAAAGCGCGTAAAAGACCTATATCAGAGCCGCATTAATCAGCTTCAAAATGCTTATGGCGTTGAATCATCAGGCGGTGATAACGGGGGAGGTGGTAGCCAGTTCAAATACACAAGCAAAATAGATGGTATTGATGCAGGCGGTGTTATCAAGAAATTTATGGAAGCCAACAAAAATCTAACTGAACAACAAGCTACGCAAATAGCTATCCAACAAGGGTACTTATCAAATGGCCAATAAAATACTAGACCCATTTACTAATAAAGAAATCGAATTTATTGATCCCTTTGCAAAGCCAGAAGCCGAAGGCGGTATGTCTGCAGCGCTAGGAGCAGGCGTTGATAAGTTACAAGAGCTTGGCTATCGAGCCGTTAAGGGCTTTACTGACGTTGGTGTGCCAGAAGAAGAACAAACAGGCGCGATAGGCAAAGCTATAGGTCAAGGAGGTACATTATCTAAGTGGGCGCAAGAAGGCATAGATCGTAACGTAAAGGAGCAGCAATCATACGAGCCTACCGTTAAGTCATATAAAGATATTGATAGCCTTAGCAGCTTGGGTAGCTATACCGGCGAGCTAGTTGCGGGCTCACTGCCTTACATGGCGGGTGCGGCTACCGGTGTGGGTGCGTTTGGTATGGCTGGCGGCTTAGCTAACGAAGCTTACGAAAAACAACCCGAAGGCGAAAAAGACGAAGTTAAAGCGGTTGCGTCCGGCGCCGGCCAAATGCTACTTGAGCGTTTAGGTATCAAGGTGAGCATGGGCCAACTTGGTAAAGATATTTTAAAAGATGGCGTAGTCGAAACCGCTAAACGCATGGGCCGTGGTGAATTGGTTGAAGCTGTACGTGATCCAAGCTTTGCTAAGCGCATACTAAAAGGCGCAGGCGCAGAGGGTTTAACAGAAACAGGTCAAGAAGCATTAGCGCAATGGGGCGCAGGCAAAAGCATTGATGAATTTGAAGGCTTAGACGAGGCGTTTGTTGGTGGCGTTTTAGTGGGTGGCGTTATGCGTACCGGCTCAGAAACGGCACAAAAGGCTATGGGCTATCAACAAAAATCAGCAGAAACAGTTAAAAATGGTGCCGATCAGCTTGTTGAAGCAGGCGCAACGCCAGAAGAAGCGATTGAAACAGTTAAAAAGCAGCAATACGACTCAGCAATTAAGCAAGGATTTACAGAGGTTGAAGCCTCAGCAATTGTTGCCCGTACAATGAAAGAAAAATTTGGTATTGATGATCCTTTGTTTACAGCCGCAGCAGAGCCGGCGACAGTGCCAGAAGCAGAAGCAGAAGCAGAAGCAGAAGCAGAAGCCGAACAAGAGCTTGAGCCACTAAGAACGGATGGTCATTGGACTAAAGAAGATCAAGATATACTTGATGAGTCAAAGGCGGAAGATGCAGAAAAAGCCCGACTTGCAAAAGAAAATATTAACTACGATGCGCCAACAGCCGCAAGGCAAGCAGGCTTTGATCAAACAGCAAAAGCAGCCGGCCAGTATGGTGATATGCTTACCAGCCCCGCACAGCAATCGTTAAGAGATTTAGAGGCCGGCAACAATTCACCTACAGTAGACGAACGCGTAAAAGCCGCCGCATTTAATAAAGCGCCCACACCAGAAGATCGTTTTAGTCCTATAAAGTATCAGCACGAAGGCGAGCTATTAGGTCCAGACGCTAAAAACGCCCAAGGCATAGAAAACGCACCAATAGACGGCCAAGTAATACCAGAGCAAGGCAAGCTGCCAACAACAGAGCAAACTAAAAACCGTGAAATGCGCGAGCAAGCACAAGCGGATCTTGAGTCACAGCCTAAAGGCATTGCACAAAAAGATATTATTTTTGGTGAAGATGGCCGGCCACAGCAACGCGCAGCAGAGCGTGTAAAACAAGCCGGTAAAGACTCGCAAAATTTATTGCCACAAAAAGATATTGTGTTTGCCGGTAACGAAAGCGGCGTTAATGTTGCTAAAAATGGTGAAGCATTTAAAACGAAACGCGATGCGCTACTAAGTAAAGAAGCACGCGCAGCACGCAGAGCCGGCCACAAAACAAAAGCGGTTAGTTTTGATAACGGCTTTGGCTGGACGATTAAAGGTGATGACGGCACCAAGCAGGATTCAGAGCAGGCAGCAGCGGAGCAAAGTCCTGAGTCTGATACAGTTGCGCAAAATGAACAGGGTGATCAAGCGCAGCCAGCCCAACAAGAAGGTGAAGCGTTATCGTTAAACGTTGACGCGGCACCAGGTAAAGATGAAGATGATAAAAACATTGCTGTTAATGATAAGGTTAACGGCGTTCAAGTTATCGACACGCCAGTAAGTGAACTATCATTATCTAAAGATATACCGCAATTTAAGTCGGGCTCAAATACTGACGGTGTTGTCGAGCCACTAACAGGTAAGTTTGATCCAGTGGGTATGTCACCGGTTCAAGTATGGGTGCGCAATAATGGCAATAAAGAAATAATAACAGGCCGTCACCGCTTTGATTTAGCAAAACGTGATGGTGTTGAAAACATACCGGCGCAGTATCACTATGAGTCAGACGGCTTTACCGCAGACGATGGTAAGCGCTTGGACGCAATATTAAACATTCGAGAAGATAAAGGGCAGGTAGAAGATTATGTCGAACTCTTTAAACAAGACGGGATCACCGAGTCAGAAGCAAAACAGTATGGGTTACTCGACAGAGCAACAGGGCGAACAGCATTCAAAATCGCAAATAGTGCGACTAATGAAACAATTGAAGCACAGAGGACAGGGCGGATCAGCGCCCAAGCAGCCGAAGCAATAGCCGATGCCGCACCAGGTAATGAGCGTTTACAAGTATTAGGTATCAAATCAATTGCCGATGATCAGCGTTCAATTACGTTTGCAAAAAACTTAATTCACGCCGTATCGGCATTAGATGCGAATCAAGACCAAGGCGGACAGAGCGGCGACTTATTTGGCTTTGATGACTCAGCTATGCAAGAAGCTGAGCAAATGGCAAAAGTGGCCGCAACAAAGCAGCGCGAAATTAGAAACCGTTTGTCTGCTATCCGTGGCGCAGCTAATAAGCCAGAAATTGCCAAGGCCGAAGGTGTTAACGTTAAAAACCCGAAAGCCTTGAAAAAGCGCACAGACGAGTTAGCGAATGAAGTTAAAGCGTGGGATAACTGGCACACAAACCCTGAAATGGTCCAGCAAATACGCGACTCAATATCCGCACCTAATACGGAAACGTCCGCACCTAATACCGCACCTATTACAGAAACAGCCGCAGAGCCAGAAGCCACAGAGCAAGACAGCGGTCCTGATCTGTTTGGTGATAGCGAACCGGCTACATTTGACGAAAAAGATGATTTTATAAGTAAGCTTGAGTACACACTTAGAACAAACCCGTCGGGAAACGAATATAAATCTGTAGATGATTATTTAAAAGATATTGTAGCGGCTAGGTTTCATAATTTTAGCGGTAGAGATTTTGGTAAAGGACGCGACAGCGTTACAAAAGATGAATTAAGCTTAGCTAGAGGGGCTTATGACAGGCTGGTTTCAACGGGCGATATAAAGCCCGTTGCCATTAATGATAAAGAGCAGTCAGTAAGCGGTGAAGGCGTAAGCAAGCTAGACAATGCAGCGAGCGCAATTAGCGATAAGAAGCGCGAAGCAGCAGAGCGACTTAAAAAGCTGATTAACTCGCGCAAGGGCCAGTTTAACAGCGGCATAGATCCAGAAGTAATGGTGGCAGTTGCCGAAGTTGGCGCGCTATCTATTGCCGAGGGCGCAGTAAAATTTGCGCAATGGGCTCGCGATGTATTAAATACTACACGAGCAGTGGGCATTAAGGACGAGGACGTTAAGCCATTTTTAAAAGAGGCTTACGGTGCAATGAGTGCAAACCCTGAGCGTTATAATATTGACGAAAGCACAGCCGACTCAATGGACTTGCCTAGAAGTGTGCGCAAGTTTGACATAAGCACTATAGAGAGTGAAAGCAATGTACCAACTACCGGCGAAAACTTGGAACAAAATAGCCAAGGCACCGATCAAAAATCAAAACCTGAAAACATTAATGATGATGAATCAGACGGATCTAAACAAAGCAATGGACCGTCAAAGTCAGATACTAAACAAGAGCAACGACCCGACAGTGAGCCTAGCCTATCAGCAAATGATGGTGCCTTACTTGGAGAGAGAAGCGTTGACGACTTATTTAACGAATCAGGGAATGTTAAGGGAACTGCAAATACTGGCAGTGCCGGAAACGATGGACGAAGCAATAGCGACAATGACGCTAGAGCACAGGCTGAACACGGACCAGCAACAGCAACTAACGAAGCTACTGAACGGTTAGCAACTGATCTACAGGCAGAGCAAACAGCCGCTAAAAAATCGCATAACGCTAAGTGGGGCAATGAGTCAGACATATTAAAAAGTGTGCCTGTACTTATGCCCGAGCAAGCAGGCGACATTGCTAAAATAGAAAACAGGTTTTTTGGCACCGAAAACCCTGGCACCGGATACCAAAACACAAACGGTACAGGCACAGGTAAAACCTTTGTTGGTCTAGGCGTGCTAAAACGCTTTGAGCAAACCGGCAAAACTAACGCGCTTGTTGCGGTTCCTAATGACGGCATAGCTCAGCAATGGGTTCAAGCAGCAAAAGAGCACTTTGGTTTAGACGTTTATTTAATTGGCTCAGATGGTGGAGCAAAAGCTAAAGATGCTGGCCGAGGCATTACCATTACAACTTACGCGACACTAGGCAGTAATGACCGATTAATCAGAGACCGCAAGGCGTTTGATATTATTATTGCCGATGAATCTCAAAACCTTATGGGTAGCCAGCAAGCTAAAGTAACCAATGCGCTAGATAGCTTGAGAGCACTAACAAACCATGAGGCGGGATCAAATAGACGAGCTAAGGCTTATTTAACCGATGAAATCGAAGCGTTAGACAAGAAAATAAAAGCAAAGGCCAAGCGCTTTGAGGCCGATGGAGAGGAAAAGCCAAAAGCACTTGCAGAGGCGAAATCGTTTTATCAAAAAGACCTAACAAAGCTGCACGACAAAATAAAATCGCTCGCCTCTAAATTCAAAGAGGAAGGCCCAACCGATAGCAAAGTGTTATTCCTATCCGCTACACCGTTCCCTTATGTTAAAAACTTAGACTATGCCGAAGGTTACTTATTTAACTACACAGATTATGGCGACAAGTTTGAGGGTGGTTATGATAATGCCTTTACTGGTCGAAATGCGTTTTACATTCAAAACTTTGGGTATCGTTGGAGATACCACAAATTAAACACGCCAGGCGCGGACGTAGATCAAAGCCTTATGGAGCGTCAATTCCATGAGACCATGAAGGAAAAAGGCGTTCTTGGTGGCCGAACGCTTGAAGTAGAAGCAGACTACCGCCGAGACTTTATAAAGGTAGAGACCGCCGCCGGCGAAAAGTTAGATGATTTAATCGAGAAGTGGCGCGATCACTCAGTAGGTGGTGAAGCCGAAGGCGAAACAAGCGAGCGACCTTATTCAGAGTTGGCCGATATTCTTAATAAAACGTTCGACTACACACAAAAAATAAAACTAACAGAAGCAATAAAAGCCGAAGAAGCTGTAAACCGAGTTAAAGAGCATGTAAAGAAAGGCCGAAAGGTTGTGCTTTTCCATTCTTATAACGTTGGTGGTTCGTTTGACCCAATAGAAAAGGTTAGACAGCTTAAACCTGAATTAATGGCGCAATTTGAATCAGAGTTCCCAGGCATGACCAATATAGACTTTGGCGTGTTGGCTCGTCCGCTTGACTTGTTTGCTGATGAGTTTGGTAACTCAGTAAGGTTTTACAATGGCAATGTGCCAGATAAAGCGCGTAAAGAGGCGAAAGACCTGTTTAATAAAGATAATAGCGGTGTTGATATTATCGTTGTGCAACAAGAGGCGGGTGAGGCCGGCATTAGCTTGCACGATATAACTGGCGGCAAACAGCGTGTATTAATAAACATAGGTATGCCAGTTAAGCCAACGCAATTTATACAGATAGAAGGCCGTATTTATCGTGTAGGTGTAAAAACAGACGCACAATTTGAAAACCTTACAACCGGCACTGCTTTTGAGAGAAACATTTTTGCTAGCAAAATAGCTGGTCGCGCCAGCACCGCAGAAAACTTAGCTATGGGTGAGTTTGCTAGAAGCTTAAAAGAAAGCATTAGTGAGGGCTATTTAGATGCTGCGTACCTTCCAGTTAAAGAAGATATAGGCAAAGGCGGTAAGGTTTCAGACAGACCAACAGAAATAAATGATTGGGATCGTGCTAAGTCTTTTTATTATGCAAACCTAAAACGAAATGCCGGCACCAAGAGCGCAGAAGGTGATGATTATTTTGCTACGCCTGAACCGTTAGGTAAAAAAATGGTTGAATGGTTACAGCCTTCACCGGGTAATAGACTGCTTGAGCCTAGTGTGGGCCATGCCGCTATTGGTCGCTGGTTCCCTGGCACAACGAGAAATAAAGCAACAGAGAAAAGCTTTAAACTTACATCGCTAGCTCAAATGAACTTCCCTGGCGAAGTGGATAACATACCGTTTGAAGATTTAAACGTGATCAATAAGTTTGAAGGCATCCCTATGAACCCGCCATTTGGTAAAGGCGGCAAGCTTGCTTATGACCACATTAGAAAAGCAATTACCCACCTTGTAAACGGTGGCCGTATAGTTGCTTTAGTGCCGGACGGGCCAGCAGCAAACAAGCGTTTAGATGCGTTATTAACGGATGAAAAGTTAACGAATATATATCAAGCGGCTGAAATTGATTTACCAGCAGGCGTGTTTGATCGCGCTGGTACAGGCGTAAAAACTAAAATAATAGTGCTAGACCGCTTTGATAATGAATCAGACGCGCCGGCCATGCAGCGTATTAGCTTTACCGGCGCAAAAGATATTAATGAACTATTCGAGCGCATAAAAGATGTTGAACTAAAGCAACGCAACCAGCCTACGGCAAAAGTGTATGATATTGATCAGTACATGGACGCATCAAGCGAGCCTACAACCAACCGTAAAGGCGAGTCTGTATTTAAAGTACAGCTATACGGCTTTCTTCCTACTGATGTTAAAAGCGTTATAGACAAAGAGGCTGCTAGTGAGTTTGGCGCTATTCCTACGCGTGACGAGCAAGTTTATACGCTTGATAATGACGAGGCTAGACAAGACTTTGCAAACTTCATTGCGCAAACTATTGAAGAAGCAAAGGAGAGCGGCATTGAATTTAATTTCAGCCCTCCAAAGAAAAAAGTGCGTGTAGAAGGCCAGCAAAGCAACGAGCACTTTGAAGCCACCGGTGAAACGTACACCACCAAGCGCGGCAAAGAGTTTTTAGTAACTGAAATGAAAAACCGCCAAGAGCGTGAAGTTTACTCAGCACTAAAAGAGCTTGCTAAAGAGTTTGGCGGCTGGGCTCGCGGTCAAAAATTCATGTTTAGCAACTTGGATGATATGACACAATTTAATGCGCAAGCTAAGAGCGTAATTAGCGGCGACAATGATATTAAGTTTTCAAAATCTAAAGTTAAGCAAAATGCAAAAGGCGTTAATGCGAAGCAAGCGCAAACAATTGCTGATGACTTTATCGAGAGCTTGAACGGCGCTAATGGGATTAAGGTGCGCATATTATCCACCACTGCCGAAGCAGAAAAAATGTGGCGCATGAGCCTTGACGGCGCAACTGTTAAGGGTGCCTATAGCGAAATGTCCAATACTGTTTATGTTATTGCTGAAAATATTGATAGCGAAACAGACTTAAAACAAACGCTAGCACATGAAACTATCGCGCATGGCGGACTTGATACCGTTATTGGTAAAGAAGCAAAACAAGCATTTATTGATCGCATTAAAAAGACCAAAGGCCGTAAAGCGTTTGAACAGTATTGGAAAGATGCTAATAACGACTATTGGGATATGAGCGATGATGTAAAAGCAGAAGAAATTTTTGCTCGCTTTGTAGAAAGCGAGCCAAGCAAAGGCGAGGTTAAATATTGGTGGAACGCGTTAAAACGCTTTATACGTAAGCAGCTAGATAAGCTTGGTATTGTTTATCGTGAAGATGACGAGTTGACAGCAATGCGTGAAATGCTTGAAAGTATAGTGAAAGGCTTTAAGGCGCAACGTGATCCTGCAGGCCAAAAGGAAAGCAATTTAGCTTACAGTCAATCGGGCAAAAAACTTAGCCGAACAACAGGCGGCGATACCGGCTTTAATGGCGAGATTAATAAGCCAATTAACATTGAAAAAGTTAAAAAGCCTATTAGCTGGGTTATAGATAATATAGATAACTTCGGTCAGTCAGATATTGAGTCCGTATTAAATCAGCTTGATTCTAACGGCTTTTGGAAGGGGACGGACTCTTACACTGCTAAGCAGGCTATAAAATCATTAACGGCAGACTATTCTCCACTTGAAAAACAAGTTGTTAAAAATGGCTTAACGGTTAGAGATATAAGCCCTGTTTTAGCAGAGCTTGACGTTAAATCAAATAACTTTTACAACAACGACTTCTCTGATTTATCGCCTCAACTTAAAGATGACATTATCGGGTATCTTGAGAGGGACGGTATCAGCGATTATGAAGCTCATAAACTATCAGGGAGCACAGAGCCATTTAAGTTTAGTCGAACAGCCGAAGAAGATACCCGCACAGCAAAACAAAAGCTTGGACTTGAAGAACAAGCAGCAAAAACTTTTTCAGATATAGCTAAAGACAAAGTAAACGAAACCATTGATACGTTAAAGAGCTCGCCATTTTGGAACCGATTAAACGAAGGAATATTTGACGGCCTATCGGGCATTAAAAACGCAGAAGAAGCCGCCGGCGTAACCGACCCAAACAAGCAGGGCTATGTTAGCGCGCGCCTTGCATCCGGCTTGGCCGATGTACTACACGGCGTATTTAACTATGGCGCTCCGCAATGGCGCGATGGGATAGTACAGCGCAAAGAAGGCACCAAAGGCTTACTAGAAGTGTTTGGCATGGTTGGCGATGATCTTAACAACTGGCTTGCATGGATGGGCGCGCACAGAGCAGAGCAGTTAAAAGCCCAGGGCAAAGAGAACAATTTAAGTGATGCTGATATTGCCGAGCTTAAAGCCTTAGCCAATGGTAAAGAGCGCTTGTTCGAGCAAACCAGACTTGAGTACAACAAGGTTAACTCAGCTATTCTTGATATGGCCCAGCAAGCAGGCCTATTAAGCAGCGCGCAACGCGCAGGGTTTGACGAGGAATACTACGTGCCGTTTTTCCGTGATATGGGTGAAACAGATCCAGAAATGGACGATATAAAGCGCATGATAGTAGAGCCGCACACGCGCAAAGGTATATCAGGTCAGTCGGCACAAATCAAAAAACTTAAAGGTGGTACGCAATCAACCAAGGACTTGCTAGAGAATATTATAGCGAGACAAAGCACGCTAATTGATGCGTCATTAAAGAATAAAGCAATGCAAGAGGTTGTTAATAACCTTGATGGCACTGATTATTTAAAATCAGAAACAAGCGAAGATATTGCCAGCCTAAGCCAACAAGATTTAAACAAGCTTGGTAAAGTTAAGGTGATGGTTAACGGTAAGCCACAAGCTTATGTTGTGAGCGATCCAGCGTTACTAAGAGCCTTAATTCAAGTAAACGATGTAGGTAGTCAAAGTCTGTTTAACAAGCTTGGCCGAAGCGCTAAACGCTTTTTAACTGCAGGCATTACACTGTCACCAGACTTTATATTTAAAAACTTTGTACGTGATGCGGCGCAAGCCTGGATGATCAACAAGGACGGTTTTACATTTGGCTCTGATAGCATAAAAGGACTTAAAAAAGCATTCAAAGAGGATGAAGCCTACCGAGATTTGATATTTAGTGGCGCAGCGTTTCAAGGCGGCTACATTCATGGTGCCGATCCAGAAGCAGGCGCACAACAAATGCGCCGAGCACTGAGAGCTAAAGGCTTGACCAGTAAAGAGGTTGAGGGTTACATGGCTACTATTGTAACCAGCGGTGCTACTTTATTAGAAAAGTATCGCGGCATTAGTGACAAAGTTGAAAATGCCAACCGATTAAGTACCTATGAGGCAGCTATAGCAGCAGGCAAAAGCAAGCGCCAAGCAGCATACGAAGCAAAAGATTTAATGGACTACAGTTTAAAAGGAAATTACAAACTCATAGGCACTATGATTGACATGCTGCCATTCTTTAACGCACGCTTGCAGGGTATGAGTAAGCTAGTAAGGGCTGCAAAGGCAAGCAGTGATGACAGAGTGTTACGCGTATTAAGTGCTAACCTAGCTATGAAAGGTATCTATGTTGCTGGATTTAGCCTTGCATTGGCTTGGGCTAATGATGACGATGAAGAATACCAGCAATTGCCCGATTGGGATAAGGATATGAACTGGCATATTTTCGCAGATGGTGAGCATATAAGAATACCTAAGCCGTTTGAGCTCGGTATTGTTTTTGGCACCATGCCAGAGCGACTATTCCATTACGGAACGGGAACGCAAACAGATAAGGACTTAGGTAAAGCAGTTGCCAACGCAGTATTTAATACAATGGCATTGAACCCTATTCCACAAATGGTGTTACCTGCAGCGGAAGTTATGATTAACAAGTCATTCTTTAAACAGGCACCAATTGAAGGGATGGCCGATCAGAATAAGCAAGCAGAGGACCGCTACAACGCTTACACAAGTGACACGGCCAAAGCGATTGCTCAACAATTTGGTGTATCGCCTAAGAAAGTTGAACATTTAGTTAAAGGTTACACTGGCACGATTGGCGGCTACGTATTAGGTGCAAGTGATATTGTGGCGCGCATGATAACAGGTAAGGTGGCGCCAGAAACACCGGTTAGCCGTTACCCAGTTGTAAAAGCGTTTTACCAAGGAAGTGGGCCAAAAACTAACACCAAGTTTGCTAATGACTTTTATGAAGCATTAGACGCGGCCAATCAGGCTTACGGAAGTTATAAGCGTGCAATGGAGCTTGGCGATACGGCAAGACAGCAAGAGCTTATAGAAAAGGACGGTAAAAAGTTACGCTCTAAAGCAACGCTTGCAAAAGTACAGCGTATGGTTTCTAAATTAAGGAAGGTGCAAAAAGCGATTAATGACAATGATAAATTAGACGCCGCTAAGAAGCGTGCAAAACTGGACGAGATACAGCGCAAGATAAATGCGATTTATCATAAGGCGTATGTCGCTTTAAACTTAGGCGAGTGGTAGAAATAAAAAGCCCGCTATAAAGCGGGCTTTTAACAGAGTATCGAGTCATCAACCAACAATAATATTATAGACAAAAATAAACGCGCCACAGCATAAGCCAAAAAACAATGCGAAGGCTTCTTGTCTTTCACGCCATGCCGCTGAGCCAATTTTTAAGCAAAGCAAACTAAGTAACATGATAGGTATTCCTAGCAACCAGGTTGCGTGGGTGCCAATTGATAATCCTATGATCATACCTGCTAACATTGCCAATATGTGCATTTTAAAATTGCCTGTATTAATATTGCGTAATTAAGCTATAGTAGGTTGATCGTTAAGTCTACGAGAAATTTGCCGCCCAGCCCTTGAATTACACTTCCTAAATCACAATATTCTAGTCCATGTTAGTTGAATAACATTCGTTGTAAAATCTAAATGAGTACCAATTTGTGTACCAAAACGGAAAAAGGCAAGACCATGACACAAGAAAAAAACATTGAAAAACATGAGTTTGGTTCAGATACGGGCAAGCTATTAAACTTAATGATTCATTCTCTTTATTCAAATAAAGAGATCTTTTTACGTGAGCTTGTATCAAACGCATCAGATGCAGCCGACAAGTTACGTTTTTTAGCGCTTTCAAATGGTGATCTTTACCAAGGCGATGCAGACCTACGCGTTCGTATTAGTGCAGATAAAGAGGCCAATACCGTCACTATTTCAGATAACGGCATCGGTATGACCCGTGAAGAAGTTATCAACTCTTTAGGTACTATTGCAAAATCGGGCACCGCTGAGTTTTTCAAAAACTTAACGGGCGATCAAAGTAAAGATTCACAGCTTATTGGTCAGTTTGGTGTTGGTTTTTATTCTGCATTTATTGTTGCTGATTTAGTGACTGTTCGCACACGCAAAGCTGGCGAAACAACTGCTTATGAGTGGGAGTCACAAGGTGAAGGCGAGTACACGCTGCAAGAAATTGAAAAAGAAGGCCGTGGTACCGAAATTATTTTACACCTTCGTGATGACGAAAAAGAATTTGCTGACGAATTCCGCCTACGTGGTATTGTGACTAAATACTCGGATCATATTTCTACGCCTGTACAAATGTACAAAGCAGAAGTACCAGAATCTGAAGGCGAAGATGGCGAAAAAATTCCAGCAGTACCGGGTGAGTGGGAAAGCATTAACCGCGCAACCGCATTATGGACACGTGATAAGTCTGAGCTTTCTGATGAAGAATACAAAGAGTTTTATAAGCATGTAAGCCATGATTGGGAAGATCCACTTAGCTGGGCACATAATAAAGTTGAAGGTAAAACAGAGTACACCAGCCTTTTATATATCCCTAAAAAAGCACCTTTCGACTTATGGAACCGTGAACGCCAAAGTGGTTTAAAACTTTACGTACAACGTGTATTCGTAATGGATGATGCTGAGCAGTTTATGCCAAGCTACTTACGTTTTGTAAAAGGATTATTAGACTCAAACGATTTACCATTGAACGTATCGCGTGAAATTTTACAAGATAACAAAGTAACGCAAGCGATTCGTAAAGGGTGTACCTCGCGTATTATTAAAATGCTTGAGCGTATGGCGAAAAACAAAGCTGACGATTACCAAGTATTTTGGAATGAGTTTGGCCAGGTAATGAAGGAAGGTCCAGCGGAAGACGCAGCAAATAAAGAAGCGATTTGTAAGCTACTTCGTTTTTCTTCAACTCATACTGATTCGCAAACGCAAGATGTGTCGCTTGAACAATATGTTGAGCGTATGAACGAAGGCCAAGAAAAAATATACTACGTGGTAGCTGATACCTTTACAGCCGCTAAAAATTCGCCGCATTTAGAGATTTTCCGCAAAAAAGGCATCGAAGTATTATTGCTAAGTGACCGTGTTGACGAGTGGATGATGAGCCACCTAACTGAGTTTGCAGATAAGCAACTACAGTCAATCACACGTGGTGACTTAGACTTGGGTAAGCTTGATGATGAAGAGACTAAGAAAGCCCAAGAAGAGTCTGAAAAAGAGATGGCAGGCTTAGTAGAGCGCATTAAAACAGCGTTAGGTGAAGATGTTAAAGACGTGCGCTTTACGCATCGTTTAACCGATTCTCCAGCCTGTGTTGTAAGTGATGACAACGACATGAGCTCGCAAATGCAAAAGTTAATGGAGTCTGTTGGCCAAGCAGCACCAGAGGCTAAACCTGTGTTTGAATTAAACCCAGAGCACCAACTTGTTAAGCATTTAAATGACGAGCAGGATGAAGATAAATTTGCACAATGGTCACATGTATTATTAGACCAGGCATTACTTGCAGAGCGCGGAACATTAAAAGACCCAACAGGATTTGTTACACGCCTAAATAAATTAATGTTAGAGCTAAGCAAATAAAAGTATAAATTGTGTACATATTTAAAAAGGAAGCCTAGGCTTCCTTTTTTTATACGCTACAAAGTAGGCAATTAGTATAAGTTGCTTGAGTATCAGCGGCGCTTATGGAAGAATTCAGGCTTTAAAATAAACTCTCATACTAGGGGACAATGATATGCGCATTATTCTTTTGGGCGCGCCGGGTGCAGGTAAAGGCACTCAAGCTCAGTTTTTAATGGACAAGTACGGTATTCCACAAATTTCGACTGGCGATATGCTACGTGCTGCTATTAAAGAAGGCACTCCACTTGGCTTAGAAGCAAAAAAAGTAATGGACGCAGGTCAGCTAATTTCTGACGATATCATTATTGGTTTAGTGAAAGAGCGTATTGCTAAAGCTGATTGCGAAAAAGGTTTTTTACTAGATGGTTTCCCACGTACTATTCCACAAGCAGATGCAATGAAAGAAAATGGCGTAGTGGTCGATCACGTTATTGAATTTGATGTAGCTGATGAAATTATTGTAGAACGTATGGGCGGACGTCGTGTTCACCCTGGTTCAGGTCGTGTTTATCATGTTGTTTACAACCCACCAAAGGTGGAAGGTAAAGATGATGAAACGGGCGAAGAATTAATTGTTCGCGCCGACGACACTGAAGAAACAGTGCGTAAACGTCTAGGTATTTACCACGAGCAAACGATGCCATTGGTTGATTACTACCAAGCAGAAGCTGCATCGGGTAACACCCAGTACCACAAACTAGACGGTACACAAGCCGTTGAAGCAGTAAGCCAAAAATTAGGTGAGCTATTAGGCTAAGCCTAATAACAAAAAAACCGCCAGTTGGCGGTTTTTTATTTAGACACTTATAAAGTTTTAAGTTTTTCTATTACGCTGTCGTATTCGGGCTCGGTAGATAGGTTATTCACCAATTGCTTATAAACCACTTTATGGCTCTTATCGAGTATAAAAATAGAGCGCGTTAGAAGCCCCATATCTTTTATAATCACACCATATTTTTGGCCAAAATCACGCCATACCGAATCAGATAATGTGATAACTTTATCTATGTTCTCTGCTTTACAAAATCGTTTTTGGGCAAACGGTAAATCAGCACTGATAGTCAATATTTCAATACTTGGAAATTGCAGCGCCACTTTTTCGTTAAAATGCTTTGTTTGTAAACTGCACACGCCGGTATCTAAACTTGGTACTACACTAATTAGTAAAGCTTGCCCTTTATAATCGTTAAGTGTTACTGGCGTAAAATTGCCATCAACTACTTTAAAGTCAGGAGCGTTATCCCCTATAACTACGCCTTTGCCCATTAAAGTAATTGGTTTACCTTGGACCGATACTTTACCTGCATCGAGGGTATTTTCTGGGTAATCGGCTGCAAAAGCAACGGAGCAAAATGCACTCAGCACAAACGCGAGCGAACGAAACATAAGGTATTTCCTTTTAAATTAACGCAATGGGTGACAGTGTATTATACTGCGTATAAGTAACCAAGAGATTATACGTTCTTGCTCAGTAAGAATTAATTATGAGATTTTAAATTGTAAACGGCTGAAACTTTGATTAACATATAGTTACAAAAAATATCTTAAATAATAAAAATAAAAAGCCACTATCATTTTTTGATGTTAATACTTGGTTTAAAAATAGAGAGATAGTATGCCAACATCAGTATTAGTATGTGATGATTCCAAATTAGCGAGGCGTCAATTAGCTCGCTCATTGCCGGAAGATTGGGACATAAAAGTTGAGTTTGCAATTAACGGTGTTGATTGTATAAAGCAAATAAAAGCTGTTGAACCAGAAATTCTATTCCTTGACCTTAATATGCCCGAAATGGACGGGTATGAAGTGTTAATGGCAATGAAAGAGTTAGGGTTAAATGTGCTCACCGTTGTTGTGTCTGGAGACATACAACCTAACGCTCATCAGCGTGTACTAGACTTGGGCGCTATCGATTTTATTCAAAAACCTTGCTCACCAGAAAAGCTTGCCGAAATAATAGAGCATCATGGAATTAAAGATAAGGCCATGCGTGAGCGCTTATCTCACTCATTAGGCGAGCAAGTTGACCCTGATGTTAGAGATATTTACCAAGAACTTACAAACGTTGCTATGGGGCAAGCAGGCGACTTGCTTGCAAGATTACTCAATGTGTTTGTTGAATTACCCATTCCAAATGTTAATATTTTAGAGGTGAGCGAACTTGATATGGCGCTTCGCTCCATTGATAATAACGCCTCTACATCTGGTGTGTGCCAAGGCTTTATTGGCGGTGGTGTATCGGGAGAGGCGCTTTTATTATTAAATGATTCCAGTTTTAAAGAAATTGCGTCTTTGATGAACTACGACGGTGTGCTTAACGATAACGTAGAGCTTGAGTTACTGATGGACATTAGTAACATTTTAATTGGTGCTATTTTAACAGGGCTTTCAAAACAACTCGATATGTCGTTTAGTCAAGGCCACCCAATTGTTTTAGGCCAACACAGAGATGTTTCTGAACTTGTAAAAGCAAACAAGTCTCGCTGGCAGCGAACACTTGCAATTGAGATTAGCTACGGCATTGAAAATCACGATATAAACTGTGATTTAATGTTGTTATTCACCGAAGACTCACTCAAAACTTTGAAATACAAAGTTGCTTACCTATTAGAAGATTAAGTTATGGCTGCTGATTTAGATATGAATGAGATCCATTGGTTAATGGATATGTTTAATACCGTTGATGTGGGTCTGGTCGTTCTTGATAGAGATTACAAAGTATGTGTGTGGAATGGCTTTATGGAAAACCATTCAGGCCTGTTGCCAAGTGCGGTAAAGCATAAAGATTTATTTGATTTGTTTCCTGCAATAGATGAGAAGTGGTTCAGAAGTAAGTCTGAATCTGTATTCGTTTTAAAAAATCGCTCATTTACTATTTGGGAGCAACAGCCTTACATATTTAGATTTAAAAATTATAGGCCTATTACCGGCAAAGCCGAATATATGTATCAAAATGCCACATTTATACCATTGACTAATATTCGTGCTGAAGTGAGTCACTTGTGTATTATTTTGTACGACGTAACCGATATTGCTGTAAATAAAAAAGAATTAGAAGATTTAAACGCACGTTTAGAACAAGTAAGCCAAACAGATAGCCTTACTCAATTGTATAACCGTGGTCATTGGGAATCGACGCTTAAACAGGAGTTTTTGAGGATTAAGCGCAATGGTGGTTCTAGCGCTTTACTGATGTTTGATATAGACAGGTTTAAAGTCGTTAATGATGAATATGGCCATACCTGTGGTGACGAAGCATTGCGCCACTTGTCAAAGTTATTAAAAACAACATTGCGAGAAACAGATATTGCAGGAAGGTACGGTGGTGAGGAGTTTGTTGTAACCTTACTTGATACTGACGAGAAGGGGGCCGAGATTTTCGCTGAACGCTTAAGGGTATTAATTGAGCAAAGTCCTGTTTTATACAAACAACTTGAAGTGAAAGTGACCGTGAGTATTGGTTTTGCTTGTTTTAGTAATGAGTTCAAGGACCATGAGCGCTGGATAGAAGCTGCAGATAAAGCCATGTATCAATCTAAAAAGAATGGGCGAAATAAAGTCACCGCCTATGCTGATATGAAAAATGACGCTTAAGCGTCATTTTTTATTAATTATTTTTAGTCTGCCGCCTTGATTTTAATTACTCGGTTGTATGGCGAGAGTCGTCTTTAGGGCATTGCCCAACTGTTGTTACTTGTTCATTATTGTCGAGTTGTTCAAGTTTTACTTTAAATCCCCATAATCTATAAAGATGCTTAAGTACTTCCTCATGTGTATTTGCTAAAGGTATATTATTGTGCGGCACATACCTAAGCGTTAACGAGCGATCTCCTCTGATATCAACATCGTACACTTGAATGTTAGGTTCGTGATTACTTAAGTTATATTGAGCTGAAAGCGCTTCTCTTACAGCTTTGTAGCCACTGTCGTTATGAATTGCACCTATTTCTAAATGCGGAGCGCTTGCGTTATCAATAAGTGTAAATAGCTTAAAGTCGCGAATTAATTTAGGGGATAAAAACTGGCTTATAAAGCTTTCATCCTTAAAGTTTTGCATAGCAAAATGCAGGGTATCAAGCCAATTACTACCAGCGTATTCAGGAAACCACCTTTTATCCTCCTCAGTAGGCTGTTCGCATAGTCGCCTTATATCAACCATCATATTAAAACCCAAGGCATACGGGTTTATCCCCGAGTAATACTGACTATTGTAAGGTGGTTGGTAAACAACATTTGTGTGGCTTTGTAAAAATTCCAGCATAAATGAATCAGTAAGTTTACCTTCATCATATAGGTGATTTAAAATGGTGTAATGCCAAAAGGTGGCCCAGCCTTCATTCATTACTTGTGTTTGTTTTTGGGGGTAAAAGTATTGTGATATTTTACGAACTATACGAATAACTTCACGTTGCCAAGGCTCTAAAAGAGGGGCATTTTTTTCTATAAAGTACAAAATATTTTCTTGTGGCTCTTTGGGAAAGTGGCGTTCTTTCTTTTTAGCTTCTTGATGGTTTTCGGGGATTGTTCGCCATAATTCGTTCACTTGAGATTGCAAATAAGCCTCGCGTTCCTCTTGGCGCTTTTGCTCTTCAAATAACGAAATTTGTTGCGGGCGCTTATAACGATCAACACCATAGTTCATAAGTGCATGGCATGAGTCTAGTAAGGTTTCTACTGCCGTCACACCGTATTTCTCTTCGCAGCGGCTGATGTAATTTTTAGAGAATACAAGGTAATCAATGATAGAGCTGGCATCGGTCCATGTTTTAAATAAATAATTACCTTTAAAAAAAGAGTTGTGGCCATAACATGCATGCGCCATAACCAGTGCTTGCATAGGTAACGTATTTTCTTCCATTAAATATGCAATACAGGGGTCTGAATTAATCACTATTTCATACGCCAAGCCCATTTGCCCGCGTTTATAGTTTTGCTCTGTTTGGATGAATTTTTTCCCGTAAGACCAATGGTTGTAGCCAATAGGCATCCCAACGCTTGAGTATGCATCCATCATTTGTTCGGCGGTGATCACTTCTATCTGATTAGGGTAAGTGTCTAACCGGTATTGATCTGCAACGCGGGCTATTTCTGTTTGATACTCAGTTAACAAATCAAAAGTCCAATCAGGGCCGTCACTCATTCGTTTAGTATTCATATTAATACCTCGCTTAGTTATGCAGCGCCTTCTTGTTGCCGACCTTTTTTAAATAGCTCCCTAAATATAGGGTAAATGTCTTCAACACTTTGAATGTGCTGTATGGCAAAGTTGGAGTGTGTTTGCGTAATATTTAGATATTCTCGCCATAGGCTTTGATGAGCACGCGTAGTAATTTCAATGTAGGCAAAATAGCGAACAGCACTTAAAAGGCTATTACGTAATATTTGCCCGCAATGCGGAGTATCGTCAGCCCAGTTATCACCGTCAGATGCTTGTGCTGCATATATATTCCATTCGTCTGCGTTGTATCGCTCTTTAATTATTTTATCCATTAATTTAAGTGCGCTGGATACGATAGTTCCGCCAGTTTCTTGAGAGTAAAAAAACGTTTGTTCATCTACTTCAGTGGCTTGCGTATGATGACGAATATAAACCACCTCAATGTCTTTATAGCTGCGAGTTAAAAATTGATATAACAAAATGTAAAACCGTTTTGCCATGTCTTTCGTGGCTTGGTCCATAGAACCCGACACATCCATAATACAAAACATAACTGCTTTACTGGTGGGATGAGGGCGCTTCTCGTAATTTCTAAATCGCAAGTCGTAGTTATCAATAAATGGCACAGCTTTAATTTGCTGTTTAAGTAGGCTTACTTCTTTTTGTAAAAGTGCAACAGCTGCTTTATCGCTATGTTGTTCATGTATTAATATTTTTAACTGAGCTTCTAACTCGGCTAAGCGGCGCTTTTTACCTGCGCTCATAGCAACACGTCGAGCAAGTGAACCCTGTAGCGAACGTACAATATCAATATTACTTGGCATGCCTTCACTGCAAAAACCTGCACGGTGGGTTTTCATTTGTACAAGTCTATCAAGCTGATTTTCTTGAAGGTTAGGTAGTTCTAAGTCTTCAAAAAGTAGATCGACGTATTCATCTTTTGAAATAGAGAATACAAATTCGTCTTGACCTTCACCAGAGTCGCTTGCCTCTCCTTGACCTGAACCATCACCCTGACCGCCTTTAGGGCGCTCTATTTTATCACCAGTTGCAAATTGATCGTTACCCGGGTGTACTTGTTTTTTATTACCGCCTTTACCTTGGTGAAAGCTTGGCTCACTAATATCACGTTGCGGAATAGAAATACTTTCACCCGATGTAGAGTCGGTAACACTGCGATTATTTATTGCATCGGACACCGCTTCTTTTATCTGTTTTTTATAACGCCTGATAAAGCGCTGACGATTCACGGTACTTTTATTTTTACCGTTTAAACGCCTGTCTATAAAATGCGCCATATTTACCTCCTAAAATCACAACTATGAAGGTTATTGCGATTTTCTAACACGTAGGTACCACTCAGATAACAACCTGACTTGCTTTTGCGTATAGCCTTTCTCGACCATCCGATTAACAAAGTCTTCGTGTTTTTGCTGATCTTCAGCGGAGGTCTTTGTGTTAAACGAAATCACAGGCAATAGATCTTCTGTGTTCGAAAACATTTTTTTCTCAATCACAGTGCGTAATTTTTCATAGCTCGTCCAGAGCGGGTTTTTACCATTGTTGTGAGCCCGTGCGCGAAGTACAAAATTGACTATTTCGTTACGAAAATCTTTAGGATTAGAAATGCCAGCTGGTTTTTCAATTTTTTCAAGCTCAGCATTAAGCGCAGCTCGGTCAAATAATTGGCCTGTATCGGGGTCACGATACTCTTGGTCTTGAATCCAAAAATCGGCATAAATAACATAGCGATCAAATATATTTTGCCCGTATTCTGAGTAAGACTCTAAATACGCGGTTTGTAGCTCTTTACCAATAAATTCAACATACTGAGGAATTAAATAGCCTTTTAAAAAGCTCAGGTAACGTTCTTCAACATCGCTGCTAAATTGTTCACGTTCTATTTGTTGCTCAAGTACATAAAATAAATGAACGGGGTTTGCGGCCACTTCAGTGTTATCAAAATTAAATACTCGAGATAAAATTTTAAATGCAAAGCGAGTAGAAAGACCTGTCATGCCTTCATCCACCCCAGCGTAGTCGCGATACTCTTGATACGACTTTGCCTTTGGATCTGTGTCTTTGAGTGTTTCACCATCGTACACTCGCATTTTAGAATATAGGCTTGAGTTTTCTGGCTCTTTTAACCGCGAGAGAGTTGTAAATTGTGCTAAAGCTTTAAGGGTACCCGGCGCGCAAGGGGCGCTATGAAGTTCACTATGCTGAAGAAGTTTGTCGTAGATTTTAATTTCTTCAGTGACACGCAAACAATAAGGTACCTTGACTATGTACACCCGGTCTAAAAAGGCTTCATTATTTTTGTTATTTTTAAAGGTTTGCCACTCGGATTCGTTCGAATGCGCGAGGATCATGCCATTAAAGGGGAGAGCGCTAATACCTTCAGTCCCATTGTAATTACCTTCTTGTGTGGCAGTTAGTAGTGGATGGAGCACTTTAATAGGGGCTTTAAACATTTCTACAAATTCCATCAAACCCTGATTTGCCATACAAAGTGAACCCGAATACGCATAAGCATCGGGATCATTTTGGGCAAAATGTTCAAGCTGACGTATATCTACTTTGCCGACTAATGCGGATATGTCTTGGTTGTTTTCATCGCCTGGTTCTGTTTTAGCAATACCTATTTGATTAAGAATTGAGGGGTAGCGTTTTACCACTTTAAATTTACTTATATCGCCGTTAAACTCTTTGAGCCGTTTACCTGCCCATGGTGACATAATTGTTTTTAAATAACGCGGCTTAATTCCGTATTCTTGCTCTAGTACATTTGCGTCTTCAATGGGATCAAATAGAGACAGTGGATGATCGTTTACCGGCGAGCCTTTAATTGAATAAATTGGTACTTGTTGCATGAGGTACTTTAGTTTTTCAGCAATAGATGATTTACCACCACCTACAGGACCTAACAGGTAAAGAACCTGTTTACACTCTTCGAGCCCTTGGGCTGCATGTTTTAAATAAGAAACAATTTGTTCAATGGCATCCTCCATACCATAAAAATCGGTAAAGGCAGGGTAGCGTGCAACTACTCTATTAGAAAATAACCGACTGAGGCGTGCATCCGTTGCGGTATCGACCATGTCAGGTTCACCAATGGCCATTAAAAGGCGTTCTGGTGCACTGGCGTAGGCAGACTTATCGGTTTTACATATTTCAAGAAACTCGGCGATACTGTACTCTTCTTCTTGTGCCGCTTCGTAACGTGCTTGGTAATGCTCAAAAATCGTCATAATAACCTCCGAAACCCGCTGTAAAAGGTGCTTACATTTTAAAGTCTAGTCGCGAAAGTGTATGTTTGTGTAATAAAAATAAAAATTTAAGTGAAAAAAGATCATGTTGGAGAAGGTTATTATGTCAAATTACAGAGTGTAAAAGTACAAATAACAGGCACAAAAAAAGACGCTGAAGCGCCTTTTTTAAATTAGTGGTAAGTACTAATTAAGCGAAGTTTGCGTTTGCAAATTCCCAGTTAACTAGTGACCAGAAACCTTTAAGGTAATCTGGACGCACGTTACGGTAATCAATGTAATATGCGTGTTCCCATAAATCCACTGTAAGAACAGGTGTAACGCCTTCGTCAGTTAATGGTGTCGCAGCGTTAGATGTATTAACGATGTCTAATGAACCATCAGCAAGCTTTACTAACCAAGTCCAGCTTGAACCGAAGTTGTTTACTGCTTTGTCGTTTAATGCATCTTTAAACGCATCAAAAGAACCCCATTTAGCGTTAATCGCATCTGCAACTGCGCCAGTAGGCTCGCCGCCGCCATTTGGAGATAAGCTGTTCCAGTAAAACGTGTGGTTCCAGATTTGCGCTGCGTTGTTAAATACACCGCCTTCTGATGAACATACGATTTCTTCTAGAGATTTGTTTTCAAACTCTGTACCAGGGATCAAACCGTTAAGCTTAACAACGTAAGTGTTGTGGTGCTTACCGTGGTGAAACTCTAATGTTTCTTTTGAAATATGTGGCTCAAGTGCGTCGATTGCATATGGTAGTGACGGTAGTTCAAATGCCATTTTTTATCTCCATCTTTTTTAGTTGATAGTCCATTTGGTAATACGTAATGCCTGTTGAAACAGACCACTTACCTATACCAAGCGGGAATATAGTGTTACTATAATTGTTGAGTATTTTACTCAAGTTTAAGCAAACAGCAATGCTATTGCTAAAGACTATTTCAATTGTGGCTTTATTTGCCCATTTTAAGTTATATATTTATGGTCACGATGAGTTATTTTCAAGACTTAAGTATATTTAGCTATCGTTACTTTGAGGTTGTAGATGGAAACCATTGATAAAATTAAACAGCAAATTTCAGAAAACCCAATTATCCTTTTCATGAAAGGGTCACCTAAGTTACCAAATTGTGGTTTTTCTTCACAAGCTTCACAAGCACTTATGTCGTGTGGCGAACCGTTTGCATACGTTGATATTTTACTAAACCCAGACATTCGTGCTGAACTTCCTGCGTACGCAAATTGGCCTACATTTCCACAACTTTGGGTTGAAGGTGAGCTAATTGGTGGGTGTGACATCATCATAGAAATGTTTCAACGTGGTGAATTACAACCGTTAATCACAGAAACAGCGGCTAAGTACAAAGAAGCTGACGCTGAGTAATCTTACTTTGCGAGTGCTATTTTTATAGTGCTGTGATGATAAAAGCCACGTTAAGTGGCTTTGTTGTTTTTAGCTGTTTTTAACAACATCAATTATGTGCATGGCAAGGTAATTTGCACGTTTAGGCCACCACCTATTTTATTATGTAAGCTTATTTGTCCCTTATGTGCTTCAGCAATCTCTCTGCATAACGCTAACCCTAAACCACTTCCTGTACTTTTTGTAGAATAAAAAGGTACGAGTGCATTAGCCATGACCTGCTCACTCATCCCTTTTCCGCCATCGCTTATATCTACTATGCAAGCATTATTAAAAAACGCTACAGATATATTTATTTTAGACGGATCCGAGCCTGACTCGTGTGCATTTTTGAGTAAGTTGATAAGCAATTGCTCAAGTTGTGCCTGATCTGCATGTAATATGCTTTGAGTGGTGTTTACTGTGTAGCTAAACTGCCATTGCCTATTCAGATCCCTTAATGTGTTTTGCCAATTTATTGCTGATTTTTGTGGTGTAGGTAGCTTTGCAAATTTGCCATAGCCTTGAACAAATTCAGTCAAGTGGCCTATTCTCTCATCGATTGTTGAAAACACTCTTGCAAGACGCGGCTCATCTACGCGGCTAGCTAAAAGCTGAGCGCTATGTAGCATCGATGACATAGGGCCAAGTGAATTATTAAGCTCGTGGCTTATTATTCGAATAACTTTTTTCCATACTGCTACTTCCTGGCGGCTGAGCTCACGGGTAAGTTGTTTAAATATGTATAAGTGATGTTTTTGGTTATTAAGTAAAAACTCGCCAGTAGATAAATGCCAAGTTTGAGAATCGTGATTGTCTACTTCAATATTAAATAAACCATCTACGCCTTGCTCAATAGCATTAGCAAGCTGAATAGGCGCATCAGACAATAATTGTTGAAGCTGCGTGCCTTCCAATTGTGTTGCGCTATTAAATAACGTACGGCTGATTAAGTTACTAAACACAACAATACTGTTATCGTTAACGAGTAAAAGGGCTTGTGGAGAGCTTTGTAATACCTTGTCTAGCATTAACTCTCGTTGATAAATCCACTGTTTTTCTTGGCGAAGTTGTTTTGCAGTTTGATTATAAAGCTGACATAGCTTTCCTAACTCATCGTTGTTTTTATAAGCTAATAAACTTGAAAGCTCACCATCCTTAAAATTAAGCAAGCCAGTTTCTAACGATTGCAACCCTAACTTAATGGGCTTTGTTAAGGCTCTAGCAAGTAATAAACTTGTAAGCATAGCTGCTATGACTAACAACACAGAGTAATAAAGCGGGGGTTGTGCAATTATTGTAATGCTTATAACAGGTAAAACGCTGCATATAATGCATATGCCTACCACTTTGTGAGTTAATGATAAGCGACTAATAAAATTAAACATTAGTAATCAATACCCATTTTTTGTAAGCGCCTATACAGTGCTTGGCGGCTTAAACCAAACTCTCGTGCTACTTTGGCAATAACACCCTGATTAGCGCGTATTGATTGTTCAATTTCGAGTTTTGAAGGCTCTTTTTTTTCGTCATTAATTTTTATTGGCAGTGATGGTGTTAGGCCAAAGTCTTCAGCGCTAAGCAAGCCATCAGGCTTTATAACACCCACACGTTTACAGGCGTTTTCAAGTTCTCTCACATTACCTGGCCATTGATATTGATTAAGCGCCTGCTCTGCATCAATGCTTAACTCTCTATGTGGTAAAAAATGATTGATGAGTGGGGCAATATCATCAACACGTTCACAAAGCGCAGGTACGTTTAACTCAATAACATTAAGGCGATAGTACAAATCTTCTCTAAAACGACCTTCGGTTATTGCGTGCAATAAATTTTCGTTGGTGGCTGATATAACACGAACCGTAACTTTGCGCGTTTGTGTAGAGCCTAATCGTTCAAATTCACCTGTTTGTAATACTCTCAACAACTTCATTTGCCCAGAAAGTGGCAAGTTGCCAATTTCATCTAAAAATAATGTTCCACCATCGGCCGCTTCAAAGCGACCTATACGTTGCTTGGTTATACCTGTGTAGGCACCGGCTTCTGCGCCAAATAATTCAGCCTCTAAAAGTTCTTGGGGTAGGGCGCCAGCATTTACTTTAATGAAAGGCTGATTTATTAGTGAAGAGTTTTTTTGAATTATAGTCGCAATGCATTCTTTTCCGCTGCCATTAGGGCCTGTTATGAGTGCAGAAATATCAGATTTAGCCACTTGTAATGCCATTGTGACTAATCGTTCCATTGCGGTACTTTTAAAAATAAGGCCTGCTAAGTTAGCCGTATTATATTTATCATCCCGCTCTTTTTGTTGGCGGTTGTGCGTGGCCACAAGTTGCTTAGTGCGCCCCAGCTCTATTAAATTATTAATGCATGTAAGAAGCTTGTGGTCATCCCATGGCTTTGGAAGGTAATCGGCAGCGCCTGCTTTAACAAGTTCAATAGCCGTTGAAAGTTCAGTCCAGGCGGTTATTAATATAATAGGGAGGTGTGGGTTTTCTTCACGCAGCGCATAAAATAAAGTTTTACCTTCTTCGCCGGAGGTAGTATCGCTGGTAAAATTCATATCTTGAATAACGAGAGCAATGCGTTGGTATTGCACAATTTGAATGGCTTCAAAGGGCGTTGATGCGGTAACTACATTAAAGTGATGTATCTCTAGTAGTAATGATAACGCCTCTAAAACGGCCGGATTATCATCAACAATAAGTATTTTTTCCATGTGAATTTAATCGCTGTTTATTATTATTTAAATATTGAAAATGCTACACCGTGTTTGGTCAGTGTAGCATAGGTTGGGAGCTGCGTTATATGGTTCGGGTTGCGATACTGGGCGAAATATTTGCAGCACGTTTAGCTGGGCCAAATACAGCCAAAAGACTCATTATAAAAACCATAATGGCAGTCGCTACAACATAGCCTAAGGGTAACGCAGCAATTGAAAAGTGTTGCATTAGCAATTGCCCAAGTACGAGGGCAGCAATTACGCCTAAAACTAATCCAGCAATGCAAATCAAGGCATTTTCAACTAAAAAGTAATTGATAATAGCAGATTTACGAGCGCCTAAAGCACGACGGGTTCCAATTTGCTTGGTGCGCTTACTTATGTTGAACAAGGTTAAGCCAAATATTCCTAAAGCGGTGACAAGTAAAAGGATAGTAATAAGCACAACTAACATACGCATCATTAATGTGTCTTCAGCCATATATTGCGCTTTATCTTGGTCTAGCCCACGAATTCGGATAATTACACGTTTGTTATAATTTTTAAGCATTTCGTCTTCAATCTGTTTGGCTATTTCTGCACGGTCATTAGAAGCAGTACGAACTAAAAAGTTGCCAGATATATTGGGGTTAATGTAAGGAATTAATGCGATATTATTTGGGCGGCTGTCTTTTAACCAAGGCCCTTTTGCATGCTTAATTACACCAACAACTTTCAGTGGAATATCACCAAGGAAAATTGTTTTTCCTAGGCCATTTTCACCAGGAAAAAGCTCATTTAGTAATGCTTGGGTCACAATAGTTACATTAGCGCGTTGATCATTATCGTTGGTTACGACAATGTCGTCTTGGGTGAAATTTCGTCCTGCAACCAGCTCAACATCAAGTGTATTAATTGCATGATCATCAGTAAAAAAGTAAGCCGTCCTTGCTGAAAGTCCAGGTTCTGGCGCTGAGTTAACACTGAAGTCAGAAGAGCTACCACTACCTGATAACGGTATATTATTAATATACACGGCGTCTTTAACACCGGGTATAGCTCTAAGCATGGTTTCATCCAGTTCAAATTGCTGGTGGCTTTGAACATCTTTACCAAAATGCATGACATGAAAAGCAAGTATTTCGTCTTCTGGGTAGCCAGTTTCTTGGTTAAGGTAGGTTACTCTGTCTTGAATAATAAAGGCTGCGTTACTAACAATTGCAGTGGTAATCGCTATTTGGATGAGTAGCAAAAGTGCACCCACTTTAGATCGACACAGCGCATGAAAAATAGGTTTAATTTCTAATATCATTGCGTTCGTCCTTATTGGCTTTTTAGATAAATTGCAGGGTTGGTTTTACATACCAGCCAAGCAGGGTAAAGCCCGGCAATTACACAGGTACTGATAGCAATAACAGGGGCGCTCAGTAACATACTTAAATCCATCGTCGCTAAGCTTTCGTAATAACGGTAGCTCTGACGAACACCTAATAAACCTAACTGAGCAAATACAATCCCCAGTAGCCCGCCCAAAAGCCCTAACATAGCGACTTCAACAATATGTTGCATAAAAATCTGACGTTTATTAGCACCAAGTGCACGGCGCACACCAACCTCCGGCGCTCGACGTAAAAATTTGGCAAGTAGTAAGCCAAGAATATTAGCCAAACACACAGCTAAAAACATAAAACTGAGTGCCACTAAAATTTTGTTATCTTCACTAACCACATTATTGTAAGCCATCCATTGGTTAACATCTCGAATGCTGAAGGCGAGCTCTTTGCGATCAAATCGACCAAGCTTTTGCTGATCTTGCATATAAGCTAATAAATAATTTTCGTAATCATTTTTTTGTTGCTCGGTAGTTAACTCAACCCAGAATTGAATCCAGACCATTTCTGACTGTAACTTGGCAGTAAAGCTTCGAACATCTTCATGCTTCCAACCATTAGTATTGCCCCAATTACCCAGTTGTTTTGCTTCAAGAAGGCCAAATGGCATAAAAAGTTGTTCGGGATCGTTAAATGCGCCATTGTTTAAATCGTAATATTTAATGGTTAGTGGCCAGTTTTTTGTAACACCAATTACTTCGTAACTTGCATCGTCAAGATAGATAATCTGACCTACTGAATTTTTACCAGCAAATAACTTATCGTTTAACTCCTCGCTAATTACAACAACGGGCGCTGCATCGTCTTCTTGCTGCTGTGACCACTTGTTACCATAAATAAATTCGAGGTCAAACATATTAAAAAACTCAGGAGTAGTAAGTCTTGCACTTTGGCTAAACGGTTTTACTTTGTCTGAATCTATGTATACAGAAAAACCACTTCGTACCATTTTTAAACGTTGAGCACCTAATTGAGACTGATAAAGATTTGCAGCATCTTGATACGTCAGTTGAAGAGGGAGGTTATCGGACGTCCACCATGTACTCCCATCATCCATTATTTGTAATTGCACACTGAAAAGCTGGCTGCTTTTATGTGGAATTGGATCGGCCGACATCATGTGGTAAACGCTCAAACTAGTCATGGTGATGCCAATACCAATTGCTATAGCAAGTACCATTAAAGAGCTTACAAGTGGTGTGCGCTTAAAGCTACGCCAACTTAGGTCAATATAATGAACAAGCATGAATTATACTCCTTGTGCTACATTTATTGGCTGTGCACCTTGGTACAAAGTAAAGTCGGCTAGTTGTCCATCAACTACTTGAATGTTGCGCGGTGCACGGCGGGCTAATTCGCTATCATGTGTCACCATTATAATAGTGGCGCCATCGCGATTTATTTGCTCAAGTAACTCCATCACTTGGCGAGCCATCAGGCTGTCTAAGTTACCGGTGGGCTCATCGGCAAGTAAAAAACGAGGTTTTCCGGCAAGTGCGCGGGCTATTGCCACACGTTGTTGCTGGCCGCCCGATAATTGCTGGGGTAGGTGTTTAGCGCGAGAGGCTAAGCCTACTTGTTCTAAACACTGCTCTATTGTGCGTTTACGTTCTTTTGCTTTAATACCTCTATAGCGAAGAGGTACCTCAATATTTTCATATAAATTTAAATCTGGTATTAAATTAAAACCCTGAAAAATAAAACCAATTTTTTGATTTCGACAATCAGCACGTTGGTTGTCGTTTAAACTGCCAACATTGACACCATCCAAAATATAGTCACCTTCACTAAATGGTTCTAACATCCCTGCAATATTTAAAAAGGTTGTTTTCCCAGAGCCGCTCGGGCCTGTGACAGCTATAAATTCACCTTCATTTACATTTAAGTTAAAGTCCCTCAATGCGTGAGTTTGAACCATTTCAGTTTGGTATACTTTACTTATATTTTTCATTTGTAACATGATTTTTTCCTTAACTTGGCGCTGGTTGGGAGCGTTTCTAATTTAGTAAAAGCGTATCTGCTTGATTAAATTGGTTGTAGCTAGAAATTATTATTTCGTCATTTTCATTTAAGCCGGTTAAAACCTCTACAGCATTAATGCTGGTGGCACCTACGGTTATAGGTACACGCCTTGCAACGATGCCGTCTATTTTATAAGCAACAATGCCACCTTGTTGCATAAAGGCTCCTCGCTGCACTTGCAGCACATTTTGGCGATTGTCGAGCAAAATGCGAGCAGTCAAACGTTGATTTTGGCGAATATTATTGCTGTTGCCTGCAAAACGAACCCGTGTGGTTACTTCACGATTATTAACTTCTGGCGATATAGCTGATAGCACGCCCATTATTGTTTCGTTTCCTAATTTAAGCTCTACGTCCATCCCTAACCCTAGTTCGTTTGCATAACTTTCTGGCACCTGTAATTGCGCTTCAAAATGACTTAAATCAACCAGTGTCATTAAAGGCTGACTTTGTGTAACCGCTGCTTTTTGTTGCACAAGCAAATTACCAACAATACCTGTAACTGTTGCTCTAATTGACAGCTCACTTACTTTTCTATGTAAATCATCAACAATAAGCTGCTGGCGTTCTACATCACTTTTAGCGGCTTGCAATTCAAATGCGAGTGTATCTTTAGCAAGCGCCACTTCTTGTTGTGCGTGTTTATAAGTAAGTTGTGCTCGTGATAAGTCATCTATTGCTTTTTCAAGGTCTATTTGGCTTATTAAATGCTTTTTAATTGATAGCTTTGCGCGGCGATTTTCTCGTTGTGCTGCGTTTAATTCTACACTGGCCATATCGAGTGTTTTTGTAAGAGTTAAAGTATCTCTTCTTGATTGTAAGTGTTGCCTCTTAAGTTCACCTTCTAATCGTTGCAGAACAGATTGTTGTTGTTTTAATTCATTAGTAAGTTCAGGGCTATGAAGTAAAGCGAGCTCGTCGCCTTTGGTAACGGTATCGCCGGCTTTAACGTGCAAGCTAACAAAGCCTCGCTCTGGGCTGTAAATACTTGGCGCGTTGGCGGCAACGATTTTTCCACTTGCGGCTACGTCACGGACAAGCGTTTTAATTTCTACTTTTGCTATTTGCACCCTTTCTCTACTAAATGAGCTGGTTGCATCAGAGCCTGACATAACGCCATAAACAGCAGAAATAATAAGTAATAACGCAGCGATAATTAAAAGAAGACGTTTTTTATAGTTTGCAGGTTTATTAACTTGTATGTCTTGAGCACTGGTGTCTTTAATCATTATTGAACCTTAGCTAAATGAATTTATATTTTTTTCAAACATGACATAAAGTGATGCTGCAAAAATAGCGGCCATAGGCGAGAGTAAAAACAAGCTTAAAGTGAACATAATTCTTCCAAATAATAATGACTAAATTACACTATACGATTAGCATGCCAAAAGTTAAGTTATTGATATTAAATAGCTTGATAATTTATTTTTTAAAATGATACGTCCGCGGACACTTTATGTGTCCGCTGCGGACACCTTAAAAGCAATATATAAAGAGTAAGTAATTTGTTACGGGTGCTTGGTAACCAATAACGTAGGCGCTTCAGTGAAATCAAAAATCTAAGCGTGTTTAAAGGTAAGCTACTCAGGCGATTAAATAGAAGGATGAGATTCAAGTCTTGCCTGATAAAGTTTTCTTCTGTTTGCAAATAATTAATCAAAGTATTTAGTCATTAAATGATAATTATTAAGCCGAATGAGTAATAAAGAACATAATTCTGCCTTTATTTATCCGTTTTATAATACGTTAATGAAAGGGGGTAATATTATTTGCATAATCCGAGCACTTTATAATAACCCTGCGATTGAATATTTATTCACTAATGCCGAGGTTTACGTTTACGTAAACTGTATTTGTATTTATGGCTATTTTTACAAAATGTTAAACTTGACACCAGTGTCATGAAAAAATAACGGTGAAAACACCGCTAAATGTTAATAAAAATGATAAAAAAGAAATCTTGCTATGAAGTGAGAAATATTCAAGAATGTGAATATGTATTCAAATTACTGTTGACTCTATTTAATATAGAGGCTAGTTTTGACCGGCTGTTAGCAAATCGTCGAGCAGTTCATTAACGCTAACAGTGCAGCAAGGGGAGGGGTCTATGTTATACGACTCGAAATTAGAGAAAGAAAATTGTGGCTTTGGCTTAATTGCCCAAGTTAATGGTCAGGCTAGTCACCGGCTTATTCGTACTGCTATTACAGGGTTGGATCGTATGCAACACCGCGGCGGTATATCTGCTGATGGTAAAACAGGCGATGGCTGTGGTTTACTTTTGCAAAAGCCAGATAGTTTTTTCCGTGCTATTGCAAGTGAGCATAATTGGCACCTTGGTAAAAACTATGCAGTTGGCATGATCTTTTTAAATTCAGATCCTGTTTTAGCACAAACTGCAAAGCAAGTTCTTAGCGAAGAATTAGAAAAAGAAACGCTAAATATTCTAGGTTGGCGCGAAGTGCCTACCGATCCATCGATGCTAGGTCCAATTGCGGTGCAACAGCTACCTGGTTTTGAACAAATTTTTGTAAGCGCGCCTGAAGGTTGGCGTTCAAAAGACTTAGAGCGTCGCTTATACGTAGCGCGCCGTCGTGCTGAAAAACGTTTAGCAGACGATGAATCATTTTATATTGCAAGTTTATCCGGGTTAGTGACTATCTATAAAGGCCTTATGATGCCTGCTGATTTGCCTAATTTTTATTTAGACTTAGCTGACATCCGTATGACCAGCGCAATCTGTGTTTTTCATCAGCGCTTTTCAACAAACACACAGCCTCGTTGGCCACTAGCTCAACCTTTCCGCTATTTAGCGCATAATGGTGAAATTAACACCATCGAAGGTAATCGTCAGTGGGCTCGTGCTCGCTCGTACAAATTTTCGTCGCCACTTATTCCAGATTTACAAAGCGCAGCGCCATTTGTTAATGAAACTGGCTCAGATTCCTCAAGCCTCGATAACATGTTAGAGCTGTTTTTAGCGGGTGGCATGGATTTATTCCGTGCAATGCGCATGCTTGTACCACCGGCATGGCAAAAAAACCGTGCCATGGACGACGATTTACGTGCTTTTTATGATTTTAACTCCATGCATATGGAACCCTGGGATGGCCCAGCGGGTATTGTTATGTCAGATGGTCGTTTTGCAGCCTGTAACTTAGACCGAAATGGTCTGCGTCCTGCGCGTTATGTAATCACACAAGATGGTTTTATTACCCTGGCATCAGAAGTCGGTATTTGGGATTACACAGCCGATGAAGTGGTTGAAAAAGGCCGGGTTGGTCCAGGTGAATTACTCGTCATAGATACCAAGCTGGGTAAAATTTGGCATTCAGATGAAATAGATCAAGATTTAAAGTCTCGCCATCCTTATAAGTCGTGGCTTGAAGAAAATGTTAAGCGTTTAACGCCTTTTGAAGAGTTAAAAGAGCAAGATGCAGGCAACCGTTCATTTGACGACGAAACGTTAGCTAAATATCAAAAAATGTTTGGCTACACCAACGAAGAGTTGGATAGCGTTATTCGTGTAATGGGTGAAAACGGGCAAGAAGCAACCGGTTCTATGGGTGATGACACGCCTTTTGCAGTATTGAGCGAAGGGCATCGTTCACTTTACGATTATTTCCGTCAAAAATTTGCACAAGTCACTAATCCGCCAATTGATCCCCTGCGCGAAAATCATGTGATGTCTTTGGCTACGTGTATTGGTAGCGAGCAAAATGTGTTTAACGAAACAACAGGCCACGCTAAGCGCTTACAGTTTGATACTCCAATTTTGATGTATGCGGACATGCAGCAGCTACTTAACGCAGATGAAGCGCATTACAGCTATTGTAAAATTGATATTACTTACACTGTTGAGGAAGGCTTAGAAAACGCAGTTAAACGCATTTGCGATAAAGCAAAAGAAAAAGCAGCTGCCGGCTCTATCATGCTTATTTTAACTGACCGTAATTTTGATGATGTAAACTTACCTATCCCTGCTGCTATGGCCGTAGGTGCTGTACAAAAGTGTTTAGTTGATAACAACTTACGTTGTGAATCAAACATCATAATTGAAACAGGTAGTGTAAGAGACCCGCATCAGTTCGCTGTGCTGCTTGGTTTTGGGGCAACCGCTATTTACCCATACCTAGCGTATGAGTCGTTAGTTGCGATGAGCGACAGCAAAGTCATTGATAAATCTTATTGCGAGGTAACCCTTGCTTATCGTAAAGCGGTAAACAAAGGTTTATACAAAATAATGTCTAAAATGGGTATTAGTACAGTCGCTTCTTACCGTTGCTCAATGTTATTTGAGGCAGTGGGTTTATCTGATGCGGTTGTTGATATGTGTTTTAAAGGTGTGGCTAGCCGCATCAAAGGTGCATGTTTTACAGACTTTGATGACGACCAACAAAGCCTACATAAGCTAGCACTAAGCAAGCGTAAGTTACTTAGTCACGGCGGTTTATTTAAATATGTACATGGTGGTGAATACCATGCCTATAACCCAGATGTAATTCAAACGCTGCAAGTAGCAGTTCGCTCTGGTGAATATAAAGATTACAACGAGTATGCAAAGCTTGTTAACAATCGCCCGATTTCAACATTGCGTGACATGCTGGCACTTAAATTACCAGAAAACGGGATTAGCATTGATGATGTAGAGCCTGCAGAAGCGCTTTACAAACGCTTTGATTCAGCTGCAATGAGTATTGGTGCGTTATCGCCTGAGGCTCATGAAGCACTTGCAATTGCAATGAATCGCTTAGGTGGCTGTTCAAATTCAGGTGAAGGTGGTGAAGATAAACTTCGTTACGGTACAGAGAAAAATTCACGTATTAAGCAAGTGGCTTCAGGTCGATTTGGTGTTACACCGCATTATTTGCGCAGCGCAGATGTAATACAAATTAAAGTGGCGCAAGGTGCAAAACCTGGTGAAGGTGGACAACTTCCAGGTGAAAAAGTAACACCTTATATTGCTAAACTTCGCTATTCGGTACCTGGCGTGACGTTAATATCACCGCCACCACATCACGATATTTACTCAATTGAAGATTTAGCTCAGCTAATTTTTGATTTAAAACAAGTTAATCCAAAAGCACTTGTATCAGTAAAACTCGTTTCGGAACCTGGTGTTGGCACTATCGCAACGGGTGTAGCTAAAGCGTATGCCGATTTAATTACTATATCGGGCTATGACGGTGGCACAGGCGCAAGCCCGCTTACATCTGTAAAATATGCAGGCAGCCCATGGGAATTAGGCCTAGCTGAAACTCAGCAAGCTCTTGTTGAAAATGGTCTTCGCCATCGCATTCGTTTACAAACTGATGGTGGTTTAAAAACAGGTTTAGATATTATTAAAGCCGCTATTTTGGGTGCTGAAAGCTTTGGTTTTGGTACAGGGCCTATGGTGGCGTTAGGGTGTAAATACTTACGTATTTGTCATTTAAATAACTGCGCGACCGGTGTAGCAACGCAAGACGAAACACTTCGTCAAAAGCATTACCACGGCTTACCTGAAATGGCGATGAACTACTTTAAGTTTATTGCACAAGAAGCGCGTGAAATTATGGCAAGCCTAGGAGTTGCAAACTTAACTGATTTAATTGGTCGTCTTGATTTACTTGAAGCAATTGAAGGCAAGACAGCTAAACAGAAAAAGATAGATTTATCTGCTGTTATTGCACAGCCAAATAATCCAACAGGCGAAACACTGTTTTGTAGCGCACCAAATAGTTCGCACTATCTAGGTGAGCTGAACGAGAGCCTATTAGGAAAGGCGCAAGAAGCGATAGATGCTTCAAGTGGGATTTCATTAGTAAGCCGAATTTGTAATACAGACAGATCAGTTGGCGCAATGTTATCAGGCTATATTGCTGATAAACACGGTAACCAAGGTATGGCCGCCGATCCTGTTGCCATTGAGCTACATGGCACGGCGGGTCAATCGTTTGGTGTTTGGAATGCAGGTGGACTTGAAATGACCCTCGTTGGTGACGCTAATGACTACGTTGGTAAAGGCATGGCTGGTGGTAAGCTGGTAGTACGTCCACCTGTGGGCTCATCATTTGAAAGTCATAAAGCAACGATCATTGGTAACACGTGTCTATACGGTGCAACGGGTGGTAAATTGTTTGCTGCAGGGTGCGCAGGCGAGCGCTTTGCAGTACGTAACTCAGGCGTTCAAGCCGTGGTTGAAGGCGTTGGAGATAACGGCTGTGAATACATGACCGGTGGTGTAGTGTGTGTGCTTGGTAATGTTGGCGTTAACTTTGGGGCAGGGATGACGGGTGGTTTTGCATATGTGTTAGATGAGCGTAACGACTTTGAAAAACGCATAAACCCAGAGCTTGTCGAAGTTGTGACATTAGAAGCATTAACGTCACACCAAGAGCATTTACGTGGCTTAATCGCTGAGCATTTAGAGCTAACTGGCTCATGCCGAGCGGAAAGCATCTTAGCTAATTTTGAGCTCTACTTACCTATGTTTAAATTAGTAAAACCTAAATCAAGTGACGTAAAAAGTTTACTCGGGCACCGCGCTCGCAGTAGTGCCGAACTACGTGTTCAGGCGCAATAAGGGGGCAGTATGAGCGAAAATGTATATCAATTTATAGACGTGCAGCGTGTAGACCCACGCAAAAAACCAATTTCGTCACGTAAAAAATCATTTGTAGAAATTTACGAACCCTTTTCAGAAAATCAGGTTAACTCTCAAGCGGATCGTTGCTTGGATTGTGGTAACCCATACTGTGAATGGAAATGTCCGGTACATAACTACATTCCACAGTGGCTAAAATTAATACGCACAGGGCGTATATTAGAAGCCGCAGAGCTTTCTCATCGAACAAATAGCTTACCTGAAGTGTGTGGGCGAGTTTGTCCGCAAGACCGCTTGTGTGAAGGCTCATGTACGCTTGATGAAGAGTTTGGTGCCGTAACGATAGGTAATATTGAAAAATATATTACCGATACGGCGTTTAAAATGGGTTGGAAGCCAGACATGTCTTACGTGACATGGACGGATAAAAAAGTGGCTATTATTGGTGCAGGCCCCGCGGGTTTAGGTTGTGCAGATATTTTAGTTCGAAATGGTGTTAAACCTGTCGTGTTCGATCGTCACCCAGAAATTGGTGGGCTACTCACATTTGGTATTCCATCTTTCAAACTTGAAAAAGAAGTAATGCAAAAACGCCGTGAGATTTTCACTGAAATGGGCGTAGAGTTTAAGCTGAATGTTGAAGTAGGTGTTGATATCACTATGGATGATATTTTAGCTGACTATGATGCAGTATTTTTGGGCGTGGGTACGTATCAAAGTATGCGCGCAGGGCTTGAAAATGAAGATGCGCCGGGTGTTCACGATGCGTTGCCGTTTTTAATCGGTAATACTAATCGTGTTATGGGCTACGATGAAACGAATCAAGCCTATATTGATATGGCAAACCAGAAGGTAGTTGTATTAGGTGGTGGTGATACAGCTATGGACTGTGTGAGAACCTCTATACGACAGGGTGCCGCAAAGGTAACGTGTGCGTACCGCCGTGATGAAGAAAATATGCCTGGCTCTAAGCGTGAAGTTAAAAATGCCAAAGAGGAAGGGGTTATATTTACATATAATGTCCAACCTAAAGGTATCGTGCTAGACGATAACGGCCATGTTGCAGGCGTAAAAATGGTTAAAACTAAACTGGGTGAGCCTGATGGGAATGGTCGTAGCCGCGCAGAAGAGGTAGCCGGTTCAGAGCATATAATTGACGCAACGCAAGTGATCATGGCGTTTGGTTTTAAGCCACACAAAATGGACTGGTTAGAAAAGTATGATGTAGAAATAAATCACTGGGGCGGTATTAATGCACCAGAGCGAGGCGAATTCACACATCAAACAACTAACCCTAAAATATTTGCCGGAGGCGATATAGTGCGTGGTTCAGATTTAGTAGTAACTGCTATTTTTGAAGGCCGCAATGCAGCTGAAGGCATTATGGATTATTTAAAAGTTTAACTTAGTTAGCCCAGTAATCCATCATCCAAAAGCAAGCCATGTGGCTTGCTTTTTTGTGCCTTTAACTAATTAATATCAATCCGTAATAATACTTAATCATTTTGCGGGGCTAAAGGTGTTGCTAATTTGCGTTAAAAAATTTTATTTACGACTGCATGGATGCAGAAGGTAGAGCTATGCAGGAACAAGTGCCGAGAACAGGTAAATAGCGAATTTATTGCCTTGTTATTAACATGTTTTCACAGCTTCAAAATAGCTCACTTAATTAAGCAAATTGGTATAAGTATTACCTATTTTTTAATTTTGACCATTTTAGTTATCGATGATAATTTGGTTGTGTGAACAAAATATACAAATGCGTAGTTTTAAAATTCATAAAGTTATAATTCGCTTAAAAGGTACCAGCATTAATTTTACATGAGTAATACTTCAATCTTGATTTAACTGCTTAAAAAGGAGAGTATTGAGTGTTATCAAGAAGAATTAGTAGCAGCCTTGCTGAAAATTAATTCAATAATATAAGAAAAATCGCGCTTACTATGCATGAATATTCAAACAATCCAGAAAGAAAACTGATAGTTAGGTTTTTTTCATCAATAGGCTTTATTGCTACTTTTGTGATGGCTTGCATCGCCTATTCCAACAGCGATTATTTCTTATTTTCTACCTTACTGTGTTCCTCATTTATTTATGCGTGGGCATTGAGTATTTATAAATCGGTAGAAAAATCAGCCAGTGCAATACTTTATAACTTATATGCATTGATGATTTATCTGGTTTTAACTGGAGGCGCGCAGGGAACTGGTCCTATTTGGATTTTTATCGTTTCGCCAGTTACGTTTTCGATTAGAGGTTTAAGGCGCGGTATTTTTGATATTTTATTATTTTTACTCGCTGTAGTTTTTGCCTTTTATTGCGCTCATACTTTCAGCTTTTATGACTACCAACCGAGTCAGTTCCCTTATCGAATTTTGTTCTCATTTATTATTGTTGCAATGTTGAGTGGTTTTTATGAAAACTCAAGGGAAAAATATAATCAAAAAATATTAGCACTAAGTAAAAAAAATGAATTGTTAGCGACGATTGATCCTCTAACGGGTTTACCTAACCGGCGCTACACCATGAATAAGTTAAAAGAATTTAAATTAGCTCTCACCAAAGAGCAAACACCGTTTGTACTTATTTTGTGCGATGTAGACAACTTTAAAAAAGTTAACGATGAATACGGGCATAGCTTTGGTGATGAAGCCCTTATTCACCTAGCAAATATTTTAAACCAACATATTCCAAATAATGCCGTAGCATCTCGCTGGGGCGGGGAAGAATTTTTGATTGCCATTCCGCATGTATTTAATGCAAAGGGTGAAGAAATCGCAAATAAAATTCATGCTGCGTTAAAACAATTTCCGGTTGATACATCTTCTCAGAGCTTGAGCTTGACGATAAGTATGGGGGTTGTTCAATCCCGTGAAAGTGATTCTATAGATATCGATATCAAGCGCGCAGATGAATTGCTTTATAAAGCAAAAGAGCAAGGTAAAAACAGAACTTGCTCCGAGTAGCTTTATTGCTATTCCATTGAGAATGAATCAAGCGTTCGCTTTACCTTAGCAATTCGCCTTTTTAAACTCATATAACAAAATACATTACACAGTATTTGAGCCAGCAAAACACATGTACAACTAACAATGAAATTATTTAAGTTATCATTTTGGTTACTAGTTAAATTGTAAATGCTTAAAGTTATTTGAGTAAGCAAGGTAATATTTAAAAAAACCATCAAGTGTTGTTTAAATTGTGTGTGTTTATAGCGGCTAAATAGGGTTAGCACTATACTAATTAAAACTAGCAGGCAGCTTATAATCATAAAAGTTAAAGCAGAATCACTTAACATAAAACGCCTTATTTAAAATTGAAATCATGTTATGCAGTTAATTAGCTTTAATTTACACATGCGCTTTTATTAACTCTTTTGCGTTCGCTTTTGCTGTTTTACTTATATTGTCACCGCCAAGTAATCTTGCTATTTCGTCGATTCTACCGTCTTTTGTTAGTGCCAACATGTTGGTAAATGTTTCACCTTTAGCAATTTCTTTTGCTACAAAAAATTGCTGATGTGCACTACTTGCAACCTGCGGTAAATGGGTTACACAAATCACCTGAGTCGACTTACCAAGTTGCCTTAATAGTTTGCCAACTGCAGAGGCAGTAGGCCCAGAAATGCCTACGTCTACCTCATCAAATATTAATGTTGGTGTTGTTACTTTTTGGGCAATAATCACCTGAATAGCTAGGCTAATACGTGAAAGCTCACCACCAGATGCTACCTTAGCTAGAGGTTGAAGGGGCTGTCCAGGGTTGGTCGACACTAAAAACGAAACACTATCATGGCCCAAAATGTTGGGTGCTCGTTCTGGCTCTTCAATAAGTGAAATCTCAAATACACCATTTTCCATGGATAGATTTGCCATGCTTTCACTTATTAAGGTGTTTAAGGTGTTAGCATACCCTCTGCGACTAATACTTAGCGCTTCACTTGCTTGCTTGTAGTTAAGTAATGCATCGTTTATTTCAGAGTCAAGTTGCTCCAACCGCGAACTATTATTACTAATAGACTCTAGCTCTTGTGAAATTGACTGATGAAATTCAACTAATGCCTGCGGTTTTATATGGTGCTTGCGGGCTAAATCCATTGCGCCACTTAACCTGTCTTCTATTTCAGTTAAACGCGCAGGGTCTAAATCAACCTGTTCTGTATAGTTACGGATTTCTCTGCTAGCTTCTTCAACCTGAACAGCCGCTTCTTCTAACATTGTAGCGACACTGGCTAAGCTTTCATCATATTGCGCTAAATCTGCAAATTGCTGTGCACTGTGCTGTAATACAGAACACGCACTTTGCTCTTCGCCTTCATACAGGTATTGGAGCTCTTTTTGACATGACTCTAAAATTGTTTGGCTGTTACTTAACTTGTAATGCTCAGCCTCAACTTGTTCAAACTCACCTGCTTGTAAGTTAAAGTCGTCAAGCTCTGCCACTTGGTATTCTAGCAGTTGCTTTTGTGCTGCTTGTTGCTGTTGTTGCTGTTCTAAATGTTTAAATTCTTTTTGAAGGCTAGCAAATTGTTTATAACTTTCACTAACTTTGGTAACCAGCGCTTGGTGGCCAGCATATGCATCAAGAAGATGTAATTGATGTTCTGCTTTTAAAAGGTGTTGATGGGCGTGTTGTCCATGTATAGAGATTAAGTACTGACCAAGTTCTTTAAGCTGAGATGCAGTCACTGAGCTTCCGTTAATATAACTTTTGCTCCTGCCGTTCTTGCATACCACACGTCTGAGTAAGCAATCGTTATCAGTACTAGTTAGAAAGTGTTGTTCCAAAAATGCTTGAGCTAGCGGGAGTGCGCTTATATCAAATTGAGCGCATACCTCGGCTTTGTCTGCAGAAGGTCTTACCGCAGAGGCTTCAGCGCGCTCTCCAAGACATAATGAAAGTGCATCAATAGCAATAGACTTACCAGCGCCTGTTTCACCGGTAATGGCAGTCATGCCATTTTGCCACTCAGTGCTTAAGTTACTAACTATCGCAAAATTTTTAATTTCTAAACCAACTAACATACTGTTTATCCATCCAGTTAATTAACTGGTAATTTATACAGTGTTTAGCTTTTTTGCAAATTAATTTTTGATTATTTAGGCCATATTAGCATGTTGATTGAGCTGGTTGTTCGAGTCTTGACTTTCTGGGGTGTATTCATTTTCTGTATTATCAAGGGGTTGTGGTGTGTCATTCGTTTTTATTAATTCGATAAGGTTTGGTAATGCCTCTGAGTAAAACGTTTTGTTATACGAAATACCTTGCTGCGGAAGTTCAGACACAAAGTACTGGATGTTTTCCTCCAAACTTTGGCCATTGCCAATTTGGTTAGCTTTGGTTAATTCGTTAGATAGTGTATTGATTAATAGGTCAGATACATCTTCAAGGGTTTGTAAATTCTCGTCCGTGTGTTTTTGAACGACAAAAAAGTTAGACACTATTGCTTGAATTCGCGGTGCGTATTTAGGACGAAGAATTTTCACCTCTACTAATTCATTTAATTTTGACTTTAGGCGTCCGCCAACTTGCGACACTCGTTCATTAAATTGTTTTTTTTGAGCTTCGATTGCTTTGCGTCGATTGCTTTCTATTTTTAAGTAGGTTGCTAAAAGGGTAATTAACAGTAGCAAAGCAAAAAATACGACATATGTCATTGCTATTTGTTCCTAAAAATTGGTGTATTGTTGTTATAAGCTGCATTTTGCGCTAAAGATAAACCTTTAGCAATAAAATTAGTATAAACGGCTGCCCCAATTTAATTTTGTACGTAAAACGTTGTAGTAAGAGTAGTTTTTTGGATGAATTAACCGCAATTTTTTATCCGCTTTTTTTATTACCACTTCGTCACCGGGTAAAACGGCGAGCACAACGTGGCTGTCGCAACTGACTTGCAAACTGTCTGTATTGTCTAAGCTAAGTTTTAGCCTTACTTCGTTATCGGCGTCGACAACTAAAGGTCGACTTGATAGCGTGTGTGGAAACATAGGTACTAAAGATATTGCATTTAATTCAGGCGTTAATATTGGACCGCCACCAGAAAGCGAGTAAGCAGTTGAGCCCGTTGGTGTAGATACAATTAACCCATCAGAGCGCTGAGAGAATACAAAATCGCTATTTATAAATGCCTCAAACTCAATCATGTGGGCCACTTTATCGGCATGCAATACAGCTTCATTTACCGCTAAATTTGCACTTTTTAGTTCATTGTGGCGATAGACTTCTACTTCCAATAAAAAGCGGTTTTCTTCTATAAACTGGCCACTCAGAACATGTTCGAGGCTAGCTTCAAAGCCTTCAGGATCTAAGTCGGTTAAAAAGCCGAGGTTTCCTCGGTTAACGCCAATGACAGCAATGTTGAAACGAGCAAGCACACGCGCTGCTCCCAACATATTACCATCACCACCCACAACGATTGCCAGGTCAGCGTGTTCGCCCAAATCCACTAGTTTAACAAGGTTTTCTTTGGGCACATCGACTAATTGCCCACCTGTTCGCTTTTCAACAATAACTTCAAAACCAAGTGCCAGTAAAAATGTATGCAAGCGCTGAAGCGTTGCAGCAGCTTTCGGATGATTTGGTTTGCCAATAAGGCCAATAGTTTTGAAAGGAGAATCCATAATCTGCACACAATAAGTTTTAATAATTGTAGAGTAACTCAAAAGCAAAGTGTTTGAAAATACAGATTTTAACTAAATGAGTTTGATTCAATTTAGTTTAATCTTTTTGTTTTATATTGCTTAACAAAGGCACGCATGACTTGAAATAACATTAAATGCCCCGATATAAGTTTCATGCAACAAGATGTAGATAACATGAAACTAAACCCGCGCGATCAGCAAATATTCTCAGCTGTAATGAACATGTACTGTAATGGTGAGGGGTTGCCCGTTCCATCAACAAAAATTGCTAAGCTAAAAAGCATGGCTGTGTGTTCAGCAACCGTTCGCAATGCAATGGCTCGTCTTGAAAAAGTGGGTTTATTGTACTCCCCTCATACTTCTGCAGGACGTGTCCCTACAGATGAAGGGTTTAATTATTGGTTTGATGAGTTTTTTCCGTTATCAGATATTGCTAACTACTGGCAGCCAGAACAAGCCCAGCTAGTTGAATTAGCACATGGCTTGAGTCAAAAATATCAGGTGTGTTGTTGTGTTGGTTTACCGCAAGTGAGCTCACAGCATGTATTTAGAGTCGAGGTACTTGATTTTGATTCTACTGATTGGCTTATTTTACTGATCGATCGAGCAGGGCAAAGTCATAATATTTGTATTGATAAGCCACATGATGCCTCAGATACGGTTCGGTACCAATTTGCAACATGGTTAAATACAGTGTTTAGCCAACAAACATTGATGGAAGGCTTGTACAGAATGCAAGCAATGGCAAACACCGCGCCTAAAAACTGTCACGACTCGCTCACTCAGTGGACACGACAGCTAAGTCAAAAATTAGGCTCAGACAACAGTATCGTTGTAGGTGAAAACTACCTCTATAAAAAAATAAATTGTGAAAAGAGTTTAAATATTGGGGTGTCGTTTTTGAACTTTGTTGAAGACGCGCTGGCATTTAAAAATGGTGTATCGGTGATCAGCGGTAAAAAGCTTCCGTTTAGTGAGTGTAATGATTTAATAACCATCAGCGTCCCGTACTTTCAAAATCAAGAATACCAAAGCCGCTTTTGTATCATTTGCCCAAAATCAGCGCAAATAGAACAAATAATCCAAGAATTTAAATTAATTGAGACATCAAACTCTTGAATCTTTTTATTCAATCCCCATAATTACCGCAGTTGAAAAGAATTGGAGCACGTATTTTATGTCTGAGCAGACACAAAACCCTGAGCAAGAAGTAGAACTAAACGAAGAAGTAGCTCAAATGGAAGCTGACGTTGAAGCAGCGGTAGAAGCTGCAGAGCAACACGAAGCAGATCAAGAGCAAAGCCCTGAAGCTGAAATTGCGATGCTTTACGCAGAGCTAGAAGCTGCTAAGCAAACTATTGCAGATCAAAAAGACGGTGTTATACGTGCCGCTGCCGACGTTGATAACATTCGACGTCGTGCTGCACAAGATGTAGAAAAAGCACACAAATTTGCATTAGAAAAGTTTGCAAACGAATTACTACCTGTAATTGATAACCTTGAGCGCGCTATTGAGTTTTCTGATAAAGAAAACGAAACGTTAAAGCCGCTGCTTGAAGGTATTGATATGACGGTTAAAAGCTTTAACGATGCTGTTGCTAAATTTGGCGTTGAAATTGTTAACCCACAAGGCGAGCAATTTAACCCAGAGTTCCATCAAGCAATGTCAATTCAGCCAAGCAACGATGTAACACCTAATACTGTATTGGCAGTAATGCAAAAAGGCTACACATTAAATGGACGTTTATTACGCCCAGCTATGGTAATGGTTTCAAAAGCAGCTGATGCTTAATTTAGCTCTTTATAAAATTTAAAAAATGCCTCAAATAGAGGCATTTTTTTTGTCTTTTTTATAATGAATTATCTGCACTAATATAGTCAGTAGCACTGCGCTAAACATGAGGCTCGAAAATGGCACCGAGCTTTGAGCATGCATAACAGCAAGAATAGGACCCACCAAGGCACCGCTGCCAAACCTAAGCGTACCAATCACGGCAGTCGCTGTGCCGGTGTTTTTTTCAAATTTCATGAGTATTAACGAATCGGCATTACTGGCAGTTACGCCTAAACTCATCATTAATGGTGCGATTGCAGCGACTATATAGTAAAGCGATAAATGCAAAATACTAAAAGTTAAAAGGCATAGCCCTGATATAAAACCGCACACCAAGCCAATATATAACATTTTGCGTGAACCGATACGGGGCACAATGCGTGTATTTAAAAAGTTACCAAACATCAATGCCATTACGTTAAAGGCAAATAGTACCCCAAACACTTGCTCCGACACTTTGTATAAGTCTAAATAAATAAAAGGCACTGAGGTTAAAAAGCAAAAAAAGCCAAACGAGACAAACATTGAGCTTAAAATATCTGCGCGTGCATCGGTATTACTCAAAACAGTTTTATAACTGTCAAAAAACAGTGCTAAGCCTTTCTTTTCGCTGGTATGAATAGGTATATCAATTAAATATATTTGCACAAACACAAGGATTATAAAGCTATAAGCCGCTAATACTAAAAATATGGTAGACCAAACCGAAAATCCTAAAATAAATGAGCCCACAGATGGTGCTATTAATGGTGCAACCATCATGATCATCGATACATACGACATACCTTTTGCCGTGTTTTGCTGATAAATATGCCTTATTATCCCTGGCACAACCACCGTAGCTGCAGCGCCAGTAAAGGCTTGTACTGCTCTTAGTGCCCAAAAAGTATGGATCTCTGTTGTAAATGCTAACGCGGTAGAGGTTAACCCAAATAACGTTAAACCAATTTTAGCCAGTTTTCGACGGCCAATTTGATCCGCTATTGGGCCAAAAAACAACATGCCTAACGAGTAACCTGCTAAATAAATGCTGAGCGATATTTGTACGTTTGGCATACTTGTTTGTAAATTATTCGCAATGACCAACATTGCGGGTAAGTACATATCAATTGCAAGGGGCGTAATAGCAACAATACTGGCTAATAAAGGCAATAAAATACGGGTATTAAAAGACGTAGACGAGGCGCCCATACATAAACTCAAGGTAACTAAAACAAGGGCTATAGTGTAGCAGGGCATTGTATATGTATAAACTTAGTTTAGCTGGTAGGTTACTTACTTCATCGCAAAGCACTTCACTTAAACCAATGATTTTAAACTGGCACTGTGTTTGCTATCCTAATTGCAGTATAAATGACTTAAGGTAATACAATGAAAAAATTGGTATTGGCACTAATAGCAACGGCTGTTTTAGCTGGGTGTAAAACATCGCCAACAGGGCGTACTCAAATAGCGCTTTATTCAGATCAGCAAATGAGTGAAATGGGTACGGCGAGTTTTGCTGACATGAAAAAAAATCAGCCAATTAATAAAGATCCAAAAACCAATACATATGTAAATTGTATTGCTAATAAAGTAATTGCCGTTCTACCTAATGAGTATGCGTCTCAAAACTGGGAAGTGGTCGTGTTTGAAGATGACTCAGCAAATGCCTTTGCTTTGCCTGGCGGTTATATTGGTGTCCACACTGGGTTGCTTAAAATAGCGACTAATCAAGATCAAGTAGCTACTGTTTTAGGACATGAAGTAGGGCACGTAATTGCAGAACACTCTAATGAACGTGTGTCACAAAGTTCATTGTTAAGCACGGGAATGCAATTGGGGAGTGTTGCGCTAGAAATGGGTAACGTGCAATACCGCAATGAAATTATGCAAGGGCTGGGCTTGGGCGCTCAATATGGTGTGGTTTTACCGTTTAGCCGCTCACATGAATCTGAGGCCGACACCATAGGTTTAGAACTTATGGCGCAAGCAGGGTTTAATCCTAAAGAGTCTGTAACGCTTTGGCAAAATATGAGCCAAGCGGGCAGTGGTGCAACGCCAGAATTTTTGTCTACTCACCCAGCACCAACGAGCCGTATTGCAAATTTGCAGTCGCAAATGAGTAAAGCATTAAGTGAGCAAAAAAAGGCTAAAGCACAAGATAAAAATCCACAGTGTAAGCTTTAACAAAACCTTACAAACTCGTTTAACATTAGTTTGCGAGCCTACTTCAATTAACTTGAAAATGAAAACATGTAGTTTGAAGTAGGCTAAAAATAGGAAGATTCAAGGATGAAGAAAATAGTTGTAATAACTGGCGTTGTTTTGATCAGCTTAATTACAGTTTTTAGTGTATTATCCAGTAAGGGTCCAAATTCAACCCTACTTACACCAACAGAAGACAATGTTGATATTAAAAAGCAAAAAGTTAATTTTGGGAATAACACAAATACCAAAAAAATTTATGTTAAACAGCCATTTCCTACTGATATCCCGAATAAGGCTCAATGCAAAGAACTAAATTATAAACAGTATCAGCTACGAGATAATAATGAGCGTGATATTGAACTCAAGGCTTCACAAGCCTTTAAAAACGGGTATACAGCAAAGCAGGTCGCCGAGGCCATATGGTTTTCGAGCTACTGGTCAGTAGCTAAAACTTGGTATGATAAAGCGGCATTAGCAGAGTCAGTTGAAAAGCTGCTTCCGATTTTACAATCAATAACGAATAGTGAAAGATTAATCGCTCAATACGATTATGTTAACGCACCTGACTTAAACATAACAACTGTTGTCGATTACACAGACTCTTTGGATATGCTCTGGAAAAACTTGCCCACAGATACGCTTTACAAAAAGGTCAGCTCAACAAATGCCTCTGCCGTTGAAATTTTTAACGAAATTGAACGGACTTTTTCAGAAATCCCATATGATGTCCTTAACAATAATCAACTTTCTCCTTTAAATTCAATTTTAAATCTGTTGTTGACTAAACAGCAGTTACAATCCGCTATTATGCTTTTGCAGCGTTACCCTGATTTAAAGTTATCAGATGTAAACTTCGATAATAAATTAGCATTGAATTTTCTCACTATTATAGGTGGTGAAGATTATGAAATTACTAATCCAACAGATCATAAATTGTTCTTAACTCTTTTAGGGTTATTAGATAAGCAGGTTTATTATCAAAAAATTACACATCCCTGGTTTAGTAACGAAGAGGTTAATAAGGGGGTTGAGAAATTAAGTAACGAAGGAATAGTTATTAAAATCGTTTTAGTCGATGATATAGAGAAACCGAGTCCTATATTGCAACTGAACATAAAAGAATACAATTTAACTGGCGAGCAACAACTGGACCTTAAAAAGTGTCAATCAACGACGGATTGGCTTACAAGCCGTGAATTAACACCCAATGAAATTGAAACATTTAAAGACCAGCCTTTCATTGCAAAGATTAAATCTTCACCTGAATTTAAGCACTGTCAAAATAAAAAAGCTTTACAGAACTCACCGTTAATAAAAAGTCAGATGACTTCAGTGAGTAAGATAATTAATCAAGCAATGGCTGATCAAAGCTCCTCGTTGGAGGAGCTCGATTTAGAAAACTTAGATTTACCTGTTTTGTTACCTGAAGCAAAATCTATTTTAGCAGTTATTTTTGCTCGAGATTACCTGCAAGCAACTAGCTTAGATGAGCAAGAAATTATAGCTAGACTAAGTAATGTGGGTTTAAAACCGTCGAGTAGTCATTCGGAATTATTAGGAGGGTTGGCAGGATTAAAAGGGTTAACATTGTGGCTTAATTCATTTAATTTCGAGCAGTTAAAAGATGCGCAGAGTTTATTGAATAGTTTTGCAGCTAAAGGCGTTTTTGAACCCTTCGATATATTAAACACTAGGCTGCATGGTGTTGCTTTTAATACTGAGAATGAACTAGATCCTTTTTATTTTTTTATCCAAAATTATTCAGAACTTTCTATTCATTCCGGCAATCCAATTACCTATGAAAATAAGAAAAATAAAGCATTTATAGACTTTTTTACTCGCAATGGAGTTCGCATTGAACCGCAACACCTTCGAGCTGCATTTGCACTCAAAATTCAATCTAAAAAAAGCTATGATAGTCTGATAACACACTTTCCTGAGTTAGAAGTAATGAGCGGGGACGACTACTTCTCAGTTAACTGTCGGTAGGTTAATACTTGAATAAAACATATATTTTTGAACTTAAAAAAGTGCGAAATGGTTCGCACTTCTTAATTTACTTTGTTCTTTAAAAGGTCCACTCTACATGAATTTGCGGAACGGTTTCTGTCACTTCAGTACCTAGCTTGTTGTGCCAGTATTGAAGCTCCATGCCTAGTAATAGTGTGTTTTCTTGCATTTTAAGGGCATGACCCATGTCCCACACTAAAATAGGTTGCGCGAGTATCCATGCTTCTACATCGTTACCAAATTCATCTTCTCGTTCAGCAATATACTCGGCGTGGCCTTTAAAGCTAAATTTTTGTGAGCCAACGGTAAAAGGGTACTCAAAAGCTACATCAAACATCCAGCTATTTGTTTCTATGGGGGCACCGCCTTTAGCGACACCTTCACTGTCGTCAATGTAAGCTGTTACAATTGTTTGAAAAAAGTTAAACCCAGGCACATCCCAGCTTAACTTAACGCCCGGTAAATATTTCATTACTTTAGCATCGCCAGCTACGTTAATTCCGCCGGTAAGGCCAACATCTAATAACGCACCAGTGCCAATTTTTTTACCGCTGATCGCCGATAAGCTGACGGTTGAATACCACTCGCCGTAAAAATCACTGTCTTGATAGCCGTCAGTTGTATTGTCTTTACTGTAATCGATAAAAAAGAAGTTATCGCCGTAATCGTAACCTGATGCATGTTGAACAGAGTAAACAGTCGTATCAGACTTTTGCTCAGTAAAAGGGTTTTTTTGCTTACCATTGTTAATGTGTAATGCTGTGCTGCTCCAATTAGCGGCAAAAGCAGAAGACGATAACGCAATAGATGTAAGGGTGACAAAGGGAAGTAATTTATTTAATTTCATAATCTGTATTTAACTATAATTTTAGTGACACGCGAAGGAGCGCATTATAGCAAACGTGATTAATATGTAGAGTAATATGTTGCAGCTTGTTTTTAAGCTGCAACAGGGGGAGGCTTTTAAGCTTTATTACGACGTAAACAAATTATTGCAATAGCGGTAAATGCTAAAATGAAACAGTAATAAGACGATGTAGAGACTTCCCATGGGCTAATTTTAAACGTAGCGCCAAGTAATAGTGCTTGTGCTCCGTAAGGTAATGAGCCTTGAGTTACACAGGCAAAAATATCAAGTAGGCTTGCAGAGCGTTTGCCACTAATTTGACCATCGTCAGCTAACTTTTTAGCAATAGGTCCCGCCACAATAATTGAAACGGTATTATTGGCAATACAAACGTTACTTGTCATCACAAGGGCTGCAATACCAAGCTGGTCAGCTACTTTGCGGTGCCATTTTGCAATAACTTTGGTAATGGCTTGAATTTTTTGAGCAATAAAATCAAGTCCACCATTGATGCGAATAAACTCAGAAAGACCACCAATAAACATAGAGAGTAAAAATATCTCCTGCATGTCGGTAAAGCCTTGATAAATGTCTTTTACAAAGCTTGAACCTTCGTAGCTACCGGTAAAGCCCATTAATGCAGCAAATATAATCCCGCTAAATAACACAACAAATACATTTAACCCTGCCACAGCTAAAACCAAAATAAAGGCATAAGGGAGTACTAACCAAATGTCGTAATCTTGTGTCTCAACCACTTGTGCTGCTGGAGTAAGGTAAAATAATAAACCTATAGTAAGAACCGCAGCGGGTACCGCTATTTTGAGGTTTTCTTTAAATTTATCTTTCATTTCACAGCCTTGAGTACGCGTAGCTGCAATTGTGGTGTCTGAAATAATTGACAAGTTATCGCCAAACATAGCACCAGATACAATAGTACCGGCCATAAGCGCAGGGTCTATACCTGTTTTAATCGATACCGCATAAGCAATTGGGCCAATTGCACCAATAGTACCCATTGATGTGCCCATGGCAGTCGATACAACTGCGGCTATTAAAAATAAACCAGGGAGTAGTAAAGCGGGCGGTATTAGTGATAAACCGGCATTAACGACTGCGTCAACACCACCTGTTGCACTTGCTACCGCGGAAAATGCACCAGCAAGCAGGTAAATTAAACACATAGTAATAATGTTGTTATGCCCAGCCCCTTTTATAAAGGTTTCGACACACTGATTGACAGAGCCTTTATTAAGTATAAAGGCAAGCATAATGGCGGGTAATATTGCCACCGGTGCTGGAAGTTGATAAAAAGCATAATCAACCCCTTGAGATTGCAGGTATAAACCTGAACCTAAAAATAGGGCTACAAACGTTAATAGGGGTAGTAAAGAAAGTATTGCTTTATTTTTATTAAATGATGGCTGCATCATAATCCTCGAAACCAATTAATTACCACAGCCAAAAATTCCTCTTTTAGCTGAATTTAGCAAGTCTAACTAGGTTGTTAAAAGCTAACAAATAGTAGAGCAATGCAGCGCCCGCAAGCCAAAGACCAAATCGACGCGAAAGAGAAGTTTAAATGTATAGATGGCTAAAGTAAACTGGTATTGTTATTATTCTTTTATTAAATGCTTGACTGACTATTACATGACTTTTAGATAAAATCTACTAAGTAAGTTACTTTCAGTGATTGATGTTAATTCAGCAATATATACACTCAACATATATAAAACGATCGGTTTACGGTTTAAACAAAAATAGATTAAGGCATAGTGATGATTCGAATAGGTGTTTTTGGTGCTAACGGCAGAATGGGTTTAGCTTTATTGGAAGCCGCAACTATAAAAGAGCAAACACAACTAACAGGTGCCTATGTTCGCAGTGGGTCATCGCTAATTGGAGTTAATGTAAACCAAGTAAATAGTGCTGCCGATAAAAACGTCTGTTTTAGCGACGAAAACACACTCGAAAGTGTTGATGTTTTAATTGATTTTACCCTGCCAGAGGGTATGCGTAACCACTTAAAGCATGCAGTTGAACAATCCCTTCCATTAGTTATTGGAACTACAGGCTTAACGACCGATGACATGGCATTATTAGAAAATGCTGCTAAACATATACCTATTGTGTTTGCCCGTAACTACAGTGTTGGCGTAAATGTGTTATTGAATTTAGTTAAAACGGCAGCCACAAAGTTTGGTGACGATTTAGATATTGAAATATTTGAAGCGCATCACCGTCATAAAATCGATGCGCCATCGGGCACCGCACTGGCAATTGGTGAGTCAATTGCAGATGCAAAAGGGTGGAACCACGAAGAGGTTGCTGTGTATGATCGAAGCCAAGTTGAAACTGAAAAATCTCAAAACGAAATTGGTTATTCAGTCCTAAGAGGAGGCGACATAGTAGGTGAACATACCGCATACTTTGCCACAATGGGGGAAAGGCTTGAATTAACGCACAAAGCAAGTTCAAGAATGACCTTTGCACTAGGTGCTGTAAGAGCTGCGGGCTGGTTGCAAAATAAACCACCAGGACTTTATGACATGCAAGATGTGCTCGATTTAAAGTAGTTTAGTATCTATTTTGGGTGTTTGGGTCTAATTTTAGCTAAAAGCACTTATTTATTATGATTTACCAAATAATGTTAGACCTAAAACACAACATCATGTAGTATACAGCCAATTTGCCAAAAATTACTAAATGCGTGTTTCCAATTATACCCAAGTGGCTAGTAAAATCAGGGGTTCAGTGGGAATGATAAGAGTTTTAGGCAAGAAAAAATGTTGAAGATTTAGCGGTTATATCGGCCTCATTTAAGACTGCGTAAAACAATTTAATCTCATACAAAATCTGGTTTTTACGATCCCTCTGGGTATTGGCGGGGTGTTAGGCAATTTGCTTACTCCCGTTTTTTACTGTTAGGAGGTTTAACTTGACTAAATCCGCTCTGTTAGTCCTAGAAGACGGCACAGTGTTTCGCGGTACTGCAATCGGCGCTGACGGCATGTCAGTCGGTGAAGTGGTATTCAATACGTCTATGACTGGTTATCAAGAAATTTTGACTGACCCTTCGTACGCGGAACAAATCGTAACTTTGACGTACCCACATATCGGTAATACGGGTACCAACAGCGAAGACGAAGAAGCGAATCAAATTTGGGCTAAAGGCCTAGTGATCCGTGATTTGCCACTGCTAGCAAGTAACTTTCGTAACGAGCAATCGTTAGACGATTACTTGAAAGAACGTAATATCTTAGGTATTGCGGACATCGACACCCGAAAGCTAACACGCATTTTGCGCGATAAAGGCGCTCAAAATGGCTGTATTATTGCAGGTGACGAACTAGACGAACAAAAAGCGCTTCAAGCTGCGCAAGCCTTCCCAGGCTTAAAAGGCATGGATTTAGCAAAAGTTGTCTCAACCAAGGAAAATTTTGAGTGGCGCGAATCAAGCTGGGCATTAGGCGAGGGATTTAAAACCTTAGATACCGCCGATGAAAAGTTTCATGTTGTAGCCTACGACTTCGGTGTTAAGCGTAATATATTACGTATGCTTGTTGACCGTGGTTGTAAACTTACCGTAGTACCTGCACAAACCAGTGCTGGTGATGTACTTGCATTAAACCCCGATGGTATTTTCTTATCTAATGGCCCTGGCGATCCTGAGCCGTGTACCTATGCTATTGATGCTATCAAATCATTTTTAGAAACCGACACGCCTATTTTTGGTATTTGTTTGGGTCATCAATTATTAGCGCTTGCGTCGGGTGCTAAAACAGAAAAAATGAAATTTGGCCACCATGGTGGTAACCACCCAGTTAAAGATCTTGACCGCGATGTTGTGATGATCACCGCACAAAATCATGGTTTTGCTGCTCAAGAATCAAGCTTGCCAAGCACGCTTCGTGCAACACACAAGTCATTATTTGACGGCACGCTGCAAGGTATTCATCGTACAGATAAGCCCGCATTTAGTTTTCAGGGTCACCCTGAGGCAAGTCCAGGTCCGCACGATGCAGCCCCATTATTTGATCACTTCATCGATTTGATGCAAGCGCGTAAACACTAATTTAACTGGAGTAATAATGCCAAAACGTACCGATATAAAAAGCATTCTTATCTTAGGCGCAGGCCCAATTGTTATTGGTCAAGCTTGTGAATTTGACTACTCTGGTGCACAAGCGTGTAAAGCACTCAGAGAAGAAGGCTATAGAGTTATACTCGTTAACTCAAACCCAGCAACGATTATGACCGACCCAGAAATGGCGGATGCAACATACATCGAACCAATTCATTGGGAAGTAGTAGAAAAAATCATTGAAAAAGAAAAGCCAGATGCAGTACTCCCTACAATGGGTGGTCAAACAGCATTAAACTGTGCACTTGATTTAGACAAGCACGGTGTATTGGCTAAGCATGGCGTTGAGCTAATTGGTGCAACGGCTGATGCAATAGACAAAGCCGAAAACCGTGAACGCTTTGACACTGCAATGAAAAACATTGGTCTTGAATGTCCTCGTGCAGAGATAGCACACTCAATGGAAGAAGCTAAAGATACAATGACCCGTATCGGCTTACCGTGTATCATTCGTCCTTCTTTCACCATGGGTGGCACCGGTGGCGGTGTTGCTTACAACATGGAAGAGTTTGAAGAAATATGTGAGCGCGGTTTAGACTTATCGCCTACTAACGAATTACTAATTGATGAATCACTGATTGGTTGGAAAGAGTACGAAACAGAAGTTGTTCGTGACAAAAAAGACAACTGTATCATTGTGTGTACTATTGAAAACTTTGACCCTATGGGCGTGCATACAGGCGACTCAATCACAGTTGCACCAGCGCAAACATTAACCGACAAAGAATACCAAATTATGCGTAATGCCTCTATGGCAGTACTGCGTGAAATTGGTGTTGAAACCGGTGGTTCTAACGTACAGTTTGGTATAAATCCAAAAGACGGCCGTATGGTCATCATTGAAATGAACCCACGTGTATCACGCTCATCTGCACTAGCCTCTAAAGCAACGGGTTTCCCAATTGCTAAAATTGCAGCAAAACTGGCTGTAGGTTACACGCTTGACGAACTTCAAAATGATATTACGGGCGGAAAAACGCCAGCGTCTTTTGAACCGTCAATCGATTACGTTGTTACCAAAATACCTCGTTTTAACTTTGAAAAATTTGCCGGTGCTAACGACCGTTTAACCACGCAAATGAAATCAGTGGGCGAAGTAATGGCAATTGGTCGTAACCAACAAGAGTCATTACATAAAGCATTACGTGGCCTTGAAGTAGGCGCAACAGGTTTTAACCCAATAGTTGCCCTTGACGACCCGAAAGCGAAAGAAAAAATCATCCGTGAATTACGTGAGCCAGGTGCTGAGCGTATTTGGTACATTGCCGATGCAATGCGCCACGGTATGAGCGTTGAAGATGTTTATGAGCTAACTAAAGTTAACCGCTGGTTCTTAGTTCAAATTGAAGACATTTTAAAAGACGAAGCAAAAATCGCTGAAGGCGGAATGGCTGGTCTTAATGCAGATTTTTTACGCAAGCTTAAACGTAAAGGGTTTGCTGATCCACGCATTGCTGAAATTGCAGGTGTATCTGAAGCCGAAATTCGTAAAAAACGTCATCAACTAAACATTGTGCCAGTGTACAAACGTGTAGATACGTGTGCAGCAGAATTTAGTTCAGACACTGCTTACATGTATTCATCGTACGATGAAGAGTGTGAAGCAAACCCAACAGACAAAGATAAAATCATGGTTATTGGTGGCGGTCCTAACCGTATCGGCCAAGGTATTGAATTTGATTACTGTTGTGTACATGCAGCGCTTGCACTTCGTGACGACGGTTACGAGACCATCATGGTTAACTGTAACCCTGAAACGGTTTCTACCGATTACGATACGTCTGATCGACTTTACTTTGAACCAATTACCCTTGAAGACGTACTTGAAATTGTACGTGTTGAAAAACCAAAGGGTGTTATTGTTCAGTACGGTGGGCAAACACCACTTAAATTAGCGCGTGAGCTTGAGGCGAATGGTGTGCCAGTGATTGGTACTTCGCCAGATGCAATTGATCGTGCAGAAGACCGTGAGCGTTTTCAGCAACTTGTTGAGCGTTTAGATTTACTGCAGCCAGAAAACGCAACGGTTACATCGACTGAAGAAGCTATTTTAAAATCAGCTGAAATTGGTTTCCCGCTGGTTGTTCGCCCATCATACGTATTAGGTGGCCGTGCAATGGAAATTGTATACGATGAAGACGATTTACGTCGTTACATGACTGAAGCGGTTCAAGCCTCAAACGAGGCGCCTGTTCTGTTAGACCATTTCCTAGATAACGCTATAGAAGTTGACGTTGATGCAATTTGTGACGGCGAGCAAGTAATCATTGGCGGTATTATGGAACACATTGAGCAAGCCGGTGTCCACTCTGGTGACTCTGCCTGTTCATTACCAGCGCATTCTTTATCTCAAGAAGTGCAAGACGTTATGCGCAAGCAAGTAACCGATATGGCACTTGAACTAGGTGTTGTGGGCTTGATGAATACACAGTTTGCAGTAAAAGATGGCAAAGTGTATTTAATTGAAGTTAACCCTCGTGCTGCACGTACGGTGCCATTTGTATCTAAAGCCACCGGCGTTGCGCTTGCAAAAGTAGCTGCACGTTGTATGGCGGGTCAATCTTTAGCAAGCCAAGGCATTACTAAAGAAATTATCCCACCTTATTTCAGCGTTAAAGAAGTGGTTTTACCATTTGCTAAGTTCCAAGGTGTAGACCCTATACGTGGCCCAGAAATGCGCTCAACAGGTGAAGTAATGGGTGTTGGTGATACTTTCGCCGAAGCATTCGCAAAAGCACAATTAGGTGCAAGCAATACTTTACCACGCGGTGGTCGCGCGTTATTATCTGTTCGTAATAGCGATAAGCCACGTATTGTTGAATTAGCTAAAATCATGACTGAGTTAGGTTTTGAATTAGATGCAACAGGTGGTACAGCCAAAGCGCTTGAAGAAGCGGGTATTAACGTTCGCCGCGTAAACAAAGTTTACGAAGGTCGTCCACATATTCTTGATTACATTAAGAATAAAGAATACAGCTATATCGTTAATACCACCGAAGGTCGCCAAGCGATCGAAGATTCGAAGGTGTTACGTCGTGGTGCATTGCAAAATAAAACCAACTATACGACAACCTTGAACGCGGCATTCGCTAACTGTACTGCTAATAAAGCAGATGACCGCAGTAAAGTGGCGTCAGTTCAAGAGCTACACCTGCGATTGAACTAAGGAAATGTACCAAGGCCTAATTAGGCCTTGGTGTTAAGTGAGAAAATATGCAAACAATTCCGATGACAGTTCGTGGCGCAGATTTACTGCGTAAAGAGCTTAACGAATTAAAAACAGTTACCCGTCCTAAAATTATCGCTGATATCGCTGATGCGCGTGAACACGGTGACTTAAAAGAAAACGCTGAGTACCACGCTGCGCGTGAGCAACAGGGTTTTTGTGAAGGTCGCATTCAAGAAATTGAAGCTAAACTTTCAAATGTTCAAATAATCGACGTAACTAAAATGCCTAACACAGGTAAGGTTATTTTTGGTACCACAGTAACTATTGTTAATGTAGAAACTGATGCCGAAGTTAAATACCAAATAGTGGGCGATGATGAGGCAGATATTAAAAATAACTTAATTTCTGTTAACTCACCTATAGCCCGTGGTTTGATTGGTAAGCAAATGGATGATGCAGTTACCATTAAAACACCAAAGGGCGACGTTGAATACGAAATCATTGAAGTTGAGTACCTTTAATATATCCTCACTTTAGCGTTACATAAAAACCGATGTTATTACATCGGTTTTTTTATGCCTTTAATAATCTCGACTTTGTCTACTTTATTGGGTACGTTAGGTTGACTACATCCTAATAATTGAGAGTACTGATGTCCTTAATTAATTTTCCTGAGCCACTTAAGCCTAATGATAATATTGCAATTTGTGCGTTTTCGTCAGGTGTTGGTAAGCACTTTCAAACACGATTAGATACGGTGCTAAATGGTTTAAAAGCGCAAGGGTATAAAGTCATCGAAGGTGACAGTGTAAGGCAAAATATCAGCGCTAAAGAGCGAGCTTTAGAGCTAATGCAATTTCTTATTGACGATAATATTGCTGCAATAATGCCACCTTGGGGTGGAGAGCTCGCCCTAGACGTTTTGCAATATATTGACTTTAACATAGTGAAAACGGCTAAACCAAAGTGGTTAGTGGGGTTCTCTGATGTTAGTACATTAGCGTGTGTGCTCACTTCTCGTTGTGGTTGGGCAACTCTTCATACTGCTAACTTAATGCAGCTACATCCAAATGAAACTGAGTACAATTGTATAAATATTTTTCACACTTTAGGGCTCACAAAAGGCGAGCAATTTGAACAAGTCCCTTCAACATCATACCAAAGTAAATTAATTGATTATGCAAGCGAACCGAATGCGTTGTTCGAACTTACTGAGCCTTCGCAATGGCAATGTTTAAATTACAAAGATGCACGTAAATTAGAAATAACGGGCCGACTTTTTGGTGGTTGTTTAGATACGCTCAGCTTACTGCTTGGCTCTCCATACCTTGATTTACACCGATTTAAACAAGAGTATGCCCCCGAAGGCCTTGTGCTCTTCCTTGAAAATGCAGAGTTAAGCCCAACAGCCGTAGCACGTAGTCTCATTGCATTAAAACTAAATGGCGTACTTACTGATGTAAACGGTATTATACTTGGGCGCAGCGCCGTTATTAATAGCCCACACAAGCAGATTGATTATTACCAAGCAATTCAATTAGCACTTGGTAAATGTATATTCCCAGTTCTGTTTGATGCCGATATAGGGCATATAGCACCTAACCTTAACTTAATTAATGGGGCACGCTGTACAATTAATGCAGAGATAAATGAAGGCAAAGTGATTGAGGCATCGCTAAGCACTAAGCTGTGTTAATTATAAAGTCGCTCTTATTGATGGCTAATCATCTAAAAAGTAATGGATAAATTAAGCTCTTTAATTTACCTTAATTAATCATTAGTTTTTATACGTATTGTGTATTTGAAAAGGAATCGTTAAGTTGAAAATTACGGACGCTCATTATAAAAATGGCTTTGCTTTTATTGCCGTTGTTATGTTTATCGCATTTTTTATAATTTGGTATGTAAACAAAGAAGTTGAAGCTGCTTTTTTGCTTTTATTTTTTGCATGCTTATCGTTTAGGTATCGATTTACCGATGAATATAAAGCTAAACATTCCCCATATAATCTTATAAAGAGAAGCGCCGACACAATAAAAATCTCAAAGCCAAAGTGGAGTCACTTTAAGTTTTTATCAGGTCAAGAGTCGATCGAAGTTAAGCGAATTTCTATTGTTAATATAAGTGATAATTGGTTATCAATAATTATTGACGGAAACGGTAAAGGTTACGATTTTCAGCTTTTAGGCTCAAAAGAAGAAATAGATCAACAATTCAACTCACTGCTAAATTCAAATGAAAAAGAGAACATTGATATCAACTACGTGTAATTTATTGAGCGATGTGTGCAGCCGAGCGGGCGAAGCAATAACTGAGCGATGCTTTCGCCTTTACTCGCATTAATGCAGTCGCAAAGGGTTAACTACCCTAGAGCAATCTAAATGGCGCCGCATGTTTGGCTATTATGCTGCATTATTACTTATTTATGATAATTAACAACATAGATCCTGCCTTAGTTAAACCCCAGATAAATTGCTCTAACTTAAATCGCTAAAAATCTATGCGCACTAGTTTTAGTGGGCTTGGGTAACGTTTATTTGATGACGATTGCCCAGAAAAATGAGAATCTAATCAAAGTCGCTTTCAAAAATAAGTTAATAAGCCCTGCTGCACCTAAATAACAACAGGATAACAATGAAAATAGATGATATTAGAGTGTTTGTTCCGTGTAAAAACTATGAACAATCGTGTGCATTTTATCAGGCGCTAGGCTTTAATGTTGAGCCGGCGTCAGCTGATTTAAGCATTGCAACATCAGGTGAATGTAGTTTGTTTTTACAGCGTTACTACAACCAAGAATTTGCTGAAAATTTAATGCTTCAAGTGTGCGTATTAAACATAAACGAAGCTTTTAACACTATTAGTAAGTTAACTCGCTTTGATATTCGCTTTGAAGGGATAAAACAAGAGCCGTGGGGTAAACTGATTTATTTATGGGGACCTTCGGGCGAGCTTTTGCACATAACTGAATTTAATTAAAAAGGAATAATAATGAAAAAAAGTACATTTTTTGTCATGTTGATGGTCTTTTTACTGACCTCATGTAGTGCGCTTGTCAGTAATCACTCTAATAAAAATACGCGTTCTAGCAGTTTGGTTGACTTTCTTTATCCAAACGAGGATAGCCGTGCTGCGTATAAACCAGAAATTCCGGTGTTGAAATTACCCGTTACAGTGGGTATTTCATTTGTGCCGTCGAAAGAGTGGCGAGCAAACGGTATTGAAAGTCAAAATGAGGTAGCGTTGCTCGAAAAAGTAAAAAAGTCGTTTTTACAATATGATTACATTGACCGCATAGAAGTGATTCCAAGTACATACCTCAAAGGTGGGGAAGGGTTTTCAGCACTTGAACAAGTAGGCCGACTATACGATGTAGATGTAATGGCATTGGTTTCTTACGATCAAGTAACACAAACCTATGAAAATAACGCTGCATTATTGTATTGGACCATTGTAGGTATGTATGTGATCCCAGGTAATGAAAATACTATTCAAACCTTTGTCGACACAGCTGTTTTTGATATAAAAAGTAAAAAAATGCTTTTTAGAGCACCCGGTATCAGCAAGCTTGAAAAAAGAACTACCGCTATTGGTATTGACGAAACGCTCAATGAAAAGTCACTTGAGGGGTTTAATTTAGCGGTTACCGATATGAGCCTAAATTTAGATGCAGAATTAGCCCGCTTTAAAACACGGGTAAAAGAAGAAAAAATTGCAAAAATAGAAAATAAAGATGGCTCGAGCAGCGCAGGGGCGTTTAGTGTGTTTTTTCTGTTTTTAACATCGCTACTTGTTTTAAAGCGCAGGAACATAAACAGCTAAATATCTACGCAACTAAGTCGTTAAATACTTAAATTTAAAACGCCGCATTATTCAATTTTTGCGGCGCTTTTTATGGTATTTAGCTTAATTTTTCATTAAAAAATGCTAAGGTACGCTGCCAAGCAAGTTCTGCTTTTTGCTCATCATAGCGCCCAGTAGAGTCGTTATGAAAACCATGATTAGCACCTTCGTACATGTGCATAGTGTACTCAACATTGTTAGCTTTTAGGCTTTTTTCATAATCAGGCCATGTAGCGTTAACACGTTTATCAAGCTCACCTAGTTGAATCATTAAAGGCGCTTTTATATTTTTGTGCAGTGACTCACTGGCAGCAGTGCCATAAAAAGGCACGCCAGCGCTGAGTAAATCACTGTCAACGGCTGCTAGGTAATTAACAATATAACCCCCAAAACAAAAGCCTACGGCGCCTAATTTACCGTTGCTGCTAGGGTGCGCTTTTAAAAACTGAGCGGCGGCGACAAAGTCGTTTTGAATTTTAGCTCTGTCCATGGTGCGTTGCATTGCACGGCCTTCATCGTCATTGCCCGGGTAACCACCAAGCGGGAAGAGTGCATCGGGTGCAAAGGCAATAAACCCTTTTTTGGCTAAGCGCCTTGCTACATCTTTTATGTAAGGGTTTAAACCACGGTTTTCGTGAATAACTAAAACAACAGGAAGCTTACCCTCAATTTTGCTGGGAACGGCTAAGTAACCTTTGCCTTTACCATACCCATTTGGCGAATCAAATTCTTCGTAGGTGGCTTTAATATCGTCATCGTTAAACGAGACTTGCTCTGCAAGTGCGTAGTTAGGTAAAAGTGCGCTGGTGAGCACACTCATTGAAATCCCAAGTGCTGCAAGGCCACCAAGTTTTTTCATAAATGTGCGACGGTCCATTAAACCGTGGGCATATTCGTCGTACCAATCAAACGCTTCTTGAGGAATGTGTTCAGAGTGGGGTAAATTCATGGTTTCCCTTAATTGTTATGATTTTTGAATATTAAAATACATTAACGTATCTGGAACAAAAAACGTGCAATAATTTTATATATAATTACTTTTAGCACTATTTATTGGCTATTAGCAGAGAGAGCATGATCAATTCCCATCATAAAATCTAATCCTACAAAGGCGAACGCCACAACAATTGCACCCAATAGCATTAAATTACGATTGTTTTTTCTGTATCCAACAATAGTTAGTACTGCAAATATGATAAATAAAATAAGTTGAAGTGTAGCCATGGTTAATCCCTTAAAAAAAGCAAACTGTGAGATAAAATACCAGTTAAAATGGAGAGTTAGCAAATAATTAAAGGTTATTTTTAAACTATAAATAAAAAGCTCGGCATTGTGCCGAGCTTTTTTGGTTGGGGGTTTACTTAATTAGCTATTGGTTGTTGTTGGTTGGCCATCGACAATAGGGTGTTTACCACGCCACTTACGAATCATTCGTTTTGTGTCCTCAAGCGCGACATACTGACACGGTATAAGAATAAGCGTAATCACGGTGGCAAATAGCACACCAAAGGCAAGCGATACTGCCATAGGTATTACAATTTGTGCCTGCAAACTCGTTTCCATAATAATCGGTAACACGCCAATAAAGGTGGTTACTGAAGTAAGCAATATAGCTCTAAAACGACGTGCACCCGCTTGCATAACAGCTTCTTTTATAGGTACGCCTTCAGCACGCGCCTTATTTACAAAATCAACCATAACAAGGGAGTCGTTTACTACAATACCGGCTACTGCAATGATGCCAAACATTGAAAGGCCGCTCATGGTCATTCCTAGTACCATGTGTCCGAACATTGCCCCGACCACACCAAATGGGATGACCGACATAATAATCAACGGTTGTGAGTATGAGCGAAGCGGAATGGCTAATAATGCAAATATAATCATTAGTGAAATTGCAAAGTCGCGCAACTGTTCATCAGCGCTTTCCATTTCCTCTTGCACTCGACCAGCTACATTACTGGTAACACCTGGGTAATTTTGTAAAAGGGTTGGTAAATACTCGTCAGTGATTTCTTTTACAATGGCAAAAGGTTCAACTTTATCAGTATTAATGGCTGCCCATACATTGACTGTTCTGTTTGCGTTTTCACGACGAATTCTGTTTACACCATCTACAATGCTGATTTGTGCCACTTCACTTAACGGCACCTCAACACCTGTTGGCGTGATAATACGTGTGCTGTGTATATTACTGATAGAGTTACGTTCGTTTTCAGGGTAGCGGATCATCACTCTGATCTCTTCCCCTTCGCGTAAAATACGTTGTGCCTCTAATCCGTAGTAACTAAAGCTAACTTGCGATGCCACATCTGCAAGGGTTAATCCCATGCTGTATGCAAGTGGTTTTAAATCAAGTTGTACTTCATCTGTAGCGCTTTGTAGTGAGTCGTTAACATCGCCTACACCTTCCATGCTTTGTAATTTAGTTTTTAATAACGCGGCAACTTCTTTTAGTTTGTCGGTATCTTTGCCTTGCAGTCTAAAACTTACGTCGCCGTCATCTCGTCCGCCGCCAAATAAGTTGTCTTCAATAGTTAGCGTTTTAACGCCCGGCAGTGGTGGCATTTTTTCACGCCATAATGAGCTAAGAGTGAAGGTATCAATAGGGCGTTTATCAGGTTCAATAAGAACAGCCATTAATTGTGCCGTTGTACGGCCACGAAGGCTTATCGATAGGTCACGAATCATTTTTTGACCGTATTGTGCTTCAAGTTCTTCATCTACACTAAGAAGTACGGCTTCAATTTTTTTAGCTGTTTCAAGTGTTGCTTGCTCTGACGATTCAAGATTCATTTCTACAACAACACGCGGAAAATCATGTTGTATTTTAGGGTTTGGTACAAATTTAACTAAACCGCCTGCAAACATGCCTGCGCTCATAATTAAAATACATATAAACCCAACAATGACGGTATAGCGGTAATGAATACAGTGCCCTATAAACGGCGTGTAGTAGTTTTGAACAAACGATTTAAGGCCTTTATCAACAACCATACGCACCTTGTGCAATGGGTTTTTAGGGTTAGGTTTACGTGGGTTCATTGCGGCAATATGAGCCGGTAAAATAAGTTTTGATTCAATTAACGAAAAAATCAAACACAAAATAATAACCACACCAATCGCTTTAGAAAACGCAGCACCTGGGCCTGATGCCATAGCTTGAGGTAAAAAAGCAGCAATGGTGGTGAGTACGCCAAATGTAGCGGGCATTGCAACACGTTTAACACCACGGATTACGTTATCGAGAGAGTGGCCGTGTTTTTCTATTTCGGCACTGGCCGATTCGCCTACGACAATTGCATCGTCCACCACAATACCGAGTACAATAATAAAGGCAAACAGCGACACCATGTTGATGGTGATGTCTAAAAAGCCGATTGGCATAAACAAAAAGGCACCCAAAAAAGACACTGGTAACCCCATCATCACCCAAAATGCTAATCTAAGCGGTAAAAACAATGCCAATACCAGCATAACTAAAACACCACCCCATACCATGTTGTCGATCATCATATCGAGACGACCTTGCAGGTAGTAGGTTAAATCAACCATAGGGGAAAGTTTTACGCCTTGTGGTAATTTAGATTCTTTTTCGGCCATGTAATTTTTAAGTACTTTGGCAACGTCGGTAATGTCTTGATCTTTAGATGCTGCAATATCAAACATTAACGAATTTTTACCATTGTACTTTGAATATAATAAGCCTTCTTCAAAACCATCGTTAATAGTGGCTACATCGCCTAAATATATTTGTGCGCCATCAGCAAGGGTAATTAAAGGTAACTGTTCAAATTCATTGCCTTTGTATGCTTGTTTTTCAACACGCATAGAAATATACCCGTTGTCTGAACGAATTTGCCCTGCCGACATATTAGTTGAGAAGTTTCTTACAGCGTTTGATACATCTCTAAAAGTAAGTCCGTATTCACGCAGTTTGTCTGGACTAATCTCAATGCCTATTTCATAATTTAAGCCGCTAAAAAAGCTGACTAAATTAACGCCAGGTAAAGCAAGTAATTCATCTTCTATATCTCGGCCGAGCTCTTTTAGTTGTGCATAGGTCATATCTCCATATAGCGCAATGAACATTACTTCTTGTTGAAATTTATCACGCTGAATAATAGGCCTTTCCATACCTGCTGGAAACGAGTTAATAGAATCTACTTGGGCTTTTATTTCATCTAAGGCTTCTTGAAGGTCGTATTTGTCTTCAATTTCAATCCACGCCTGTGCATAACCGCGATTAGAGTAGGTTATAAAGCGTTTAATGCCCTCTAATCCCTCTAGGTTTTCTTCAATTTTTATTGTAATGCCTTCTTCAACCTCTTGCGGTGCGGCGCCAGGGTAAACGGCTTGAACACTTACCCAGTTACTTTCAAATTGCGGAAATGCTTGCTTACGAATTGTTAAGGCTGTTAATAAACCGCCAACCAGAATAAAAATCATGATTAAATTTGCTGCAACAGGGTTGCGAGCAAACCAGGCAATTAAGCCCTTTTCAGAGGTACTCATAAGGTGTCCTCTTTAAGCGCAAGCTGTGTTACTTCGCCTTGTTCGTCATTTTCATCTGTTTTAACAGCCATTCCTTCGCTTGGGTATTCTAGTGCTGAGGTAATCAACTGTTCGCCTAGTTGCAATCCTTGGTCGGCTATTACCATGCCATCTTGTTCACGTATAATATTAAGTGTTTTAAAGCTTAAGGTATTGTTCGCGTTTAAAATGGCAATTTGTTTATCTTTAACAAGGTGATGCGGGACAATAATTGCGTTATCAAGGGGGCGCCCTTCAATGGTTGCATTAATGTATGAACCAAAACGCAGTGGTTTAGTGTTATCTGCGTATGGTGTGGGCAGTTGCGCAACTAAATAACTCATACGGCTTACTTGATCTATAACGCCTTCGCTGCGCACAACTTCGGCCTGCCATGATGTTTGCTTGCCTGCAAATTCTGCATTAAGGGTCACGGTGGCACCAATGCCTCCATTGGCAAGGTATTGCATTTCGCTATCGGCTACAGGTAAACGCACTTCTGCAATCGATGTTGCACTTAATGCGCCAAAGCTACTGCCCGGGTTTACTACAGAGCCTAAGCTTATTGTACGTGCATTAATAATAGCGTCGTAAGGGGCTTTTATATAAGTGCGTTCTAGGTTGCGCTTTGCACGTTTAACACTGGCTTGTGCAGAGCGGTAACGCGCTAGCTTTTCGGCTAACTGTGGTTTGCGTAAATAAAGCTCTGAAGCAATAGAGTCACTCGAGTCTGATTTAATACGTTCCCATTCAGCTTTTGCTACATGTGCTTGGGCGCGTTCTATTTCGAGGGCTGAACTTGCTTGAGCAAGGCCTGCTTGCGCTTCAATAAAGTCGGCTTCGTAATCATTTGGATCAATTCGTGCTAATATGTCGCCTTGTTTTACAAATGCACCTTCAACAAATCCATCTGCTACGGAAATAACTTGGCCACTGACTTGTGCAATTAGCTCGGTACGGTCTTTAGGTTTTACAACCCCGTACGATTTTACGTCGAGTGTTATTGCGTCAATGTTGACTGTTTGCGCAGCAACCAGTGGGCGAGTATCCTGCTCTGGTTTTTCTTCAGGCGGCGTTTTCATATTTGAAAAGCCAATTGCCAGTGCAATCCCGGCAGCTAAAACTGCGATTGGAAGAACAATTTGTTTTTTAGTAGCCACAAGGCATTCCTTCATAAAAGTGGTGATAGGGCAATAATACGCAATAAAGTGTTTACAAGGCGTTTGAAGATGTAACAAAGCATTACATATGTGTATTACAAAAAAATATTTGGCTCTAAAAATGAGTCGATACTGTTAAATATGTGGTTAATTTAAATAGAGGGTGTTATGAAAACAGAGCCAATGACGTGTCGATTAGGCTGCGGTGCATGCTGTATTGCGCCAAGTATTAGCTCGCCAATACCGGGTATGCCAAATGGAAAAAAGGCCGGAGAACGTTGTATTCAGCTAGATGAACGCAATTTATGTAAGTTATTTGGCGATGAGTCTCGACCAAAAGTATGCAGTGATTTTACTGCCACAGTGGATGTGTGTGGGTCAACTAATGCAGAGGCTCTAGCGCTTATTACAGAGCTTGAACAATTAACCTAGCTGGTGTGTTCAATACACACATAGTTACATTTATCTAAAAATATATTGCGCGATTCCGTGATTGCTAGAAGCAAAAAAGTAAAATAATTCACAAAGAGGGTAAGAGGCGCTGCGCTTTTAGAGGGAAGATTAATTTAAAGCATTGGCTGATTTACGTTTATCTCATTTACTCCTCATTCATTCCTCTTTGTGCAATATTTTTTGCCTAAAAGTTGTTTTTATAAACCAACACAGCGTTTACAAACTAAGGTAAACATTAAGTTTGTAAACGCTGAATTTAATGTCTACCAACTATACGTTGCACATAAGGTATATTGCTCACCGCGCCCAGGTGTGCCGGGTATTTCTTCAAACGACTCATCCCATAAGTTATCTGCCGCTAAGGTGATAAATAAATTACTCAACTGTGGCGGCGTTATTTTAAGCGTTAGCTGGGTAAATAACGCGTTGTCATTGTCGTTTCTAAGTGCATTTTTGTGTTGTGTACGCCATTCGTTATCTATTCTAAATTCTAAAATATCAGTTGGGTTGTACACGGCGCCAAGTGTTAAACGGTGATCAGGAAAGTTTAACGCGTAAAAGCTGGCATCGATATCGGCTGCGCCGTAGTTTTCTGATTTATGTAAATACGTGTAGCTTGCTATAAGTTTTGCTGTATCAAAGTGCTTACTCGCTAAAAATTCAACCCTTGCTGTATCAATATCAACTGGGTTTGCAAAGCGCGCTGAAGTTGAATCAAAATTAAAGGTCCAATCGGTTAAGTTATTATCTTTTCGATAAAAAATAGCCGAGTTTAACTGCCAGCTTTGTTCTTCAAGTAATAAACCTAGCTCCAAGTTTGATGTGGTTTCGCGCTCAAGGTTGTAGTTACTTCTAAATAACCCGCCTGAATCACTGCCGCCAATGGCTGTGTAGCCTGCAACTTGACTCGCCTGCGCGTATGATAAGTAAAGAGTTTGCGCTGTGCCGTCACTATTTGGGGTGTTTAAGGTTATGTCACCAATAGCTGATACTTCAGCATCATCACGATTTGTATCGTCATAGGCTGCGCCTAAACGAAATGTAAGTTGTTTATTATCCTCAAGCGCTATTTTGTATTCAGGCAATACGCTTGATTTATAATACTTACGAGAGGTAAAGTTGTTTTCAAGTGTTGTTGATTCAATCGAGCCATAAAATAAATCGGTTTGGCTATGCTCGCTTACTAATTGCGCGCGTGCTGAGGCGCGCGAAAAGTCACGATCGCCATTATCAATAGTGCCATCACTTTGCGAATGAGAATACTTACCTTCAGAGCCCTGGGTATAGTTAGCTAAGCTATCAAGTTGTGTGTTTTTAGCAGCATATATACCTCTGGACTAAAGCTTAATATATTTTTATGAATATCGAGTTATTTACTCAACTCAAACAAAATATTTTTTTCAATATAGTGTTATTGATAAGCAATAAAGAAAATGCAAATGAAGTTGCAAATGATAATTATTGTTGATATCATTTTAGTTGTTTATTGCTTTAAAGTCATAGGGCTTTAACTTTCATAATAAAGGAACTATTGAAATGAAAAATGTATTGTATTGTATTGTATTGTATTGATTCTATGTATTAATTCTAATTTTAGTGTGTCTGCTAAAAGTGCAGGAGACGTAAAGCTATTAGTCAATCCGGAAAAAACAATTGGGCTGATTCTATATGAACTTAGTGATGATGCACAAGAATGGCATATAGCCGTTGAGCAAAGGGAGTTTGCTATCAGTTTGATTTCGTTAGATGTTAGTTATATTAAAAGAGGGCTTCGATTTATATTAAGTTCTACAGGTAATTACTCAGTGACTTATAAAGGTACTGTTTTGCATGATGAAGCATGTAACTTTATTCGAGCTGACCCTGTTGAAGCGTACGGTTATTTTTTATTTGAAGCATGTTAGTAAAGGTTTAGTAATGAAAATCAATAAAGTGAAATTTTTCTTTACTCTAGTCTTGCTAGTGGTGGTGATAGGGCTACTTGTTATTTTTGAAAATACAACTCTCAATAAAGCAACACATGTAAAACTATCGATATCTCCAACACCGACAGAAAAATATGTGCCTACTGACCCCTTATTTCATGATTCAGCCGAGGACAGTTTACAACAGGATGAGCCATTAATTTTAGATCAGTTATCAGAGGTTGAGCAATTAATTAAGGGGCTTGATGGTTTAACATCAAATGAGATAGTTGTAAAACTATTAGGGACCGATGCGTATATAGAGCACTCTACAGAAATTTTATTGATGTTAATAAAAAATGGCACTCTAGGGGTTAACGAATCTCTTAAAGGAAATGAAAACAGATCGGCTTATTATACACCTTTGTTTGTGGCGTTATCATCACTAGACGAAGTAAGACCTGAACAATTTAATGAGTTTATGGATCTTGGCGCTGTAATTGATACCAGTAATGCTTGGCTTAGTAAGTTGGGAAGTATAAGAGATAAAGATAATATACAAAGGTGGGTAAATGAATCAGGAATAGGCTCAGAGCATTATAAAAAATTAGTAGAACTGGGGCTAACTTTTGGTTCACCACAATTGGTGAGTTATATAAAAGAAAGCGACCCAGGCGGTTTAACGTATGCTTTTCCTGCTGAATTAGTCGCTAATAGGGCAACTGTCGTAAATAAGTATGTTGCTGAAGAATTCGATGTAAAAGAATACCAGAAAAATAGTCAATATGTTTCTGAATACAAAATGGTACTTGGAGCTATTGGCTATGGTAATAAAATGTTAAATATAACGCGGGCTCTTAAACTGCAATCTGGGCTCACACAGGCTGAAATACAAGAGCTGGATAAATCAATTGCAGGAATACAAGCAAAAATAAATCGTTTGCAAGCATTAAAGAAAACCTTTCACTAATTTGAGATAATGGTCTTCTCCCTTTGATTATGTTTTACCACTTTAATCATGGCATATAGCTGCCGCATCGGGAGTAAGCTAATCTTAGATTATACAGCCAAGCCCAGAGTGTTCTGGGCTTGTTACGTTTAATAAAATGAGTGTTTTAATCCCTTTTCGGTTAGATGTGCTACCAACTATACGTTGCGCTTAACGTATATTGCTCACCGCGTCCTGGTGTGCCGGGTATTTCTTCAAACGATTCATCCCATACATTGTCTGCAGCTAACGTAATAAATAAATTATTGATTACGGTTGGCGTAATTTTTAGCGACAATTGCGTAAATAACGCAGTGTCTTTACCATTGCGTAGTGCGTTTTCGTGCTGTTTACGCCACTCGTTATCAACCCTCATTTCTATTAGGTCGTTTGGTGTCCAAATTGCACCTAAGGTCACACGGTGATCTGGAAAGTTTAAGGCGTAAAAGCTGGCGTCGATATCTGCATCACCATAGTTTTCTGACTTATTTAAGTAGGTGTAGCTTGCAATGAGCTCGGTTTTATCAAAGTACTTAGTCGCAAAAAACTCAACGCCGGTGGCGTCTATGTCAACCGGATTAGCAAAGCGGGCAGAGCTAGAGTCAAAACTAAAAGTCCAATCGGTTAGGTTGTTATCCTCACGGTAGAAAACCGCTGAATTAAGTTGCCAGCTTTGTTCTTGCATTAAATAACCAAGCTCTATGTTTTTAGTCGTTTCGCGCTCAAGGTTGTAATTACTTCTAAATAACCCGCCTTGCTCACTGCCACCAATAGCAGTGTAGCCAGCAACTTGGCTTGCTTGTGCGTAGGATACGTAAAGTGTTTGTTCAGAGCCGTCACTGTTTTGAGTGTTTAGTGAAATATCGCCAATGATCGATAACTCAGAGTCATCTCGGTTTGTGTCGTCAAAAGCAGCACCGAGACGAAGAGTTAATAACTGATTTTGTTTAAGGTCGATTTTATACTCAGGTAATACGCTCAGTTTGTAATAAGTGCGAGAAGTGAAATTATTTTCAAGGGTTGTCGACTCTATTTCATCTTCAATGTATTGCGCTGAATAATTTACTGCAAACGCGGTGTTTTGTGCATGGCTTCCTGATATTGCAATCGATTTTACTTTAGTTTCATGAAAGGCTTCAAAGGCGCTTGGATTCTCACGAGAAAATATATAATGGTCGTTGTGTTTTCTGTAATAGGCCGACACCTCAAAATGGCTATTGTCTGCGTAATTTTGCTGGTGGTTAAGCATGAGTAAGCGGGTTTCTAGTTCTTCAGTTTCGTTTACGCCAAATGGTGTATACATGTTTGGCCAGCCAAAAAACTTGTCTTGTGAGCCATACATTAAATCGGTTTGCGAATCCGCACCTATTAACTGTATGCGCGCAGAGGCGCGATTAAAATCGTGATCGCCGTTTTCTATTGAGCCGTCACTTTGTGAATGAGAATATTCGCCCTCAAAGCCCAGTTGCCAATTTTTAGCATCATCAATTTCTGTGCTTATTCCTGCGTAAATACTGTGTAAGTTAAAGTTGTTTGTACCTGTACCAACAGATACATTGCCGCCAGTTGTGATAGGTTTAAAACCAAACGAAATCGATCCCACTGAGCTGTTCATACCGTTTAAGGCATTGTCGGCTCCGGTTAAAATGTAAGGGCCCGTTAGCATTTGCGGTGCAATGGGAAGCTCTGCAACATAATGACCTGTTTGAGGATCTAGTAGGGTAGCACTGCCGACTCTAAACCCCGTGTTTTCGAAAATACCGCCACGAATTGTTACATCAGCTTGCGCTTCTGCCATATTACGTGACTGTAAATCAACGCGTGGGTCGTATTCTAAATTAGAGACGGGGGAGTCAAAGGTGCCAACAGGTAATTTATTTGCCGTGGCCGATGCCTCAACAGTTATTTGTTCTATTGCTGTTTCACTGTTGGTTGAAGCTTGCGCATAAGTAAAAGGTGTAACGCTGCACAGCAGTGCAGAAAATATAAAATGCTCAGTGCGATTCATGGTATATCTCATAATGTGTTAGGGCACTTATAAAAACTATATAAAGCGGGTGGGCTAGCTTAATTTAGTCAGTGCGATTTTGTGCGCTATTGTACAGTAATTATAAAAATCTGCATTTGATAATCATTTGTATAATTAACGCGTTACAATACACATGTATTTTTAATTAACTTTATTGAGTTAGATAAACAATGACGGTTCAGCAACACAATACACTTTATTTTGCCGGCGGCTGCTTATGGGGCGTGCAAGAGTTTATGAAGCATTTACCGGGCGTTATAACAACCCAAGCAGGGCGTGCTAATGGCGCAAGTAATAGCACACAAGGGGCATACGATGGCTATACTGAGTGTGTAAAAGTAATGTTTGACTCAAGTGTTTCACTCAATCAACTGTTTGACTATTTTTTTGAAATTATTGACCCTTACAGTGTTAATAAGCAAGGGGTAGATGAAGGCCCTAAATACCGTACAGGCATTTACAGCAAAAACCAAAATCATCTAGATGCAGCAAACAATTATATAAATAAGCGCAGCGATGCCGAAAAAATTGTAGTAGAGGTAGAGCAGTTAACTAATTACGTTCCAAGCGATCCAGAGCATCAAGACCGCTTAACTAACCACCCTGATGATTATTGCCATATACCGCTTGAGTTATTGCATAAGTATAAATTGTAAATTTAACGCGGTGTTTTTGTAGATGTGCAGCTTGCTAACGTGACGAGCGCTGCTCGTAATTTAAGGTGGAATATAGCGCTATAAATATAAGTAATTAGAAGCTATCGCTTCTCGCGCAAGCAAGCTTAGCGCCTACAGGTAAAGTTTAATCTGATATTTTGTAGACATGCAGCTTGCTGACGTGACGAGCGCTGCTCGTAATTACTTTAGTTTGTAAGCCCAAAAATTAACACCCACAAAAAAGCTCACATACTGTGAGCTTTTTAAAAACTAACTTTAAAATTACTGCTGCTTTTGCGGCGGGAAGTTGCTTAAAATATTTGCGACTGTTTTTTTAATTGACGCTTCGCGTTGCTCTGGCGATTGTTTTTTCTTTAAACGGCCTTCTTTAGCACCGCGCCAAATTAACTGATTAGATGCGCTGTCTACAATATCGATAACCAATGTACCCACTTCGTATTCACGCGCTGTTGTATCACGTTGAAAACCAGTACCCCAGTAACCCCAACGGTTACTGTAGCCCGTGTTAAACGTATCTACTTCTAATTCTTTATCTACCGACGCATGGTAGTTAACTAGTACGTCAGCTTGAGTTGGGTCTACTAACGTCATACCTAAGGTGTTTGTAAGCTCATTATTTACCGCAGTACGAACACGTTTTTCCATTAAGCCATTAATTTGATAGTTTGTAGTGTCTTTAGTTAAGCTCGCGTTTTCTACCCACGCAAATGTTTTAAAATTACTAAAGTTAGCAGATCTATCGTAATCCCAATCAGGGGTATGTGTACAGGCAGTAAGTAGTGCTAGTGCTGCAACAATAAGTATATTTTTCATTACGTTTGCTCCAATAAAATGCGTTACCTTAAAATAACACACATCATTTAAATGTGTATTATTAAAAGGTCCTAAAAATTAGTTTAGTTTGATGAATATGAATGACTAATTAATGTTAATTCGTCATTCAAAAAAGTTAATGTTCTACTTCTATCCAATCTTTTTCATCTACCCAGTTTTGTGCGCCATCTTTTACTGAACGAATCGGCACAATGTAGTCACAACTTATTTGTGGCTTAACCGAGGCAAATATAGGCACAAAGCCAAAGCTTAATGCGGTTTCTATAATTGCTTTTTGGTTTTGCGGGTCGATATCGGCCGCTTCATCTATGTAAATGGGTATACGGTAAAGATTTTGTTCTTGATCGCTTAATAAGTAACGAATAAACAACATGCCACATAATAACTTAATGGTTATACGTGTTCCGTTTGAACCAGCTGAGTCTATTTTTTCAAAGTGTTCGGTATCACCTGCGCGGTTTACCACTTCAAAACGAATGTCGAACAAATCAGTTAAGGTTAGGCCTGCTTTGTCTGAAGCAAGTTTTATTAAATGATCTTTTGCTTCGTTTACTGCGCTTTCGCTGTAAGGTTCTTGGCTTAGTAAATCAAGGGTGTCGCCTTGCTCAAACTGATGCGACGTGCTGATAATGGTATCAATACTATCAACCAGCATTTTGCGCGGTATTACGTTAATTTTAAACGCTTGCAGGTTAGAAATACGGTGCTGGCTTATACCTTTATTAAAGCTATTCATTTCGCGGCGAAGGCGGTCTAAATCTTCACGCAAGCCTTTAATAGTGGCGGCCACTTCGGTCAGTGCTACGCGTCCTTGGCGCTCAACGGCATCGCGTTCGTTATCAAGGTTGTGAAATGCGCTAATTAGTTTTTGGTATTTAGTAAATTCGTCGTTTTCGTTATCGAACTTAGTAATGCCTGCGTTATAAACATGCAAATAGGTATTTCGCACGTTTATGTCAAAATTGCGCAGCTCTTGGCAGTCTTTATTAAAGTAATGTACTAGGTCGCTTAAGTTATCAAAGTCGACTGTTATATCAATCATGTATGGGGTTACTTTCCCGCTGTATAAATCGAGAGTGTGATCAATTCGCTCGCTTTTAACTTGGCGTAGGCGCTCGGTTTGGCGATTAATTTGCTCTTGCTTTGATTTAATTAACGAGCGTCTGTCTGCAATTGAGCCGCTATTTTTTTGAATGTCTTGCAGGTAGTCGTCGACTTGTTCGCGCTCTGCTAATAATTGCTCTTTTAGCATGGCTTGCGCTTCTACCGACTGCTGCATTACCTCAAATTGCTCTAAGCGTTTTAGGGCGCTCTCAAGGCTCATTAGCTCATCGTAGAGTGCGTCTTTTTCTTTTTGTTTATCTGCAACATTGGCTGCAACGTCACGTTGTTGTTTAAATTCTTTTAACGAATTTTCAAGTGCGTTGAGCTGGGCGCTTAATTGCTCTTTATTTTCACCGCTTTGCATTTGCACAGGTGAAAGCTTTTTAAGTTTAATACTTGCACCTGGAAGCGTTAGCACACCGCCTTTAACGTTTTCACTTAATAGGGATAAAAACTCCCCAAAGGCGTCTTCATCGTCAATGGTTATATCGCCATTAGTGGTGGTTGCAAACGAGAGTAGGTCGGGATTTAAAATGCGCGATATTTCTTCTACTTCTTTAAGCGATAGATCTTCGCGCATACGGGTAAACAAATTAAACTCAAGGTTTTTAAGCTGCAGTTTTAAACTTTTGATTTGTTTTTGCGTTTCGCTAATGCGGTAATCAAGGGTGTGCAGGCTTTGGCCTTGTGCGCTGGTTATTGAGTGCGAAAGCGACTCGTAATCGTGCTTAAGCTGGGCAAGGCTGGTTTTAATTGTGGCTTTATTTACCAGCTCAAACTCGCTTTTAAGGGCGCTGTAATCTAAAAACCATTGTTCAATTTGAGTTTGTTTGCGTTCTATATCACGCGATTGCTGTACGTATAGGCTTTGCTTTTGTTCAAACTCGTGTTTTTCGTGTTCTATGTCTTCAAGTGCAATACCGAGTTCATTTAATTGATCTTCTTGATAGGTATCAAAGTCAATTAGGGCTTGGTCAATTTTAGGTGCGTAGGCTGCTAACTTACCTTTAAGTACGGTCTGATTTTCAAGCATTGATTCAAGCGCACTTATTGGCTCTTGCATTGATTCAAGGGCTTTTAATTCACGTTTAGCGCGGTTTACTTTATCAAACGAGCGACGCCATACTTCGTAAAAATCGACCTTAGAGTTAGACATATGGCGTTCAAACACACGCAGCATAAAGCGTTTAACATCGCTTGCGCCTAATTTGTGTAAGTTAAGAATACGCCTAAAAATTTCTTTATAAATAGCTGAGTCTTGCACGTTATTAAGCGGGATCATTTTTAAATTAATGTCGCCGTCAAAGGGTGTTGCGCCGCCGGTAAGTAGGGCGTTTAGCTCTTGTGCTTTTAGCTCAATAGGGTTGTAATTAAGCGACTTTAAATGATTAAACAGCTTGGTAAACTTAATTATGGTATTACCTTGCGTGTACTGCGCTAAATCAAGTTTGCCCTGATAACAAAAGTACTGGTGTGCGTAACCGGCTATTTTACCAAGTCCTGCTACACCAATAACGACCGAGCCATGAGGGAGGTTAGCTTCAAGTAAAATGTACGACTGATCCGATGAAAAATAAAACTTACGGGTTTCATCTAAATCGTGCCCGTCCCATTCGGTAAGGCGTAAATCGTTGATAAGCGGAAATTGCAGGGCGTTAATAACCGAGCTTTTACCGGTATTGTTTGGCGCACAAATAGAGCTGCTTTTATCAAGCGGGATCACACATTTTGCATAACCTGCGGTATTAAGTAGGGCGAGTTTACTCAGTCCGTATAAGTTTTTCATTCCTCGTCCTCCGTAATGTAGGTTTCTTCGTTTACTTCCATTAATGCATCTATATAGCGGTGAATTGGCGCTTGCAGCATAAAGCCGCCTTCTACTTCGCGGGCGAGGCCTAAACGTACCATGCGCAGGTAAACGTCTTTACGTAAATCTGAGCCCGAAAATATCTCCAGCTGATCAAACAAGTGCTTGTTAATTTGCACTAGTGTTTGCATCAGTTCTAAATCGTTTACTTCATCAAACAGGGCGCGCATTGGGTCTTTACCCGTGTTGGCGTAGTGTTCAATTAAAATGTAAATAGTGAGCGCAACAGCACGGGATATTTTCCCCATGTTTGGTGTACTTTCGTCGCTGGCAAAATAGTAAAAGCCACGGCTATCGTGTTTTAGCTCATGACCTAATGCGGTAAATAGTGCGCTGTAAGATTCAATGTATTGGTCAAGCTCTTGCCACATTACGTTGTCTTGTTCACAAATGTGGTAACCCGCCGTTAATTTTTTATTGATTGCTTGCAGGTGAGTTAGTTCGTCTAGGTTTATATGTGTCATGGTAATTACTTATCTGCCTTAGTATTAGGCTGAACGGCTAAATCTGGTGCCTGAGAATTAAATGGATAAAGTGAAAAGTGCTGTCCGGCAATTTTAACACGCGCTTTTTCATCGCTTTGGCTAATGTTAATGTCGCTATCGCTGATTAGTTTTTGATATAAAAATAGCATTTCGTCGGCGTCTAGCTCGGGATAGCTTTCATCTAAAAATTGCAGCAATGGCTGAGGCTTTTTACGTTTTTTGTTAAAGCGTTTTGCAAAGCTTGTTTTTACATCATTGTAGTCAGGTATGTTAGGCGTTATAAAAGCCGGCACGTCTTGTTGCTCTGGGAGCTGGTATTCTTCGTGTTCAAATTCCACCAAGCTTGCCATATAGGCAACTATATGGCGCTGCTGGCCAAGCGAATAGCGCTGAGAGTCGCTTACAAAATTTGGCTGTACAGCACTTAGCATATTGTCTACGCCATTTTTACGTACAAGGCCGAGCACTTTTGCTGCCTGGCGAGTAACTAAGTTATTACGGCGCAGCTCTTCGCGCAGTGGCATGAGCATATCGGCGCTTTTACGTAAGCTTTCACGCCCTATTAAGTGCATTTCGAGTATGCGAGTTCGTAATTGCTCTAGCATGCGTTTGTCGGTATATGCTTTACCTGAGCGCTCAATGTATTCTATTTGCTTACTAATTTGTTGCTCTATTATTGTAAAGCAGGCATGAAAATCGCCCCTAATATCGACCATTTCAAGCATTGGCTCTATGTATTCGTCAAAGGCCTCTATTACTGCCTTATAGCGTTTTTGCAGCGATTGCACGCCATGGTCAGATTTAGCGTGTTCGACTATATTTAATATGGCGTTTTCGTTGTGTGAAAAAAGCTTCATTATTTTACGTACCCGATCATCCATAATGCGGCTGTAGCGGCGTAAATCGTCAAAGTCTTCAACGTTTCCTGCGTTATCTAATTTATTACCTAAGCGGGCTAAATCATCAACTAATACGCTAATTTCTTGCGCTAAACCTAAGTGCTCTTCTTGGAGTAAAAAAGTAGCAAAATCAGCAATGGCACGGTTAATTTCAAGCTGCGACGATTTAGCGAGTGGAATTAAAATATCTTGATTGAGCAAGCGATTGGTTTCTTTGTATATGCGCTCGTTTGACCACGTGGGCTGTTTTTGTTTTATGGCATTTTGCACGTCTTTTAGGCTAAAGTCGGCCATTTTAAAACGTTTAAATAATAACTCTAAAACCCCCCAATGTTCGCTAAGGGTATTTAGTCGCTTTTTAGCTGGGATCATAAGGCGTTACAACATCCTAGTAATTTATTATTGAGAATTTAGAAGCGTCTCATTATTACGTATTCTAATTAATCTAGCCTGTATATAGTATTCGTTTTTAAGACTATTTAATAATAGTTTTTGCATAGCCGCAGTGCTAACATTCGCGCCGAAAATAGGCACGTTGAGAGGGACTTTACGTGTGTTCTTTAAAACAATATCAAAGGTTATTTAATACCCATGGTTTCCACGATTATTCTAACCCTGATAGCGATCGGATTCTTATTGATCGTTATAGAAGATATCATCCATGTAAATAAAGCTAAAACCACGCTTTTTTTTGGCACGCTTTGCTGGATCCTCCTGTTTATTTTCCCCCTGCATGGGCAAAGCCCAGAGCAAGTGCAAGAACTCCTTAACGAAAATATTTTAGAGATAGCATCGCTGTGGTTGTTTTTAATGGCCGCCATGACCTTTGTTGCTTATTTAAACTCAAAAGGGTTTATCGAAAATATTGTGCACAGAGTGATGCCAACAAGTATTAGCGAACGCAAGCTGATGTTTTTGGTTGGGGTATTTGCGTTTTTGTTTTCGTCTGTTTCAGACAACGTAACAGCCACGTTAATATCGCTCGCTGTGGTTATGTCGTTAAAACTGCCGCCTAAAAAACTCATAAAATATGCCACGCTCATTGTATTTGGTGTTAACTCCGGCGGTGTGTCGTTAATTACCGGTGACGTTACCACCTTAATGATATTTTTAGATGGAAAAGTAACCATTGCTAACTTATTACTGCTTATTGCACCTGCATTTATCAGTGTTATGTTGTTAGCGGCAATGTTAAGTATTGGCATGAAAGGGGAAGTGACCTTTTCTAAGTCAGGGAAAAAACGCATAGAAAAAACCGATATCACTATCGCAGTTATTTTTGTTTCTACAGTTATCAGCATACTCGCGTTGAGTGTTATTTACAGTGTACCGCCTTTATTAACTTTCTTATGTGGTTTATCAATTATGTTTTTAGTGGCGCAATTTTTAATGCGCAAAAAAGACATAAACAAAAATATTATCGACTACGTACGCGACATAGAATACGACACCTTACTGTTTTTCGTCGGGGTTTTATTATTGGTAGGCGCATTAAAAGAGATTGGCATGCTAAGTAAGTTTACCGACCTTTACACCGTTATGGCGCCACAGTACGCTAACTACTTAATGGGTATTTTATCGGCTGGGGTAGATAACGTGCCGCTTACCGCTGCTTTACTAAAAGCCAATATAGTAATGAGTCAGCAAGATTGGTTGTCGTTTACTTATGCAACCGGTGTTGGCGGGTCAATGCTTATTATTGGATCGGCTGCGGGTATTATTGCCATGAGTAAAGTAAAAGAGCTAACTTTTATGAGTTACTTACGTTTATCGCTGTATTTGTTAGTAAGTTATACCGTTGGCTACGCGGGCGCGTATTACATGGGCGGGTTTGTTTAAGTTTTGCTTAACTAACCACATTAAAACGCTTGACAGCTAGACGGCTAAACGTTAACTTTCAAACCCCGCTTAAAAGTGGGGTTTTGTTTTATTAGCCATTGGTTAATACAACATTCAGAAGAGGTGCGATACTTAGGTATTTAATGGTAGGTGACGAACGCCCATAACCATTAAAGAGGGAAGTACTCGCCGAGAAAACCAACGTTACGTCGATGTTGTTTTTCGGTTTATGGGGCTGAATCCTCAAAACTGTCACCAATCTAGGTGGAGAGCTTCTGGCAGTGGATTTACCTTCATGCATTCACTTGCCAAGTTCTTCTTGTTTTATCGCGGTTTGGATACCGCAAAAGGAGACTAAATGACTACCCAATCAGTGCCGCAAACAGTATCGGGCGTTAAATCAGATTACATCGTTGCCAAGTTTGGTGGAACCAGTGTGGCTAACTTTGATGCGATGAGTCGTTGTAGCGAAATTATTGTTGCCGATAAAAGTGTTCGTATTGTTGCTGTGAGCGCCAGTGCCGGCGTAACTAACCACTTAGTTGCACTGTGTAAAAGTGATATTACTAGCGAACAACGCCAAGAAAATATTGACGGTGTTCTTGCTATTCAACAAGCCATTTTAGATGAATTATCACTTGATGCCGATTTAGCCGTAGGCTTTAACGAAACATTAAAAGCATTTCAAGCACTCGCTCAGCAACAACTGACTACTGCACAACAACACGATGAACTGTTGAGCTTTGGTGAACGTTTATCGTCGTATTTATTTGCGCAAGTGCTGCGTTTAAAAGGCTTAAATGCCGATCGGTTTGATGTACGCCAAGTCCTTAAAACAGACAGCCAGTTTGGAAAAGCAACACCTAATGTAAGCGCAACAGCACAAGCTGCAAAAGAATATTTAATTCCTCTATTAGATGAACAAGTTATTGTAACGCAAGGTTTTGTTGGTAGTGACGAATTTGGCCAAACAACAACCCTTGGCCGTGGTGGGTCTGACTACAGTGCCGCTTTACTTGCAGAGGCAATAAACGCTAAAAGTGTACATATTTGGACGGATGTAGTGGGGATTTTTAGCACCGACCCGCGTTTATGTGTAAAGGCGTCGCCTATTGCCCGTTTGAGCTTTGATGAAGCCGCTGAAATGGCTACCTTTGGAGCTAAGGTATTGCACCCAGCGACTATTTTGCCAGCCAGTCGTAGTCATATTAATGTATTTGTTGGTTCAAGCCGCGAACCTGAACGCGGTGGTACGTGGATAGAGCGTGAAAAATCGCAGCAACCAGGTATACGCGCTGTAACGCAACGTAAAAACCAAATTTTGCTTACCCTTAAAAGCCCTGAAATGTTACTGGCTAGCGGCTTTTTAGCCCGTGTATTTACTATTTTAAGCGAGTTTAATATATCGGTTGATTTAGTAACCACCTCTGAAATCAGTGTGGCAATAACGCTTGATAACGCGCCTAACGCATCACGCCCAGAGCTAGACCAAGCGTGTTTAGATAAGCTTGCTGAATTTTGCCATGTATCGGTTGAGAACAACTTAACGCTGGTGGCGCTTATTGGTTCAGAAATTCAACTTCGCCAACACGAAATGAAGTTAATGCAGGTATTAAGCGACTTTAATATTCGATTAATTTGTCACGGTGCAAGTAAGCACAACTTATGCTTTTTAGTTGAGCAGAGTGAATCTGACAACGTGGTTCAGGCTATTCATAGCCGGTTATTAGAGGCTTAAATACTAAGCGACTGTTCGGTTAATAAAAAGCATCGCCAGTCGGTGCTTTTTTTATGCACTAAGGTTAAATCAAATGCCTCTGTTTGCGTGCTAACAACTTGGCTGCTTGAAGCAAGGTTTGCTACCGCAAGTTCGGTAAATACATTGGGACTAAGTAATTTCGCAATAGGGCGGCTAGTTGCTTTAGCTAATGATTCTTTCAATGTCCATATTCTAAAAAAGGTATTGGCCTGGCTTTGCGTATTAGGTTGCAATGTAATTAACGTCACTTCGTCTGAGTGGTAAAAATGTTTGGCTAGTTTTTCAATTGGGCGTGTTAGGCTTATTTTTTCAAGGTCGAAGCCAAAAGTGTTATTTTTTGAATTTAAAGCAACCCCAACAAAACCATGAGAATGCGATATGCACGTATTAACAACACAATCGTTAATATGTAACTCTAACTTAGCCGTAGTGTGGTTAAAGTTTGTAGTAATAGCATTTAGCGCCACATTTGCAAATTCAGGGAAGGTGGTTTTCACAAGCATTTTTAAAAGTAAGCGGCTTGCTAAATATTCTTGTTTAGCTGTTGGGTTTTTTCGGCGATTAATAACGCTTAATTCAAGCTCGCTAAGTAAACGAGGTAAGTCGTAATCAGCTACATTAAGTGTATTGGCGTTAAATAACAAAACGGTATTTGCGCTTTGGGGTAAATTGGCAAAATTAGTTGACTTGATACTTAATGCGTTATTAAAAAAATGTGCGGTCATATAGGCCCATAAATAAGAAAGTCGTTGTTATTGTGAGCAATTAACGCGACTAATAAAGCCTGAATACAATTTTATTACTCAGCTGGCATTAAATATGGTTTAATTCACAACAATCAAAATAATAACAGATTTGTAGATGTATGGCACAAATGCGTGATGGGTTTCAAAGCCGACTTGGTTTTGTTTTGGCCGCTGCTGGCGCGGCAGTGGGTTTGGGTAATATTTGGGGGTTTCCTACACAAGCTGCTAACCATGGCGGTGGTGCGTTTTTACTCGTCTATTTTCTGGTCATCTTTTTATTGGCACTTCCGGCGCTTTATACTGAGCTTTATTTAGGTCATAACGCACAAGCAAACCCGGTAAAAGCACTGGGTGACGCGTGGCAAGATAGTAATCGTAAAATAGGTGCAGCTGCGGGCTATATTGGCCTTGCGGGTGCCGTAGTTATGCTGAGCTTTTATTCAATTGTGGCAGGCTGGATGTTGTCGTACGCAATTGAGCCTGTGACAACCTTTGTTGGTTTACACAGTGTGAGCGAATTTTTGCACAGTGACTCAGTCGCGCGTAATTTTGTGTTTACACCATTAATGCTTATTTTAACGGCCTGCATTATTTTAAAAGGGGTTAAATCGGGTATTGAAACGTGGTCGCGCCGACTCATGCCAATGCTATTAGTGTTACTTGTGGCGCTTATTGCTTACATAGCCACTTTGGATGGTGCAAGCGAAGGTTTTGCAGCCTATTTAATGCCTAATTTTAGCCAAATACTCGATCCAAATTTAATTATCGCGGCTATGGGGCAAGCATTTTTTTCGCTCTCTTTGGGTGTGGGTTGTATGATGATTTACGGCTCGTATTTACAACCTGATGCTAATTTACCAAAGCTAACTGCAAGTGTTGCATTACTTGACACGAGCGTTGCGTTTTTAGCTGGCTTACTCATTATTCCGGCTATTTATGTTGCACAACATAACGGCGTTGAGGTATTTAGTGGCGGTAAATTAATTGGTGAAGGGCAGCTTATATTTGCCATTTTACCAGAGCTATTTAATACCATGGGAGAAATAGGGTTACTGGTTGGTTTATTGTTTTTTGTATTAATGTCGATAGCCTCAGTGACGTCTACTATTTCATCAACTGAAATTCCAGTTGCATTTCTAGTGGAAAACCACAACGTTAACCGCACTAAAGCTACGTGGTTAGTGAGCTTAGTGGTTTTAATATGTGCAAGTGCAATTATATTAAACTTCGATTGGTTATTTGGTTTAGTTATTATGCTGTTTACGCAATATCAGCTCCCGCTGATGGGGTTGTTTTACTTCATAACGGTTGGTTGGATGTTCAAACGGGGTAATAAGTTACACCAAGCTAGCACGGGCGCGCATTTTTGGTTTGCCCAGTATATCCGCTTTGTATGCCCAATATTAATGACCTTGGTATTTGCAAACGTCGCGTTTGGTTAATGACTTAATGCAGTGAAACTAAAAAGCCTCCGTCGGGGGCTTTTTGCATTTTAAAATGCTGGTCGTGATGCTTAAAATATTGATACAACTTATTTACGCCAAGCTGCTTTTTTGTAATGTTGAATATTCGATGGAGATAGGTACCCACATCCACTGTTTCGGAGAGTCCAGTTTTTGCGTGTTGTGTGTTTTCAACGGCTTCTTTTACAAGTGCTAAATGGTAGGTATCAGCAGAGGCAATACTTTTTACTTTAGGTATTGTATTTTTTTTACCTAAAATATAAAAGTCATCAAAATAGTGTTTAGCACTGGCTGTATTATTACCAAATCCAATTACCTTTTTACCATTTCGTCTTAAAAAGTGTACTAAAGCCGCAAAGTCAGAATCAGAAGAGGCTATTGCAAAAGTGTCAATCGGGGAGACATACAAAGACTCCATAACCCCAACAGTTAACGCAATATCGGCCGCATTACTTTTAGCTTTTACGAGTTTTTCTTGGTACACCATTTCTATTGCATGGCGCGAACAAATATTTACCCAAGGTTTTAATTGTACTGCCCCAAAGTTGCCGTACGCTTTTTTAACCTCAATATGTTCAAACTTAGCCATTATTTGATCTATAAATTTATGGCTTATATTTTCTGCATCTATGAATAACGCTGTTTTTTCCATTTAAACACCTGCTAAAAGCCATCAAATTTAATTAATAGATACCATCGCGCAGCATATTTTGGCAAGTGTAAATGGCTATAAATGTTAAATAACCTGAGTTCAGGTTAATTATTAAAAACTACGTTGCTTAGCGGTTTATTTAGTTCTACCTCAAGGGCATTGGTAATAGTAGTGTTTGCTATTTCGGTGAGTGCTTCTTGAGTAAAAAAGCTCTGATGCCCGGTGATCAGCACATTTTTAAAACCGACTAAACGGGAAAATATATCGTCTTGGTTAATTTCGTCGCTGTGGTTTTTAAAAAACAGTTCGGATTCTTGTTCGTAAACATCGAGCCCTAAGTAGCCAAGCCTTTGTGTTTTAAGTGCTTGTATGCACGCTTTACTGTTTAATAATGCCCCGCGTGAAGTGTTGATAAGCATAACGCCAGGCTTCATTTTATCAAAAGCACGTTCATCGATTAGGTGATGTGTTTGCTCGTTGAGTGGGCAATGCAGTGAAATAATATCGCTTTGGGTTAGTAACGTGTTTAGGTCGGTAATGGTGTAGTTACCCGGCATTGCATTTGGGTCGCATACCAACACCTTTGCGCCAAACCCATTGAGTATATTACAAAGCGCTAAGCCAATTTTTCCGCACCCAATAATACCCACTGTTTTGTTGTGTAAGTTAAAACCAAGTAACCCGTTTAAATCAAAGTTGTCTTCGCGCACGCGGTTGTAGGCTTTGTGTGTTTTTCGACTCAGTGCAAGCATAAGTGCAATACAGTGTTCAGCAACGGCCTCGGGGCTATATGCAGGTACACGTAATACATTGATGTTATGTGCTTTGGCCGCACCTAAATCAACATTATTAAAACCGGCACAGCGCAGTAGTATGGTATTTACACCTTGTTCTGCCAATAGTTTTATAACCTCAGCGTTAACTGTATCGTTTACAAACACGCATACTGCATTGAAGTTGTTTGCTAAAACCGCAGTTTGCTCGTTAAGCGATTGATCAAAATAGGTCATTGCTAAGCTACTATGAGGTGCAATACTGTGTTCAAAAAAAGGTTTTTCGTACTTTTGCGCGCTAAAAAAAGCAATGTTCATGATGAGGCTCCAGCAATTTGGTGCGTTTAAAATAGTGAATATGCTTAAATTAAACTACGTTACTGCCATGTGCTCAAGTAGCGATTGCTTTTTTATTACTTAATTTAGCTGCTTGCAGCAGGTTTGTTTCAATAACGTGTTTGAGTGTGTCGGGCTTTGTACGCGGTGCATAACGAGCAACTAGTTGCCCTTGTGAGTTAATTAAAAATTTTGTGAAATTCCATTTAACTGCCCGGTTTTGTGAAATACCGCGTGTATGGCATTTTAAATAGCCAAATAAAGGGTGGGCGTCTGGGCCATTGACCATGACTTTGCCAAATACTTCAAACGATACGCCAAACTGCATTTGGTAAAAATCTTTTATAGCTAAATTATCAAGCGGTTCGTTCTGTCCAAACTGATTACATGGGAATGCAAGTACCGTAAAACCACGGTGCTTGTACTCTTGGTAAAGCTTTTCGAGGGCATTTAATTGCATTGAAAAACTACATTTACTGGCCGTATTGACAATGAGTACGGTTTTGCCTTTTAACTGGCTTAAAGAAAAATTATCACTGTTATAAAGTGGTGCATTAAATTGATAAATACTATCCATAGGTTACCTACTTAATTTCCAATTGGTGGAAATTTTACAAAGACTTTCATTCGCTTTTTTGTTGGTCGGTTGACATAATCGAGACCTAGTTTCTAAGTTAGCAGTTAAATAGGTCATTTTTATGTCAATGAAAGTCGCATTTATAGGTTTAGGCGTAATGGGTTACCCCATGGCGGGGCATTTAGCCAATAAAGGTCATAGCGTATGTGTATTTAATCGAACACAATCCAAGGCGCAAAGTTGGACTGAACAATACAAAGGAAGCTTTGCACACACCCCACGCGAAGCGGCTCAAGGCGCTGATATTGTATTTATGTGTGTTGGTAACGATGATGATTTACGTTCTGTAGTTTATGGCGACGACGGTGTTTTAGCGGGTATGTTACCGCACACTATATTGGTTGATCACACAACAACCTCTGCGGAAGTAGCCCGTGAAGTGGCTGCAAAAGCGGCGCTGCAAAATATCGACTTTATTGATGCCCCCGTATCTGGCGGACAGGCCGGCGCTGAAAATGGTGTTTTAACGGTCATGGCCGGTGGCAATGAAGCCGTATTTGCAAAAGTACAGCCTGTAATGGCGGCGTTTAGCCGTTTTAGCCAATTGTTAGGTGGCGTAGGCTCGGGCCAGCTTTGTAAAATGGTTAATCAAATTTGTATTGCAGGTGTTGTACAAGGCTTAGCCGAGGGATTACATTTTGCCAAGCAAGCGGGGCTTGATGGCGAAAAAGTTATAGAAACCATTTCTAAAGGGGCTGCCGGTTCGTGGCAAATGGAAAACCGTTACAAAACAATGTGGGCAGGCGAATACGAGTTTGGTTTTGCGGTAGATTGGATGCGTAAAGATTTAGGGATTGCGCTTGATGAAGCTAAAAACAACGGCGCAACATTGCCAATGACGGCAACGGTCGACCAATATTACGCCGACGTACAAGCACTTGGCGGCGGCCGATATGACACTTCAAGCTTACTTGCTCGTATAGAAGCGCTGCATAAAAAATAACTCTGTAGACGCGAAGCTTGCTTGCGTGACGGGCAAAGCCCGTAAAGTGATTTATTCACAAAGAGGATAAGATGCGCTGCGCTTTTAGAGGAAGTGATTAGGCAAAGTTATTATTGGCTTATGTTTTATCATTTACTCCTCATTATCTTCTCTTTGAGGATTATGTTTTATTTTAGCAATTAAAAGCTGCGCTTTTCACGTGAGCAAGCTCTACGTCTACCGCGCTAGTGTAGGTGAGGGTTTACTTGTAGACGCTAAGCTTGCTTGCGTGACGGGCAAGCCCGTAAACTGATGTATTCACAAAGAGGAAAAGAGGCGCTGCGCTTTTAGAGGAAGTGATTAGGCAAAGTTATTATTGGCTTATGTTTTATCATTTACTCCTCATTATCTTCTCTTTGAGGATTATGTTTTATTTTAGCAATTAAAAGCTGAGCTTTTCACGTGAGCAAACTCAACGTCTACCGCGAAGGTGTAGATGTGTGTTTTACTTGTAGACGCGAAGCTTGCTTGCGTGATGGGCGAAGCCCATAATAATTCAAACAAAAAACGCGACGCTTTAGTAATTAAAGCGTCGCGTTTTTATATGCACTATAAAAATAAACTTAAAGCAAATTACATACTCTGCGCGTAGTTATAAAGCGCCTTTAAAATGGTGAGGTTCTTTTCGCTGTCGTCGTGCTCATGGGCCAAGTTTTCAAGGGTTATCATAAAATCTTGTGCGCTAATTGAGGGTTGATCTTCCCCGTGCATTAACTTGTTTTGACAATACTGGCGCCATTGATCAAGCTCTTGCTGGTTGAGCGTTTCAGGCCAGTTTCGTGCACGGTATCTAAACAGTAATGTATTGAACTTTTTATCTTCAAAATCTAAATTTAAGCCCGCTAGTTCATCTGGCTTAGCATCGCGAATAATCGCAAATTTAGCTTTGTCGGCATGGCTTGTAAAGCCATCGTAAAGTAAGTAATCAACGTTAGTAGTTGCGCTGTAATCGCCTTGTTCGTTAAACACTTCAGTTACTTTATCGCGAAGCTCGGTATTGGCTTTTAAAACAGCTAAATTAGCAAGGCACTGCTCGCGGTCAATTCCTAAACGGGCTGCGTTTTCAGGCAATAACGTTTTAGCAGGCGCTAAAATAGGGCACTTGTTTAAATGCACCAGCTTTAAACCAACAGGTAAATCGCCCTCGGCTAAATCAACGCGTTTGGTGTATAGTCGTTTACGTAATTCTTCTACGTTTAAATCAATTAACACTTGCGGGCTTTGGGTTAAATCAAAACAAATAACGGCGTTTTTATTTACCGGATGAAAGCTCATAGGTGCCACCCACGTTGTACAGCCTTGCGTTGCAGGAATACGCGATGAAGTATGTACCAGCGGCGTCATGTTAAATACATCAACTAAATCGCCAAGCGCTTTTTTATTTCGTAGCCCAAAAAAGAAGTTATAAAGCTTTGGCTGTTTTTCTTTTATTAGCTTAGCCAGTGCGATAGTGGCTGTAACATCGCTTAGCGCATCGTGCGCAGCAGCGTGTTCAATACCGTTGGCTACTGTTAAATGTTCTAACTTAAAGCTTGGGCTACCGTCTTCTTTTAGCGGCCATTCAATGCCCTCAGGGCGTAGCGCATAGCAAGCACGTACTAAATCAATAATATCCCAGCGGCTGTTATTGTTTTTATATTCGCGCTCGTAAGGGTCGTAAAAGTTACGGTAAAAGCTATAACGGCTTACTTCGTCATCAAAGCGAATACTGTTATAACCAGCCACACAGGTATTTGGCGCACTAAATTCAGCATGAATTTTTGCAATAAACTCAGCTTCAACCAAGCCTTTTTTCATCGCCACTTGTGGCGTAATACCGGTAATTAAACATGCCTCAGGGTGGGGTAAGTAATCCGCTTGCGGCTTACAATATTCAATAAGCGGCTCGCCAATTATATTTAAATCAAGATCGGTACGAATACCCGCAAATTGGCTCGGCTTATCTTTTTGAGGGCTTGCCCCCCAAGTCTCATAATCGTGCCAGTAAATAGTTGCTTGATTTTGCTCTTGATATGCCATGGTAAAACCCTGAGTAGTTAACTTTAAAATGCACAAATATGCGCCAAGTTACTAAAATAATGAATTATTTAGATTATGGCATATGGGCGAGAGAGTTTATAGGTACCTTAATTTAAACTTTAGTAAATTTAACTATTATCGCTGGAAGTCATATTTAATATCGCTTAAGGTAATTTTTAAAATAAACTTACGTAAAAAATAAGATGAGAATACTCTTTACCGCAATCATTTTTTATTCGCTTTTTATCCCGCACGTTGTAATGGCCAGTAGAGCTAAGGTTCAAATAAATGGCTTTGATGTAGAGTACGAATTAGCAGGTGAAGGTAAACATACTATTTTACTTGAAGCGGGCGGCTCTGCTGGTTTAAGTGATTGGGATCCTGTTTTTGAGTCACTTACCAAGCACGCGAAAGTTATACGGTATTCTCGTATTGGTAATGGTGGCTCTGCGCAAATAAAGAAAAACTACAGCTCTGAAGAATATGCAGCTGAGGCTGTGTTATTACTTAAAGCACTTAAAGTAGATGAGCCTGTTGTGTATGTTGCGCACTCTTATGGTGCTTATATTGCGCGTGTATTTGCTGCAACATACCCTAATCAGATTAAAGCGCTGATGTTAATTGAGCCTGCATCAGAGCATGATGTAGATATTATGCGCGCGATTGATTTACCACGCGCTGAAAAAGAAATTGCAGCAATAAAGCTTGATGACATGAAAAATGGCATGTCGAATCAGTATTTAGATTTCTGGGCAAAACGCCCGCTACCTGATTATCCGCAAATTGCTGATATACCCGTGACTGTTATCGCCTCCGTTAAAAAGTATAAAAAGCCATCTGTATTATTTTTTACCGACAAAGCGCGTGAAATGTGGGGTGACTTACATTCAAAATGGGTTAATGCATTTCCCCAAGGTGAAATAGTCATAACAAATAAAAGCTATCACTACCCGCAAAAAGATGAGCCAGAAATGGTTGTAGCCCAAATAGTGAAGTTGCTTGAACGCACTCAATAAGTTTAAATTTTTGGTTGTTTTGATAGATGTCAATCTTCGAAATTAATGGTCGGCATTCGACTAAAGTCTATAAGTTAATTATCTTCACTTATTGGTTTTGTTTTTATCGTTTGTCGGTTTGATGGTAATTCTCTAAAGTTCAGTTGTCGGCAACAAGCACGACTTAACTAATACCAATTTTATTAAAACATGATCATTTTAGCGAATTAAATAACTCACTAACTGCGTTAAAAATTATTTATATAGAACGACTATATTTCATAATTTTTGCCTTGTTATTAAGCTATTTTCTTGACGCTAAAAAAGCTCACTAATTTAAACAATTGGCATAACAGGACTACGACCATGAAAACTTTTATCAAAACTATCGCTCTTAGCTCTTTACTTACTTGTTCAGCTGCTGCAATGGCTGATCAAAGTGATTACAAATTAATGGTTATTGAAACTGCAACTGCGCCGCAGCCACTTGAGCAATCATTTAATAGCTGTGCACTTAATGTTAAGTCTAAAAATTATGCACAAGCTGAAGAAGTTTGTACTAAAGCAATTGCGCTTTTAAAGGATGCAGACGCACCACGTTTTAAAGTACGCCAGCTTACATCATTCGCATTAAGTAACCGTGGTGTAGCGCGTTTAAAATCAAATAACGAAACAGCTGCTTTAGCCGATTTGTACGAAGCTAACCAAATGTCTAACAGCACTATGGTATCGCACAACTTAAATCGCGCTAAAGAAGAGCTTTCTTTATAAGCTGCTTTAGTTAGCGCCAAGTTAAAAAAAAGCCCCAGCTAGGTTTAACCTGCTGGGGCTTTTTTGTATTGGTATCATTATAGTTTTTATTGTTTTAATCCTATTTTTATAACCACAGCGTTATTTTTAGTCATAGTTTATAAAATGTAATTTACTAAATAATCCAGATATTTTTAAGGTTATTAGACTAAAGTCTATAGGTTAATTTTATTCACTTATTGAGTTTGTTTTTATCGTTTGTGAGGTTTGAGCTTTTACTCTAAAGTTCAGTTGTCGGCAACAAGCACGACTCACTTAATTAGGAAAGGCAAACCATGAAACGTACACTTTTAAAAACCATCGCTCTTGGCTCATTATTAACTTGCTCTGCAGCTGTAATGGCTGATTCAAGTGATTACAAATTAATGGTTATTGAAGCGCAAACTGCGCCGCAGCCGCTTGAGCAATCGTTTAACAACTGCGCACTTAATGTTAAATCTAAAAATTACGCACAGGCTGAAGCAATTTGTACTAAAGCAATTGCATTGTTAAAAGATGCTGATGCACCTCGATTTAAAGTACGCCAGTTGACTTCATTTGCGTTAAGCAACCGCGGTATAGCGCGTTTAAAAGCGAACAACGAAACAGCTGGTCTTGCTGATTTATACGAAGCTAAATCAATGTCTAATAGCACAATGGTGTCGCACAATTTAACACGTGCTAAAGAAGAGCTTTCTTTATAATAAGTATTACCATAGTGAAAAAGCCGATGTTAGAGTAATCTTGCATCGGCTTTTTTGTGTTCTTTGCTTTTTAAAATGCTCATCATCTATTCATAATTGCGGGTTAATAATACATTTAATTGTTTAACTCAAAAATAAGCCCTATTTTGAAACCCATAAAAATATTACTGCTCACCTTAGTCATTATTATATTAACCCTAGTACTCGCCGTGTTTGCTTTGCCTGAAAAAATAGCTAATCCCGTATTAGGAGCAACACCCAACGATTGGAATCATGCTACTTTTTGGTATGAGCCATGGGGTAAGTCGGGGGTTCATAAAGGTATTGATATTTTTGGTAAGAAAAATACGCATGTTGTTGCACCCGTTAACGGGCTTGTTGTGTTTAGTGGCGAGCTTAAAAGAGGCGGTAAGGTAGTTGCTATACTTGGGGCTAAATGGCGTATTCATTATTTAGCACATTTAAATAGCTACACTGTAAGTGAAGGTGACGTTGTAAAGCTAAATGAAAATATTGGCTTACTGGGTAGCACAGGAAATACAGTCGGTAAGCCACCTCATGTTCATTATTCAATTGTGTCTTTATTTCCACTGCCTTGGCTTGCAACAAATGAAAGCCAAGGTTGGAAAAGAATGTTTTATATTAACCCACACACAAAACTGGTTAACCGTTAAAGGTCAGTGGCAACTCACCGCGCTAAATGTTAGCTATTGAATAGCGACGGCAAGCTGGTGGTAAAGGCCAATACCTACTATTACATTGAACGGAAAAGTAACACCCAGCGAGCTAAGCATGGCAAGGCCTATATCGGCTTTGGGAATAGCGGCTTTTATTGCAGCAGGGGCTGCAATGTAAGAGGCACTGGCTACCAAGCTACCGAGTATAACCACTGAACCAAGTTCTAATCCTAATAAAGTACCTACGCCCACACCTAGTGTGCCCAAAAATAATGGGGTAATAATAGCAAAAGTGGCTAATTTCCAATGTTGCCATGGGAAAGGGCGAAGTGTTTGTGCAGCTACTAATCCCATTTCTAGTAAAAATAAAGCGAGCACTACTTTAAAACTGCTTGTTAATAAGCTGGTAACCTGGCTGCCTTGTGATGTGCCGTACATCATGCCAATAATTACACCACCCACTAATAAAATAACACTTTTGTTGGTAAGGGTTTCGTGCCAGAGCGCTTTTAATGAGAGTGAACTTGTTTGGCCTGGGTCTTTATCAAGCTTGCGGTAAAGTAATAAGCCAACAATGATAGCGGGAAGTTCCAGCATAACTAAATAGAGTGTTACTTCAGCGCCTACGGCTAAATTTGCAGATTCGGCATACGCTAACGCAACCGCAAAAGTACCGGCACTTACCGAGCCATAATGCCCTGCAATACTGGCGCTGTTGGCCACCGATAATTTAATAACGTATTTTAAAATGGGATATAACAGTAGCGGAATAAGTGCGCCTAAAAGCATAACTGTGCCCATTTCTGGTAGTAGCTGCCAACTTAAATTACCATGAAGTACCATGCCGCCTTTTAAACCAATAGTTAGCATGAGTAATAAGCTTAGCGTTTCGTACGTTGCTTTAGGAATGGTTAAATCAGAGCGTAATATTCCTGCTACTAATCCTAAAATAAAAAACATAACAACTATATCAGGCACAACATTTCCTTTTAAATATGAAATTAAGTAGCGCTATTGTATTTAAAACTTTGTATAGTAAATAATAAAATAAATACTAGTTAGGTATAGGTAATTATCTATAGGTGGGCGTTATGGATTTACGACATATTTCATTTAGGTTGCTCGAAGTATTTATGAGCGTAGTAAAAACAGGTTCAATTAGTGAAACCGCGAGGCGCTTGCACTTAACCCAGCCCACTGTTTCGCTGCAAATAAAACGCTTGCAAGAGACCATAGGCGAGCCATTAATACATATGCAGCAACAAAAACTGCATGTAACAGAGGCTGGGTTAGCGCTTTTTAAAACTTGCCAGCAAGTATTTGGGCATTTTGAAGACTACCAAGACTTTTTAACAGAGCTCAATGGCGGAGAGCGCGGCAGGTGTAAAATAGCCATGGTCAATACCGCGCAGTACATTTTGCCCAAATTGTTGGGGCCTTATAGTAATTTGCACCCGCATGTAGAGCTTCCTCTTGAGATAGGCAACCGTGCAGAAGTGCTTGATCGATTTGAGCGAGGTGAAGACGATATTTATGTTTTCAGCCATCCTCCATCGCTTGAACATGCGCAAGCTGCACGTTTTTTACATAATCCGCTTGAGTTTATTGTGCCGGTTAATCATCCTCTTGCCAGTGTAAAGTCAGTAAAGCTTGGGGATTTAATGCAATACCGATTTTTATTACGCGAAAATGGCTCGGCAACACGCATGTTATTTGAAAGCGAGCTACAAAGTCGTGGTTTAGTACTCAGCGATTCGGTACAAATGGCCAGTAATGAAGCAATTAGAGTTGCGGTATCGTCGGGCATGGGAATCGCTGTTTTATCTCGCCACGTGCTTGCAAAAGACGATGCAAACTTTAAGGTATTAACAGTTACCGACACTCATTTGGCAAGCCATTGGTATTTTGTTATGCGAACCGACAGGCATATATCGCATGCGGCGCGAAACTTTTTAAAATTTGCACAGCAGCATTTAGAGCAATATCTTGGCTCACAATGGGTGAGAAACGAGTTAGATAAATTACGGATTTAAAATGAGCGCAATAACACAAAAACAAATCGACATTATTGAAAAGGGACCATGGTTTGCTAGCCGGTGTGAGCACTTAAAACAGTTTTTGTTAGCTAATGGCAAATGCATAAGCCTTAATGCGCATGAGTCATTATTTTTACGTGGTGACCCACACGACGGAATATACGTTGTTTTAAGCGGCATTATGCGAATAAGTGGCGTAAATAGTAATGGAAAAGAGGCCGTATTGAGTTTCATTGATGCGTCACTATGGTTTGGTGAAGTAACATTATTTGATAAAGGCTTAAGAACCCATGACGTTTATGCGCAAACTAATGCAGAGCTATATTTCGTTCCACAACGCTCACTGGAGCAGTTATTAGGTAAACACCCTGAGTATTGGCAAGAGTTTGGTTTACTATTGGCACAAAAATTACGCCTTATGTTTTCTTCAATGGAAGATCATGCATTGCACAGTGCAGAGCAAAAGGTATGTAACAGATTATTAATGCTGGGTGAGCAAACCAATTTTTCAGCGCCTTTGGCATTATCTCAGCAACAGTTAGCTGATATGACCTACCTAACACGGCAAACTATTAATCAAATACTACAAAAACTGGTAAAACAAAGTGCCATAAGTTTGGGGTATCAGTGCATTACTGTGTTGGATATACGTAAACTACAAGCGCTTGCTAGTTAACTTGAGCGGTGAACAATAAGCCTATAACAAACCGTTTTTTTAGCGCTAACTGCGTTGAATTGAAAATTACTAGCCAGATGAAAACACACCCTAAATAGTTTAACTAGAGTGTTGGTTGCCTAGCTTTACCTTACCCAAATACCAAATAGGTCGCTGAAAATTCAACCATAAAAGATCAATAAACCCTAGCTTTAGACTAGTTTATTTGTGCTCTTTGTTGGAACTAAAATTGCTACAAGTAATACTTTGCGGCAATGGATTTAAGCTAATGATGATAATTCCCTCTATAAATCAATATAGTCGCTATGTGAGTGACACTAATACGGCATTAAAAAGTAACCGTGCGGCAATTGATGTCCCTATTCAACAGACCACCAAAGAAGAGAAATCGTTAAATGGGCCAAAGGTTGCTAATAACTTTTTACAAAATGCCCAAGAGGCATTGGTATACCAGCGTTTAGGTATCGATAAAGACAAAATAACCGAGATAAAAGCATTAATAGAAGCGTTATCTGAGCAGTTACAAAAGCAAGGCGCTGACAGTGATTCAATTAATAAAAAAATGGATGAACTACAAAAAATGCTTGAACAGGAGTATCAAAAAGGGCGCGAAAGAATGGATAGTCAACCAGAGTGGGAAAAGAGACGTATTATTTCAGCGTTGGTTTAGTTTTGTAAGTGTCGGGTAGGTGACATTGTTGCTACACTTTTATTTGTTATGTTCAGTTTTTAGTTAAAACTTTATAGAGGAATACACAATGCAAACACTTCAACAACAACTGGGCAAATATGGTTTATACCACCGCTCTAAACGCAATGTTTTAACTCACTTTTTTGGTATTCCGCTTATTGTATTTGCGGTGCTGTGCTTATTAGCACGTATTCAGTTACCCCTTGGCAGCTTACTTATTGATGGTGCACAGCTTTTTGTTTTTGCAAGCGTGGTGTATTACTTAATGTTAAGTGTGTCGCTTGGCTTAATAATGGGCGTTTTGTTTACTTTACTACTTTTAGCGGCGCAGCCAATCGCGGCAATGGCTTTTTGGCCTTGGTTAAGCATTGGCGTGGGGGTATTTGTTTTTGGCTGGGTGCTGCAGTTTATTGGGCATTATTATGAAGGTAAAAAGCCTGCGTTTGTTGATGATTTAATAGGTTTAATTATTGGCCCATTGTACGTAACCGTTGAATTATTATTTTTAATGGGATTCTACAAACAGCTTGAAAACGAAGTGAATACGATAGCTGGACCAACAAAAGCGTAATAAAGTAAAGAGGTGCAAATGGATTTTAATAATAAAACAGTGTGGATCACCGGCGCATCGTCAGGTATTGGTAAAGAGCTTGCCGTTCAATTTGCAAAGTTAGGCGCACGCATTATTTTATCTGCCCGCAATGTTGAAAAGCTCACTGAGTTAAAAGCAACGCTTGAAGGTGATGGACATTTAATTATACCGCTTGATTTAGCAAACCCAGAGCAAGTGCTTAGCTCAGTGAATTCACAAATTGATGACATACCCGCCATAGATATTTTAATAAATAATGGCGGGGTATCTCAGCGGAGTTTATTTTTAGAAAATGACTTTAATGTATACCGCCAGCTGATGGAGGTTAATTATTTTGGTTTAATAGCACTGACAAAAGCAATATTACCCTCAATGGTTGCCAGAAAAAGCGGTTCAATAGTGGCTATTAGTAGTGTGGCAGGAAAAGTTGGCTCAAAGTTTAGAACGGGTTATTCAGGCTCTAAATATGCGGTTGTAGGATTTATGGATTGCCTGCGGGCGGAAGTGGCTGAACACAATATTCATTGCTTAACGATTTGCCCAGGTTCGATAAAAACAGCAATTGCGCATAACTCGTTAAACGAGCAGGGCGTCGCACAAAATAAACCCGAAGAATCAATTGAAAACGGCATGGCAGTATCCTGTGCTGCTGCAAAAATGATAAAAGCAATTGCCAACAAAAAAGACGAAGTTATTGTAGGGCAAGGGTTAAGTGGTTGGGCACCAACAATAAAACGGTTTTTCCCTACTTTATTTAATCGGTTAACAGCTAAAACTAACTACAGATAAAAGTACTGTTTACTATTAATTAAGCCAATATCAGGTGGTGGTTTTGTTAATATTGAAAAGGTAAACTGTATTAAAATTAAATGAATAAGGTAAGTATACTCGTGAAATTTGCATGGCTAAGCCTTTTCTTTGGTGTATTAATTTGGTCTGGCATTAACCCTAAAGATCAATTCACTTGGTTACTTGAAGTTATTCCCGCAGTGATTGGATTAGCACTTATAGCAAGCACGTACAAATACTTTAAATTAACCTCTTTATTGTACTTTTTTATTTTAGTGCATTGTATTGTGCTGATGGTGGGTGGTCATTATACCTACGCAGAGGTACCTTTATTTGATAATTTATTTGGTAGCGAGCGAAATAACTATGACAAAGTAGGGCACTTTTTTCAGGGGTTTGTACCCGCTTTGCTAGCGCGCGAAATACTGCTACGAAAGCAGGTTGTGAATGGCCGAGGTTGGTTAACTTTATTTGTTATATCTGTCAGTTTGGCGTTTAGTGCGTTTTACGAATTAATAGAATGGTGGGTGGCAGTACTGACCGGTGAAAACGCTGAGGCTTTTTTAGGGACGCAAGGGTATGTGTGGGATACACAGTCTGATATGGCATTAGCGTTATTTGGTGCTATTTGCTCGTTACTGTTGCTTTCAAAACTACACGATACACAGTTAAAGTATGTAAAAAACTATTAAATACTTCACTGGATAGTTAAAAATGACTCAACAACCTCACAACTACTCAATTAGTACAGACAAGTCTAAGCTTAACTTTAACGTTATTTATAACTTTATTGCTAATAGTTACTGGGCAAAAGGCATACCTAAAAGTGTGATGCAAAAAGCGATTGATAACTCAATGTGCTTTGGCGTGTATAGCGCTCATAACGAGCAAGTTGGTTTTGCACGGGTAGTTACCGACAACGCTACTTTTGCCTACTTGGCTGATGTATTTATTACCCCGCACCTGCAAGGGTGTGGCCTGAGCAAGTTACTCATTAAAACAATAGTAGAACACCCTGAGCTACAAGGCCTCAGGCGCTTTTTATTAGCCACATCGGATGCGCATGGCTTGTATGCGCAATATGGGTTTAAACCAATTGATAACCCCGCACTGCTAATGCAAATTAATCCTGTAAATGTGTATGATGAAAATAATAGTGAGGCTAATTAAGCGGGGGGAAGAGCAATATCCGTTTTTGAATACTTGTTAGGCTTTTTATCGCATCCGATGTTTCTCGAGTTTATTGCCTGTACAGATTTCATAAAAATCACTCATTGATACATAAATAGCAGGTAGCTCATCCAAAGCATACTTAACAAATCCATCCGCATAATGCTCACCTTCTTGAGTTTCATGTATAAAATCATAAGAGCCATTTCTTAGGTGTTTCAACTCAGCGATTGATTTACTATACAAGATAGCTTTGATGTAAAAAGCCTTATCTAGTTCGGCAATGTCAATTATAAGTTTATTAAATATTTCTTCAGTAACAGCAGGAAAAGCTTGTCCACCGCCTCCGCCATCAGGACGAAAAAACTCAAATCACTCAACGCCTGAAGTAGATGTTGTTATTTGATAACAAGTCTTTGGTGGCAAATCTTTAACCTGTTTAATAAGACTTTCTATTTTTTGCCACGTCCAATAATTGATTTCTATTTCTTCTGAAACAATTGCTTTTAAGGCTTTTACTTTTCTATTTCTTGAGTTTATTTTTCTATAAGTCTCAAGAATCTCTCTAATTATAAAGATGCTAATTGCAACAACAGCACCGATAGATATTGGATTTAAATCACCAGACATCATTTTTTTTATCCCATTAGCAAAAATCTGTGTGCGTGAAATTTCAAATACAATAAAGAATAGTAAATAAGCAAAAGCTAGAATGAAAATAGCGAAAATAGTTCCTAGTATTTCAGGCATTAAGTTTTTAAGTAATTTGATGATAACAATGAACCTTTTAACCGACTTGTTAATATTATTTTTGCCAATTTACTCAGAAATACTGAAGCCTTTAGGAACCCTTGCTTTAAAAAGGTGATAAGAAAATACCCAACAAGATAATACGAACAAAGAACCTACAACATAATTAGCATAATAATGAAAATTTTCGCTTATTGGAGTTAAATTAAATAGATCATCAACAACTATAAGTGGAGGAAATACTAAAAGAAGTATCGATAATGGTAACTTAAACTCACCTGATAACATTTCACGTATGTCTTTTGGGGCATTATGAAAGCTAAAAGTTGCCCTACTGTTAAGTTCTTTAGCTCCCTTAAACACAGCATCAAAATTTAAATCTTTTTCAGATTTACCAGAGTGAACGATATCAATAATAAAACCATCATTAGCGTCAAAAAAATCAAAACTGAGACTAATTTCATTATTATTTAAATTTGACTGGAAAGAGTTAGAATCCCTTTTGACGAACTTTTTAGTTTGGCTATATATAACAACATCCTTTTTAGCCGACACTCTAAAAGGAGTATTCGGAGGAATATCAGTACCATTAATTGTTTCTTGACCTGCATTCCAAAAGCAAAGTGTTGTAATGGACAGATTACTTACTTTTTGCCCGTTGAAAGTCACGCCTAAACCAGAAATATCAGTTAATTGTGAATTAACAACTTTTCTATTTGTAATTACACAGAACGGCTCTTTAGCTCTTTTCCCTTTATAAAAGGCCAGTACCGTAGAAATAATACCTAATAGAGCTAATCCTAGACCTGTAACTGCAAACCAACCGGCATAATCAGGGTTATTTATAATTTGATTAACATAATCCATCGTTTGAGAAGTATCCTTAATAATGCTAACAACTTTATCAAAGGACACCTTCCTCTTTTTATGAGTAATGTATGTCCTGTTATTTATATTTAATATTAATAACAAATCCTGTAACACATTGCGAGTATTAAACTTTAAGTCGGATATAGTTGACCATAGCACTTTTAACAACAGGTGCAAAAGAGGAAAGTATCTTCACTTTCTGACTTAGGAGGAAAAACGCCATCGCTTTAGTAAATGCAGTCATTAAAAATTTAAAATGAAAACTAAAGGCCTTTTAAAATTATTTTACTGCCACAAAAAAGGCGGCAGCAATAATAAAAGTAACCGCTTTAAATACAATTATTAGTGTAAGGCAATTATAAAGGTAGATTTTTTGCGGGTGGAATCTGTAAAAAGGAGGTGATGAATAATTGCTAAACGCGTCTACCTGCTTGTGAAACGGGCAAACACGTTTAATACGAATTCACTTGGCTTTTTTAGCCTCAAGCGCTTCTATTTCACTCCAGATTTTTTCGGCTTCTTCGCTTAACATGGCGTAGCTTTTAATGTCGCCTTTACGCTGAGCTTGCATGCCTTGCTCTAATTTGGCGTCGTACTCTTTACGTAATTTTTTTGTTGGGTCTGATTTGAATATCGAAAACATGGGACTCGCTTAATTTTATAAAAGTGATTGCATTACCATACGCTACAAAGCGATAAAAAGTTCTTTTAGCAGTAAGGCGTTTACCTTATTAAATTAAAACAAGGTAAACGAATTATTTGCTATGCTGCGGTTACTAAACGGTTTTATAGCTCAGGCTCTAGGCGTTTAATACCTTGGCCATCTAGGCCTAAATAAATGTAACCATCAGCACCTTGGGCTAAACTTCTTACGCGGCCAATGCCTTCTAATATTTTTTCTTGGCTTTTTAGCGTATCGTTTTCAAGTGTAAGTGCGCTTAAAAACGAAAACTTCATCGACGATAAAAGGACTTTACCTTTTAATTTAGGGTACTTGTCGCTGGTGACAAATAGCATGTCTGATGGCGCAATAGATGGTGTCCATTGTGATGTTGGCGATTGCATGCCTTCTTTTGTTTGCAGGTCTGTAAATGACGTGCCGCTGTAATTTAAGCCATAGCTAACTACCGGCCATCCGTAGTTTAATCCTGGTTTTATTAAATTAAGTTCGTCACCGCCTCGGGGGCCATGTTCGTGAGCCCAAAGTACATTATTTTTTGTATCAAACCACATGCCTTGCGGGTTTCGATGTCCGTAAGACCATACGGCATGTTTAGCATCGGCTTGTTTAACAAAGGGGTTATCAGTTGGAATACGGCCATCTTGATGAAGGCGATAAATTTTACCTCCATCGCGAGTAAGATCTTGCGGGTTGATGTCGCGAGAACCACGATCTCCTATTGAAAAATAAACATAGCCTTGTTTATCAAACACAATACGGCTGCCGTAGTGTTGGCCTTTTGTACTATTATGCTCACCTTTGTATAAAACATGTGGCTCTAATAGCTTAGTATGGTCATCACTTAATTTTGCGCGCATTAATGCAGTGTTACTACCACTGCCTTTGCCTTCAGCGCTTGAGTAAGTAAGGTAAAGCCATTGGTTGTTTTTATCATCGGTATGCAGTGCTAAATCAAGTAAACCGCCTTGGCCGTTAGCATCTATATCGGGCAATCCTTTTACTTGGGTAAGCGTTGAGGTGTTTTTACGTAATAAAAATAGTTTTCCACTTCGCTCGGTAATTAATAAATCACCGTTTGGTAATGCCTCTATTGCCCAAGGAATAGTCACACCCTCAGCAACGCTTATTGTTTTTACATTTAGTGGCAAACTCGACAGCGCTTTAAAATCTACTGCACTGACTGGCATAGCAGAAAGCGAAAATAAAGCAGCCGTTAGCGCGGCGCTTTTAACAGAATATGTATATTTTTTTGATTTTATGTTGACCATGATATTTCCAAAATTAATCAAATTATAGTTACGTTAGCACGAGCAGTAAAAATTTGCTAAGCGTTGCGATAAGTGAAAAATGCTATTACTTTTAGCTAGTTACCTATGTTAGCCGCGAACTTTTAAAATGAGTAAGCTCAATTAGTAAAGTCTATTTTTACTTTTAAAGTAAGTTTACAAATACGTTTATTAATTTTGTTTAGTTTGTTTTTCATTCGATTTTTTTAACTAAATTGTGGAATAAATACGCTAATAGGGTTGAAAACTCAAATTTTCAGCGTACACTTGTGCGCTGAAGTTTGAGCTTACACTTGTACGCTCAAATAATTAAGGTTCTGATTTGTGCTAACACCCCAGTTTGCACAAACCATTGAGCAATAGACCAATATAGAGATTTTATTAGAATGTTGACGCAGGCATTAAATCAATTTTCAACGTGGTTTTTACACCATCAAACGTTTGCAGGCTATATAGAGCCAATAATGCAAGTGTTCAAACCTGCTTGGCGTGCAGGGCAATTTAGAGCACAACTGATTAGTTCAGAATCATTGAATGGTGAATTTTTGAGTTTGCAGCTCAAACCAAGTAGACAATGGCCTGCGCATACCGCAGGGCAACACATCAGCTTAACCATTGAAATGAATGGACGATTATTAACGCGCGTTTTTACAGTTGCTTCAGGTGTTAAATATTTCAACGAAACGGGATTTATACGTTTGTTAATTAAAACAAGCGAACAAGGACGATTTACCGGGCTATTAAACAACAAAGCTAAAGCGGGTACATGGTGCAATATATCGGCTGCATCGGGTGAGTTTGTATTTAAAAATACACATACTCCCGCCACATTTATAGCTGGTGGGTCTGGTATAACGCCGATGCTAGCAATGCTTGACGATTACTTAGCGCAAACAACCAAAGCAGTAAATTTGGTGTATTACGCAAAATCAGGCGAGCACCAATGTGTTGATGAGTTGCGAGAATTGGCCACACAATTTAGTCATTTTTCATTTTTATTGTTAACACGTGAGCAGTCGAGCGACATTACCAGCAATATTAAACAGTGGGACAATCCCGATATATATTGCTGTGGGCCACTAGGGTTTATGCAAACAGTACAAGAGTTTGCTAAAAAACATGACCTTAATTACTACCAAGAAGCGTTTGGCTTAACGTTACCCCAAGTAAACAATGAAGATCAGTTTACTGTAAAAGTGAACAGCCAAGCTCACATTGTTGAAGGCAATGATGTACTTCTTAGCCAGTTTGAAGCTAAAAAATTACCGGTAAAACGTGGCTGCGGAATTGGTATTTGCCATCAGTGCCAATGTATTAAAAAATCGGGAATTGTACGTAATTTAAAAACAGGTGAAATGTCAGACAACGGCGAGCAATTAATTCAGCTTTGTATAAGCCAACCTGTGAGTAACTTGGAGTTACAATTATGAAAAATATAAACTTTGACCAGCTTGCAAGCGATTTAGATACCATAAAAATGAATACGCTTGCCAAAGTAGGGCAAAAAGATGCTGACTACATTCGCTCTGTCGTTCGAAAGCAAAGGCTATGTGAGTGGAGCGGGCGAATATTATTAATGCTTGGATTTATTCAGCCTTTACTATGGGTTGCAGGTGTTTTGTTACTGGCCTTGGCTAAAATTCTCGATAACATGGAAATTGGCCATAATGTTATGCATGGCCAATACGACTGGATGAACGACAAACAGCTTAACTCTCAGCAATATGAATGGGATATAGCCTGCGATGGCCAAAGCTGGCATCGGGTTCATAATTTTGAGCACCATACATACACTAACATTATTGGCAAAGACCGTGATTTTGGTTATGGACTGCTGCGCTTAAGTGATGATTTCAAATGGCGTTTTAAAAATGTGTGGCAGTTTTTTACTTATATAAATTTAAGTGTGATGTTTCAGTGGGGCGTGTCGTACCATGAGCTAGCAGCAGAGCGTGTTTTTATGGGTAAAAAGAAAGAAAACCGTGAAGGGCAAGTGTCGCATACCACATTAAAACAGCGCTTTTTTAGCAAAGGCGCTAGGCAGTTAATTAAAGATTATGTGATATTTCCGTTATTAGCAGGGCCTTTATTTTTGTGGGTGATAGCGGGTAATTTATTAGCAAATTTACTGCGTAATTTATGGACTTCGACAATTATATTTTGCGGCCACTTTACTGAAGACACCGAAACGTTTAAAGAGCAAGACTGTATAAATGAAACACAAGGCCAGTGGTATTATCGTCAAGTATTGGGCTCGTCTAATATTAAAGGGGCGAATTGGTTTCATATTTTAACAGGGCATTTGAGTTGCCAGATTGAGCACCATTTATTTCCAGATATGCCGTCGTCACGTTATCAAGAAGTGGCACCTCAGGTACAAGCGGTTATGCAAAAACACGGCATTGATTACCATACTGGCGGATTTTTTAAACAATATGGCTCGGTGTTAAAGCGAATTATTAGATACTCGTTTAAATAGCGATAGGGCTGCGTAAAGCGCTTTAAAAATTTAAAACATAAACCGGCATGTGTTAGCGCACATGCCGGTTTTTTGTTGTTATGATTAATTAACATACAGTGAGTGTTGTTTTTTCTTATTGTTAATTAAAAATCCGTTACTTTAGCTATGGTTAAATGATGCATGATTGTCATACAATGGAGAAAAATAGACCACACAAGAGAGATTAAAATGGCCGCATTTGGTACTGTGTTTATGCCGCAGATGATTCAAGCTCGTTTTTCAGATAATCAATGGAGCGAAACCTCAGTTGTTCCATGCGATAAGCTTGAGTTTCATGCTGGTGCACACGTTCTTCATTATTCAAGCACCTGTTTTGAGGGCTTAAAAGCATTTCGTCATGACGATGGGTCTGTTTATATTTTTAGAATGGATGCAAACATAGCCCGTATGCAGCAAAGTTCTGCACTTTTAAGCTTACCAAGTTTTGATGGCGATATGCTTAAAACGATGATTATTGATATTGTTCGCCAATATGCTGATGAAACTCCATTACCGCCTGGCTCTATGTATATCCGTCCAACACACATAGGCACAGAAGCGGCAATTGGTAAGGCAGCAGCACCTTCAATGAGCTCATTGTTATACACTTTACTTTCGCCCGTTGGTGATTATTTTGCCGGTGGTGCAACGGCACTACGTGTTTTACTTGAAGAAGATGGTATGCGCTGTGCACCTCATATGGGCATGGTTAAAAGTGGCGGTAACTACGCCAGTGCGCTTGGTCCAATTAGCGCAGCTCGCAAGCAGTATCAAGCAGACCAAATATTATTTTGCCCAGGTGGGGACGTACAAGAAACCGGTGCTGCCAACTTTATTTTGATTGATGGCAACGAAATTATAACCAAAGCGCTCGACTCCACCTTTTTACACGGCGTAACGCGTAATAGCATTTTAACGATTGCTAAAGATTTAGGCATGACGGTTAGCGAACGTAATTTTACAGTCACTGAGCTTTTAGAGCGTGCTGCAAAGCCAGGTACAGAGGCTGCGCTTTCTGGTACTGCCGCGGTATTAACGGCTGTGGGTACTTTTATTCATAACGATAAAGAATACAAAGTGGGCACAGGGGAGCCTGGGCCAACAACCGCGCGTCTGCGCCAAGCATTGAACGACATTCAATGGGGTAAAGCAGAAGATACACATGGTTGGTTAACTAAAGTGGTTTAGCGTTTAATACTCTATTAAGCGAATTGATATAAAGTAACCAAAAAGCCACCTAATTAAGGTGGCTTTTTGGTGCGAGTAACTTTATTAAAATTTTATTTTTCCAGTGAGTATATCTTTAAACATAACCCAGTCTCCCCATAAGCTATAAAAAGGGTGCTTAAACGTGGCTGGGCGGTTTTTTTCAAAAAAGAAATGCCCCACCCATGCAAAGCCATAGCCAATTACGGGTAATAGCCACAATAACGCATATGTTTGGCTTAATAATGCGCTAATAATGACCATAAGTACCAATAGGCTGCCTACAAAATGCAAACGCCGGCAGGTTACGTTGCGATGCTCCTTTAAATAATAAGGGTAAAAAGCTTTAAAACTGTTGAAACTAGGCTCATTTTTTTCCATAAATCACGCTTTATTTTTATTGTATGTTTTTACCATTAAAGCGTAAGTTTACACTTGTTTACAGCGATAAATGGCACTTAACGCATCTTAATAGACATAAGCTTAAAAAACTCATAAGTTATTACTACTACTTAATAAATAAAAAGAACACACATTATGTTACTTAAACGTACCCTTGCCTGTGCTGTATTGTTAGCACTGAGTGGCTGTTCAGAGCCCACCAATACGTCGGATCAAAAAGAAGTAAAATTATCTATGAATAAAGCTAACTCAGTGGTGTATCCCGAGACCAAAACAGGGGATGTAGTTGATACCTATTTTGGAGAAAATATTGCCGATCCTTACCGTTGGTTAGAAGATGATATGAGTGAAGAAACAGCTGATTGGGTCAACGCTCAAAATACAGCTACTTTTTCATACTTAGAACAAATTCCTTACAGAAATAAGCTCAAGGAACGCCTTGAAAAACTGATGAATTACGAAAAGATAGGTGCGCCATTTGAAGAGGGCGGCTACACCTACTTTTACAAAAACGACGGCTTGCAAAATCAGTTTGTTTTATACCGTAGCAAAGGTGATGATGCCCCTGAGGTATTTTTAGATCCTAATAAGTTTAGTGACGATGGCACAACGTCTATGTCGGGTTTGTCGTTTTCTGAAGATGGCAGTTTATTAGCGTATCAAGTATCTGAAGGTGGTAGTGATTGGCGTAAAATTATCGTTATTAATACAACGACTAAAGAGCAAGTAGAGCAAGCTTTAGTTGATGTGAAATTTAGTGGTATTGATTGGCTAGGTAATGAAGGATTTTACTACTCTAGCTACGACAAGCCAAAAGGCAGTGAGCTGTCGGCTAAAACAGATCAACATAAAGTGTATTACCATGCTTTAGGTACATCGCAGAATGACGATCGCGTTGTATTTGGCGACAGCGAGGCGCAAAAGCATCGTTACGTTGGCGCCGATGTGACATATGATGGCAAGTACTTGCTAATTTCGGCCAGTGTTTCAACGTCTGGAAACAAGCTGTTTATAAAAGACTTAAGTAAAGAAAACAGTGATTTTATTACTGTTGTAGGTAACGCAGATTCAGATACATCTGTGATTGATAACGACGGCGATACGCTCTACTTAGTTACAAATTTAAACGCACCCAATAAAAAAGTGGTTACGGTAAACGCAAATGACCCGGCGCCTGAAAATTGGGTCGATTTTATTCCAGAGACCGATAACGTACTTAACCTAAGCAAAGGGGGGAATACCTTTTTTGCTAATTACATGGTGGATGCAATTTCGCAGGTTAAGCAATACAACAAGCAAGGTGATTTAATCCGTGAAATTAGTTTACCAGGCGTAGGGACTGCACGTGGTTTTCGCGGTAAAAAAGATCAAACAACGCTTTATTACTCGTTTACTAACTATAAAACCCCAGGGACTACTTTTTCGTTTGATGTAAGCACTGGCGAGTCAAAGGTCTATCGTGAATCGGCAATCGATTTCAATAGTAACGATTACACCTCTGAGCAAGTTTTTTACACATCAAAAGATGGTACTAAAGTGCCGATGATCATCACTTACAAAACGGGTATAAAATTAGACGGTTCAAACCCGACTATTTTATACGGTTACGGTGGTTTTAATGTAAGTTTAACGCCAAGTTTTAGCCCCGTTAACGCGCTTTGGCTGGAGCAAGGTGGAGTGTATGCCGTTGCAAATATTCGCGGTGGTGGTGAATATGGAAAAGATTGGCACAATGCCGGTACAAAAATGCAAAAGCAAAATGTGTTTGATGACTTTATTGCAGCAGCAGAGTACTTACAAGATAAAAAGTACACGTCTAAAAAACGTTTAGCACTGCGCGGTGGTTCAAACGGTGGTTTATTAGTCGGTGCGGTTATGACGCAGCGCCCTGACTTATTTCAAGTTGCATTACCGGCCGTAGGCGTACTTGATATGCTTCGTTACCATACATTTACAGCGGGCGCTGGTTGGGCATACGATTACGGTACTAGTGAGCAAAGTAAAGAAATGTTTGAATATATTAAAGCTTACTCGCCACTTCACAATGTTAAAGCAGGCGTTGAATATCCAGCCACTATGGTAACAACCGGTGATCATGATGATCGTGTGGTGCCATCACACTCATTTAAATTTGCCGCTGAATTACAAGCAAAGCAGGCCGGTGACAACCCTACGCTGATCCGCATTGAAACTAATGCAGGCCATGGTGCAGGTACACCAACCAGTAAGGTTATAGATTTATACGCAGATATGTTTGGTTTTACGTTATATAACATGGGCGTTAAAGAGTTATAAAACGCGTATACGTTTAAAAAATAAATAAGCCGAGTAAATTTACTCGGCTTATTTGTTTATGTTGGGCACCTCAAAAGCCCTCATGCTTGACTACTGCACTGGCAAAAATAATCGCTGATAGGTTTTATATGCGTATTCATCACTCATGCCACTTAAGTAGTCACAAATAATGCGCATACCTTGGTTGTGCTTTTGCGCTGCAATATACTGTGCTTGCGTGGTTTCGGGTAATAAACGAAGCGGATCGCTTGCAAACGCGGTAAACAATTCAATGAGTAAGTTTTGCCCTTTAAACTCAATTTGTTGCATTTCAGGGTCGCGAATTAAGCGTTGAAATACAAAGTGCTTGAGTATTTGTAGCACGTTTTCATACTCTGGGTGGAGCTTGGCTGTGTATTTTAAAATAGGGCATTCAAATGCCTCGTGTTGTATGTCTAAGTGAATATGAATGATGAAGGTGTTCACCAGCTCACCTATGGCGTCTTTTCGTTCAAAATCATTTTTTGAAAAAAGTCGAGATGTTAACGTTTCAAGTAAGCTATTTAGCCAGTCAAAATTAAGCGCTTGCAAGTGAGGTAATGCATGTGTTTGCCAGTCATCTAATGTTAAAACATGAGTTGCAATGGCGTCTTCTAAATCGTGCACGGCGTAAGCTATATCGTCGGCATGTTCCATTATGGCGCAGTCGAGTGATTTATATAGCGTTTTGGCACGGTGTTTATCTATTGTTGCGTGGGTGTTTAATAGTGTTTTGTCGTTTTGGCTTAATGGTTCAACAATCCAGTTAAATATGTGTGCGTCGTCTTGGTATAACCCTTTTGCTGGGCGCCAATCATCGGCTTTAATAAACGCACGTGTGTTATGAGTATCAGGTATGGTGTGCCACAACTCGTTTATAAACGCAGGGTATTTAATAAACCCCAGTAATGTGCGGCGTGTAAGGTTCATACCATACCCATTACTGTAAGGCTCTAGCTTGGCAACGATGCGTAAGGTTTGTGCATTTCCCTCAAAGCCACCATGGTTTCGCATCATATAATTGAGGGCAATTTCACCCCCATGGCCAAAGGGTGGGTGGCCAATATCGTGAGCTAGGCAAAGTGTTTCGAGTAAACCGGTTGATGGGAAATGGCTAAAATCACTGTGCTGTGCTTTTAAATGCCTTAAAATACCTGTGCCAATTTGTGACACCTCTAACGAATGGGTAAGGCGGGTACGATAAAAATCGTTTAGGCCAATCCCCATAATTTGTGTTTTAGCTTGTAAGCGCCTAAACGCAGCGGCATGAATGATTCTTGAGCGGTCAACCTGCCAAGGTGAACGGTTGTCGTTAGGTCTGTGTTTATATTGCTCTATTATTCTACTTTGCCAAACTTTGTCCATACTGCTAAACCACTATTTAACCTGTTTAGTGCTTAGTATACCCATGCACTTATAAATTGCGAATGAACATATTTTTGTAATTCGCGTTTATATAGTGGCTTAGGTATAATGAAGGTTCGTATGTGTGTGTAGTTACCATACATAAATAGTTGTTTGAATGAGACAATACATGCTTAAGATTATCTTTCAGTTTTTGTTAGCCATCCTTTTTATATGGGCGCTTGCGTACCCGTTTGTACAAAGTGATGAAACCGATAGCGTAGATCAAACCACCAGTGAACAAGCTAAAAAAGTGAAGAAAAAAGAAAAGCCGTTACACAATGTCACGTTGCCTAAATTTTCTGAATTTACCGATGTAAAAGAGAAAAAACGCGCATTTTTTGATTTTATTCGCCCTCATGTTGAGGCTGAAAATAAAAAGATATTACAACAACGTGCCAAGCTAGAAATAGCCCGTATGATGCTTGAAAACAACCTATCGCTTGAACAGAAACAAAACAAAGATATTGTAAAAATCCTTAAACAATATGGCTTACCTGAAACGGTTAACACACTTGTGCTAACTCAGGCTTTGCGCCGTGTTGATATTATTCCTAAAGAAATGGCATTAATGCAAGCTGCAAATGAGTCAGCTTGGGGGACCTCTCGGTTTGCGCGAATTGGTCTGAATTTTTTTGGTCAGTGGTGTTACTCAAAAGGTTGCGGCATGGTGCCAAAGCGTCGTAATACTGGCGCAGCACACGAAGTCGCTGCATTTCAATCTGTGCGTGCTGCGGTAAGCTCTTATTTCAGAAATATAAATACCCACGGCGCTTACAAAGAGTTACGAGGCATACGTGAAAACCTGCGCCGTGAAAAAAAACCAGTATTAGCAACCAAGTTAACCCATGGTTTAATGTCTTACTCTGAGCGAGGTGAGGCATATATAGAAGAATTAAATACGATGATCAGACAAAACAGAGCTTACTTTGATGAATAAATACATAACCGGTTGCTTTTACGCGAGTTTACTTTTTTTGTTGGGCTTTAGTGCATTTAGCGCCAATGCCAGAGAGTTTGTAATGTCGTACGATGGTTTTTATGACCGTTTAAAAGTAGTTAATAAAGGGGATTTTCAATATGCTCGCGTTAACTTTTATATAAGCGATATTGCAACTAACGAGGCATGTGCAATAAAAAACGGAACCATTTTAACAGAAAATAACGAGTACCCACTTAACTTTACGGACAGTGCGCAGCTGTTGCTACCTTTTGATAAACAACTTGATTCAGATAAAGCCGTTATTGTTATAGAGCCACAAAACCCTGAACATGATTGTCAGTTAAAGCTACAAATAGAAGCTAACGAGTTTAACGATTTAGCCTTTTCAAAACATGCGTTATATACCATTAATGATGAGTTGGATGAATTGCTAACTGATTTGTCTGGTTTTTTTGTTAGTAAATTAATGTGGTTTTTATTACCTGAACAAAAGGGCGTGGCTGTTACCTTTAAAAATCCAATAAACATTAATGATGAAAACGTGACGTGTGAGGGATCGATTTGTTACTTTGATGTTGACGATAATTGGGAAGAGGATGAGCAGTCATTCGGTGATATTAGTAATGTACTAAAAGTAACCCCATGGATTGCAAAGTAACAGTAAACGTTGCAATGAACTATTAAAAAGCGGCATTAGCCGCTTTTTTAAATTTTAAGAGGTGCAGAGGAGTCGCGCTGCATTAGCGTAGGCTCAAAAAAACGGTTTATTTCGATATTTTTGGTTTGGTATACATCTTTTAGAACAAGCTTTGCGGCCATTTCACCCATTTTAGCAACCGGGTTATCAATTGTTGTTAGTGTAGGGTAGAGGTAGTTTGCAAATATTACATTATCAAAACCAACAATTGATAAATCGTTAGGCAAATGGTAGCCGTGTTCACGGGCATACTTCATCGCACCCGACGCCATTTCGTCGTTGGCACATACTAAGGCGGTAAAACTTAGGTTTTTATTCATCAGATGCTCAAGCGCTGAGCTTCCACCGGTTTCGTTAAAGTCACCTTCAAAAAAGAGCGATGGGTCAAAAGTGATATTGGCTTCTTCAAGGGCTTGTTTATGACCTGCCAAACGATTTGCAGCATCGGCTTTAAACTGAGGGCCTGCAATATAGGCAATTTCAGTATGGCCTTGTTCTAGTACTGATTTAGTTGCTAAATATCCGCCTAGCTTGTTATCTAGGCTAATGCAGTTGTTTTTGAGTTCTTGCACGTAGCGGCTCATTAAATAAACCGGCGTTGTGCCTTTACTGAGCGATATTAAGTAGTCATCAGTCACTGCTTCAACATGCAAAATTATGGCGTCGCAGCGTCTGCTAATTAAAAAGTCGATGCCTTCTTTTTCTTTGTCTTCTTCACTGTGGCCGGTTGTGATAATAACGTGTTTACCGGCAGCTCTTAGCTCAGACTCAATCCCCGCCATCATTTGAGCGAAGAAAGGACCGTGTAATTCAGATACTAAAATACCCACACTGTTAGTGCAATTTGATGCTAAGGACTGGGCTATTGAATTAGGTTTGTAACCCAATGTTTGCATTGCATCGAGTACTTTTTTAGTTGTTTTATCGCTTACTTTTGTATTTTTGTTCATTACCCGAGAAACGGTAGCTAACGATACACCTGCAAGCTCTGATACTTGATAAATTGTTGCCATGTTACTTATTGACTCGCTTTCACCCTTAACTTATTCAGCTAAATCATACCTTAGTGTTGTTCACTGTAGTTAGCTTTGATTGAATATTTTCGACTACCTGATTGGTTAACGTGTATTTTCTCATTGTATAAGCTACAAAGAGTGAGCCAAGGGCTGGTAGCACAGTAAACGACAGTAAAATTCCTTGCTGAGTACTTATTGTTTGTGTGACATCAGCCTGATAACTGTAAAACGATAGTAACCAACCAGCAATAGCCCCACCAACAGCTACACCCATCTTAATAAAAAATATAACACCCGAGTAGACGAGGCCTGTAATTCGTAAACCCGTTACCTTGTGGCCATAATCAATGGTGTCAGCCATTTTTGCCCAAAGGAGCGGGGTTGCCATGTCTAAAAAGAATTTCCATAAAATAAAAGCAGCAAACGCCAAAACGAGTTGATCGCTACTAATAAAGTAGCTAAATCCACAAATAGTTGCAGCGATAAGTTGTAAACTTATGTAGGCCTTTATTTTGCAAAAACGCGCCGCTAATGGCTGTGCAACAGCGCAACCGACCATACTGGCAACCACACCTAGGGTCATGAATAGGGTAATTAAATCTTCTCTGCCTAGGTAATATTTTACGTAATAAACCGCCAAAGTTAGCCTAAGCACTTGACCTGTTAGTAAGAAAAATGCAGCAATGCACAAGGTACGCCATTGATCGTTTTTTATGAGCGCTTGAATGCTTTTAGCAAAAGGAATGTTTTGTTCCTTGGGTTGCTGAATACGTTCTTTGGTACCTAAAAAGCAAAGTAAAAATAGCACAAGGCCTAAAACACTCATGGCGGTCATGGTTAACTGATAACCTTTAGCGCTATCGCCCTGGCCAAAGTATTCAACCATTGGCATGGTGCACCCAGCAACAATTACCCCACCGAGCATACCAAATACAAAACGGTAGGATTGAATAGTGACACGCTCTTTTGCGTCTGCGGTTAACACCCCGCCTAGTGCACAATACGGGATGTTGATAGCCGTGTAAGCGACCATCAAAAGTGTGTAGGTACTGAAGGCGTATATTATTTTGTCAGTGCCTTCTAAGTCTGGTGTAGTAAACGCTAAGATACTAATAATGGCAAAAGGTAACGCAAGCCATAATAGGTAAGGGCGAAAATGCCCCCAGCGAGTATGTGTTTTGTCAGCTAGGTTGCCCATTAAGGGATCGGTTACAGCGTCAAAAATGCGAACAGCTAAAAACATAGTGCCTACAACAGCGGGGGATAAGCCCACCACGTCAGTGTAGTAAAGCATTAGGAACATCATAACCGTTTGGAAAATAATGTTGCTAGCGGTGTCGCCTAATCCGTAGGCTATTTTTTCTTTTACACTAACCATGGTTGCTTTATCTCGCTTTATGTTTTTTAATTGCGTTAATAAATACGTTTTATTATCTATTTGAGATTAATGCTTTGTAGGCTAGGCCACTATTTTTTATAGTACGTTGCTGTGTGCTGTAATCTACGTAAACAATGCCAAATCTTTTTAAGTAGCCTTCCGCCCATTCAAAATTATCCATTAGACTCCAGGCAAAATAGCCGTCAATCCTTACACCTTGTTCTGTTGCATCGTGAACAGCGTTTAAGTGACTGTTGTAGTAGTCTAATCGATCTACATCATTGATTTCACCATTATTATAACTGTCGGGCATCGCTGCGCCATTTTCAGTAATAAATATAGGTGGCAGGGCATAGGTATTATTAAGTGTGACTAATAACTCTGTGAACGACTCAGGGTAAACTTCCCAGCCCATATCGGTTAGCGGGCCAGTAGGCTCTATTGGCTCATATATTTCAGTAGGGTGCGCTTTATAAAATTGACGGGTATAAAAGTTAATACCTAAATAATCAATTGATTGCGAAATAATTGCCATGTCACCATCGTGAATATCTGGCAGATGTTCACAAGGTAATTGTTCAATAATTTCTGGGTATGTACCATCCATGATGGGTTTCATGTACCACTGGTTTAAATAGTCATCTGCAAACGCTGTTGCAGCAATGTCATCAGCGTCTTCAGAGATGCTATAACAGGGAGTAAAATTAAGCACGATACCGTTTAAAGTCGTCGGTGAGTTTTGCTTTAGTACGGTCATGGCAAGCCCATGTGCTAGTAACAAATGGTGAGCGGCTTTGCGCCCGTATTGTTTACCCACTTTACCTGGCGCATGAATGCCAATTTCGTAACCTAAAAAAGCACTGCAAAAGGGCTCGTTTAAGGTAGCGTATGAATGGACTCGGTCACCGAATGCAAGGGTAATTAAATCAACATAGTGAGCAAACGCATAAGCTGTTTCTCGATTTAACCAACCCCCTTCGTCTTCAAGGTGCTGAGGTAAATCCCAGTGGTATAACGTGACAAACGCTTTGATATTGCGCTTTTTCAGTTCATCTAAGATGTCGGTGTAAAACTTTACGCCTTCAGGGTTAAGCTCACCACTTTTTGTAATAACACGAGGCCAAGAAATAGAAAGTCTGTAAGCATCGACTCCTAATGATTGGATTAAATCAATGTCTTGTTTCCAATTATTGTAATGATCACATGCAACATGCCCATTTGAGTTATCAGCAATTTTACCTGGAGTATCACAAAAGGTATCCCAGATACATGGCAGGCGGTGTGTTGACCCCCCTTCTATTTGGAAAGACGCTGTTGCTACCCCGTAAATAAACTCTTTTGTTAATAGAGGTGAACAAGTTGGTAAAGATATTTTAGTCATTAGTTACAAACCTTTTAAAACCTTAATTGCACTTTTCGCGCCGATATTTAGTGCCCCGTAGCTGACTCTGGACTTGATAAAAAAATAAAAATTGTTGAATTATGTTACATGTTCGTATTTAATTAACTGTGAAAGCGCTTACATTTTTAAGATTAATGTTAATTAACCTTCAGGTCAACTCTTTAATAGCATGGCTTAGCCGCCAATTTATTAATAATCCATAGAAGGTTAACGATAATAATAAATTGCGGAGAGCACATGGCTAGTTCAGCACCACTGACATCACACACACAATCGCAAAACACAGGCGGTAATAATTATGGGTTTGCACTCACATCGTTAACAACACTATTTTTTATGTGGGGTTTTATTACCTGCCTAAATGATATTTTAATCCCGCACTTAAAAGCGGTATTCGATTTAACATATGTGCAGGCTATGCTTGTACAGTTTTGTTTTTTTGGCGCTTACTTTTTAGTATCTATTCCCAGCGGTCACATAGTTAAAAAGCTAGGTTACAAGCAGGGTATTGTTGTTGGATTACTTATCGCTGCAGTAGGTTGTGTATTATTCTACCCTGCGGCTCAAATGCACAATTATCCTGTATTTTTATTTGCGCTATTTGTGCTAGCAAGCGGAATTACGTTATTGCAAGTATCTGCCAATCCGTATGTGAGCTTGTTGGGACCTGAAAAAACAGCGTCTTCTCGTCTAACATTAACGCAAGCATTTAATGCGCTTGGTACTACTGTTGCGCCATCATTTGGGGCATTACTTATACTAGGCTCTGCCTCAGATGCTTTTTTAACACCTGCGCAAAATGCAGAGTCGGTTCAACTTCCTTACTTAATCCTTGCTGCAATGTTAATTGCGTTAGCGGGTATTTTTGCATGGCTCAAACTACCAGACATCATGAGCGAGCAAAAAGAAGCGGCTGAAAAGTCAGATACTATTGAAGGAAGTGCTTGGCAATATCGCCACCTTGTATTGGGTGCGGTAGGCATATTTATGTATGTTGGCGCAGAGGTTGCTATTGGCAGCTTTCTGGTGAGCTTTTTAGCACAAGAGAATATAGCTGGATTAAAAGAGCATTTAGCAGCGCATTACATCACTTATTATTTTGGTGGTGCCATGGTGGGACGTTTCATTGGTGCCGCCGTTATGCAAAAACTACCTGCAGGCAAAGTGCTTGGTTTTAACGGCACAATGGCTATTATTTTAGTGATTATTGCTATGAGCACATCGGGACAATTAGCCATGTGGTCAATTTTATTAGTTGGTTTATTTAATTCAATTATGTTTCCTACTATTTTTAGCTTAGCGCTAAATGGCTTAGGTAAACACACTGCTCAAGGGTCTGGTATTTTATGTTTAGCAATTGTAGGTGGTGCTATTGTTCCGCTTATACAAGGTGCATTTGCAGATTACATGGGTGTTCAACTTTCGTATTTTTTACCGGTTTTATGTTACATATTCATCGTATTTTATGGCTTAAGCGGTAGTAAACCCGTTCAAGCTAAGGAGACTTTATAATGAACACACGTTTTACGCTTAATAAAATTGCATTAGCAACACTTATTGCATCAGTAACAACTATAACGGCTTGTTCTAATGATAATGGTACAGAGGTTAATACCAATAAAGAGCAGACAAGTGCTGAGCAAATATGGCCAAAGCTTAATATAGCTGTAAAAAAAGAGGCTGAGATTGAATCGCAAATAGCCAGCTATCTAAAATCAATGACGCTTGAGCAAAAAGTAGCGCAAATGATTCAGCCTGAAATACGTGATATTACCGTAGAAGACATGCGTAAATATGGTTTTGGCTCTTACCTAAACGGTGGGGGGGCGTTTCCTAATGGGGACAAACATGCTACACCACAAGATTGGGTAGCGCTTGCTGAGAAAATGTATCAGGCGTCTGTTGATGACTCTTTAGATGGCAGCAAAATTCCGACTATGTGGGGCACCGATGCAGTGCACGGTCATAATAACGTGATTGGTGCTACGTTATTTCCCCATAATATTGGCCTCGGAGCGGCGAATAACCCAGAACTTATTGAAAAAATAGCCTCAGTAACTGCGGTAGAAGTAATGGCTACCGGTATTGATTGGGTATTTGCACCAACAGTTGCAGTTGTTCGAGATGATCGTTGGGGCAGAACCTATGAAGGGTATTCTGAAGATCCCGCTATAGTGCGTGAATACTCAGCAGCTATTGTAAATGGCTTGCAAGGTAAAGCCGATGAAGACTTTTTAAGTGATAAACGTGTCATTAGTACTGTTAAACACTTTTTAGGTGATGGCGGCACTGTTGATGGTGACGATCAAGGTAACAATATCGACAGTGAACAATCGTTATTTGACATACACGCCCAAGGTTATGTAGGTGGGTTATCGGCGGGTAGTCAGTCTGTAATGGCGTCGTTTAACAGTTGGAACGGTGTTAAAAATCACGGTAATAAATATTTACTGACCGATGTATTAAAAACACGCATGGGTTTTGACGGGTTTGTAGTTGGTGATTGGAATGGTCACGGACAAATCAAAGGCTGTACTAACGATAGCTGCCCACAAGCTATTAATGCTGGGCTAGATATATTTATGGTGCCAACGGGCGCTTGGAAACCACTATACGAAAATACCATTGCGCAAGTTAAATCTGGCGAAATTAGCATGGCACGTATTGACGACGCTGTAGCACGTGTACTGCGCGTTAAGCTGCGTGCGGGCTTATTTGACAAACCAAGCCCAGCTAACCGCTTATATTCAGGAAAAACAGAATTAATTGGCGCACAACAACACCGTGAAGTAGCACGACAAGCAGTACGTGAGTCACTGGTATTGCTTAAAAATAAAAATGACTTATTGCCGCTTGCGCCAAATCAACATGTACTGATCACCGGCGACGGTGCGGATAATATCGGTAAACAGTCTGGTGGGTGGAGTATTACTTGGCAGGGGACTAACAATAAAAATGCTGACTTCCCAGGAGCCACGTCAATTTATAAAGGCTTAGAAGCGCAAGTTACGGCAGCTGGTGGTAAAGTAACTCTCAGTGATGATGGCGCGTTTGAGCAGCGCCCAGATGTAGCCATTGTTGTATTTGGTGAAGAGCCTTACGCGGAAGGCCATGGTGACAGAGATAACCTTGAATTTGAGCGCGGCAATAAAAAATCGTTAGCGTTGCTCAAATCATTAAAAGCACAAGGAATAAAAGTTGTTTCTGTGTTTATTTCTGGTCGCCCAATGTGGGTAAATAGTGAACTTAATGCATCTGATGCGTTTGTCGCCGCATGGTTACCTGGTACTGAAGGCGGCGGTGTTGCTGATGTACTACTAAAAGGAGCCGACGGCAGTATTAAACACAACTTTAAAGGCAAGCTGTCTTTTTCATGGCCTAAAACGGCAGTTCAAACAACTGTAAATAAGGGAGACGATGATTACTCGCCATTACTACCTTATGGCTTTGGTTTAACCTATGGTGATAAAAATGTACTTGCCGATAATTTAGATGAAAACTCGCAATTAGATAATTCATCACTAACGAGTATGGATATTTTAGTGGGAGCACCGGTAGCACCATGGCGTTTATTGCTCAAATCAGGCGATGAACTATTAGATGTGTCGAGCAGTACCCATGAATTTGGCGCTATAAAATACCGAACTGAAGATAAGGTTGTGCAAGAAGATGCCCGCCAGTTTAACTTTGACGGAAGCGAAAAAGCGAGTGCTGAAATAGTAACGAGCTTTGCTGAAGATACCATTACTTATGTTGAAGCAAATGGTGTTATTAGTTTTGATATAAAGCTTAATCAACCGCTTGGCAATGAACTTTCACTTGCAATGTGTTCGGGTGAATGTGGTGAGAGTATTAACCTCTCTAACGTGGTAGATACTAGTTTACTAAGCAAATGGCAGTCAGTATCGATTGACCTTAAATGCTTTGCTGACAAAGGCGTAAACTTTGCAAGCTTAACAAGTCCATTTAGTTTGCACAGTTCCGGTGAAGCGTCAGTATCGGTATCAGATATTCAATTTGTACCAAACAAAGCAGATAAAGCAACGCTTAAATGTGAATAAGAGTGTGCCAAATTAATTAGAAATAAATTGTTGTGTGTAGTAAAGCCCTTCATCGAAGGGCTTTTTTTATGATTCAAAATACACCAATAAATATACTTTTATTGGTAATTAAGCTTGTAAAAGTAGGCTTTTTTCATCGTAGGTAACTACTTTGTCGCGGCCTGTTTCTTTAGCTAGGTACAGTCGTTTATCGGCGTTGGCTAATAATTCTTTTATAGTCAGCTCACCGTTTATGGCACTACTTACGCCTGCACTCACCGATAAATTTATATCGTGCCCCTCGTAATAAAATGGATAACAGCTTATGCTTTCGCGTAGTTCTTCGGCATTATTTCTCGCATCACTTAATGAGCAGTCTGGTAACAGTATGGCAAACTCTTCGCCGCCGATTCTGGCTGATATTTCTTCATTCAAAAATTGTGATTTCACATGCTGCGCTATCCACTTTATTGCTTGATCGCCAGCTTCGTGCCCATAGGTGTCGTTAACGCGTTTGAAAAAATCAATATCGAGCAAAATAAGTGACACGCTTTTGTTTTGGTAAAGTGGCAAACTTAACGCGTTTTTTCCTTTAGTAAAAAAACCACGGCGGTTAAATAGCTGACTTAACACGTCGGTATTAGCAATGCTGGCAAGCGTATGTTCTGTATTAGATGCTAATAAATAAGGGAGTAACAATGCACTGCAAGTGGCCAAAATTAAATGACTACTTAAAATGAGCTCTAAAGGTTCTAAGTAGGTTGTAGCGCTTACGCTCAAAATAGGTAAGGCAAGCAGTGCTGTTTGAACAAACATAAGTAAACTATGGATTAAAAAGCAGGTAATTAAGGCTTTTTTTTGCAAGGTTGCAACAAAGTCCATGGTACTAATGGTGTAAGCAGAAAATAAATATAAGCCGGCAATGATAAAGCTAGTTAACATTTGAGCTGCAGAGTATGGGTAAACCGACAATAAAACCACCGCAGTAAATAACAGAAGGTAGTAAATTGGGCGTAAGTTTAATGATTTGCTGTATTTGTATTTATGCAGTCCAAGAATAATTAAAAATGGGCTGAGTATTATAAAAATATTCGCTAAATAGCCAGTAATAAAGGGAAAGTTAATTACTAGTTTTAAACAAGCCAATAATTCAGCAAATGAAAATGCGATGCACGCAAAACCAAAAATTAAAAAAGAAGATTGTTTTTTATAACTGTGGACTGATAAAAAAAATAACCCTATTAGTAAGTTAAGTACAAAAGAGAGACCAATAACGGTAGGCAGGTGTAGCATTGTTTTTCTCTTTTTAAATGGGTAAGTATACTAAAGTTAGCTTAAGTATTAGGTATTAAGTTTAAAAGGTCAATATGGGTAAATAGTAGTAGTTACCCATGTTGTTATTGGACAGAGTATACGTTGAGGATAATTAACACCAGCTAAACCAAATTATCTAAGGCCGATTTAACGGTTTCATAATGAAAACGATAGTTATGCTTTTGCGCTTTAGTGGGTAGGACAAATTGCCCCGTAGTAAGTAAATCAGACATTTCGCCCATTAATACCTTTAAAACAAATGCAGGCATGGGCATAAAAGCGGGGCGAGATAACGCATTACCCAAGCGTTTACTAAATTCTGCATTGCTAACTGGGTTTGGTGCAACGGCATTAATTGGGCCCGAAATTTCAGGGTGTTTCATTATGTATAAAATAAGTTGTGTCATGTCGTCTATATGAATCCACGACATGCCTTGCTCGCCATCACCTATTGGTCCACCTAAGCACAATTTAAATGCAGGGAGCATTTTACTCAACGCACCGCCTTTTTTAGCTAACACAATGCCGGATCGTAATAGGCACACTCGTGTTTTTTCAGACTGTGCTTTTAACGCTACGTTTTCCCAATCTTTACACAGTTGATGGCTAAATTCGTCGTGGGGATCAGTAAAGGTTTCATCAATACGCTTATTGCTTTGTCTGCCGTAATAGCCAATAGCGCTGCCTGATATGAACGTATGAGGTGGAGTGGTACTTGTTGCAATAGCATGGCTAATTTGCTGCGTTATATTAATGCGGCTATCGCGTATGATTTGTTTTTGTTTATCGCTCCAACGTTTATTAACTATGGGCTCACCTGCTAAATTAATAACAACATCTACGGTATTAAAATCAACATCGCTTATGTTAGTGACAGCCTTAATTTTATGACCCAATAAAACATGTGCTTTTGTGGTATTACGGGTTAGTACTGTAACCGTGTTGTGGTGCTCTAAAAAAGGGCATAAATGTTGGCCAATTAGCCCAGTGGCACCTGTAACAAAAATATGCATGTTGAATCCTTAAATTATAATTGTAGCAAGTGTTTTAAATTTATACTCACTAGCACTTAGCTTTTGAACTTTATACGAACGACTAAGGGTTATGATCACTTCGTAATTATTTCATTTCATTAGGTTTTGCCTTACACTGTGTGCATATAAATAATAAAAGGATTAATAAATTGGCTGGTTTGACAGGTGTAAATAAAAGCTTAATTGTTTTTGCTGCTTTAGTGGTGGTATTAGCAGGAATAAAAGCCGCAAGTGTAATTATTATTCCGTTTATATTAGCTGCATTCATTGCCATTATATGTAATCCACTGATTAAATTTTTTGCACGTTATAAAATCCCAAAAGGCATAGCAGTGATGCTTGTGGTACTCATTATTGTTGGCCTGGGAGTCAGTTTAGGTGGCTTAGTTGGTCAATCAATTAACGATTTTTCTCAGCAGCTACCCGAATATAAAGCGCAACTTAAAGAAGAGTTTATCTGGCTGGTCGACCTAGCCTCGCAATACAATATTTTAATTAATAAAGAACAACTTATTTCGATGTTCGATCCAGGTAAAATGGTTGATGTTGCAACGAACATGCTGACAGGACTTGGTGGAGTAATGGCAAACATGTTTTTAATAATCTTAACGGTTATTTTTATGCTGTTTGAAGGCCCGCTTCTTAGCAATAAAATACATATGGCTCTTGAAGATCCCGACAGTAAAATGAAGCAAATTGACCGCTTTTTAGAATCTATCAATTCTTACTTGGCTATAAAAACACTCGTTAGTTTAGCTACCGGTATTATTGTATCTATTTATTTGTGGGTGCTTAATGTTGACTACTTTATATTGTGGGGCGTTTTAGCATTTATGTTTAATTACATTCCGAATATTGGATCAATTATTGCTGCTGTGCCTGCAGTTTTACTTGCTTTAATAACTCAAGGACCTTTAATTGCAGGTATGGTAGCGGCGGGCTATTTAACAATAAACACGGTGATGGGTAACATTGTAGAGCCCAAATTTTTAGGTAAAGGACTTGGCCTATCAACCCTTGTTGTATTTTTATCTTTAATATTTTGGGGGTGGCTACTTGGTACTGTGGGTATGCTTTTGTCTGTCCCATTAACCATGATTGTTAAAATAGGTCTTGAAACCAGCATAGAGGGCAAGTGGGTCGCCACATTATTAGGCAGTGGTGAAGATAACGCGATACGTTAACTTCTGGCATTTATTACCACTATGCCCCATTTAAAATTCTATATAGCACTTAATGCGTCATCAACAGCGTTAAGTGCTCCCTCTAAATAACCGGCTTCTTTGTTTGCAAATTCACTTCCGACTAAATGAATATTTAACTCATTTAGCTCAGGTGTTAATTCACTAAAATTAAACTCTGGGTGTTGCGAAGGTTGTGTTTTATCCTCGTTATTGGCAACAAATTCATCCTCAGCCCAATCTTTTATAAAACACTGTGTAGGGCTTTTAGCGGCCTCGCCATAAAAATAGGTTAACTGGTTAATACAGGCTTCTACTAATTGTGTTTTGGTAACTTTACTGCGAGTTGAATAAGGTACTCCGATAAAGCCAAATAAAGCAGCATGCTTGTTGTTATCTGCACTCGCATCATGGATTTCAACCATAGGTCCTACTCGGCTAAAACATTGCCCAGATAGATTGCGTTCTCGCCAAAAAGCGTGATCAAAAGTGGCTACAAATTTAGCCTGTCCCGCCATCCAAGTAGGTGTGGTATTCAAACGATTAATGAGCCTTTGGCTTGCCCAGAGCTCGGGCGTTAAATGTTGAGTGATCATGCGTGGAGGCAGGGCCGTGATCACAGTTTTTGTGTTGTAGTGCACTGTTTGGCCATTATTATTTATTGTTAAATGCCAGCCTTTATGTGTTTTTGTGAGTTCAGTGACTGAGTGATTTAATAACACTGATTTTGCAGGTAATTGCTTGTAAAGTTTATTTATTAGCGTGGTCATGCCGTGTTTGAGCCTAAACAGTTGCATATCGCCAGCGCCTGGAATTTGTTGAGCAGTTTGATTTGGTGCTTGGTATAGCACGTCGCCTTGGTTGTACTGTTCATACAGTGTTAAATTGAGTGATTTAGCTAATGACTGAATTTTAGGTTGATGAGGGAAAATCCAGGTAGGGCCAAGGTCAAAGCCCGCATTGCTAGCGCTCAGTGAGCCTTCGCAATAAATCCGGCCACCCAACTGGGCTTTGGCTTCAACTAATAAAAACGCAATATTACGTTGATGCAATTTAGTGGCGGCGTAAAGCCCTGCAAGCCCGCCTCCAATAATTAGTATAGGTTTAGTCATAAGCTACTCATTAATTAAATCAATCTACTGGTAGGTAGTTTGTTTTGTAGCTTAAATAATGTCAAGCGTGTAATTATAACTTCGTTGTTAAGTAAATTTGCGTTAAAGAGGTTGCTTTAATGATTCAGTAAATTGGTTAACTAACTGAATTTCACAGTGTTTGTAACTTATAGCGGCTGCTTTTGCGTTAGGAAGTTGTAATATGTATCGCCATTGGCAGGCGCTTTCAATGTACTTTTCGTTGTTTTTTATACTACGCATAAATAGTTGGAGTACCTGCGTATTGCCTGTGGCTTCTTCAGATTGTACTAGTTCATATTTACGCTTTTGTACCCAGGTACCTTGTTCTTGTTTGGCTTTATCTAATTGGGTATCAAGACATTGGATGTAGCGCTTCGACTCATTCATCGTTGGCTTGTCGGGTAATTGGCAAGCATCGTTAGCATTTACATTGACACTTATTAAAAGTATCAAAAGAGCAAATAAAGTTGTACGGGTACTATTTTTTGTCATTGTAATTAAACTCTAATATAAATTGTGCTCCGCCTAATTTATCAGCTTCGGTTATGGTCAAAGTACCATGGTACGAAGTGACTAAATCTGACACGATGGCCATTCCAACGCCATGCCCATTTTGATAAGTATCCAGGCGTGTGCCGCGTTTAAGTAATGATTCACGCTTATCCTCTGGAACACCTGGGCCATCATCACTTATACCTATACATAACGTTTTACTCTGCACTACTTGGACGGTCACTTGCGAACGACAGGCTTTACAAGCATTGTCTATTAAATTGCCTAACAGCTCCATTAAATCAGTTTGGTCACCTAAAAAGTAGTCTTTATCAGAGACTATACAATCAAAAATAATATCTTTGTCGCGATAAACTTTAGCCATTGCACTGAGTATTGAGTCAATAACAGGTTTTATGGGTGTTTGTTTCTTCCAAGTGTCTGACGCGCCAGTGGCGGCTCGTTTTAATTGATGTTCGATCATCACATTGATACGGTCTAACTGTTCTTGAGCGTCTGCATCATTTGCAAGCGGGCTTGATTTAAGCACGGCAAGCGGCGTTTTAAGAGCATGCGCTAAATCGCTGAGCGATGCTCTGTAGCGTTCTTTTTGTCGTTGCTGGGATTCAAGTAACAGGTTTAAATCGGCTTTTATAGTTTGTAATTCTATTGGGTAAAGCCCTTTGATTTTTTGAATATCGCCAGACTCAATGGCCTTTATTTCTTTATCTAAGCGCTGAAGTGGGCGTGCACTCCAAATAAAACCAACCGCCATTAAAGCTGTAATGGCTATCCCCATTACAAACATCCACTCAACTAAGGTTTGTTTAAAACCGTCCATTAAACGAAGTAGAGCGTCGTTGCGTTTTACTAAAATAAAGCGAGCTTGCTCAGATTGGTCAATATTATTTAAAATAACCGTTAAGCTTAGCTGCCAATAAACAGTATTTTTATATTCAACACGCCTAAAATCGGCGGCACCCGCTTTTGTTTCTATTTGCTGGGGGACAAAGTCTACATTAACCGCTGACTCTGAATGCCAAATTGACTCATCATCTCGGTAGATCATCGCGTAAGTATCAGAGTTTAATCTGTTAAGCTCGGGCGCTAATATGGTGCTTGGCATAATTATGCCATGCTCAGTGAAGTCTACTTCAGAGATCAGAGAGTAGAGTTGTGCTTCTAGTGTTTTTTCTGTGGCCTCGACGAGGGATGCGTAATACGCTTTACCAATTGAGTAAAATAAAATTGGTAGTGCCACCAATAAAACAAAGACAAGGATAAATCCTTGCCTTATTTTTAGTGATACTTGCGGTCCTACCACTGGCTTTTAAGCCTGTAACCACGGCCACGTAACGTTTCAACTGGGTTTAATACACCCTCTGGGTCTAACTTTTTACGCAGACGTAATACAAATACTTCAATTACGTTTGAGTCAAGATCGAAGTCTTGATCGTAAATATGCTCGGTAAGTTCAGACTTAGAAATCACTTTTTGTGGGTTAACCATAAGGTATTCAAGTACTTTGTACTCGTATGCCGTTAAGCTTAGCTCTTTGTCGTCTACCCATACTTGTTGCGAACGCGTATGAATTTTTATAGGGCCTGCTGTCATTTCAGGGTTAGCTTTACCGGCACTGCGGCGAATAAGTGCGTTACAACGCGCTGCTAATTCTTCAACATGAAATGGCTTTGTCAGATAGTCGTCTGCACCAGCATCTAGCCCTTCAACTTTATCTTGCCAGCGGTCACGGGCTGTTAAAATTAAAATCGGAATTGTCACGCCTTGTGCACGGGCTTTGTTAATTAACTCGATACCGTCTATTTTGGGTAAACCTAAATCAACAACAGCCATATCCAAAGGGTATTCAGTGATGTGGAATAAACCCGCTTCACCATCGTGGCATAAGTCTACGCTGTAACGCTCTTTTTCTAGTGCATTACGTAAGTTGTCTGCTAAATGTAGATCGTCTTCAATAACTAAGATTCGCATTTTTAATCCTTTTTCACTTCGCCGGTTTTTTTATTAATATGTAAATCAACGACGTGGCCGTCAGATTTGAGTATTCGTACGGTATAAAACTCTGGTTTTTCAGTTATTTTAAGCGTTTTACCGCCAATGCTTTGTTTAGCAAGTATTACCGCTTTCTTTTTATCCACCGGTTGGTCAACCTTTTTAGTGGGCGTAGCCGAAGCTTGGCTGTTGTTAGCAAAGCTAACACAAGCAATAAAAATGAGGCTTAATAATACGCGCATAACAGAAACTCCTAGACCAGATAACCCTAGTTTAATTAACTAAGTTACTAAAATTCAAGTAAAAACGTTAAATCCGTAATTACATTGGTAATTTTAATTAAAAACGTGTGAACAAATCCTGAATTACAGGTTAGCTCGCAACAGCACGCTGTTATTTATGCTGGAAACACTTTTTTAAATGGTTTAACAATTGTATTGACGTATACGCCTCCTGAAACATAAGGATCATCAGTTGCCCATTCGCGTGCAGCTTCTAACGAATCAAATTCTGCAATAATAACTGAGCCTGTAAAACCAGCATCCTGAGGGTCTTCATTATCAATAGCGGGGAAAGGGCCTGCAGTAAGTAGTCGGTTTTGTGCATCAAGCTCTTTCAGACGTTCTAAGTGCGCTGGGCGAGCTGCTTTTCTTAATTCAAGACTGTTTTCAACGTCAGTTGAATAAATCATGTACAACATAATGGATTCTCGTAAAAGTTGTTAAATTTTATTATGTAAATACTACCACAGCGTCGAAAATTGGCGAATCAAAAGCGTATACACTTAGGTTTACAGTTGGATTTTATTTTTAACGTTATTTGCTTGAAAACCGCTGTCTAACACTGGTAGAGTCGCTCAGATACTCAAAATAATAAAAAGGTTTTATACATGAGCGATAATAGAGAGCGATTTAGCTCCCGTCTCGGATTTATACTGGCAGCTGCTGGGTCTGCTGTTGGTATTGGTAATTTAGTGGGTTTTCCAGTTTCTGCGACTAAAAATGGTGGCGGCGCATTTTTATTAATTTATGCTCTATTTGTCGTTTTTATTTGTTTACCGGTCATGATGGCTGAAATGGCCATGGGCCGTAACGCTCAAAAAGATCCGCTTGGCTCATACACTTTACTAGCAAATAACGATAAAAAATGGAAGTTTGCAGGCTTTTTAGCCGTATTAACACCCTTTATGATTGCCGTTTTTTATATGGTAATTACAGTTTGGATTTTTGGATACCTAATACAAGCAGGTATGGGTAACTTAGATGCATTAGCTGACCCAAGCCACTTTGGCACGTTTATAAATAGCTATACCGTATTCGCTTATATGGCAGTAGTGGTTGTTATTGTTAACCTTATTTTACTAGGCGGTGTTAAACAAGGCATAGAGAAAGCAGCCAAAGTATTAATGCCAGCACTTTTAGTCATGTTACTTGCGTTGGTTGCTTATGTTTTAACGCTTGATAACGCATTGGCAGGTGTTGAGTATTACGTTATTCCTGATTTTTCAAAAATGAGTGCAAGCGTACTCAATGGCGCATTGAGCCAAGCGTTTTTCTCTTTATCGTTGGGTATGGGTATTTTAATGACTTATGCGTCTTATATCTCGAAGAAAGACGATATTGTAAGCAGTGCAAAAATGGTGGCAATAACAGACTCATTGGTTGCGTTTGTTGCAGGCCTTATGGTTTTACCCGCTATATTTAGTTTTGACCCAAACACAAATCCAGAATCTTTATCAGACTCGTCGGTATCAATGATTTTTGTTTTCCTACCTAAAATATTATTAGCATTACAAAATGATATTGGTTATGTAGGGGCATCGGCTGTAGCGTTTGCATTCTTTTTGTTAGTATTTTTTGCAGCAATCACTTCATTGGTTTCTATTGTAGAGGTGCCTACTGCATCATTAAGTGATCGTAAAGGTATCAGCCGTAAGAAGGCATTGGGTATTTTAACCCTCAGCACAGGCGTGTTAACAATTATATGCACAATGTCGTTTGGTATGGTTGATAGTTTAACGTCGTTTACCAGCTATGGCGGTGCCAGTAAGAGCTTTTTTGATATTGTAATTGATGTATTTTACGACACTATATTACCTTTAAATGGCTTAATGGTGTGTTTGTTTGTAATGTACCGCTGGAAAAAGGCGCGTTTAACTCAGGAACTTAGCCTAGGCTCACCTAGCTACGAAGGTAGCATGATGGAGAAATACGTTAATTTTTCTCTTTCAACGTTTATTCCGTTTATTTTAGCCGTGATATTTATAAACACGGTTGCTACTAAATTCTTTGGTTTAAAGTTATTTGGCTTTTAAAATGTAAAGTACAAAAATTAGCCGCGCTTGTCGCGGCTTTTTTTTGCCTAACATTTAGCTTAAAGCACCCGAGTCTAGATAACTCCCAACACCCAAAGTAAACATCCAAATTCCCCATAGGCTATGCTCAATAACACACACAAACGTTGAGCGGCTTTGTGCATATGTATACGAAAATAACAATCCACCTAAAAAAGCTAAGCCTACTGCAATTAAGTTAGCATAAACAATATGTGCTAATGCAAACACGGTGGCACTGACAATTATACGCACACTTTTTTTAGGCATAATGTGTTTATAACGATGAAAAAAGTAGGTTCTAAATATTAGCTCTTGAGGAATAACCGATAATACAGGGTATAGCAGCAATAAAAGTAGCCAATCATTAAAAGAGTTACGAGGCAGGGAAAACCAGTTTTCTTGATGGATGATCCCGTAAAACATACCTGAGAAAAGGGCGCCTAAAAAAAAGAAGCTAAACAGACGCTTTTTTACAGCAGAGAACTGCCCAAGGCTGGTAAGCCTAAAACGCTTAAAGTGAGGATCGCTTAATAAAAGCATACCGCACACGCTCATTAAAATAATAAGGGCAGGGAAAAGCCAATTGGCTAAATGATGACGTAAGCTAAAGCCCAGTATTGGTAGTAGGATAAATATAAGGGTAAATTCTAGCCAACGGTATTGATTAGCGTTCAAGGTCATCTCAGGTTGTTTTTTTTACAAACTAACAAGCTAAGACGACACTTTTATGACGAGAACTATTTTACGGCTTCGTCATCATCGGGAAGGTATTTATAAAGCGTAATAATTGTGGCAAAAATACTAACGAAAGTAATGGCCATTAAGCCAAATACCTTAAAATTCACCCAAAAATCGAGTGAAAAGTTATACGCTATATAAATATTTAGCGCAGCAATGCCCGCAGTAATACCTACCCACATTAAATTGAGCTTATTCCACAAAGGTTCGGGTACAATTATTTTTTTATTCGTGTCGTTGGCGTTTTCTAAAATGGCACTTAGGGCTTTTTTTACTAAGTTTTTATTTAAAATATAACGACTTACAAGCAGCATAATGCTAAAACCAGCGTATATAATCGTGGCCTTCCATTTTACAAATTGCTCATCGTGAAAAACCAGCGTTAAGGTGCCAAATACGGCAGCAATAGAAAAAAATATCCACTGGCGGGTCGGCACTTTCCCATGCTTGTAATAGCTAAATACGACTTGAATGAGAGACGTTGCAATTAATAAAGCCGTTGCCCAGTAAATATCTACAAGCTTAAACACTGCAAAAAACAGTATGAGTGGAATGTATTCAATTAGTGCGTGCATATACTACCTAAATTATACAAAAATAAATTAAAGCGTTTTTACCACATAACACTTGGTAACTACAAGGTTGACTTAAAGCCCTGTAAGCCTTAGCCTGCGTGGCTTTATTTATTCATCATTATATTCCCACGCTAAACGCATTCATTGTTTACGTGTATTTAGGAGCCTTAAATGAACAAAACTCAACTTATCGTCGAAATGGCAAAACACAGTGAACTCACTAAAAAAGATACAAAAGCTGCTCTTTCAAGCATGCAAAGAGTGATTACTAAATCGCTCTCTGAAGGCGATCAGGTACAAATTAATGGATTTGGTACCTTTGCACTTAGCTATTATCCCGCGCGAACGGGTCGCAATCCGCAAACAGGTGAAACAATTGAAATCGAAGGGGCTAACAAGGCCGTTTTTAAACCAGCAAAAGCACTCAAAGATCGCCTTTAAGACCTCACGTTTACCTATCTTTTTATTTTTCCATTTACATAAAGCTCCATTTAAAACGCCATGTAGATTATTCATTAATTATAAATAATTTACATGGCTCTATATCATAAATTAAAATTTTTAATAATTTTCAGTAAGTTAAAGCTGGCATCCGATGTGCTTACAACAAAGTGAGCTAAACACTTAATTATTTAATAAGGAGAGCCTAATGAATAAATTACAATCGCGCACGCCACTTGAAGGTAAAAAAATTGCAATTTTAGCCACTGATGGCTTTGAACAAAGTGAGCTGTTTTCTCCGCGTGATGCATTATTGAATGCTGGAGCCAAAATAGAGGTAGTCTCTATTAAAGAAGGTCAAATTACTGGGTGGAATGAAGATAAATGGGGCGAAAAAGTCTCAGTAGATAAACTCGTAACAAATACTAACTCTGCTGATTACGATGCATTAATGTTACCCGGTGGGTTATTTAACCCCGATAGCCTTCGCCAAGATAAACATGCAAAAGCCTTCATAGATGGTTTTTTTGGTGCAGAAAAAAACAAACCGGTTGCCGCAATTTGTCATGCCCCCTGGCTATTGGCAGAAATAAATAAGTTACGTGACCGCACGGTAACCTCATTCCCAAGTATTAAAAGTGACTTAATGAATGCAGGTGCCAATTGGGTAGACGAAGAAGTGTGCGTAGATAGAGGGTTGGTGACCAGCCGCAGCCCCGAAGATTTAGATGCTTTTAATGCTAAATTTATTGAAGAAGTTCTCGAGGGTAAACACCAAGCTCATTAAGCTTTCTAAGTATGAGTTTAAAATAAAAAAGGGCATTTTTAATGCCCTTTTTTAATGCGTAAATTTAAACTTATTATAATGCGGTTGCGGCTTTCATGTCGCTGACAAATGCTTTTAACTGCGCAGTCATTGCGTTTAAATCATTAAGGTTTGCTTCAATAATTTTTACTACCGCTGAGCCAGAAATAGCGCCAGCTGCACCTGCATTTAATGCTGATTTAACATCTTCTGGCGTTGAAATACCAAAGCCTAGTAGTGCAGGAGCTGCATGATACTCTTTTAATTTATTTACAATATTACCGGCAGGCATTTGTGCTTTAGTATCTGTACCAGTTACACCCGCACGTGAAAGTAAATAGGTATAGCCGCGGCCATATGAAGCACATTGGCGAAGCGTGTCGTCGTTTGCATTAGGCGTGGCAATAAATATTGGGTCTACGCCATTGTCCATTGCAGCCTTTCTAAACATTTTAGACTCATGCAAAGGGACATCAGCGACTAAAATAGAGTCTACCCCTACGGCTTTTGCATCTTTGTAAAACGCTTCTAAGCCACGCTTAAACACTAGGTTAGAATAAAGTAACAGGCCTATTGGTATATCGGCGTTGTATTCACGAATTTCTTTAATAATATCAAAGCAGTCTTGGGTGTTAATATTCACATCAAGCGCACGAATATTAGCGGCTTGAATAACCGGGCCATCAGCTATTGGATCTGAAAAGGGGATACCTAGTTCTAGTCCATCAGCACCACCATCAATTAAGCTTTTAATGATGGCAATACTCTGCTCTTTACCTGGGTCGCCAATAGTGACGAAAGGAACAAACGCCCCTTGTTTTTTTTCATTCAATGCAGCAAACATAGCGCCATAACGGTCCGTCTTAATTTGGCTCATAGCTGGCCTCCTTCAGATAATACTTTGTGTACGTGTGCTAAATCTTTATCGCCACGGCCACTTAAATTAATAACAATAACACTGTCTTGCGTCTGCTCTTCTGCATATTTGAGCGCATAAGCTAATGCATGGCTTGATTCAAGAGCAGGAATAATACCTTCGTTTTTAGCTAATGACTGAAATGCATCAAGTGCTTCAGTATCACTAATTCCTACATATTGTGCACGGCCAGTTTCATGTAAAAATGCATGTTGTGGGCCTACCGCTGGGTAATCAAGACCGGCTGATACAGAGTATGACTCTTCAATTTGGCCATCATCATTTTGCATAATGTAAGTGTATGTACCGTGCAGTATACCTTTAGTCCCCTTACAAATAGTGGCACCGTGTTCATGAGTGTCTAGACCTTTACCCGCAGGTTCAACACCAATAAGTTTTACACTAGGCTCGTCAATAAAGTCGGTAAACATACCAATAGCGTTAGAGCCACCACCAACGCAGGCTATAACTGCGTCTGGTAGGCGACCTTCAGCTTCAAGCACTTGTTGCTTGGCTTCTTCACCAATTATTTTTTGGTATTCGCGTACAATTGTTGGGAATGGGTGAGGGCCTGCAGCAGTTCCTAATAGGTAATGCGCTTCTTGGTAGTTAGCTGACCAGTCACGTAATGCCTCGTTAACGGCATCTTTTAATGTGCCAGAACCCGCTGTAACAGGAATGACTTCTGCGCCCATTAATTTCATTCTAAATACATTAGGTTGTTGACGTTCAACGTCTTTTGCACCCATATAAATACGGCACTTTAAACCTAGCAGTGCACACGCTAAAGCGGTAGCAACACCATGTTGACCTGCGCCGGTTTCAGCAATGACTTCTTTTTTACCCATGCGTTTTGTTAGTAATGCTTGGCCGAGTACTTGGTTTGTTTTATGAGCACCGCCATGAAGTAAATCTTCACGCTTTAAGTAAAGTTTAACCTTTGGATTTTTAACTAAATTACGCGTTAAAGTAAGAGGAGTAGGGCGACCTGCATACTCATTTAATAATTTACTAAGTTCTGCCTGGAACTCAGGATCTTTTTGCGCTTTGTTAAATTCGTTTTCTAACTGCTTAAGCGCAGGGACAAGTAACTCGGGTACAAACATACCGCCAAACTCGCCAAAATAAGCTGGATTTTGCATTTTAACCTCAATAATTTCTGATACTTGTAAAAGCATGATGTAATTTGTTTGGGCACTTTTTACCTGGAGCGTCTTCAACTCCAGAATTTAAATCAAGGCCTAAAGCGCCTTGAAAAAGCGCATCTTTTATATTGTCTGGATTTAAGCCACCAGCAAGCATAAATGGCGTTGTTGCATCGCGAAGTACTGACCAATCAAATACCTTACCTGTGCCACCAGCTTGTGTATCGCTGTGAGTGTCGTACAAGTGTCGGTCAACGCCATTGATAGGAGTAGGTAGCGCATCTTTAATTGCTTGTGCTTTCCAAATTTCACAGTTGTTTGGTAACTGTGTACGCAACGATTTAATGTAATCGTCACTTTCTTTGCCATGTAATTGAACTGCCGCTAACTTTAACACACTTGCAGCGTGAGCAACCTTCTCTGTTGGCTCATCAACAAAAACACCTACAAATTTTAGTGGTGCTGATTGCGTTATGGCTTGGGCGCAATCTAAATCAACACAGCGTGGAGATTTAGGGTGAAAAATTAAACCGCCATATATGGCGCCAGCATTATACGCTGCTTGCGCATCCTGACTGCGAGTAAGCCCACACACTTTATTTTCACCCAAAATAACACGGCGACATGCTTGCTCTAAATCAGCTTCGGCCATCAGCGAGCTGCCAATTAAAAAGCCATCGCACAGCGGAGCTAAGCGTTTAACGTCTTGATGGGTATAGATACCTGACTCAGAGATAACGACTTTATCTTCAGGTATTAATTTACGCAGTCTCTCAGTAGTTGCTAAATCGGTACTTAAATCACGTAAATCACGATTATTAATACCAATAATTTTAGCATTTAGGGCAAGTGCTCGGTGTACTTCGTCTTCATTACTTACTTCTGTAAGCACCGCCATATTGAGCGAATCAGCCACTGTGTGAAGTGCTGTATATTCTTCATCATTAAGTACCGAAAGCATAAGTAAAATTGCATCGCCACCATAAATGCGGGCCATGTAAACCTGATACTCATCTATGAAAAAGTCTTTACAGATAAGAGGCTGTTCAACTTGGCTGCGAACAAACTCAAGATAATCAAAGCTACCTTGAAAGTATTTAGTGTCGGTGAGCACGCTCATGCAACTTGCATATTTTTTGTATGCTGCAGTGATTTCGGTTAAATCAAAAGGTTCTCTTATTAACCCTTTTGAAGGGGATGCTTTTTTACACTCTAAAATAAATTGAATCCCCGGTGCTGCCAATGCGCTATAAAAATCGCGACTGGTAGGCACAGCCTGATCTTTGAAACTTTCAAGCGGACGTGCGGCTTTTCGTTCGATTAATTCTAGTTTTTTATCAGCAACAATTTTGTCTAATACATTAGCCATGACTTACCTCAATAATTGCATTTAATGTGTCCATGGCTTTGCCTGAACTTAAAAGTGAGTGTACTGCCTGAGCGCCATCTTTAAGCGAATCGGCTTTTCCTGTTAGGTATAAAAGTGCAGCAACATTGACCACAATAGCGGCATTATGGGCGTCAGTACCTTTGCCTTGTAAAATAGCAACACTTGCATCTGCGTTATATTGTGGGCCTTCACCTGCTAGTTGTTCAAGTGAATAGTTTGCAAGGTCAAAGTCGCTTGGGTTGAGCGTGTACTGGGTTATTTCACCGTTGTTTAATTCAACAACATGCGTTGACCCGTGAAGAGCAATTTCGTCAGTGCCTGAACCATGCACGACCATTGCGCGTTTAGTGCCTAATGTTTTAAGCGTTTGTGCCATAGGCATACATAGCGACTCGTCGTAAACACCTAGTAATTGCACATCAGGTGCCGCTGGGTTAGCAAGAGGGCCTAAAATATTAAAAATTGTACGTGTTTTGAGTGTAGTACGTACGCCCATCGCATGACGAACACCGCTGTGATAATGAGGCGCAAACAAAAACGTAAAGTGTGTTTGCTCAAGGCATTTTGCTGCTTGTTCTGGGCTCATATCTATATTAATACCGAGCGCTTTGAGTAAGTCGGCAGAGCCTGAGTTACTCGATACACTGCGGTTGCCGTGTTTTACCACGTTGATACCTGCTGCAGCTGCAACAATAGCGGCTGTGGTACTGATATTAATTGTGTTTGACCCATCGCCACCGGTGCCGCAGCTATCTGCAAGTTGTTTACAGGTGCTATTAAACGCGACTGCGTTTTCACGCATGGATGCTGCAGCTCCGGCTATTTCATCACTAACTTCACCTTTCATTTTAAGACTGATTAGTAATGCTGTTAGCTCGATATCGCTCATATTACCTTGCATAATTTCATCAAATAGCGCTTTTGATTGGCTGTAGTTGAGTGATTGCTTTGTAATTAACTGTTCAATAGCGCTTTGAACATTAAGGGAAGTGGGTAATTGTGTACTCATAATGTTCTCTTTATTTTTTAGTTGTTAAGTAAGCAACACTTTGTTGCAGCAACAAGGCACCATTAGGCGTTAGTATTGATTCAGGGTGAAACTGGTAACCCAACGCACTGTCACCATGGTGATAAATAGCCATTGGAATGTCTTGATATTGTGCTATTACGTCTATGCTATCGGGCACCTTCGTGGCCATTAATGAGTGGTAACGTGCTACCGGCATTGTTTCGCCAATATTTTCAAAAACAGGATGTGCGTTTAATTCAATGATTGACGACTTACCATGTACGGTTTCACCTGCGTGACCGATTACTCCGCCATAACTTTGTGTTAAAGCTTGTTGCCCTAAGCAAATACCAAGCATTGGAAAATGGCCTTTACACAGCTGAATAAGATCCATCAAACAGCCTGCATCGCTGGGTGTGCCTGGACCTGGTGAAAGCACAAGTAAAACTTGGCCTTGCTCTTGGCTCATTTTATTAAAGATAATGTCGGCACTTATGTTATTTCTGTATACAACAAGTTCACCGCCTAACATGGTTAGCTCGTCTACTAGGTTGTAGCTAAACGAGTCAAAGTTATCTAAAAAGTAAATTTTGATTGGCTGTGATGCACTCATGTTATACCGCCTCGTAAGTTGATTTTATGGCGGTAATGACCGCTTGCGCTTTGGCACGTGTTTCGTTAGCTTCAGATTGCGGGTCTGAATCAAATACAACCCCAGCCCCAGCTTGAACATAGGCCATGTTGTTTTTAACAAAAGCAGAGCGAATAACAATACAGCTGTCCATTGCGCCATCACCGGTTAAATAACCCACTGCGCCACCGTAACTGCCGCGTCGTTTTCCCTCTGTTTGGCGAACAAGTTCTGCGGCACGTACTTTGGGTGCGCCTACTAATGTACCCATGTTCATACATGCTTGGTAAGCATGCAGTGCATCTAGTTCTGGTTTTAATGTGCCAACAACACGTGAAACCAAATGCATAACCTGCGAATAACGGTCTACTTTTAAGAGCTCTTTTGCATGACGAGTACCTGCAACACTAATGCGAGCTACATCGTTACGGGCTAAGTCAACAAGCATTAGGTGTTCTGCCCGTTCTTTTTGATCGTTTCTAAGTTCAAGCTCAATACGACTATCCAAGTCAGGATTTATTTGCCCATTAGCAAACTTACCACGAGGGCGAGTCCCTGCAATTGGATATACTTCTACCTGTTGGTTATTAACATCATATTTAAGTGCCGATTCGGGCGATGCACCAAATAAAGCAAACTCTTCGTCGCGCATGTAAAACATGTAAGGGCTTGGGTTTTGCTGTTTTAATTGGCTGTACGCATGTAAAGCGTTAGGGCAAGGCAGAGAAAAAGTTCGAGAGGGAACAACCTGAAAAATATCACCGTCAACGATGTTCTTTTTTAGTTTTACAACTTGCTCGCAGTAAGTCTCGTCACTTATGTCTACACTAACGTCGCATTCCCCTTTGTTTAATGGGGCGCTGTACTGGGCTGCGTTATCGCAAAGACTGTTTAATCGCTCCAGTTGTTTACCTACTTCAAAACAGTTTGCGTGAACGTCTGGGCCGTTAAACACATTACCAATCAGTTCTGTGGTTTGTTTTTGATGATCAATTACAACGAGTGTTTCAGCTAAATAAAATACATAGTCAGGGCAGCTGTTTTCGCCATCGGGCACATCACTTAACTGTTCAAAGTTTGCAACCATGTCGTAGGCAAATACACCGCCTAAAAATAAAGAGAATGGATTGTTAGTGGTGCTTTTGATTGAGTTTATACAGGTTCGTAGGGCACTAAATGCGTTATCCGCTACTAATTTACTGGCTTCATCAATGTTGTTATGTGTACTTAAGTAATTTAGGGTTAGGCTTGTATCGTTTAGCTCGGCTTTACAGTTTTTAACATTAGCTTGTAAGTAACTTAACAGCTGCTGCCCGTTGTTTGATTGGGCTGTAATTATGACTGTTTTGCCTTGGCAAACGATGCGTAATGCACAATCGACTAAAATTAAACTTTTTACACTGTCTTTAGAATCAATTTCAGCTGATTCAAGGAGCAGTGAGTTGGGTTTATCAAGCGCTGCGTATAATGCAAGTGGGCTACTGATGTAATCGCGTGTTTGCGTAATACTGGTTACTTCACCCGGTGTAGTTGTTATATGACTAAAAATCAAACCTCATTCCCTCAAAAAATTAAACCCCGCAATGCTGTGCAATGCGGGGTTTGAATAACGTATCTAAATTACAAAAAGATCATTACCGTCCCGCTATTCCAGCCACCACCAATGATGTGTAAGAGTAAGACCGTTATTCATGTTTTTCTGCCTCAAATTTATTATGTATTTATTAAAATTTAGTTATAAAAAAACCCGCATGTTTGCGGGTTTTGAAATTTTGTCAGACACGACAATTCATCACCCGATAATTACGAGTGCCACCACCAGATTGTGTTTAGGTTTGAATTGTTCATAGTATTTAATTCTTGATGTGTCTTAAAGTGGCTACAGTAAAACGTATCTTGTGCTTTTGTGTCAAGTGTTTATTAAAAACAATTTAGTGAAAAAACTTGTTATACTTGCATAAACACCTTCAAACTTTAATTTTAAGCAGTTTTCTTTTGATAAAATATGATTTACATAGTCACACCACACATTCAGACGGGCATTTAACGGTTGAAGAATTATTAAACCGTGCAGTAGATAAAAACATTGATGTGTTTGCTATTACCGATCATGACACTGTGGCAGCTATTAAGCCGGCTCAATCATTTATTAAGTCAGAAAATCTTCCGCTTTCATTAATTACAGGCACAGAAATATCGACGAAATGGGAAAGTTTTGAGATTCATATTGTAGGCTTAAACATAAATGTCGATAACGAAGAGCTCGATGCCTTATTATCAGCACAGCAACAAAAGCGCGAAGAGCGGGCAACACAAATAGGCTTTCGTTTAGAAAAAAATGGCTTTGAAGGCATTTATGACCAAGCTAAAGAGCTTGCTGTAAATGGACAAATTACACGCGCTCATTTTGCACGTGCATTAATGCAGCGTGGAGTAGCTAAAAATTTCCCTGGGGTATTTAAAAAGTATTTAGGGCGAGGTAAAACAGGATACGTACCAAGTTGTTGGTGCGATATGCAAACTGCTATTAACGCAATACATGCAGCAGGGGGCGTTGCAGTGCTTGCCCACCCAAGTAGCTATCGAATGTCTAATAAGTGGTTGCGTAAACTGTTAATTGAATTTAAAAACGCAGGTGGCGATGCAATGGAAGTAGCACAACCTCAGCAAGCACCCAGCGAGCGCCAGTTTTTGGGCGAACTTAGCCGAGAGTACGAACTATTATGTTCGCAAGGCTCTGATTTTCATTTTCCAACAAGCTATTTAGAGCTTGGTAAAAATTTATACTTACCCAAAGATTGCCAAGGTGTTTGGCAAGTTTGGGAAGGACCAGAAGGGGCATTAACATGAGTCAATTATTTCATATTCACCCAGATAACCCACAAGCAAGACTAATAACTCAGGCTGTTGATATAATAAAGCAAGGGGGCGTTGTTGTTTATCCTACAGATTCGGGCTATGCGATTGGCTGTAATATTGGTAATAAGCAAGCCAAAGAGCGTATAGAGCGTATTCGTGGAATTGATAAGAACGACAATTTTACGCTTGTATGCCGTGATTTATCAGAGTTATCAACTTATGCACGTGTTGATAATCAACTATTTAGGTTAATTAAAAATAATACGCCGGGCCCTTACACCTTTATTTTCAAAGGCACAAAGGAAGTTCCTAAGCGTTTATTAAACGATAAGAAAAAAACGATTGGTATACGTGTTATTGAGCACCCAATAGCATGTGCTCTTTTAGCTGAGTTAGGCGAGCCACTCATGTCGTGTTCGCTTATTTTACCAGGGCAAGAATTTACAGAATCGGATCCTGACGAAATTTTAGATAGGCTTGATAAACACGTCGATCTTATTATTCACGGTGGATACCTACCAGAGCAAGCAACAACGGTAATTGATTTGTCTGAAGACGATGTAAAAATACTGCGTGTTGGTTGTGGTGATGTGAGCCCGTTTGAGTAAATAAACGTGACATCAACAACTAAATACCCACCAGTAATTGACGAGCCAGTGCAGCAAAATCTGCCACTGGCTTTTTTGCATGGCAAAGCCGTTGTTGATAAACCTGAAGACTTATATATTCCACCTGACGCACTCGAAGTTATTTTAGAAACCTTTGAGGGGCCACTTGATTTACTTCTTTATTTAATAAAAAAACATAAGCTTGATGTACTTGAGCTCTCAATATTCAGTATTACAGAGCAATATGTTAGCTATGTTGAAATGATGAGCGAGTTTCAATTAGAGCTCGCCGGTGAATATTTAGTCATGGCGGCATTATTAGCACAAATAAAATCACGCCTGCTACTTCCTGTCCATGAAGAGCTCGAAGAAGAGGAAGATCCGCGTGCCGAACTTATTAAACGCTTACAAGAATACGAGCAATTTAAAAAAGCAGCTGAAAACCTAGATGACATTCCTCGTGTTGGGCGTGATATTTTTGTTGCCCGTGCCGTCATGCCTATTAACGACGATACAAACCAAAACCTACCCGAAATAGAGCTTAAAGATTTAATGCTTGCCCTGAATGAAGTTATGGCAAGAGCTAAAACCTTTGAACATCATCAAATAACAGCAGAAGTTTTGTCAACCCGTGAGCGCATGAGCCAAATATTACACCAACTCTCCAAGGCAAATAGCGCAATAGTATTTAATGAACTTTTTAAAGTATCAGAAGGTCGCAGCGGGGTTGTTGTAAGCTTTATAGCTATGCTTGAGCTAATAAAAGAAGGACTAATTACTTGTCTGCAAGTTAACGCAGAAAGTTTAATCTACGTCAGTCTTAGTGAATAGCCGCTGCTAATAAACACTTTAATTACCCTTTAATTTCCTCAGTTTAATTTACGCCAATTACTTTTGTGCATATATGCACAGAAGCTGTTTGTTTACGCTATTTTACTAAATGACAATCTTCTATATCTTGTACGTATTAAAACACAGGATATTAATTATGGTTAAAAATACGCCGCTATCTTATGGATTCGTTGCCATTACTTTGCACTGGTTAATGGCGCTTACTGTTATAGGCTTATTTGGCTTGGGTTTATACATGGTCGAACTTACCTATTATGACAGCTGGTATAAAGGCTCCCTAGATTTACATAAAAGTATAGGTATTACGCTTGCAGCCGTTTTGGTTTTTAGGATTTTATGGCGCGTTTTATCTGTTAATCCAAAACCTTTAGGAACAAATTCGAAAATAAACCAACTGGCACACACGACTCATGTAGTTATGTACATATTATTGGCTGTTATTGTGGTAGCGGGGTACTTAATTTCAACAGCAGACGGACGACCGATTGAAGTATTTATGCTGTTTAATGTATCCGCTCTTGATTTTGTTTTTGATGATCAAGCTGATATTGCAGGAAAAGTTCATTACTACGGTGCATGTATATTAATTGGGTTTGTTATTTTACATGCGCTGGGTGCGTTAAAGCACCATTTTATAGATAAAGATAAAACGTTAACAAGAATGATTACCCCATTGAAGGAAGATTAATATGAAAAAATTACTAATAAATACGGCCGTATCTGCGGCTCTCGTTTTATCAGCATCGGCTGTAAATGCTGCTGAATATATTATTGATACAAAAGGGGCACACGCTTTTGTGAACTTTAAAATAAAGCATTTAGGATACAGCTGGTTACATGGGCGTTTTAATACGTTTGACGGCGAATTTAATTACGATGCAGAAAAACCTAATGCGTCACAAATAATGGTAAATATAGATACAACGAGCCTTGATTCTAATCATGCAGAACGTGATAAACACTTACGTGGTAAAGATTTTTTAAATGTTGATAAATACCCAACTGCTACGTTTAAAAGTACTAACATCACGTTTAATGATGCTAATTCAGGTAAAGTAACCGGTGATTTTACATTGCATGGTGTAACAAAAAGTATCACCTTTGAAATAGACAAAATCGGTGAAGGCCAAGACCCATGGGGTGGTTACCGTGTAGGCTTTGAAGGCGAAACAAGCCTTAAATTAAGTGACTATGGTATTAATTATAATTTAGGGCCTGCGTCAACTCATGTTGATATAGGATTATTTATTGAAGGTATTCGTAAATAAGCTGGTCTGTCACTAAATAATTAACCTTTAAAGCGCCGCATTAAGTGGCGCTTTTTGGTTTAATTCATTCTTGTTTTTAGCAATGGCTTTAAATGCTCGGGCAACCATTTTGATAGTGCATGAATGTATTCATCTGTTTGTTTTATTACCTTAAGATGTTTGTTTAGCAAAGTAATATTTTTAATACCTTGTTCGGTTTTAGTGCAACCAATATAGCCATAACTTAACGCAGGTGCTTCAGTTAACGGCCTCTGGGTTAAGTTATTTTGAAAGTTCATTGATTTAGCTAAATAAAAATGTTCACTTGGGTAGCCAAGTAAAATATCAATGCGTTTTAAATTAAGCATATAGGTAAGACTAGCTAAGCTATCTCGGGTAGGGCGAATAACAATATCAACATCGGGCGTTGAATTGATTATACGATCAATAGCTTCCCCATAAGAGCGACTTAAAGAAACGCCTAAAGTTAGCTTTTTCTCTTGCAGCAAATCATACAAAGAGACCTCAGTGTTGTTTTTAAGCGATAGCGCACTCGCTAGTTTCTTATGAAGTGCAACAGAGGGAGACAAACCCACTGTAGAACTCTCTTGAGTAAACACCATTTGCTGCTTTCTGTTTTCGTTTTTGTAAAGAGAGAGCACACACGCGTCATTAGTTTTATCTGAGAGTGTTTGAATTAACTTGCTAGCGGGCACTACAACACGGTTAAATTCAACATGAGGTAGTTGGTCTTCGAGTAATTTAATGATTGTTTCGTCGCGGCCTTGGCCCTGATATTTACCATTTAAAATATAGTAAGGCGCAAAATCGTTGGTTAACCAGTTAATTGTTTGAGCATGGCACAATGAAGTTAGAAAAAAATAAGGTAAAAGAGTTAAAAATACACGTAACATTACAGCAACCAACGAATGTAATTGAGTTAGTGTTTTAACACCTAAGTATTAAAAAGTAAAATGCCAGCAACAAGGCTGGCATAATATTCTCAATAATCTCGCGTTAATCCACGATGAAAACTGTGTTTAGCTGGCTTTTAACCATTTCACAAACTGACGTGCATCACTTGCTTTTTGAAATAATGCATTTTTTAAACCTTGCGTATCACTAAAGATAACACGATGTTTGTTTACTGAAATTGATTGCACAGGATGTGCAATTTGGATCATAGATCCGTTATATTTATAAGACATAATAAAACTCACTTTATTCTTGTAATTTATTCTGCGCTATTTTTATAGCAAACTGCAGTCAATAAATTAACGATGTTGTGTTTAGCTTCATTACAGTGTTGACGATCTTTATGACACTTTTACGATGATAGTAAAATTCATCTCGGTATTATTTAAGGGGTACTCGCCGTACAATAACTTAGCTTTCAAATATACGTTGTGCGGGGCTTACTGGATCAGGGTAAATAGGTTAACCGCGGTGGTTTCTTAAACCAGAGGGGGAATTTAACCTAAATAATAATTACGCGCAAGTTATTTGTATAAATATATAAAACATAGATTTTATCAACTGGTTAAATACGTTGATTTACGACTAAAAGGAATAGTATGCATTACATAATAGTCAGTGATATTTACGGAAAAACGCCCGCTTTACAGGACTTTTGTAAAGCATTAAACACGAAGTTTACCCTTGTTGAACCCTATGGCGGGAAAGAGCAAGCTATTGAAAGTGAAGAAAATAACTATAAAAATTTTATACAGACGTGTGGTCATAACGCGTATACAACAATGTTGCATAAAAAATTTGATAGACTCACAGCACCTACAGTTTGTATCGCCTTTAGTGCGGGGGCTAGCGCTGCGTGGCGAGCTCAGTTATTAACAGGCAATCCACATCTTAAAAAAGTGGTTGGCTTTTATCCATCGCAAATACGAAACTACTTAAATTTAAAAGCCAATGTGCCATGTGAATTTATTTTTCCTTACCATGAAACACACTTTGATGTTACAGCTGTTATTAATGAGCTTAATAAAAAGCAAAACGTAATTTGCCAACCAACAGATTATTGCCATGGATTTATGAACAAGTGTTCTTTAAATTATAACGAGCAAGCTTACCAACACTTTTGCAACTATTTAAAGTCTAATGAGTTTTCATAATCCTGGGTGATGTGTGTTTTAATTTAAAAAGTAAAACATCTTAAAGTGTATTAATTAATTTTTTTGTTATGTTTGGGAAGTCAGAACGGTTTTTATATTCTGCGTATAAAGAAGCAAAAATACTACTCCGTGAGAGTTTATCAAGATCTTTGATAAACGTTTTAGCACTTGAAAGTGCTGTTTTACAGCATAGTTGATAGGCTTTTATTACTTCCGCGAGGGTTTGACCTTGCTGGTGGAGTGCTAAATCGGCTTCAACAAAAAACGCAGCGCCTGTCCAATACACACGTTGTTGAGCACCTTGGTTCCACATATCAGCAGAAAGCTCACTTAAGGGCTGCGATTTGGTTTTGCTTTGAAGTCTAGCTCTATCAAAACCAGCATTTAATCGTTGAACAAATTGCGCCTGGGTTATTACACCGCTGTCACGCATAATTACGTTTTGCATGTAACTGGCAAACCCTTCACTTAACCAAAATGCAGAATAGGGAAAAAGCGGCAAATATAAATGCGATAGCTCGTGATAAAGGGTCCAGTCTTTAGTAAATGCATTTAGACTAGCATACCTGTCTATGTGTAGTTCAAGTCCATCGGGGTTGCTTCGCTTTACCGTTGCCCATGGTACAGGCTCAAATGCAAAATATTGCGGCTTTAAATAAATAGGCAAGGTAGTTTGCTTTAAAGGCCCAAGCGTATTTTCAGTTTTTTTTACACTTTGATCAATCCAGGTAGTGATCACTTGTTGGCCATTTTTAGATAGCGAGTCTAGCTGGTGTATATCAACCTCAAGGGCATAGGTGTTTAAAGAGCTTATAAATAACAACGTCCACATTAACTTCATTAAAATACCTCATTACATTTAAAAACTAATACGAACCGTACACGCTATAAGACCACCGTTTCGTATACATTAGCACACCGTATTTGTTATTTTTTAAACTGATACCAACTATAAAAAGGCAATTAAAGACACATCCCAATTAACATGTTTTAATCGACCATATACATTGATTTATAGGCTTTAGTAATGCAATACCAACATATAAAAATGCCAGAACAAGGGCAACATATAACGGTAGATGAGCAAGGGCAGTGGGTTATTCCTTCAGAGCCTGTTATTGCCTATATTAATGGAGATGGTGTAGGGCAAGATGTCATGCCTGTTATGAGAAATATTGTAGATTGTGCTATTACACACTGTTACCAAAACAAACGAAAAATACATTGGATGCAAGTGTTTAATGGTGAGCAGGCTGCCAAGCTTTACGATGGTGATTGGTTTCCACAAGAAACAATACAAGCGGTAAGAGCATGTAAAATAGCAATAAAAGGTCCGTTAACAACCCCCTTAGGCGGAGGGTTTAGGTCTTTAAATGTTGCCTTGCGCCAAGAAATGGATTTATTTGTAAACATGCGTACCATCAAAGGAATGAGTGCTTTGCCTTCTCCATTAAAAAATCCCTTTTCAACTAATATTACCGTGCTTCGTGACAGTAGCGAAGATGTATATTCTGGCATTGAGTGGCAAGCTGGCAGCATTGAAAGTGAAAAAATGCTCGACTTTTTATGTGAAGAAATGGGGGTTACACGTCTTAGATTTTCACAAGACTGCGGGATAGGTATAAAAAATATATCCAAAGAGGGCTCTGAACGATTAACACGTTTTGCTCTTAATTTTGCCCTTAATAACAATCGAGACTCTTTAACTTTTGTTCATAAAGGCAATGTACTTAAGTTTACAGATGGTGCATTTAAACGCTGGGGCTTTGCGCTAGCCAAAAAAGAATTTAATGCTATTGAGCACGAAAATGGCCGATGGCTAAAAATTGTTCGTGATAGTCAAGCACCCTTAATAATTAAAGAAGTCATTGCCGATAACATGCTACAACAATGTTTAATGAACCCTGAGCAGTTTGATGTAGTGGCAACAACAAATCAAAATGGGGACTTTTTAGCCGATATGCTCAGTGCTCAAGTGGGTGGTGTGGGTATTATGCCAGCGGCAAATATGAATAATGATGTGGCTTTTTTTGAGCCTACTCATGGCACATTTGAACGCATTGCAGGGCAAAATAAAGCGAATCCAAGTAGTAGTATTTTGAGTGCAGTACTTATGCTTAAATTTATTAAGTGGGATGAAGCGGCGTTAACTATTGAAAATGCATTAGAAAAAACGTTAGCAAGCGGGCATGTTACTTTTGATCTAGCCCAGCAGGGCAGTGATACTTCAACAATTCATAACTCGACAACCTTAAGTTGCACAGACTTTGCAAATAAGGTTATCGAGCACTTTTAAACACATTCATTATTAAGCTGCTGACGCAGTATTAACAGTGTGCACGCATGGGCGATTAGTTAACTGTGCGGCACGGTGGTAAATGTCGTGTGCATTGGGTTCATCGCATTGTGTACCACTAAGCGTATCCATTAAAGCAACAACAATAATTGCAGGAACCTGGCAACAATACTCATCAAGTACCGCTTCAGTTGTTTGCGCATCTACATGACAATGCGGATGATTTTGCAGTTGGTACGCGTTTAGCAATGTTTGTACTTCAAGTACATCGTTTGGTTGGTGTTTAGTTTTACGGCAAGTACATCCAAACTCATCAACTAATGTCGCCAGTGTTTGGTATACATCTGTTGTTTGTAATGTTGCCTTAGAGCATAACTGCTCTTCAATGAACTGATGTAAGTTAGCATCAATAAATAATCCGTCTTGGCGTGTGAAAGAAGCTGTTGTCATAATAAGTACTCTTAGTTTGTTGGCTTAACTTCACTCTAGCGCTAAGTGTATTATTAATGAAATTGTTGTTTTCAATAACTGACATTGATTCAATCAATATTAAGCTCGTTATACCTATTTTTCGCCTTAAATTTAAGGGCTTCTCCCTTTATTTAATTTGGTGCAAAAAATAAATAAATGCACAAAAGTGGTACAAATGTTAACTGAGGGATTATAAAGTTTTTAAGTAAGGTATTGAATTAAATATAAATAAAAAATTTGGTATTAGCTTTGCTACATGGTGAACAGTAAGGTTACTCCCCTTGCTAAGACTTATACGACTCCAAAGCAAAACATCGAGACACTCACTATATTAAAGAGAGTGTCTCGATGTTTTATTTATTGCTAAATTAGTTTTTAAACGTTGTATTTTTAATTTACCCTAATATTCCGTCATTTTCAGTTTTAGCGCATAGATTTACAGAGTGTTGCATGAGCTGTAGCTACCCGTAAGTAGGTAAGTAGAGAGCAATTTCACACAAATGTGGCTTCACGCGTTGAAATTTATTTACTGACTCATTTGATTTCTAGTATGTATATAGTCTTATTATCTATCTGCTACTGTTTTAGCAAATTCAAGTAGTTCACGGCGCAACCATTGATGTGCTGGCGCATGATGAAGCAGTGGGCTCCATATCATTTTTACCTCAATAGGTACTATTTGAAACGGAGGCGGACTTATTACCAAGTTAGTATGTGTTGTTAATAACTTAGCTTGCCTACGCGGTAATGTAGCCATCAGTTGTTCTGATTGGCAAAGTAAGCTGGCAATCATATAGTGGCGGGTAAATACCCTAATTTTACGTGTTTGCTCTAACTGCCAGAGCGCTTCATCTACCCAACCTAATTTTTGTTTACCTGACTTGTTAGTTACAGCAGCTTCGGGCCCCCAACCAGCCCGGTTTACCCAAATATGCTCTTTTTGAAGGTAATTATCGAGTGTGGCGTTTTGTAAAAAAGTATTCTTGGGGTGTGTTAAACAGCAGTAGTTATCTCGCCATACAGTAGCTTGGTGAAATGACCGAGGTAATCCATTAAAGCGGTTAATAGCAAGATCTATAGTGCCTTTTTCCATGTCTTGTAGGTTAACATCGCTTGGGCTTAAAACATCAAAATTAATACCCGGATTTTTATTTAATTGAGCGGTAATAAATGGCGCTATTAACGTTGATTCTAAATAGTCGTTTGCCATTATTCTAAAGGTTATTTCAGCCGTTGCGGGGTTGAATTGCTCACTTGGTTGAGTGATTGCCTCAGCCATTTTTAATAGGGCTTCTATTTCAGGTTTTAGTAAAAGAGCTTTAGCTGTTGGAGTCATCGAGCCTGCGGCGCGAACAAGGAGCGGATCTTCAAATAAATCACGCAATCGTTTTAGTGCATTACTCATGGCAGGTTGTGTTAACGCTAATTTATTGGCGGCTTTAGACACACTTTTTTCATCTATTAACACGTTTAAATAGACGAGAAGGTTGAGATCGACGTTACGTATATTCATTAGATCAATCTTATTTATTTGCTGTATTAATTATCTAAATTAAAGCCTGCTTGCTAAGGTGTAAACCATTAATAAAAAATAACCGCCATAACGGGTAAAAATATAAGTGTTGTCAGCATGCCAAATACATTAATCGATGATTCAAATAATGCTCTTCAAAAGGTGATTGCAACTAAGCTAGCTCGTGCTGTATTTGCAGGGTTTGATGCTATGTTTGCTGAGTTTTTAAATATTACACTTGGCGCACAAAGTCGGTTTGAGCAACGCCAGTTCCATGATGTACAACGTGCAATGCGTGATCGGCTACAAGTTTACGAGCGCCAGGTAAAAAATGTGAGCGAAGCGGTTAAAGTGATTGCTTATCAAGAACTAGACTGCCCGCAAACATGGCAATTAGCTAAAAATATTTACGGAGATATGGTTGAGTGCCATGAGAATAAACCCATTGCGCATACATTTTTTAATTCTACATTTGGTGCTATTTGGGACGATAAAAAAATTCGTACAGTGCATTTATTTGTATTAAAAGCCAAATACCGCAGTGAGCCTCGTTCATTTGAAAGTTTAGTGAGTAGAATCTCGCTTAAAAATGGGTTTGATACTGCAATTTCACAGCTTATTACTAAGCAAATGTTTAGAGTTCCATTTAGCCAATTAAATGCAGATTTAGAGCGTTTGCAGCAAACTCTAATGCAAGGTGCTAGGCATCAATGTAAGCAGGTATATGAACTTATAAATTTAAACGACGGGTTTATTGAATACGCAAACTCGTTATTTTTTAGAAACAAAGCGTGTTATTTAATTGGCCGTTGTATAGCGAAAAATGGCGATAACATGCCGTTTGTTATTGCCATTTTAAACACCGAAAAAGGCCTAAAAATAGATGCGGTAATGATGGGGGCCGATCAACTAAGTTTATTATTTGGCTTTGCCCGTACTTATTTTATGGTAGATACCGACCAACCTGCGCGTTATGTTGATTACCTCAGTGTACTTATGCCACATAAAAAGCGGTTTGAATTATTTAATGCGATTGGCTTTATTAAACACGCCAAAACTGAGTTTTACCGATATAAGGTGGATACCACCAAAAATAGCCCCACAAGTTTTAAATATGTCAATGCACCCGGTACGCCTGGCATGGTTATGCTGGTATTTACCATTGAAGGCTCAGATTACGTCTATAAAGTAATAAAAGATAAATTTAGCGCACCAAAAACAGCAACTAAGGCACAAGTAAAAGAAAAATATAACTTTGTTAAACAAGCCGACCGGGTAGGGCGATTGGTAGACACCCACGAATTTAGGTATTTGGCGTTTGATTTAAGCCGTTTTAGCGAAGAACTATTAACGCAGATGAAAACACACATCGGCAGCAGTTTAGTTATATCGGGCAAGGCACTTATTTTAAAGCATGTGTATGTTGAACGAAAAATGACCCCTCTTAATTTATATATTAACCACTGCGATGAAATGGCATTAGAGCAAGTGATGCTTGATTATGGAAAAGCGATTAAAGATTTAGCCGGGGCGAATATATTTCCAGGTGACATGCTGATGAAAAACTTCGGTGTTACGCGTTGGGGACGCGTTGTGTTTTACGACTTTGATGAGATTTGCCCATTAACTCAGTGTAATTTTAGAGATGTCCCTCAATCACAAAATGCACTAGAAGAGCTTAGCAGTCATTCTTATTTTGATATTGATGAAAACGATATTTTTCCAAGCCAATTTAAGGTTTTTTTTAGCGCAAATACCCATGCGTTTGAGTACTTTAACACCCACCACAGTGATTTATTCACAACTGCTTTTTGGCAACAGTGTCAACAGCAAATACAAAACGGCTTTTTACCTGATGTTTACCCGTATAAGCAAAGTTGGCGGTTTAAACCGGAATAACTACCCCCATATTTAGAGTATGACTTAGTTAAAGCACAGGAGTGGTAATGAAATATATTTCCCATGAAGGTGGAGACCTTGCCTTTAGTGATACCCGTAAACCGCAGCTAAAAAATCATGAAGTACTTGTTAAAGTGGCTGCAATTGGTGTGAATCGTGCTGATTGCATGCAACGCCAAGGTAAATACCCAGCCCCAAACGGTGATAGCCCAATTTTAGGGTTAGAGTGCGCAGGCACTGTTGTTGAGGTTGGTCGCAAAGTGGATAAAATATGGTTAAATAAACGCATTTTTACACTGTGCGCAGGTGGTGCTTATAGCGAATATGTTGCCGTAGATGCCAAACAACTAATGGAGCTACCTGAAGACCTTACTATGGTTGAAGGTGCCGCCATAAGCGAAGTGTATTTAACTGGGTTTGGTGCATTATTTGAGCTTGGCAAATTACAATACGGGCAAACGGTATTAATCCATGCCGGGGCCAGTGGAATAGGTGGTGCCGCAATTCAAATGGCAAAAAGCGCAGGGGCTACGGTTGTTATAACTGCAGGTTCAGATGAAAAATGCCAGCACGCCAAGGCACTAGGAGCCGATTATACAATTAACTATAAAACCACTGAGTTTGTAGATTACATGCAAAGCCATAATTTAAACGCGAATGTAATTGTTGATCCTGTAGCAGGGCGTTATTTAAATAAAAATGCTTCAATTGCAGCCTTGGACTGTCAAATAATTATGCTTGCCTTTTTAGACGGACGTTTTGCTGAGGTTGATTTTGCAGCGCTTTTGCGCAAAAGGATTTCGTTTCATGCATCAACCCTTCGTAACCGCAGTATTGAGTTTAAACGCCAACTAAGAGATGACCTAGTTGCACGCTTTTACAACGATATAGCATCTAAAAACTATAACTTTAACGTATACAGAACTCTGCCCTGGACACAGGCTGCAGAGGCGCATGCAATATTAGAGCGCAACGAAAATGCGGGAAAAGTCGTATTGCTTGTAGAATAACGCTTTATTTTACACGTTATGCCCATATAATTTAATCATGCACACGTTATTATAAAACCAAGGTTAAAAATGAATCCAATAATTGCAATTTTAAAAGAACACAATGTAAGCGATGAGAAAGTGAAAGCGTTATTTGAGGCGTTTACACAAAACCCAATGATGGCTATGGCACTTGTACAAGAGCTAGGTATTCCACCTGAAAAACTTCAGCAATTGATGGCCGTTGTTATGACCCAGCCCCATTTAATTAAAGAAGCGACTGAAGAATTAGGTTTAGACTTTGAAAAAGTAAAAGAAGCAAAAGATAAGCTCAATCAACAATAAGTGTGTGATATTTTTAGTTAAAGAAGCATCAGCACCTGCTGATGCTTCTTTTTTTATTTAAACTTTAGTGCTTATTCTTTTGGAAGAAGTACCGTGTCAATGACATGAATGACGCCATTACTTGCCTTAACATCTGGCATAACAACGTGTGCGTTGTTTATCATCACGCCCATGTCTGTTTTGACCATTACAGACTGGCCCTGCAATGTTTTAGCACTGTCTAGTTTAACCACATCTTTTGCCATCACTTTACCAGCGGCGACATGGTAGGTTAGCACTGCGGTTAGTTTGTCTTTGTTCTCTGGCTTTAGTAGCATTTCAACGGTGCCGTCAGGTAATTTTGAAAAAGCGGCATCGGTTGGAGCAAAAATAGTGAATGGTCCTTTGCCTTTGAGGGTATCAACTAATCCGGCTGCTTTGACTGCTGCAACAAGTGTTGTGAAAGAACCATTTTCAACTGCTACATCAACCACGTCTTTCTTCATACCATGATGATTGGCCTGCGCTGTCAATGAAAAACCCATGCTTGCGACGGTGATTAAAACTGCGGTGGTTATCTTCTTAAACATGTTAGCTTCCTTTACGTTAATATTTTATAAACTCCTAAGATGCTACGCTGTTGTAAATTTAATCGATCAAAAAGCATTTATTGGTCAAACATTTTTTGTTACATCCTTTTTTGAACTGCTAAAGCGGTGTTAGGTCATAACGTTACTCGATCAATTAAAGGGAACAGTTATGAAGGTGCTTTATAAATTTTGGAAAAATAATCGTTCACTCATTGTATTTATTGCCTTAATGAGTGTGTTTAGAAGCGCTGTAGCCGATTGGTATGAAGTACCTACGAGCTCGATGAAACCTACGATTGCGCAAGGAGATAGAATTTTAACCGACAAAATGGCATACGACTTACGAGTGCCTTTTACACATATTTCTCTTCTTAAATTAAACGAACCACAAACCGGGGACATCATTGTATTCGACTCACAAGCGGCAGGTAACCGATTAATTAAACGTGTGATAGGTGTACCCGGTGATACCGTTTCTTTGGTAAATAACGAATTAATTATTAATGGCAAAAAACTTAATTACGAACATGCACAAAATAATATCGATTCGGTTGATAAAATAGAGATGTTAAACGCTAAGAAGCACACTATTAGGGTGGCAAATATACCATCCCAATTAGCTGACTTTAAAATGATCACCATTCCAGATGATTACTATTTGGCAATGGGGGATAACCGTGACAATAGCGCAGATTCGCGCGTAATTGGTTTAATCCCTCGTGGTGAATTACTCGGGAAAGCAAATAAAGTTATTGTGTCGCTTGATTACGATAATTATTATTTACCAAGGAAAGATCGTGTACTGCTCTCCTTAAACTAAATGCATTTTGTCTTTTGAGTGTCTGCTTTAATTTAAGTTTAAACCATACCGCGTAATTACGGCTGAATCAAAGCCCTTTACCCAGTGGGGATGTTAGCTAAATAGTCATGAACTAAATGTATAAGAGCGTGCTTATCGTCTTGGTTTTTAATTACTTTTGAAAAGTCACTACTGATGCCTACGGCGCAAGCGCCTGCATTAAACCACTGATCAACATTATCTAAATTTATACCACCAACAGGCATTAAATTGGCGCTATCAAATGGCCCTTTTAATGCCTTAAAATAGCCAATTCCCATACTGCCTGCTGGAAATACCTTAATAATATCCGCGTTATATTCAATCGCGTTAGCAATATCTGTGGGCGTTAAAGCCCCCATTAAAACGGGCAAATTATGTTGGTGGGCAAGTAACACTATATGCTTATTAGTATTTGGGGTGACTATAAACTGTGCGCCGGCATTAATTGCTTTTTTGGCAAGTTCAATATTTGTAATAGTGCCTGCACCCACCAAAATATGTTGGTGACGCGTACGCGCACTCTTTATTTCTTGCTCAAACCCCGGTGTGTTTGAGGTTATTTCAAGCACCGTTATGCCCGCTTCAACTAAGGAGTCTAAAAGTGGGGCCACATCGGCTTGCTGTTTTAAGCGGATAATAGCGACTATTTTTTGCTCTAGAATTTTGCTGCAAATTGCCGTTTGTTGTTGAGTGACCGTACTGGGCATTGTGTTACTTTTTTACTATTAATTGACAGATGGTACAAAAAATCGATAAGAGTCGCAAACGGAGTATCAATAATACAAAAAAACCGCTGTAAATCAGCGGTTTTTTTATTCATAAGTGTAAGTTTACATTACACGCATACCTGGCTCTGAGCCGTCGTCAGGGTTAAGAATATAGATTTCTTTGCCGCCGGGTCCTGCTGCTAATACCATGCCTTCAGACATACCAAAGCGCATTTTACGAGGCTTAAGGTTTGCTACCATAACAGTTAGTTTACCTTCGATATCTTCAGGTGCGTAAGCTGATTTAATACCAGCAAACACTTGGCGCGTTTCACCGCCTAAATCAAGTGTTAGCTTAAGTAGTTTATCTGCGCCTTCAACGTGCTCTGCCTTTGCAATTTTAGCTACGCGTAAGTCTACTTTTGCAAAGTCATCAAATTCAATCTCTTCGCTTATAGGCTCTTTTGCAAGTGGACTATTTGGATCAATTGTAGTTTGTGGCGCTAGGCTTTCTTTTGATTCTTCAACCATTTTGTTTACTTTGTCCATTTCTACGCGTTGCATTAACGGTTTAAATTTATTAATAGAGTGGTTTACTAGTGGTGTTTGCACTGCATTCCAAGCTAAGTCATCGTTTAAAAACGCTTCTACGTTTTCGGCCATGGCTGGTAGTACTGGCTTTAAGTAGGTAATTAAAACACGGAACAAGTTAAGACCAAGCGAACATACATCATGCGCTTCTTGTTGCTTAGTTTCGTCTTTAATGAGTACCCAAGGTGCTGCGCCATCAATAAATTGGTTCGCTTTGTCAGCCAAAGCCATAATTTCACGAATAGCACGGCTGTATTCACGGTTTTCATAATGAGCAGTAATGCTTGGAGCCGCTGCCTGAAACTCTTCAAGTAACTCTGGCTGCATAATAGTGCTACTTAGCTTGCCATCAAACTTTTTAGTAATAAAGCCAGCACAGCGACTCGCTATGTTTACTACTTTACCAACTAGGTCTGAATTTACACGTTGTGCAAAGTCTTCTAGGTTTAAATCAAGATCAATAATGCCGCTGTTTAATTTAGCTGCGTAGTAATAACGAAGATACTCTGGGTTTAGGTTATCTAGATAAGTACGTGCTTTAATAAACGTACCCTTAGACTTAGACATTTTTTCGCCATTTACAGTAACAAAACCGTGTGCAAATACGTTGGTCGGCTTTCTAAAGTTAGCGCCTTCTAGCATTGCAGGCCAAAATAAACTGTGGAAATAAATAATATCTTTGCCAATAAAGTGGTAAAGCTCAGCGTCTGAGCCTTCAGCCCAAAATGCGTCAAAATCAATACCTTTTTTATCACACAGGTTTTTAAAACTGGCCATGTAACCAATAGGCGCGTCTAGCCATACGTAGAAGTATTTACCCGGTGCGTTTGGAATCTCGAAACCAAAATAAGGTGCGTCGCGGCTAATATCCCATTGTTGTAAACCGTCAGTAAACCATTCATCTAGTTTGTTAGCCATCTCTTGTTGAATAGTACCTGAGTGTAACCACTCTTTAAGCATGCCTTCGAATGCTGGTAAGTCAAAAAAGTAATGCTCTGAATCTTTTAAAATAGGCTCAGCACCCGACATAACTGAACGCGGGTTAATAAGCTCTGTTGGGCTGTAAGTTGCGCCACATGAATCACAGCTGTCGCCATTTTGGTTTTCAGACTTACACGTAGGGCAAGTGCCTGTTACAAAACGGTCGGGTAAAAATATCCCTTTTTCTGGATCAAATAGTTGTGAAATAGTGTGCTTTTTAATATGGCCCGCCTCATTTAAACGGTTATAAATTAGCTCACTAAACTCTTTATTTTCTTGGCTGTGCGTGCTGTGATAATTATCAAACTTAATGTTGAAGTCGGCAAAGTCGCGCTGGCGTTCAATGCTCACATTTTCTACCATTTCTTCAGGTGTGATCCCTTGCTTTTGCGCATTTAGCATTATTGGTGTGCCGTGGGCATCGTCTGCGCAAACGTAATAGGTTTCATGGCCTTGTAGTTTTTGAAAACGTGACCAAATATCAGTTTGAATATATTCCAATAAATGACCTAAGTGTGTTGGGCCATTTGCATAAGGTAATGCGCTGGTAATCAGGATCTTTCGCTGTGCCATAATCATTCCGAATTGAGGATAAGCTACCGTTTTTACTATTCAAACGGCTGTTATCATTAATTTATCTATAAGTAGGTGGCTGTGCGCACACACTGCTCATGGATTTTTATTAATTGACTGGTGTTAATGACCTGAATGTTACATAATTCCGAGGCACTTTTCATCAAAGAAACGCTATTTAATTGCTATGTTTGGACTGTCAAAACTTTTCTCTTCTAAATCGGTGCAAAAACAACCGATTATTGCCGCTTTAGCGGCTTATCGTAGTGCGGCTTTTGCCATAGGAATTGGCGAAAAATTTATTGACTCAATTTATGAAAACGACGATAAATCACTACAAATCACTCTTAGCTTGCCTTTTGCCGCGCAATCAGAAATGCCCCTTGTTGAACTACATATGAGTGATGCACTCAATATTGCAGTATCGATAAAGTCAAAGGTCGATATTAAAGAGCCTGCAAAGTTTAAAGAGATTAAACATATTGTACTTATTGCCTCAGGAAAAGGTGGGGTAGGTAAATCGACTACAGCTGTTAACTTAGCGGGTGCATTAAAAGCTGAGGGAGCAAAAGTAGGTATTTTAGATGCTGATATTTATGGTCCTTCGATACCTATGTTATTGGGTCTTGTTGGTGCTGAGCCAAAAACAAAAGATAACAAACAATTACAACCGTTTGATGCCAATGGCATTAAAGCCCAATCTATTGGTTTTTTAGTGCCAAGCGATGATGCAACAGTATGGCGAGGTCCAATGGCATCCGGTGCACTCAGCCAATTACTGAACGAAACTGACTGGGGAGAGCTTGATTATTTAATTGTAGATATGCCTCCTGGTACAGGTGATATACAACTTACTATGAGCCAAAAAGTGCCTGCCAGTGGGACTGTAATTGTGACTACACCCCAAGATTTAGCGCTAGCAGATGCGCAAAAGGGTATTGCTATGTTTAATAAAGTGAACGTACCCGTACTTGGTTTAATAGAAAACATGAGCCATTACATTTGTAGCCATTGCGGTGAGGCAAACCATGTATTTGGCAAAGAAGGCGCACAAAAATTGGCGCATAAGCATGGCGTTCCCGTTTTAAGCCACATTCCCCTAGCTATAGATATAAGAGAGTACTCTGAGCAGGGAAAACTTATTGCTAACGATAACAATGCGGCAATAAGCAAAACATACAGCGCAGCAGCTAGGCTAATAGCCAGCACGCTATATTATCAACAGCATCACAATAGTATTGAAATTGTGATTTCGGAAGATTAAAAAGCATGAGACTTTCAGACACACATATAAAAGAACACTTACAAGATGGCCGTATTGTAATAGAGCCTGCTCCAAGCAGTGAGATGATATCGGGTGTGACAGCTGATTTGCGCCTTGGTAATAAGTTTAGAACGTTTAATGCCCACAATGCGGCTTATGTAGATTTGAGTGGCCCAAAGGATCAGTTAAATAAGGCCATGGAATCAATTATGAGTGAAGAGATTGAGCTTGCTGATGGAGAAGCCTTTTTTTTACACCCGGGTGAACTTGCATTGGCCATTACTCATGAAAAAGTAACCTTACCTGCTGACATTGTAGGTTGGTTAGATGGGCGTTCATCGCTTGCTCGTTTGGGTTTAATGGTGCATGTAACAGCTCACCGAATTGATCCCGGCTGGAGTGGTAATATTGTATTGGAGTTTTACAACTCAGGAAAACTACCTTTAGCATTGCGCCCAATGATGAAAATTGGTGCCATGAGTTTCGAAATGCTCTCAGGGCCTTGTGAAAACCCTTACAATATTCGTAAAGATGCTAAATACAAAGATCAAAGTAGTGCAGTAGCGAGTCGCATAAGCGACGATAACAGCTAAATTTAATCGTGTTTATTGTGAAGCGCATAACCTAATAGTTCAAAATAATGGTTAAGCGCCTTACCCGCTTTGGCTATGTGCTGCGTTGGTGGGTATATTAAATTACTTGTTTGTAAGCCGCCCACTAAAAAACTATTTTTTATGTGGGGGTTTGCAGATATACAGGCTTCAAAACATCGAGCGGCAATTTCTTCAGGCATACTCATATAATTCATATTATGCGTATTGTCGTGTTTAATACATGCTTGCACAAATTCATTGGCATTTTCGCCATTTTCATCTAAAAATACTTCTTTATAAAAACTGTTCAGCGCGTCATTAAGTGGGTGCGATAAATTTGGCGTGTTAGAAAGCCAAAGTTTTGATGCAAAGCCATAGCGTGGCTTTGCTTTAAATAAATGCTCACTAATGTGATGATCAAACGCGTGAAACCACTCATGGGCCAATGCTCCGCCCCCTGCATTTTTTGCAAGCGCCAGTGTTTGACTGCCAGCATTATAATGAGCTTGAACTCCTTTTTGGCCACCGTGGCCAAATGCAAAGTTTAACTTGCCGCGTAGGCCAATCGCTTTAGGTGGTAGGTGCAGTATTTGCGCAAGGTCGGCTAGGGCATCATAAATTAAATTAGCACTAATAAAATGCTCTTCTTTAGTGACCCATTTACCAACCACCATTGATCTGAACCCAAATGTGGTTCTTATATCGCTAAAATCAACTTGGTCATCAAAGCGATAATCAGGGCCTTGGCGAGTAAATCCTCGTTTTAATCTATTTGGGTAATGTCGCATCTGTTTTATGAAAAACTAAATTTAAGTTAAGTAACGTGCTTTTACGTGCTCGGGCATGTGTTGGGTCTGTTTATTTATTAATTCTTCTAGTAGTGCAAATAAAGGCTCTGGGTTTAATTGCTCAATGAGGGTTAAGCTATGTGCAACGGCTTCAAGCGTTGAAAGGCTGTCGGCACGAGGCGCTTTACGAATAGTGTAACGATTTTTAGGTACTTGTTTAAAACTGATGGTTTTAAACTGGCTAAGTATGGGAGTGAGCTGCAAAATTTTATAAGCTTTATTCCATGTACCATCAATAACAATTAAATGGGTAATATAGTTGTTAGTTGTGAAGTTCGGCTCATCTAAATAGGTGGCGTCATCGTTAGGGTAAAGCAGACCTGTTGATTCTTTTGGCAGGTTATTTAAAGCCTTAAAGTCATGGCTGTTTTCACCTTTTATTATTGAGCAATTAGTCAAACTTAAGTTAAGTAGTTTTGCGGTGTTTTTGGCTATTTTTTCTTCGCTAGGGTGTTGCAGAATAACAACTTTAACTTTATTAGGTATGATTTTGACAGCGCTGCATACGCAGGTGTTGAGAGCAAAATTACAGTGATTACAAAGAGTGCGTGCCATTTTAAAAACTTTCATAACGTTATTAACCCATTAATTATACATTTGTACGGGCAATTAAGTTGGTTTTTTTTGTTTATCAATATAAAGTAGTTATTACAATCAGAATACTTATGGATAGTTTGAGGACTTAAATTATGGCAGACATTACCATAGACACATCAGCATTAGAAAACATGAAATCGTTACTCGGAGAGCAGTTTGCTGATACGCTCGACTTTTGCTGTGCAGAGTTTGAGCGTTTAGGTTCAGAAGTTGTGGCAACAATTGGCAAAGATAAAGAAGCCGCGATTCGTCATTCTCATAGTTTAAAATCAAATGCAGCACAGTTTGGAGCATCGAGTCTTGCTGAGGTTTCGCGCACTATTGAGCTAAGTTTAGTTGATGACGATTTAGACAAAGCAATGGACGCATGTGCAAGCTTAATGCCGCAGGTAGAGGGTTCTCAATCTGAATTTAAACAGTGGCTAGATGCTCAATAACAAACGTGAATTAATTTCAGTTTTAAGCTGTTAAATTTGCTGGTGTTTTATATTTACTCGGTTAGTCTAACAGGTTACCGGGGGCTTTTATCATTAAGATAAATTAGACCTTGCTAATATCAAATTAACTTACAAAGGTCATCAGGCGCCAGCGAGTAGAGGTAAAATGTCAGATATAAAAAAGAGTCATAAATTAGAAGGCGTGTGTTATGACATTCGTGGTCCTGTTTTAGCTCAAGCTAAGAAAATGGAAGACGATGGTCAAAAAGTCTTAAAATTAAACATTGGTAATCCGGCTGCTTTTGGCTTTGATATGCCCGAAGATATGCATCGCGATATCATCCGTAACTTGTATTCAGCCCAAGGTTACTGTGACTCTAAAGGACTTTACTCAGCCCGAGTGGCTATCTATCAGCATTATCAACAACGTGGATTGAACAATTTAGATGTAGACAACATTTACATTGGTAATGGAGTGAGTGAGCTAATCCAAATGATCACCCAAGCCTTACTTAATAACGATGATGAAGTGCTCATCCCTGCGCCTGATTACCCGTTGTGGACTGCGTCTGTTAAGTTAGCGGGTGGCAACCCTGTTCATTATTTGTGTGATGAAGAGCAAGATTGGTTTCCTGATATAGATGACATAAAAAGTAAAATCACCTCTAAAACTAAAGCCTTGGTGTTAATTAACCCTAACAATCCGACCGGTGCGGTATACAGTGATGACCTGCTTAAGCAATTAATAGATGTTGCGCGAGAGCATAAATTACTCCTGTTAAGTGACGAAATTTACGAAAAGATTTTATACGATGGCGTTACTCACACTTCAATTGCTTCATTGTGTGATGATGTGCCAATGATTACTTTTAACGGTTTAGCTAAAACTTATCGTGCTGCTGGGCTAAGAATGGGCTGGATGGTTTTAAGTGGCAAAACTTCAGCCATGGACGATTTAAGTAAAGGGCTAGATATACTTTCGTCAATGCGTTTATGTGCCAACGTGCCTGCTCAATATGCTATTCAGCAGGCATTGGGTGGTGTGCAATCAATTGATAACTTAATTAACCCGGGCGGGCGGTTGTACGAACAACGTGACATTGCATGGCGTGGTTTAAATGCAATTGAAGGCATTAGCTGTAAAAAGCCAAAAGGGGCTTTATATGCTTTTGCTAAAGTAGATACTGCCCATTTTAATGTGAAAAACGATGAGCAAATGATGTTTGATTTGCTAAAAGCCGAAAAAATATTGTTAGTGCATGGGCGGGCGTTTAATTGGCCAGAGCCTGATCATTTTAGGCTGGTTTTTTTACCCAATAAAGATGACTTAACTGACGCAATGCAAAAAATGCAACGTTTCTTTAAAGATTATCGCCAGTTATAAAACTTTATAAAAAAACGAGCCTGTTGGCTCGTTTTTGTTTTTAAAGGCGAGTTATTAATATGCTTTATCGACTCTTACTGTGTTGTCACCTAAATAAACGAGTCTCACGTTATCACCTCTGTGAAATCGCATACCTTGGTCTTGGTCTTGAACCACCATAAATTGCTCGCCATTTTCTACCTGAATGAGTAATTCAACTAACTGAGTTTGTATATAATAGCTACCTTGCTGACTGTTGTTAGCAACGCTTCCACCAATAACTGAACCTAAAATTGTGGCTACAGCACGACCGCTGCCACCACCAAACTGATTGCCAATAACACCACCAACAAGGGCGCCACCAAACGTTTTCCAACCATTCTTTTTGTCTTGTATGAGTTCTTGCTCGGTGATATTTCGTACTGATTTGATGTCACCAAATAGAACTTTTTGAACTGCCACGGCTTTATTTCGCTCGTATTTAGCAAAAGAGGGCGCACTTAATGTAAGTAAAACGCACATAATTACAGCAATTGCTTTCATAACTTACTCCTGTCGGCTTACCACCCAAACGTTGATTTTTCTTTAGTTTTACGAATCTCAGTTTCGTCTGCCCACTCGATTAGGCCGCTTTTCATATCCATTAGGCGCATTGTAAATTTATAATATACATCTGATTTATCAGCATTTGTTTTTACTATGCTTGAGAGGTTGCCATACAACATGTACTGCGCACCAATTTGTTGTCCAAAAGCGACCGCTGTTGCAGGATTAACTAATGCATCTTCATTTTGAAAGGTAAGCTGTTCACGAACAGCTTCTACGCGTGTCATGTCAACAAAACGGAATTTACCGCTGCGTAGCATTTGTGTTGAAATAGAATCAGTGATTGACTCTGTATCAATATGTTCACTGGTTTTGTTTTTTATGCGCTCAACAAATACAACCGGACGGTTGTTTTGGGTCATGCTTCCTACCACTGGCGAACTGAGTAGTGAGTCGGTCATTTGGCTGGCAACTTTTTGTAAATCAGTAGAACCAAAATTAATATCCGTTGTTTCAACTGCTTGAGCGTCACCATAACTGACTACAGCTTTGTTTGCACAGCCGCTTAATATCAATGCGCTGAGCCCGACTAATGCGTAGGTGGATGCTGTTTTAAATGTGGTGTTCATAGTACTTTCCTTTGATCTTTAAATTCTTGAGACTGAGTTGATACTTTTCTGACTGCTAGTGAAAATGTCACTGCATCAGAGCTTGGCGCTAGGCCAGGTAATTGTGTTTTAGCAAAACCAAATAAAGTTAATGGTTGCCAGGGTGAATGATTTCCTTTAATTACAAATCCGTCTTTATCAAACCATTTAAATTGATACTGTAAATATTGTGATTTTTTATATTGGCTCGAGAGGGTAACCACCACATCAGTTAACTGATTTGTTTGACGCGTTTTAACGTCGGTAATGGCAAGTTTTTCACCTAAGTCAGGGTTATCCACTCTAAGTTGATCATTAAAATTTCCTTTAGTTTGTTCAACCGATATACCTGATGTTACAGGCTGTGTTGCACAAGCACTTAGCAGTAATACGGCACACATTGGCACTATGTATTTCATGGTAACTCCTAGAGTTGAACTACATGGTAGTTAAAATAGTTGTTAATAGAGGTTAGGTAAATTAAGGTTAACCCTTGCTTACTAACGGTAAAATTAATTGGCGGTTGATTGCCAATATTTAATGAATGTTCACCTGCTGTGAGACTTTTACGTGCCACAGCAATTTGATTTGGTAATGTAAGCCAACTTCGGGTGTCGGCTTGCTCTGACGCTAAATTGTATATATTAGCTAATATATTTCCTACATCACCAGCACTACGCGCAAGCTCAGCGCGGACTTTTTCTTTCGTTATAAGCCGTAATACTTGGCGTGTAATTTTGCCTGGTATTTCTTGTTCAAGCGTTTTGGCAGCAAGGGCTTCTAAATACACTAACGGTGATAATGCGACGTTTTGCCCAGCAATACTCACATTTTGTATCGCGCTAATGTAAGCACTATCTTTATATACCGGCATTGCAAGACTATAAAAACGAACATCACCTCGACTTGTATCAATCGGTAGTCTTAATTTAAATTCGGTTTGTTTAGGTACCAAACCTTGCTCAAGTAATACAACTACTTCACCATGGGAAGACTTTAAAGTGGTGGGTTCGCCAAAGCGTTGTTTAAATTCGTCAAACTCTTGCTGAAACCCTTGTTTTTTAGCTAGGCGAATTACATCCTGCTGTAAGTATTTATTATTTGGTTGTATCGCTAACGCTTTTTTGTAGTCTATGTAGGCGTCGTCAAATTGTTTTGCAGTTTGATAAAGTAAAGCGGATAAGTAAAATGTGTAGGCGTTTTGAAAGCCATTTTTTACGTCTCTTGTTACATTATCCATGCTTGGGTAGTGCTGCTGTGCTTCGTTTTCTTCTGAATCAATTTCTGACTGATTACTGATAAGCTCATCTGCCTGCACTTTATTTGCACGGCGTACTTCTACTAATGCGCCCTCAATATCATTTTTATAAACGTAGTTAAGCGCTTTATAGCTATGAAGCATACTCATTTCATACGCTGGTGGAACATAGGTAATTGCCGAGTCATTCGTAAATAACGCATTACTTTGTTCAAGCCCGGCACTTAGCTGAATTTTTGCTGCCTGACGTTTAGTTTGCATTTGGGCATATACGTTTTCGAATTTGCTTTGAGCGTCGTCAGCTGAATTAGCAAGGTCGTTGATACGCGCTTGTTCAAGTTGGTTAAGCAAATAACTACTGTGCATAGTGGTATTGTTAGCAATTAACGTTTTAGCTTGTTCTAAGTTACTATTTTCAATTGCATTTCGCACAGGCGTCATTTGTGTGGCGTAATCATTAAATAGGTCATTAAAACCCATCGAGCTACAGCCGCTCAAAATAAAACAAACGCTAAAAATTATACTTCTGCGCACACAGCACTCCTTTTAATCTACCAAAGTAGGTTAACACACTCTTTTTATGCAAGAGTGTGAAACATTGTAAAAAAACGTAGAGCTATTTCATCCTCAAAGTAAATAAGCATTTTTTATATGAATAAGGCGTGAATTTAGTAATGTGTGAAAGATTCAGCGAAAAGTTAAGGTCTTAATGAGTTGAAAGTTTTTGCACACTTTGCCTTATGCTGTATAAATAACTTACTTTTATAGCAGTTTTAGTTATTTAACTACTCACCTTTAAAAAAAATTAATTATTAACCTGATTTAGGTTAAAAAGGATTATTTTGAAAGCAGCTGTATATACATTAATTGCTTTAATAGCATTTGCCGCAAATTCATTATTTTGCCGAATGGCATTAGCTGAAGGGGATATAGATCCCTACAACTTTACCATCATTCGTTTGTTAAGCGGAGCCGCGTGTTTAGGTATCATCATGAGTGTCACCACTTATAACCAAAAACGTAAAGGGTTATTTAATGATGCAATTTTAAGTGATACCGGCAGTTGGCGAAGTAGTATTAGTTTACTGGTTTATGCTGTATGTTTTTCGGTGGCCTACGTTGAGCTAGATACCGGCACAGGGGCACTTATTTTATTTTCAGCGGTACAACTTACTATGATTGGTTGGGGTATCTACAACAAAGAGCGATTGAGCGGTGTGCAGTGGGCTGCTTTTTTTGTAGCTGTAGCAGGTTTTGTATATTTAATGTTGCCCTCAGCCGCAGTGCCTTCTCTGATAGGAGCAGGATTAATGGCTTTGAGTGGTGTAGCTTGGGGTGTATATAGTATTCGTGGCAAGGTCTGTGTTTCACCACTGCGAACTACAGGATTTAACTTTGTAAGAAGTTTGGTAGCGCTCCCCATTTTATTGCTTGTTAGTATGAGTTATTTTAATTCGCTGACAATACAAGGTGTTATACTTGCTTGCGCCTCTGGCGCAATAGCATCTGGCATTGGTTATAGTATTTGGTACGTTGCAATTCCATTACTTAAAAGCACTCAAGCTGCGGTTGTACAGTTGTGTGTGCCCATAATTGCAGCGGTTGCTGGCGTTATTTTTTTGCAAGAGCAATTAACACTTGAATTTATTAGTGCAAGTTTACTTATTTTAACAGCGGTACTGGTATTTATTTTAAATAAAAAGAAGGAGTAGCTCCTTCTTTTTATGGTGGACTTACGTTAGTCACAAAGCGCTTATAAAGTGCAGGTAAGTGCGCTAATAAGGCATTTTTACCAAGTAGATCACTGCTTTTAATACATGCATGTAAAGCACTTTCAGTTAGTTGGGTCACTAGTAATTGCGATTGCTTAATGTGACTAATATGCCAAAGTTCAGGCGCTACTCCGTTTAAGTCTTCGCGATAAGGCCGATAAAATCCAAATTCATGAAGGTGTGCGCTTAGCCAATCACTTAACGGTGCAAAGGGGCCAGTTTGTTCATATTCATGGGGTGATAATTGCAGTTGATAATCATGAGTAACGGCACTTTTATCATATACATCAAAGTCAGTACCTAAATGATGCCTACTTGCGCCAGGCAGTGCTGAATAACGCATAATGGCTATACATTTTTCAATATCGCTTAATTGCGTTAAATCAACAACGTCTTGTTGCGAATTATAAACAGGCTTTTGTCCAGAAAATTTGTTATTCCAGATTAGCGACTGGCGTTCAAAATCTCTAAAACTTGATGCAATAGTTAAATCAAACCCGGCTTGTTTAGCTGCGTTTTGTAGCGCGAAAAAATCTTCAATAATAGCGCTATGTAAACGATGGCTTTGGATGTTAGTTAAATGTGCATCACTTTGGCCTGTGATACACGCTATTGTGGGTAATTGTAAATCAGTCATTAGGTTAACAATTGCTCAAGGATTTGCTCGTAAATGTCGGTGAGTTTAATTAAGTCATCTGTACTTACGCATTCATCAACTTTGTGAATGGTGGCATTACGAGGCCCAAGCTCTATAACTTTAGCACCCGTTTGTGCAATAAAGCGCCCATCAGATGTACCTCCCGTCGTTTCTAGATTGGTTGGTGACCCTGTTACAGACTTAATTGCGTTAACCGTTGCATCGACTAGAGGGCCGTGTTCAGTGATGAATGGAAGGCCATTCACAATCCAGCTTAACTCGTAGTTTAATTTGTGTTTTTGTAATATGTCTATTACACGCTGTTGTAATTGTTGATGTGTGACTTCGGTACTAAATCTAAAATTAAATTGCACGTCTAGCTCACCAGGGATCACATTACCTGCGCCGGTACCTCCATTAATATTTGATATTTGAAAGCTGGTTGCCGGAAAAAACTCATTTCCATTGTCCCACTGGGTTTGGCTAAGTTCGGTTAATGCTTCAGTGGCCAAGTGAATCGGATTTTGAGCTAAATGAGGGTAGGCAACGTGTCCTTGAATTCCTTTAACTTTTAAAAATCCGGTAAGCGAGCCGCGTCGGCCATTTTTAACTACATCACCTAATACATCCCGAGATGAGGGTTCGCCAACCAAACACATATCAATCTTTTCGCCGCGAGCTTCAAGTGTATCAATAACTCGGGTGGTTCCATTTATAAATGGACCTTCTTCATCAGAAGTGATCAAAAAAGAAATTGATCCTTTGTGGTTGGGGTGCTTAGTTACAAAACGCTCAGTAGCTACAATCATGGCAGCAAGGGAGCCTTTCATGTCGGCAGCTCCCCGACCATGCAATAAACCATTTTCTATCAATCCAGAAAATGGTGGGTGCTGCCAGTTTTTTGCGGGTCCAGTAGGCACTACATCTGTGTGGCCAGCAAAACAAAAATGCGGCGACTGGTCGCCTTTGCGAGCCCAAGTATTTAATGTATCAGTAAAAAATAGTGACTCTATATTAAAGCCTATCGCTTCAAGCCGTTCATTCATCATTTGTTGACAGCCAGCATCCTCTGGAGTGACAGATTCACGCTGTATCAAAGCTTGTGCAAGTGCAATTACTTCATTCATTATTTAAAAATCTCATCGTATTGCGCGGCTTTAAAGCCTAAATGAAAGTCAGTGCCATTCACTAATACTGGTCGCTTTATCATGGCGGGCTGTTCAACTAATAATTCAATGGCATTTTGCTTAGTTAAATTTTGCTTTTGTTCGTCACTGAGTGCTCTGTATGTAGTTCCGCGTTTATTAACTAGTTGTTCCCAATCTAATTTATCAGCAAATTCCGCGACCATTTGTGTATTAACCCCTTCTTTACGGTAATCGTGAAAGGTAAACTCAATATTATTATCTGTAAGGTATTTTTTAGCTTTTTTAATTGTGTCGCAGTTACTAATTCCGTAAAGAGTGATCATAAGTTACTTCTTTTTAATGATAGTTAATAGAGTGTCTTCGCCTGCCTTTACTTGCAGGTGTGATTGATGAAATGTACCTAGGTTGTGACCATTAAGTAAAATTAAACTTCCCAGCAGAGGGGAGTCTAATTCTCTTAAGTCAAAATATGCTAGTCGTTGACCTTTAAATACTTGGCTGCCATTTAACTGGGCTATATGGGTATGTGTAATTGCTGCAGATTTCGGTAAAGTTAGGTTAATCAGTATCTTCAACCCATTTTTAGCCTGTAAAATAAACTCAGACCCCGCGTTTTTAACCTGTAGTAAAACCCCATCAAAAGGCGCTAATATTTTATGACTTGTTGTTTGCACCATGACGCCTGGGCCAAGGGTACCAAAACTGAACAAAGGCTCTGGGTGGTTACTCAATTCTATTACCTTTCCCGTAAAAGGACTGGTGATATTAATGGCGTCTCGGGGTATTTTATTTTGTGCAATTAGTTCTATTGGTAGTGCTTTCATAAATTAGTTTGTTACCACATTATAGCCATCTTTTTGGAGTGCTTTAATCGCTTCTTTCGCAGTTTGTTTTTTCACTAAAATATAATCAGTGTCGTAAGTTGAAAGAGAAAAAATAGATATTTTTGCCTTTGCTAACACACCAGAAATATTTGCCATAATCCCCGTTAAGGAAAACCCCAAAGGGCCAATTACCTCAAGTGCTTGCCAATTAGATTCCGTATCTAGACTTTGTAATTCAAAATTGCTGGGGCATACAATTGATAGTTCGTCATGAGTTTTTGAGATAAAAAACATCGGAAGTTTTAACAAAGCCGCAGGAATATCTGCATCTATATCTAAACTATGTATAGATAAAATGGTGCTGTGTAATTGTAATGTTTGTTTTGACATTAAAAACCTGCGAACAGCAAAGAGGATTTATTAATAGTATAGATTATTAAAGCTAAATTAAAGCGGTAACTAGGTTGCAAAATGTAGACTAAAAAAACTTACCCACAATTTCTGTGGATAACTATGGGGGTTGAGAGGTATAAATAGCCTAACTAACTAATTTATAATTAGAAATTAGCTAGGCTATAAAAAGCACATGTTTATTAAAGCGTTTAATTAAGGGCTTCTACTTGTGCTGCTTGAATAGCTGTTAATGCAATTGTGTACACAATATCATCAACTAATGCGCCTCTGCTTAAATCGTTCACTGGTTTACGCATGCCTTGAAGCATTGGACCAATACTAATTAGATCTGCACTTCTTTGTACGGCTTTATATGTAGTATTACCGGTATTTAAATCAGGAAAAATAAACACTGTTGCCTTACCAGCAACAGGGCTGTTAGGTGCTTTTTTAAGCGCAACGTTTTCCATAATTGCAGCATCGTATTGAAGGGGACCATCAATAATTAAATCGGGACGTTTTTGTTGTGCTATTTTAGTTGCTTCGCGCACTTTTTCTACGTCTGCACCTGTACCTGAAGTACCTGTGCTATAGCTAATCATGGCTACACGTGGCTCTATACCAAACGCGGCAGCTGAATCAGCTGATTGAATAGCAATGTCAGCGAGTTGTTCAGCATTTGGATCTGGGTTTATTGCACAGTCTCCGTAAACGAGAACCTGATCAGGTAACAACATAAAAAATACCGACGACACAAGCGACGAACCTGGCGCTGTTTTGATGAGCTGCAGTGGTGGTCGAATTGTATTAGCCGTAGTGTTAACTGCGCCAGAAACGAGTCCGTCGACTTTACCTTGTTCAAGCATCATAGTACCTAGTACGACGTTATCAAGTAATTGTTCTCGCGCTACAACAGTAGTGAGACCTTTGCTTTTTCGGATTTCGACCATAGGCTCGACATAATCATTGATGATGCTGCTTGGTTCTACAATACTTACATTTTCGTTAAGCTCTATACCTTGTTGCTCAGCAATACGCATTATTTCTTCGCGATCACCTAATAAAATGGTTTTTGCTATACCGCGTTGCCCACAGATAGCCGCGGCTTTTATCGTTCGAGGTTCGTTGCCTTCAGGTAAAACAACCGTTTTGCCTGCTTTACGCGCTTTATCTGTAAGTAAGTATCTGAAAGCAGGTGGTGAGAGTTTACGTGTTTTCCCCACATTTTTAGCCAGTGAGTTCAGCCAATCTGAGTCAATATATTCAGCATTGTGGCTTTTCACTTTTTCTATACGTTGGTCATCATCGCTTGGCACTTCCATATTAAAGTTATGAAGTAACAACGATGTTCGCCATGTATCGGCCTCTGTCGCTAATATTGGTAGGCCCGTTTGCATCGCTTGTTCGCACAGCGCCATAATACGCTGTTCTGGCATAAACCCACCGGTAAGCAATATTGCACCAATTTTTGTGCCATTCATTGCCGATAAACACGCAGCAACTAAAATATCGGAGCGATCGCCTGGGGTAACTAATAATGCACCAGGTGTGAAGTGGTTTAGAATATTAGACACTGTGCGTGCACAAAATGTAATACGACGTAGGCGTCGATGCAGCATGTCACCTTCGTTAATAATTGTGGCTTTTAAATACGCACTTAGATCTTTTACTCGGGGGGCAACTAAATCAAAATCCCATGGTATTGCACCAAGCAACATGAATGGATTTTTTCTAAAAATTGGTAGGGATGCTAAGCGGTTTAGTTCGTTATCCACTTCATCAGGTTTGTAAGAGTCAACTAAGTCGGCGCGTGCTCTGCCTTCTTCATCTAGCGGAGCATTTACTTTATTAAAAATACAACCTAATACACGAGGGTGGTCAATTCCACCATAGTTACCAGCAGCAATTTCAAGGCGATCTTCAAGTTGAGTAATATTGTCGTTACCAGGCGTTAATACAAATACAATATCTGCACCTAAAGTTTGCGCTATTTCACGGTTTACACGCCCTGCATAAGGCTGTTTACGAGTAGGAACCATGCCTTCAATAATGGCTACTTCATCATCGTTAATTTTACTTTCGAAGCGTTCAACAATTTCTTCTAATAAGTCGTCGCCTTTTGCATCGCCAATCATTTGCTCTGCGTAATCCAGTGCAAACGGGGTTGGTGGGTCAATAGGGGAGCCTTGTTTTATTATTTGTGTCGATTTTTCTGGACCGGTTTCGCCAGAACGTGGTTGAGCAATAGGTTTAAAAAAATTAACTTTAACTGCTTTTTGCTCTAATGCACGTACAAGCCCAACTGAAACTGATGTTAACCCAACTCCCGTAGAAATCGGTATCAACATAATACGGTGTGCCATATTAAAGCTCCTTAACAATGTTTGCAGAGTCTAGGGCGATGACCCATTCCTCATTTGTTGGCATAACAACACTTTTGATACGAGAGTGTTCTGTGCTGATCACACCTTGTTGGCCAAAGCGAGCATCTAAGTTTGCTTGTGCGTCACATTCTATGCCTAAAAAGCCAAGTTGAGTGATCACTTTTTTACGTATGATATCTGAGTTTTCTCCAATACCGCCGGTGAAAATAAGTGCATCAAGACGCTGCAAAGGCACCATGTACGACGCAATTTGCTTAGATAAACGATAGCAAAACATATCTAAGGCTAGAGTTGCTTGTTCATTTCCTGCTACAGCGGCTTCCTCAATGGTACGGCAATCGTTAGAAAGTTCGCTAATGCCTAATAAGCCACTTTTTTGATTAAGTAGGTCATCTATTTGCTGCGCACTATAATCAAGTTGCGTCGTTAAAAAGTTAAATAAGCCAGGGTCAATATCGCCACTGCGAGTGCCCATTACTAACCCTTCAAGGGGGGTTAGGCCCATACTTGTATCAACACTATTACCATTTTTAATCGCACATACTGAGCAACCATTACCCAAATGAGCACTTATAAAATTGCTTTTTTCAATAGGTTGGTTAAGTAATTTTGCTGTTTGGCCGGCAACATAAAAATGGCTTGTACCGTGAAAGCCATAGCGTCTAACACCAAACTCGGTATATAAATTGTAAGGTAGAGCATAAAGGTATGCGACCTTGTCCATTGTTTGGTGAAAAGCGGTGTCGAATACGGCAATTTGAGGCAAGCCTTTAAACGAGGCTTGCGCTGACGAAATACCCAGTAAGTTAGCATGCCCATGAAGCGGTGCAAGCGTAGCCGCTTGAGTGATGCTTTCAATTACTTTGTCGTTAATTAATACTGATTTAGTGAAATGTTCACCACCATGAACAACACGGTGACCCACAGCGATTAGCTGTTCATCTAGTTTATGATCTTTTATTAACGTTACTAACGTATCAATTGCCTCAGCATGAGCTTGATTCGGCGTTAAATCAATGAGGGTTTTAACTCCCTTGAATTTATACTTTACCGACGGAGTTGCTGCACCTAAACGTTCTGCTAAACCAGATATTATTTCATTACCGGTGTTTGCATCAATAATGGCAAATTTTAAACTTGAGCTACCACAATTTAGTACTAAAACATGTTGTGGTTTAGGAGCAGGTGTAGGCATAGATTTGATTTCCATAAATAAAGTTTAGTCAGTGAACGTTAAGCTATTTTGTTACACTAATATATTAATAAAGCGGCTAAAGTGGGTTATTAAGTAAGGCTATCAATAAGCTACTTTAGGCTTTTATTTTAAACCATCTGCTGTATTTAGTTTAGTGTTTTGCATAATTTAACAGCAAAATTAAGCACTTTTACTGATTAAGTGAAACCATATGAATTTGTGTTACAATTTATTGAGCGCAAGCTCATTTATATATTGAATAAAGTTAATGTGAGGAGTCATGATGCAAAAAAGTGTGATGTCACAAGTTCAAATTGGCCGACAGTACGCAAAACAATGGCCAATGCGAAAAGAGCTCGCTCCGTTGTTTAGTGAGTTCAGAGTTATTAAAGCAACAGAACTGGCTATCACGGTTATGCCGATACTTGCTATGTTAACGTTGTTTTTTCAACTTAATTATTTGGGGCCTGATTTTTTACCTCAAGCTATTGCCAGTGCATTATTCTTCATCTCACTACCTTTGCAAGGTTTATTATGGCTAGGGAAACGTGCGCAAACACCACTAGACCCTGTTATGCAAAACTGGTACAAAGAGCTTCACACAAAAATGGTCGCTAATGGGTATCAAGCCAAACTAAGTGAAAAGAAGCCTCGCTATTTAGAATTAGCGCATTTACTTAAAGATATGTTCGAAAAAATGGATAAAGCGTTTACTAAAGAACAGTTTTAATAAACGCTAGCGTTAATCATGCTTTCTTAAATTGCGTAATATAAAATGACAAAGTAACTAGGTGGTCACCTTTTTCTTCTAAGGCCTGCCAATGTTCAGGTCTAAATTTCCACGCAAACGGTGTCATCATAATCAGGTTTTTAACATCATTAATACTCAGTGTAACTTGCTCAGTGATTAAATCTTGGTGAGTTTCAGTGAAACCCTCAGGTACATCTACTTTCGTATGCTTGTTTACTGTTTGGTAAATATAAGCTTTTAACTCTTTTAGATGCCATGGGCCGGGGCTTGCGACCACAAGCGTGGCATTTGGTTTAGCGAGTCTATCAAGCTCTTTAGAAAATAAAGGCGCAAATACACTTATCAGTATATCAGCAAACTCTTTTTTAAACGGTGCCTGGCTGATTGAAGCCACACTAAAATGGCAATGAGCATATCGCTTTGCGGCATATTTAATAGCTGATTTTGAAATATCTACACCATAAATATTTGCTTGTGTGTTATCTGCAATAGCATGAGTGTAAAACCCTTCACCACACCCTAAATCAATAATATTATTACCTTGTAAACGGCTGACAATATCGCTGAGTGCTTGTTGTAAAAACGCATAATAGCCTTGCTCTAAAAAAGTACGTCTTGCCTGTACCATTTCAAGTGAGTCACCGGGCTGTTTAGAGTTTTTGTTTTGAACAGGGAGTAAGTTAACGTAGCCTTCTTTCGCAAAGTCAAAACTATGATTGTTTTCACAACTCAGCGAATTTAAAGAGTGTGATAGCGATTTGCTACATAAAGGGCATTGATATTCAAGACTCATGAGTCAAGGTAGTCCTTGTCGTAAAAAGTTTTAACCCAATGGGGACGGTACGTGATTAAGATAGTGATAGCCATTCCATTTAACATGGCTTCTGGAAACCAAATTATAGCACTTAAATAAACGTAATTGTCTGCAAGTTCTGGCCAATTGTACTGGCCTAAAAAGAAATAAAAGAGGGCACCCAAACTTATTTTGATACATGCTATAAACCCTGCAGTTATAAAAGCACAAACAAATATATATACAAAAAAATGCCGCGGTAAATAGTGATAGCATAAAATAAAACTTAAATAACTCAGCAATATGGGAATAAAAGCGCCAATAAGTAACTGTACAGGTAAAAGGTTAAAACTAACCTGCCCAAATGAAAACAACAAAGCACTTGCTAGTAGGCTACTCAAAATGGCTAGCCGCCAGCCCACTATTAATGTAGCTGCGGTAATACCCAGTATATGTAAGTCTAGGCCGGTTAAAATACCGGCTTTAATGCGCCAAAGTAATGCAAACACAAGGGCATAGGCTAATACGCCGGTTTGCCTCGCAGACGTTTTATAAAGCGATTTATAGGTGTTTTTGTCAAAACTAAAAATCGCAATAGCAACTACAAGGACCCACAACAGCCCTTGTATTTCAGTGTTTAACATTATAGCTACTTAAACGTTGACCAAATAGGCGCATGATCTGATGGCTTTTCGATCGCGCGAAGCTCATAATCTATTCCAGACTCAGTGCAACGCTCAGCAAGTGAATGGGTTGCAAGCACCACATCAATTCGCAGGCCGCGATTATCTAAAAAGCCTTTAGAGCGGTAATCAAACCATGAATATTGATCGTTCACCTCGGGGTAGAGTTCTCTGAATGTATCTTTGAACCCCCAATCTAGAAGTGTTGCTAGCCATTGACGTTCTTCTGGTTGGAAAGAGCACTTACCTGTTTTTAACCAGCGTTTAGCGTTTACCTCGCCAATACCTATGTCCAGGTCTGTAGGGGATATATTTATGTCACCCATAACAACCACATCTTGTTCGGGAGAAAGGTGTGTATTTAAGTGGGTCATCAAATCTTTATAAAATTGACGTTTATACGGGAATTTAGTTTCGTGGCTAATGTTATCGCCTTGCGGGAAATAACCATTCATAACTGTAATGTCGCGGCCGCTATCTTGTTCAATAGTGACACTGATCATACGCTTTTGCGACTCTTCTGTGTCGGTAGCAAACCCTTTTAAGACCGATTTTGGCTCTTTTTTGCATAACATAGCTACGCCGTAATGTGCTTTTTGACCATGAAAGTAGACGTGGTAACCCATTTTTTGAACATCGTCTAATGGAAACGCTTCATCATGAACTTTAATTTCTTGTAAGCCAATTACGTCTGGTTGATGCTTATCAATAACAGCTTGTAATTGGTGAAGACGAGCACGCAGACCATTGATATTGAAAGAAATCACTTTCATTCGATTTACCTTTAAATTAGTGCTTATTTTAATGGTAAATTGTATCAGTAATTTAGCTTATATAACATGTCTGAAATGACAAAATAGCTGCGCAAATGTTGATCAAATGCTGGTGAAAGTTTAAACATTGTTAATGTTGTATTAATTTATAAAATAAATAAAAAATTCAATTGATCTGCACAAAATTGGCTATATAATGCGCGCAAATTCATTGGCAAACTCGTTCACATAGGATCTCTCATGAAAGCACAATTATTTTTAGCGGCAACATTATTAGTATCTTCTTCTGTTTCAGCTCAAAGTAACACTTACTTTAGTCAAGACAACTCAATTGAGTCTAAATTGTGTGTATTAAGCGCAAACGAAGGTTTTTCTGCGGCACGTAAATTAGCAGCTAAGCACAACGTTTACTTATCGCGTTTTTCACAAAGCATTATGTGTAACGGCCAAGATATTCGCGATATTGCAAAAAAAGATTCAACAAACAACATAATTGAAAACAAAGTAGAAGTGTTTGCTAAAGACGCTCAACAAGAAACTCAACTATGTATTACTGCACTAAAGCAAGGTTTAGCGCCAGTACGCCAAAAAATCGGTAACTTAAACTCGCTAAAATGTAATGGTCAAAAAGTTACTGATTTTGTTAAGCGTTACCAAAATGCTGCAATTTAATTAGTACAACAAGAATTAACGAGAGCCCAGCTTTTATAGCTGGGCTTTTTTTTGCAAAATTTACAAGGTTGATTGAAAAGGTTTCAAGTCTAACGCATTGAAATAGAATGAAAAATACACAGGAAACCTGCAAGCTATTGAAATTTATGTTTATTTAATTTTGGCATTAGACTTGTATTAGTTGTTGTGACATTTACTAACAACGAAGGACACGTCTTATGAAAAAGTTAACATTAGCAACAACTATCCTAGCAACATTAAGTTTAGCGGCCTGTGCGTCTAATCAAGGTCTTGATAAAATAGATAGCGACTTTGCAAGTCTAGACAACGATAGTGATGGTTTCATTTCAAAAGTTGAAGCTGACGATGATAATATTTGGGGGCATTTTTCTAATATCGACACTAATATGGATGAAGAAATTAGTCGTAAAGAATTTAATGCCTACATGCAATTAAATACTGGTAAAGTTGCTACTGACAGTGATGTGAGCGAATCAGCTTTTAAAGCAAATATTGCTAAGTTTGATAAAATTGAAAGTAGCTTTGCAAGTTTAGATAACGACAGTAATGGTTACATATCAGTTGTTGAAGGTAATGACGACGATATCTCTAACCACTTTGGTTACATGGACAAAAACAAAGATAAACGAATTAGTAAAAACGAGTTTACGGGTTACATAAAGAAATATGGTAAAGCCGTAGCTGAAGATGATGCATTAAAAGTAATCAAACACAGCTAACTGTGATTTAGTTTCAAAACAGCAAGCCAGTTATAGTAACTGGCTTTTTTTATGGGTAAAGCTCAGTAAGCGCTTATCTTCCAAGGTTGAAATTGCAGCAATCTGTTTGGTATTTAGGCAAAATAGAGCCTGCTTAGTGTGGTTATTCCCTATAAATTGGCTATGACGCAGGAGCCGTTATCGAGCCCACCAATTTACAAACTTTGCGCCGAGATTAAACAGCACCTAGTTTAAACTCATCTTCATTCGTAAAGATAACAGACCTAATAAATTACCAGATATATTTTCCTAGTTAGTGCTTATTCTGTCATAATAGATGGCTGTGTATTTTTATTTATTAAGAGTGTATATGGCTGGGCGGCGAATTAGTGATGAGCAGTTAGTTGAAATCATTGAAGCTGCAATTTTTGTTGCAGACAAACCCATAAGTAAACGCCATATTAAAGACACTGTTTTAATGGATATTGCAATTTCTATGTCACGAATAAACCATGCCATAGAAACGATACAAACACATTTTCAAACCCGTGGTATCCGCCTTGTTGAAGTGGGCAGTGGTTATCGATTTCAAGCATGTAGCAGTTTAAGTCCTTGGTTGAGTAACCTTTGGCAAGAACGAGCGCCTAAATACTCACGTGCTTTATTGGAAACACTATCACTTATTGCCTATCGTCAACCCATTACACGTGGCGAAATTGAGCAAGTAAGAGGGGTAACAACGGGTTCGAATATAATTAAAACTTTACTCGAAAGAGAGTGGGTTAAAGTAGTAGGGCATAAAGAGGTACCGGGTAAACCCGCTTTATACGCCACGACTAAACAATTTTTAGATTATTTTTCATTAACGGGTTTAGAAAACTTACCTGCGTTACCTGCGCAACAAGAAAGTAAAATAGACCAGTTATTAAGTGATCCTTCTGTGAGAGAACCATCCGAATGAATGTACAAGGTGAAAAGTTACAAAAAGTCCTAGCCAGAGCTGGTGTAGGCTCGCGCCGTGAAATGGAAAAATACATTGACGCAAATCGTGTTAGTGTTAATGGCAAAGTCGCTAAATTAGGTGACCGCGTTGAAGAAACCGATTTAATTCGAGTAGACGGTCATACCGTAAAAATTGAAGAGAAAGCAGACAGAATTTGTCGTGTGATAATGTACAACAAACCAGAGGGAGAATTGAGTACACGCAAAGACCCTGAAGGTCGTCGTACTGTATTTGACAGACTACCTCGTATTGATGGCGATCGTTGGATAGCTGTAGGCCGACTGGATGTAAATACATCTGGTTTAATGTTGTTTACTAATGATGGTGAATTAGCAAATCGTTTAATGCACCCAAGTTATGAAGTTGAGCGTGAGTATTCTTCGCGTGTGTTTGGTGAAGTAACAAACGAAACACTTAAAAACTTGATGCGCGGTGTAGAACTTGAAGATGGTCCTGCAAAGTTCACAAATATTAAACCGCTTGGTGGTGAAGGAATTAACCGTTGGTTTAATGTGACGTTAAATGAAGGGCGTAATCGCGAAGTTCGTCGTTTGTGGCAATCTCAAGATGTTGAAGTGTCGCGTCTTATCCGTATTCGTTACGGTAAGTTAGAGCTCGACAAGCGTGTTCCACAAGGTGGTTGGATTGAATACGACTTAGATACCGTTAACTATTTACGTAAAACGGTTAAGTTAGGTCGTGAAACGCAAACTAAACTTTCAGTTATGCCAGAGAAACGTAAAGACAAACGCGCTAAAATTAATCAAATTAGAAAAGCGGTTAAAAAGCACAATCAACGTGTTAAGTCGACTAAACGTAAGTAACATTTTAACGTTCATAAAAAAGCCGCATTGTTGCGGCTTTTTTATTTAGGCTATTAAAAAATTAATACCTGTTACTTTTTTATTTGTGCATCTAATGACTCGCCATTGACTGCAGTTGAATCATCACTCATTAAATATAAGTAAGTAGGCATTATGCTTTCAGGCGTTGCCAACTTATCTCTATCTTCACCCGGGTATGCCGATGCGCGCATTGATGTACGTGTGGCGCCTGGATTAATACAGTTTACGCGAATGTTTGTTTTACCTACTTCACAAGCCCACGTTTGCATCATACCTTCAACTGCAAACTTAGAGATGGCATAGGGCCCCCAAAACTCACGGCCTTTTCGACCAACACCTGATGAGGTGAAAACAATAGACGCGTTGTCTGATTTACGCATTACGGGGAATAATGCTTTGGTGATCATTGCTTGAGCTGTCACATTAACTTTCATGATGTTCTCAAACGTAGATGAACAAAAATGCTCTAGTGGCCCAAGAGATCCAAGTATGCCTGCATTATTTAGAAGCCCGTCTAAACGGCCAAACTGATTTTCAATAGTCGCAGCAAGATCACGATAATTTTGTTTTGTCGCGCCCTTTAAGTCCATTGGTACAATTGCAGGTTTAGGATATCCGGCATTCACAATTTCATCGTATACGCATTCAAGTTTATTTGTTGTTTTACCTAATAAAATGACTGTAGCACCATGTTTGGCATAAGTAATAGCCGCTACTCGGCCAATACCATCGCCCGCGCCGGTGATTAAAATAACTTTATCGTTTAATGCATTTTCAGCTGCTTGATAAGTGTGCATAAAAGTACCAATTGATAGATTTTTTTTGATTTTAACATAGCAAATCGACAAGTAATCGAATTTATTGAAAAATTAGGTGGCGAAAAAAGAAACTTTACGTTAAGTTTAACTGGTCTAATGTCTCATTAATAATCTGATTACATTGTTTTAACTTGATACACTGATTAAACACACTATAAAAATAAAATATGTTCGGAGTCACCAATATGAAGAAAATGCTACTTTCACTCTCTGTCACTGCTGCTTTAGCAGGTTGTGGCGGCGGAGAAACGTTAGAAGATGTTAAGAATGAAACCGCTACAGTAGTACCCATGGCCACGGTTAGCTTTGACCCCGCCAACGGTGTGATTTCTGTTCCCAACGATTTATTAATGAGCGGCACCCAAGATGGTACTTTAAACATTCCGGGTGAGCTAGATGACGATAATGTATCTATCCCAAGAGCAGCTTATGCTGACCCTCAGCTTGCGCTAGGTGCACTTGACGGCTGGTCGTCTCAGGTTCCTTACAAAGTTGATTTGACATTTCCACCCACTGTATCACTTGACGAAGCGTCAGCTGGAACACCAGGCAGCGTAAGAATTTTTGAAGTAATAATGGGTGCAAGCTTAACAGATGCAGAATGTTCTGTTGCTCCAGCAGGCGCTGCTTGTAAGCTAGTAGGTGAATTAACATTTGGTGTTGATTTTGTTACTCAAGCTTCTGGAAATGCCGTTGCGATTATTCCTCTTAAGCCTTTTAAGGCAGGTAGCTCGTACATTAACGTGCTAACTACGGGTCTTAAAGATTCAATGGGTCGCTCTATTGCACCGTCGTCTACTTATGGTTTAGTGAAACAAGAAGCGCCATTAATTACCGCCTCTCAACTGGCATTGCAAGGTGCTGTAAATAGTTACGAGAATGTAGTTGTAAGCTCTGGTGATATTTCAAAAGAAGATATTATTTTCTCCGGCGCAATGACAATTCAGTCAGCGGGTCCGGTACTTGGCACAATAAAAAATCTATTGGCTGCAAGTTTACAGAACGACGCTTTGCCTACACCTGCACTTCAAGTTCCTGAACAACCAATGGTTAATGTGCAACAAGTGTTTGCATCTCAGGGTGTAACGGTATCGGCTGCGTTTTCAGGCGTTCAATATCAAAAAGGTAGCATTATGTTACCTATGTACCTTGGTACGCCAACAGGCACAGATATTAGCGATTTAAACGACACATACTGGCAAGGTATGTGTGATAACGCTGTAGCTCTTCAGGGTTACAAAGCAGTTGCAGGTGATGCATTTCCAACTGATCCTATCAGTGAAAACGATGGGTTATGTTCGGCACTGAGTGGCGGACAGTTACGTGATTTAGGTATCGATAGCACACGTCATTTAACAAAATATAACTCAATTCCTAAAGTACAAAGCATGGCTAACGTGCCAGTACAAATGACTAAGCCAATTTTACCAATTATTAACGGTGTGCGCGCGCAGCTACAGTTACCTGCAATTGAAATGCCTGAAGGTGGTTGGCCTGTTGTTATGATGCAACATGGTATTACAACCAACAAAGAAAGTATGCTTGCATTAACTGCTCAGCTTTCTATTCAAGGTTTTGCAACGATTGCAATTGATCATCCTCGTCATGGTGAACGTGGTGTAGATGTTGACGGTGATGGTAACGACGACTTTAATGCAACAACCGGTTCAGTACTTAGTTACATGAATTTAAGTTCTTTATTAGTTGCACGTGATAGTTTGCGCCAATCTGCAGCAGATTTATTAGGTTTACGTTTAGGTTTAAACTTTTTACAAGATGCAACTATTAACAGCCAAGATGTTACTTACATTGGACATTCGCTTGGCTCTATTGTTGCTCCTGCGTTTATTGCACAGGCTAACAATCCATTAGCGCCGACTGTTGACCCATTATTTAATGTAAACACAGTGGCTCTTGCAAGTGGCGGTGGCGGTATTGCTAGCTTCTTATTAGAATCAGCAGCATTTGGCCCGTTTATTCAAGGCTCTGTACTTTCTCAAGCTGGTACAACTGAAGCTGATGAGTTTAATGCCTTCTTGCAAGGTGATGCAGTTTCTAACTGTGGCGCTACACTACCCGATATGGAAGCATACTTAACGTGTGGTTATAACGAATACATTGCGTCTATTACAACGGCAGGCGAAACAGCTAAGCTTACAAATATTCAAGGCGTGTTTACGCAGTTTGCGTTTGCTTCTCAAACAGCATTAGATAGTGGTGACCCAACTAATTACGCAGCAGCGGTACAAGCGTTGGGTACACCTGTTTATACTAATGTAGTAGTGGGTGACGGCGGTGAAAACAAGCCAGATCAAGTTATTCCACCAATGGCTGCTAACAATCCTATTTCTGGCACAATTCCACTTGCTAATTTTATGGGATTAGAAGCAGTAAGCACAACGCAGGCAATGACAGAAACACCATCTAGCTACTTAGTTAAATTTTCTAAGGGTCATCATGGTTCTATTTTGACACCTGCACAAGATGCTGCTCAGTCATCTACTGCAGAGGGAAGTGCTGCTGCAAATGCTGAAATGCAAATGCAAGTTGCTGTTTATTTAGCTACTCGCGGTCGTACGTTATTAGTAACAAACAGTGATGTTGTTACTGACTAAACATACGCTCTAAAATATATCTAATACAAAGCCACTTTAAAGTGGCTTTTTTTTGCTTAAAAGCATGATAAATTAGCGTAAATTTAAAATCGGAGAAATCAGTTGGAATTTTTATACGAATACGGTTTGTTTTTTGCCAAAACAGTTACCTTTGTTATCGCGGTAGGACTTATTTTAATGATGCTTGTTGGCGCTGCTGTAAAGCCAAAAGCAAAAAAGGGTGAAATACAAATTGATGATGTATCGGCTCAGCTGAGTGAGCTTAAAGAAGATTTTTTACAAAATACATTAAGTAAAAAAGAACTTAAAGTGCACGATAAAGAGCGTAAAGCGCTCGACAAAAAGTCAGATAAAGAAGGTGTAAAACCTCGTCTTTATGTTATTGACTTCATTGGGAGTATGGATGCTCATGAAGTTGAGAGTTTAAGAGAAGAAATTACAGCAATCATTTCAATTGCAGATCCTAAAAAAGATAAAGTCCTAATTCGCTTGGAAAGTGGCGGCGGAGTAGTACATGGTTATGGGCTTGCTGCATCGCAATTGCAACGCATTAAATCGGCAGGAATACCGCTGAGTGTGTCTATTGATAAAGTAGCAGCAAGTGGTGGTTACATGATGGCTTGTGTTGCTGATGAAATACTAGCAGCGCCTTTTGCTATAGTTGGGTCTATTGGCGTAATAGCGCAAATTCCAAATTTTAATAAAATTTTGAAAAAAAATGATGTTGAGTTTGAACAAATTACTGCAGGTGAGTTTAAACGAACTTTAACTCTTTTTGGTGAGAACACAGACAAAGCACGTGAAAAGTTTCGTGATGAAATAGAACAAACGCATGATTTATTTAAAACCTTTGTTAGTTCACAGCGTCCGAGTTTAGATATAGACCAAGTTGCAACGGGTGAGCATTGGTTTGCAACACAAGCAATAGACAAAGGCCTAGTTGACGTTATTAAAACAAGTGACGATGCATTACTTGAACAGCAATACAAACGTCAAATATATAAGGTTAAGTACAAAGTAAAAAAAGGACTAAGCGATAAATTTGCGCTTGGGCTAAGTAGTGGCGTAAATAAAATAGGGATAAACTTAATATCTAAGTTTAAATCGCTAAATCCGTAGATGTTCGTGCAAGAATGTTAAGCATAAAAAACCCTGATAATTATCAGGGTTTTTTCGCACCATAAAATGCATGGCAATTAGTCAATTGACTTATGGTAATCTTCTAAATCTTTTGCGGCATTAGGGTCGTTAAATATAGTTTCATCTAACTCACCTTCGCTTTTAGCAACCGCACAGGTAACCATACAATCGCCTGTAACATTGACAGCGGTGCGAGTCATATCTAACAGTCTATCTACACCAATAATTATGGCAATGCCCTCTACCGGCAAGCCCACTTGATTAAGCACCATCGCAAGCATTATTAAACCAACCCCAGGTACACCTGCCGTACCGACGGACGCAAGTGTGGCTGTTAAAATTACCATTAAGTAATCAGACACCGTTAAATCAACGGCAAAAACTTGTGCAATAAATACCGTAGCCACACCCTGCATGATTGCAGTGCCGTCCATATTAATGGTTGCACCTAGCGGAATAGTAAATGAAGCTACAGAATTACTGGCACCTAACTTTTTAGTTGCTGTTTCAAGTGTTATTGGCATGGTTGCACTAGAGCTTGATGTACTAAAGGCAAATAAACACGTGTGTTTCATTTTTGCTAAGAAAGTAGCAGGGTTTAAGCCGGTAAGGAGTTTTAATAACAAGGTGTAGTTTACAAAGGCATGAAACAATAGCGCTAATACAACAACACCAAAGTATTTAGCTAAACTTACAATCAAATTAAGTTCAATGGTAGTAAATAGTTTGGCCATTAAAAAGAACACACCGTAAGGGGCAATGTTCATTAGTAACGTTACTAACTTTAAGATAACGGTGTTCAAATCTTCAAAAACAGCTGCAACACGTTTACCTGCAGAGCCACTTAAAGCCATAGCAATACCAAATAGCAATGCAAACACAATTACTTGCAACATGTTACCTTTTGCCATCGCTTCAAAAGGATTAGTAGGAAACATATCAATAATAACGCGCGCAAGGGTTGGGGCTTCTTTTGCATCGTAACTTGCCTGAGATGGCAAGCCAATGCCTTCACCTGGGTTAAATAATAAGGCAAGAGTCATAGCCACGGTTATGGCTATCGCTGTTGTAATCAAATACAGCCCAATTGATTTACCACCTAAACGGCCTAATTTTTTTGGGTCGCTTAAGCTGCAGGTTCCACATACCAACGACACAAAAACAAGAGGAACAACGAGCATTTTAAGGCTAGCAATAAATATTTGACCGCCGACATGAAAAATACCGTCAACAAAAAATGCTTTAATTGGCAAAGAGAATAACCCAAGAGGGATTAGATAATCGTCTTGACCAGCTAAGATTGCTTGAAATATAAAACCAACTGTAACACCGAGCACCATACCAATCATGATGCGAGTAGTTAAACTTAACGTACCGATTTTTGACATACACCGAATCTACTTTTTATAAATTTGCCATAGACTACCAGTAAGAAATTATTTACTACAGAAAAAATTAGTATTTACACGAAATATTTTTGTACAAAAAAGTAATAAAAAACTGTGATTTTAGACTAAGTTATAGGTTAATATGAGGTAAACAACATATTGTTAATAATAACAACGCTAGGGAGAGGTTCATGCCTTTAATGCGACTACTTGGCATTTCATTGCTCAGTTTATTACTCACAGCCTGTGGTGGCGGTGGATCAATTGAAAAAAGCGGTACAGTTGGTGGCACTGATACAGACACAGATACAACAACCTATACATTAACGCTTCAAGGGTTCTCTCAAGCAGACGCAACGCAATCAAATACTGTCACAAATACAGCTTCGTTAGATTTACGTGCAACCCTAAAAGACAATGATGGCGCTGTTGTTGCTGGCAAACGTATCACGTTCACGTTGGCCGATGATATTGGGGGTTTAAACCCTGATTCAGCGCTGACGCAAAATGATGGTATAGCAACAATCGAATTAAGTGCAGGCTCAGAGGCGGGTGCTGGTGAAGTTACTGCCACATATAATGGCGATGATGAAACATATACAGCCACATTTGCATTTCAGTCAACGGGTGGTCAAGGTGACGACACTGGCGTGAGTGGTTCAACAACATTAGAAGTCAAAATTGTTGACCAAAATGGTGAAAAATTTACCAGTACAAACCCAGTCACGGCAGATAACACCGGTGTTGTTGTTGCAACGTTAAAATCAGATGGTGTAGCAGTTGCAGATAAGCTTATTTCTTTTGGCACTAATTTTACAGGTGTTATAACGCCTGAGCTTGGCACTGCAATCACAGATGACTCGGGTGAAGCACGCGTCACATTAGGTAGTGGTGTAGCAACAGGTGCAGGCCAAGTTGTAGCTAGTTATTCTCCAGCAAGTGGTACAAACGTAAGTAATACAGCTGTTTTTTACTCATCGGGTGATGGGGCTGCGCAAGATGAAGCGCAATTTTCAGTTTCCATAAAACTACTTACAGGTTGTAATGCGGATTGGGATGATAACCGCAGCAATGTTAAATTAGATCCGTTATCTGTAGCGTCTGGTTGTACTGTAACCAACAGCATTTCATCTTCTGAATTGGGTGAATTATTTGTCGAGGTCACTAACGAGCAAAGTGGCGAAGGCAGTAAAAACGCGCTTGTAAATATTGAAACTAATTTAGGTACAATTCTACCTTCTTCGGGTACTGCTTTAACTGATAACTTTGGTATTGCACTATTAAAACTTCAGCCAGGTAATACCGGTGGGGCAGGAACTGTTACGGCAACGGCTCTAGATGAAAGTGCATCTTTAAATTTTGCAGTAGGTATTGCAAACTTAACGCTTAGCGTTGATAACGGATTGAATACCAATGATGACGGGAGTGTAATACCACTTAAAGCAGGTGGTAGTACTGTCATTGAAGTAACGCTTACAGACGAAAACGGAAACTTATATTTAACGGCTACTGACGTTGAATTTAGCTCTACCTGTGCAGTTGCCGGTGAGTCTGTAATTGATGACAGCGTAAAATCGTCAAATGGTATTGCTACAGCAACTTACAGAGCAACAGGTTGTAACATTGACGATGATGTAACAATTACTGTTGAAACAGGCGGACAAAACTTTACTGAATCAACGGTTATTCCAGTAGAAAGCTCTGCAGTACAATCTATTCAATTTGTAGATGTAAGCGAGACATTTATAGCATTACCACCAGGCGAAGGTGGTTTACCAACGCAATCAATCGTTACGTTTAAATTACTTGATGCTGATAATATAGCGTCTTCTCAGCAACGAATAGATTTTAAATTAACTGATTCAGTGGGCGCTGCAAACTTAACGCTTACCAGTGGCAATACCGATAATGAAGGGCTAGTACAAACGACTGTAACCTCAGGTATTGTGCCGGGGCCTTTAGTTGTTAAAGCGTGTTATGTATCTAAAGACGATGTTAAAGCACTGCCCGAAGGTGATGATTTAACGTGTTGGGTTGATGACTTTGAATTGTGTCAAACTGATCCTGGCAATGAAATTTGCCCTGAAGGTACATTAAATTTAATCCCACTTTCTGAACAAATTAGTTCTGTATCTGCGCAGCTTACGCTTGCTTCAGGTGTGACTGATCAAAACAGCTTTGATTTAAGCCCAACTACATTTAATACTAATTCACTTTACTACAACGGTATTATTACTGATTTAACTGTATTTTTTGGTGATCAGTTTAATAATTATAACGGCGATGGTGTAGAGGCAACGGTTCTTTCAGAGGCTGGCGTAGTTGGTTCGTCAAGTAACGAAGAGACATGTAAAACAAATGACGCTACTTGTGTCGTCACGTGGCGCTCACAAGGCGACCGCCCATTCGAAGATTACAAATGGGGTAACAGAATCGGTGAAATTGATGGCAATGCGTCGACAACTGAAGGTATTAACCCTAAAACAGGCCAAATTAACTGTGACCCATACTTTGGTGCAGCTGCACCGTGTATTAATGGTATTACACGCGCTAAAAATGACGAAAACGGCGTAGTAATGGGCGGGCGTGTAAGTGTGCTTGCAGTTACCAAAGGCCAAGAGAACTTTGTAGATGAACAATCAACTGATGGCGTAAAACGCACGAATGGCTTATTCGATATAGGTGAATACTACGCAAGTTATGATTTACCTGAAGCCTTTATTGACCACAATGAAAACAATAGCTTTGATAAAGCGGATTGTAGCGATGCTCGCGGCGATGATTACGATCCAGTAACAGATGCTTGTTCAGAGTTAAACTCGCGTGGTGGACATAACGAAACGTGGCGTGATTTAGACAATGACGGAATTTACGATGCCGCTGACGGCCTATACAATGGTTTATTATGTAGTGAAGCTGCAAATGCTGCCGGTGAATGTTCGCGCGAGTTGGTTGAGGTTCGTAAAAACATTGAACTAGTTATGTCAGGTGATGAACCCTACGTGCGTTTCTCTGTTGTTAAAACGGATGCATTACCAGCGCCATTTGAAGTATTTGTGCCCGCTGATTGTTCAAGTTCAGTCTCTGGTAGCAGAACATTTGTAGAGTTAGAGGAGTCGGATGTATCTCAGCGTTGTGATGTTGCTGCTATCGACTTATCGGTTAATAATGTCGAAATCGCTAATCCTGATTTCGATCCTAATGACCCTGATGAAACAGACCCTGAAACACTCACTGTAGACATAGGTTTAACTTCAATGGCTGTGCGTATTCACTATACAGATGAATTTGGTAATCCATTACCTGCAAACACAGTGGTATCTTTAACGACGAGTAATGGCGATCTGTCAATCATTAGTCACAGTGAAACGATACCGAATACCAATACAGATAAGCCTATGTACTCGGATGTATTAATTTCACGAGAGACAGACGGTAACGACCAAACAAGTGGGGTTCTAAGTATTACTTTTGAATTTGAAAACCAACTAGGGGCTAGTAAAACCGTCTCGAGAGGCATCACAATTTTTGATGATGTTTAAGTTTTCGTAAAAAATGCCAACCTTTAGGTTGGCATTTTTCTTTGTGTTCTATATATTCCACAGCAATTATTCTAAAAACACCAGTTTGTCTAAATTAGCAACAAAAATTGTTCGTTTATTCAGTAAATACTGAAAAGTTTGTATTAAAAGCTTGTAACAACTAGTGTTTGTAGATATACCTATAAATATTCGCACCGCTAATGCGGTAAACACATTTTCAATATTTGGTTAGAAATAGGCAACTATGGGCAAATCGCTAGTAATTGTAGAGTCACCTGCTAAGGCTAAAACAATTAATAAATACTTAGGTAATGACTTTATCGTAAAGTCCAGTATTGGGCATGTACGAGACTTACCTACCTCAGGTTCGAGCAAAGCAAAAGTGCCGGCAACTAAAACGCCAGCAGAAGTGCGTAAAATGCCACCGGATGAGAAAGCAGCGTATAAACAGCAACGAGATTATACTAACTTAGTTGCACGTATGGGGATTGATCCTGAAAAAGGCTGGCAGCCTCATTACGAAATTCTACCGGGTAAAGAAAAGGTTGTTCAAGAATTACAAAAGCTGGCGGAAAAAGCAGACCAAATATACCTCGCAACGGATTTGGATAGAGAAGGGGAAGCAATTGCTTGGCACCTTCAAGAAATCATCGGTGGTGAGCCAGAAAAATATAAACGCGTTGTTTTTAACGAAATTACTAAAAATGCCATCCAGCAAGCGTTTGAAACACCGGGTGAGCTAAATACTGACATGGTATTTGCTCAGCAAACACGTCGTTTTTTAGACCGTGTTGTTGGCTTTATGGTATCGCCGCTTTTATGGGCAAAAGTAGCGCGTGGATTATCGGCAGGGCGAGTGCAGTCAGTTGCAGTGCGATTACTCGTAGAACGAGAGCGTGAAATTAAAGCGTTTATCCCAGAAGAGTTTTGGGATATTCATGCAGATGTTACAAATACTGAGTCAGCATTACGTTTAGAAGTCACTAAACAAGCAGACAAGCCGTTTAAGCCTGTAAACGAAGCACAAATCAAAGAGGCAGTAAAAAGCCTTGAGAATGCCGAATACAAAGTTGTTAACGTTGAAGAAAAACCAAGCAAAAGTCGCCCAAGTGCACCTTTAATTACATCAACAATGCAACAAGCCGCCAGTACACGTTTAGGTTATGGTGTTAAAAAGACCATGATGCTAGCTCAAAGATTGTATGAAGGTGGTTATATTACTTATATGCGTACCGATTCAACTAACTTATCTAAGGATGCGGTTGAGATGTGTCGTGAATACGTGACAGAACAATTTGGTGCAAAGTATTTACCAAAAGAGCCAATTAACTACAGCTCAAAAGGAAACGCCCAAGAAGCGCATGAAGCTATTCGTCCTTCAAGCGTTACCGTGTTGTCTGGACACCTAGAAGGTGTAGATGCCGATGCTAAAAAACTTTACGAGTTAATATGGCGTCAATTTGTAGCGTGTCAAATGGTGCCTGCAGAGTACGATTTAACAACCTTGACTGTTGCGGCTAATGATTTTCAACTTAAAGCTAAAGGGCGTGTACTTCGTTTTGATGGTTGGACTAAAGTACAACCTGCTGTTCGTAAAAAGAACGAAGAAGATCAATCACTTCCTGCTGTTACTATGGGCGAAACATTGACACTTGTCGAACTTGATCCTAAGCAACACTTTACTAAACCGCCAGCGCGCTTTAGCGAAGCAAGTTTAGTTAAAGAGCTAGAAAAACGAGGAATAGGTCGTCCTTCTACATATGCCTCAATTATTTCTACAATCCAAGACCGTGGCTATGTACGCGTAGAAAACCGTCGTTTCTTTGCTGAAAAAATGGGTGAGATTGTTACTGACCGTTTAGTTGAAAATTTTACCGACTTAATGAACTTCGACTTCACGGCAAAAATGGAAGGCCGTTTAGATGACATAGCTGAAGGTGAACGTGTTTGGACGCAAGTCCTTGATAAGTTTTACGCTGACTTTTCAACACAATTAACTATTGCAAAAGACGAACCAGAACAAGGTGGCATGCGTCTTAATGAAATGGTTGAAACTGATATAGAATGCCCTACATGTAGTCGTAAAATGGGTATTCGAACTGCTTCAACTGGAGTGTTTTTAGGGTGTACGGGTTATAACCTACCACCTAAAGAACGTTGCACAACTACTATGAATTTAGTGTCGGGCGATGAAGCGGTAGCCGCTGACGTTGAAGACGAAGAAACAGAAAAATTAATGCAAATGAAGCGCTGTCCTATTTGTGAAACAGCGATGGATTCGTATTTAATTGATGAGACCCGCAAGTTACATGTATGTGGTAACAACCCAGCGTGTAAAGGGCATATTGTTGAGCAAGGCACGTTTAAGATTAAAGGCTATGACGGCCCAATTATTGAGTGTGATAAATGTGGCTCAGACATGGAACTTAAATCTGGACGTTTTGGTAAATACTTTGGCTGTAATAACGAAGAGTGTAAAAATACACGTAAGTTACTAAAAAATGGTGAAGCTGCTCCGCCTAAAGAAGATCCAGTTCATATTCCTGAATTAGAATGTGAAAAATCGGAAGCTTATTTTGTATTACGTGATGGTGCTGCGGGTATATTTTTAGCTGCAAATACATTCCCTAAATCGCGTGAAACTCGAGCGCCTAAGGTTGAAGAGTTAAAACGCTTTAGAGACCGTATATCCCCTAAATTTTACTATTTAGCTGACGCGCCAGCACAAGACCCTGATGGTAATCTTGCTGTTGTACGCTACAGCCGTAAAAACAAAGCGCAGTATGTTATGACTGAAATTGACGGTAAAGCAACTGGTTGGACTGCTCATTATGAAGCAGGTAAATGGGTAGAGGAAGCCAAGAAAAAAGCGGCACCTAAAAAGAAAGCAGCTGCTAAAAAAGCCCCAGCTAAGGCAAAACCTAAAGCAAAAGCAAAAAAAGATGAAGAGTAACTAAAGCTAGGTAGTAACACTTTATCGATAAAAAAACCGGAATGCACAGCCTGTGTCTATTCCGGTTTTTTTTATGCTTAGTAATTGTGTTCGCAACGGCTTTTTGGCTGTTCAATCAACTAAGCATAGCTAACCTTAAATTACAGTTTTGAGTCAGCGTTAAATCTTTACAGACGTTACTTTTTGATAGCCTTCAGATTCAAGCTCATCATTTACACAATTTAAAACATATGCGTAAAGGTCTTCATTCATTACATCGTCGTCTTTAGCCCAGTTAACGCACATCTCAGTGTACTCTTTTATCATTTGCGATGAAGCTACTGGTGTGTCGTCTGCTACTGAGTATGTTGCATATACTGCAAATAGTGACGCTGTTAATGATGCAAGTAATGCTTTTTTCATTCGTTTATTCCTAAAAAAATGGTTTCATAACGGTTATTGTCGCTATAAAACAAACGTGCCCAAGCAGAACGCTTCTGTTGGTATGCTGAATTTAATCGAATTTTAAATAAAAGATAACGAAAAATATTTATCGTAAAGATAAGTTTATTTATAGGCCGTTTTTTTTATAATTATTTGTATAAGCTTAATTAATACGTTAATGTCGCCTATTTTTAATATATAGAATAACAAATGACACCTAACACGCCCGATACACCTAAAAAAAGCATTCAATCGACCAATAAAATAGAGCATGCATTGGAGTCATTTATTTTTAAAGGCCGTTGGTTGTTAGCGCCTTTTTTTGTTGGCCTTTTGTTTGCGGTTATTTTGTTATTGATTAAATTTTTTAAACAACTGTATTTAATGGGGATTGCTACTTTTACAGCATCAAACCAAGATTTACTGGTAGGTATATTGACGCTAGTTGATACAGCGTTACTCGCAGGCCTTTTGTTGATTATTATTTTCAGTGGATACGAAAATTTTGTATCTAAGCTGGGCATAGATAATCACGAAGATAAGCCATCTTGGATGGGCAAAGTAGGGTTTTCAGGGCTTAAAATGAAGCTGATCAGCGCAATTGTTGCAATATCAGCTGTTGAACTCTTAAAAGTGTTTATAAATTCAGAGGCACATTCAAACGACGAGCTACTCTGGAAAGTAATAATCCACGTTACTTTTGTGATGTCGGGCGTGTTGTTTGCATTTACTGACTACCTTAATAGTAAAACCCACAATCATTAATTTACCTACAAAAAAGCCCATGTCATTACATGGGCTTTTTGTTGTCACTAATTAGTGGTTAGTATCAATTAGCACGTTGCGTAATAGCATGCATACGGCGCTAATAGTAATTGCTCGTTCTCTATGTGGCCTTTGTGATGACTAAGCTCACCAAACTCTGTAGAGATAACAGTTGGCAGCGATAAGGCTGCTTCAGCGCCACTTAAATTAAAAACACATAACATCTTTTCATTTTCGAATGTTCTGTAAAAAGCAAGAACAGGCTCATGTGTGTTAATAAATTCAATATCACCTTCAAGTAACACGGGCTTTGTTTTTCGCCATGCCATAAACTCACGATAAGCATTTAAAATAGAATTACTATCAAGAGTTTGCTGTTTTACTGATTGCTGCTTATGCTGCTCGTCTACTGGCAGCCATGGCTTAGTTTCGCTAAAGCCTGCATGTTGTAAACTTGCATTATCCCATGGCATAGGCGTTCTACAACCATCACGGCCTTTAAAGTTAGGCCAAAAGGTTATTCCATAAGGGTCTTGCAGATCTTCAAAGGCTACGCTTGCTTCGCCTAAGCCTAATTCTTCACCCTGGTACATACACACACTACCGCGTAAAGATGCGAGTAGGGCGGTGAGCATTTTACATTGCTGTGAATTAATTTCGCCATTTTGGCTCCAACGGCTTGCTACACGTTCAACATCGTGATTACTAAATGCCCAACATGGCCAGCCTTCTGTCATCCCTTTTTCAAGGGTTTGCACCGTTGTTCTTATATACTCACTTGAATAATCGTTAGTTAAAAGTTCAAAGCTATAACCCATATGCAGCTTATCACCGCCTTGTGTGTACTCTGCCATCGTGGCTAAAGAGTCCTCTGACGAAATTTCACCTAGTGATACAGTGCCAGGGTATTTATTAAGTAACGCACGAATATCTTGCATAAACTCAATATTTTCAGGTTGGGTATTATTGTAGTAGTGGTATTGAAATGCGTAAGGGTTGTCTTCACTGAAACCACGGCCTTGGCGTTTTTCTTTTGGTTTAGCAGGGTTATCACGAAGCTGCGCATCATGATAACAAAAGTTAATGGCATCGAGTCTAAAACCATCAACACCTTTTTTAAGCCAAAACTCAACGTTATCTAGGACTGCTTTTCTAACATCTGGGTTATGAAAATTTAAATCGGGTTGTTCAGTTAAAAAGTTATGAAGGTAGTATTGCCCTCTGCGTGGTTCCCATTGCCATGCACCGCCGCCAAAAATTGATAACCAGTTATTTGGTGCTGTGCCGTCTTCTTTAGAGTCAGCCCACACATACCAATCGGCTTTATCGTTGCTTTGGTTTTCACGACTGTCTAAAAACCATTGATGTTGATCTGATGTGTGGCTTAACACCTGATCGATAATAATTTTAATATCGCGGTCGTGTGCTTGTTCAATAAGTTCGTCGAAGTCGTTTAAATTGCCAAATAAAGGATCAATATCACGGTAGTCACTAATATCGTAACCAAAATCTTTCATAGGAGATTTAAAAAATGGCGAAATCCAAATAGCATCAACACCTAAGCTCTTAATATAATCAATACGATTAATTATTCCTCTTAAATCACCAATACCGTCGTTGTTGCTATCTTGAAAGCTACGCGGGTAAACTTGATAAATAACCGCACCTTTATACCACTGCTTTTGGGCCATGCTTTTCTCCGTCATTCCAAACAGTTTTTTAAATTCTTATATGTGATTATGGTGAATCACGTTGTTTTCAAAAAGCATACGTGAAGGCCGAGATACTGTAAAAAGACTGCATACGTATGCACAAAAATAAGCATGTTTGAGTTACTTCAAAAAATAGATATTTAGTGTCAATTAAGCGTTATAACTAAATTAAACCTGTTTACCAATTGCGTTTAATAAAAAAGAAACATGGCATAGCACCTCGCCAGTGCATATTTTTACTGGATTGCACTATAATAGTGATTGTATGTAATGGTCTTACCAATTTCACATTCATATCTATTAATTAAATTTAGCTTATGGTGCATGGTTAAAATTTATTTCTTAATAATTACAGGCTGTTAAAGCACGTTAAAATCATTAGGCTATTTTGCATAATTGTAATATTTGGATGGAATTGGTTGCACCAATAAATACCATTTAAAACAGTGTGTTACTAAGTCTTATGTGAAGTTTATGTTAATTTATAATGGTTTTATAAGGCTTGAATACGTATGCATAAACTTGTTAATAAAATAAACCAAGCGTTAATATCCATCCTGACAACAAAATAAGCTCGCCTCGGTTTACTATCACTAAACAATTGAGCGGGTATCACAATATGGGTAACGGGAAAACATCATGTCTATGTTCAAACCAAGTATATTAACTCTGGCGTTAGCTGCTGCTGGCATCACTAGTTTTGCAGCAACTGCAGCTGAAGAAAAACAATTAAAAAATGATGACGTAGAAGTTATCGAAGTTAAAGGTTTTCGTGGCAGCATTGTAGAATCAATCAACACTAAACGTTTTTCACCAGAAGTCGTTGAGTCTATCTCTGCAGAAGATATTGGTAAGCTGCCTGATTCGTCGATTGCTGAGTCTATCGCTCGTTTACCTGGCTTAACAGCACAGCGCCTAGACGGTCGTGCAAGTCGAGTGAGTGTACGTGGCTTTAGTGAAAATGAAAGTGCCACTACATTTAATGGCCGTGAGCAAGTATCGATTGGCGATAACCGTGGCGTTGAGTTTGACCTTTACCCATCTGAAATAATGAGCGGCGTAACGGTTTACAAAACACCCAGTGCGAGTATCGAAGCTGAAGGCATCGCCGGTGTTATAGACATGCAAACCGTAAAACCTTTAAGTAAAGGCGAACGTGTAATCATGTTCAACGGCCAACTTGAGCAAACTGGTTTTGGTAAACTTAATCCAGACGGTGATGATCAAGGTTACCGCGGTACCGTTTCATACATTGACCAATTTGCAGATGACACGATTGGTGTTGCGTTTGCTCTAAACACAATGAGTTCACCAAACCAAGAAAAGCGCTGGAACTCATGGGGCTACCCAGAGTTTACTGCTGAAGATGGTCAGTCATATTCTATTTTAGGTGGCGCTAAGCCTTACGTACGTTCTTCAACGCTTGAGCGTGACTCAGCTATGCTTGTATTAGAAGCGGCTCCTACTGATAAATTAAACATGACGTTTGATGCGCTTTACATCGATTTTGCAGATGAGCAAATTTTACGCGGTATCGAAATTCCATTTGCATGGGGTCAAGGTTCAATTAGCCCTGATTCAACAACGGTTGATGCCGAGACTGGTTTTATTACAAGTGCTGTGACTGAAGGCCAACGTGTTGTTGTTCGTAACGATCATCAAGAACGAAAAGCAGAATTGACGCAGTTTGGTTTTAATGCAAAGTACGACATTAATGACAGTTGGAGCACAGAGTTTGATATTAGTCGCTCTGAGGTTGAGCGTCAGTTGTGGAGCATTGAAAGTTATTCAGGCACAGGCCGAGGTGATGCTAATGGCGTTGCTGACAACATAGGTTATATGCTTGATGGTGGTAACACAGGTGCACAGTTCTCTCATGAGCTAGATTACAGCGACTATAACCTAATTCAATTAGGTGGTCCGTTATCGTGGGGCGGAAGTAAAGCCCTAAATGACAAATATGGTTTAACTGACACTCCATTTCAAAATACAGCACAAGATGGCTTTATCAATGCGCCAGAAGTGAATGATGAACTAACCACGTTAAAACTTGCTGCAACTAAAATTCTTGATAACGAATACGTAAATGCTGTTAAATTTGGTATGTCTTATCGTGACCGTGAAAAATCAAAATTGTCTGAAGGTTATTTCTTAACACTTAAAGATTTTTCACTGTCAAACCCGGGTATGGTTTCTGTTCCAGAGCAGTACCGTTTAGGTTCAGCTAGCTTAGACTTCATTGGTATGGGCGATATGATTGCCTACGATACTCGTGCCTTAATAAACGATGGTTACTATGATTTACTTCAAGAAAGCCTAACTGACCAAAAACACAAAACGCAGTCGTGGACAGTACAAGAAAAAGTAACTGCGTTCTTTGTTCAAGCCGATATTAATGCAGAGATTGGATCAATTCCGGTAACAGGTAATGTAGGCGTTCGTTATGTTAAAACTGAACAGTCTTCACAAGGTTCAGCTGCTAACACAGTAGACGGATTGGTTGTTGTTACACCAACAGATGTAAGTCACGATTACAGCCACGTTTTACCAAGCATTAACTTATCGTTTGCAATCGATGAAGAACAAACGTTACGTTTTGGTGCGGCAAAAACTATTTCACGCGCGTTGTTAAACGATATGAATGCGTCAATTAATGCATCATACGGACAACAACCAGATGATAATGGTAACTTTTGGAGCATTTCGGGTGGTAACCCTAAACTAGAGCCAAAAGAAGCGACAGGCTTCGATATAAGTTACGAAAACTACTTTAATGCAGAAGGTTATTTTTCTGCTGCGGTTTTCTATAAAGATATCAATCAATGGATATTCGACGGTACATACGAAGTCGATATGTCTGGTGTAGCTAACCCTGCAACGGGTGAAATACCTGCAACTTCGTCGGGTACTGGTAATGGTAAAGTCAATGGCGGCGGCGGTGATCTATGGGGTTACGAGCTTTCACTTGCGTTACCATTCAATGTATTCCACTCTTCACTAGATGGCTTTGGTTTAATTGCAAGTCATACCGGTATTGAGCAAGACGTTGAAGATCAAAACGGTAATGAATATGAACTTGTTGGCTTATCTGACCAAATAGATAGCTTGACAGTTTACTACGAGCGTAATGGTTTCCAAGCGCGTACAAGCATGCGTAAGCGTAGTGACTTTAAAGGTAACGTAAACGGATTAGGTCTTGCTGCAACTCAAGTTGATATTAAAGGTGAAACAATTTGGGATGCGCAATTGGGCTTTGATTTTGGCGAAGCTGGTGTTGATAGCTTAGATGGCTTAAATGTAACCTTCCAAGTACAAAATATTACTGAAGAACCGTTTACTACTTTAAGTGGCGATAACGCGCTGCAAGTACGTGACTACCAAGATTATGGTCGTACGTTCTTACTGGGCTTTAGTTACAAGCTATAATAAACGTTGTGTGTAGAAGCCCTTGTAATTTATTTTACAAGGGCTTTTTTATAGCTACTTTATCTAAATTTTATCAAAATCTGATTTATACCAATCAAACCATTAAGTGCTATGTTGAGTTGGTATTAACACGTGGGCAATACTATGAAACCAATAAAAAACGTTGTTATTGCGGGTGGTGGAACCGCTGGTTGGATAGCCGCAGCGCTACTTAATAAAGTGTTAGGTAAAGTAATTAACATCACGCTTATAGAGTCCAGTAGCATTGGCACAATAGGCGTCGGTGAAGCGACCATTCCGCCTATTATTCAGCTTAACAATGCGTTGGGTATTAATGAACAAGACTTTATAAACGCCACCAATGCCTCTATAAAACTTGGCATCGAGTTCGAAAACTGGAAAACACCATCTCATAGTTACATGCATGCATTTGGCTCGTTTGGTAAAGATTTTCCCTTTTGTGATTTTTATAACTTTTGGATAAAAGGGCAAATAAGTGGCAGTGAAGATTCGTTATGGGATTTTTCACTTAATTACCAAGCCGCTAAAAAGCACAAATTTGCACCACTTAAATCTATTCCAAATACACAACTGCCTGGGCTTAGCTACGCTTTTCATTTTGATGCGACTCTATATGCTGAGTACTTAAAAAAATTGGCGTTATCACGCGGTGTAAAACACATAGATGCAAAAATTGAGCATATCACGCAATGCCCTAACACAGGCCAAATTAACAGTCTAACGCTTGATAATAATAGCCAAATTGAGGGTGATTTATTTATAGATTGTACGGGGCAACGTGCACTTTTAATTGAGCAAACACTTAATACAGGCTTTGTTGATTGGTCGCATTATTTACCATGCGATAGCGCCGTAGCAGTGCAATCAACAGGAAGTGATGAATTAAGGCCTTATACACGTTCTATTGCACATAACGCAGGTTGGCAGTGGCAAATACCTTTGCAAAATAGAACAGGTAATGGGTTGGTTTATTGCAGCCGCTATTTATCTGACGAGTCAGCTACCGCGCTTTTACTCAACAACTTACCGGGTGAACCGACAACATCCCCTCGTTTAATAAAATTTAAAACAGGACGACGTCTAAAGCAATGGCATAAAAACGTAGTAGCAGTGGGCCTTTCTAGTGGTTTTTTAGAACCGCTGGAGTCCACTAGTATTCATTTAATTCAAAGTGCGGTTATACGTTTAATTAAGTTATTTCCTCACAATGGCGTTAGTGATGCGCTTGTTACTGAATTTAATAAGCAAAGTGTGACCGAGATAGAGCATATTCGCGACTTCATTATTTTACACTACAAGTTAACCGAACGAGAAGATACTCCTTTTTGGCGCCAGTGTAAGCAGATGGATATTCCTCAATCGTTAGCTCATAAAATGGATTTATTTAGGCAAACAGGCAAGGTAGTTCGAGAAAGTGACGAGCTATTTGCAGAAGTGGCTTGGCAACAGGTATGCATTGGGCAAGGCCTTATTCCCGATGATTACAATAGTATTGTTGACTCACTCAGTAGTGAACAACTAAACGATTTATTTTCTACATTAAAAGCGCTTATTAATTCAACGGTAGAACAATTACCCACCCATAAAGAATTTTTAGCCAATATAAAAAGGGTTTAATGATGCGATTTTTAAATAAACTATTACTTACAACAGCGTGTGCTTTTTCATGCTCAACCTATGCACTTGACGTTGAACCTACTAATTGGTGGGTAGGCATGAATAAAAACACGATTACCATCATGGTGCATGAGCAAAACATTGCAAACGAGCAAATTAAATTAGCTAAATACAATGGCGTTAAGTTAAATAAAGTAACCCGTACCGATAATCCAAATTATGTATTTTTAAATATTACCATTACCGACGCCGCTCAAGCGGGAACTCTTCAATTTAATAGCCGCGAAGCGAGCCAAAGTTTCGAATTTCCACTACTTGCACGTGATAAAAACAGTGCAAAGCGCCAAGGCTTTACGTCTAACGATACCCTTTATTTAATCAACCCAGATCGCTTTGCTAATGGTGATGAGCAAAACGATACTGTTCCTAGCATGTTAGAAGCCGCAAATCCTAGTATAAAGGGCGGACGCCACGGGGGTGATATACAAGGTGTTATAAACGCATTACCGTATTTAAACGATTTAGGCATTACTCAGCTTTGGTTAACGCCAGTACTTGAAAACAACATGCCAGATTATTCTTACCATGGTTATGCAATTACTGACTTTTATAAAGTTGACCCACGTATGGGCTCAAATCAGTTATATAAAACGCTATCTGCAAAAGCAAAAGAGCAAGGCATAGGCCTTGTAATGGATATGGTACTCAACCATTTTGGCTCAGAGCATACTTGGGTTAAAGATAAGCCTACCAAAGATTGGATTAACTTTAATGGTGAATTTAACAATGGCAAAAACGCCACAAGCCATGCACGCCAAACTATACAAGACCCACACGCCAGTGAGTACGACAAGCGCCAGTTTAACGATGGTTGGTTTGTAGAAACCATGCCTGATTTAAATCAGCGGCAACCACTGTTAAGTGAATATTTAATTCAAAACGCTATTTGGTGGATTGAATACGCGGATTTAAGCGGTATTCGCGTTGATACCTACTCTTACTCAGATAAAGCATTTTTGAGCGATTGGACAAAAGCCATTATGCAAGAATACCCAGATTTTAATATTGTAGGAGAGGAGTGGACCTCTAACCCTGCAATTGCCTCTTACTGGCAACGTGGTAAAAATAATCAAGATGGCTATACATCAAGCCTACCCAGTGTGATGGACTTTTCGTTACAAGAGTCGGTAATTCAAGCGCTAAATGAAGATGAAAGTTGGAACACGGGCTGGGTTAAAGTCTATGAGTCGTTGGCGAATGACTTTTTATACCCTGATACCAATAACATTATGGTGTTTGCTGATAACCACGATATGAGCCGTGTATACACCGAGCTTGGTCAAGATGTTGCAAAAACTAAAATGGCTATGACCCTATTTTTAACCACGCGCGGTATTGCACAAATGTATTACGGTACGGAGGTTTTACTAGATAACACCCCAAGTAAAGACCATGGTGATATTAGAATAGATTTCCCGGGTGGGTTTAAAGGCCAAACGAGTAATGGATTTACAGGTAAAGGGCTTACCTCGCAGCAAAAAGACATGCATAAAACAATTAGCACCTTGCTTAACTTTAGAAAAAGCAGCACTGCACTAGATAAAGGCAAGTTAGTGCACTTTACGCCTCAACAAGGTGTGTATAGTTATGCGCGTATTAGCGACGAGCAAACTGTGTTGGTATTTATGAATAAAAACACAAAAGAGCTAGTTAAGAATATTGAGTATATGCAGGAAGTAATGCCAAAAAATGCTAAAGCGCATAACTTATTCACCAACAAAACACAATTACTAGGTGATACAGTGGCTTTACCGGCAATGAGTGCCACCGTTTTAGTAATAAATACACCACAATAGTTTGCCTGAATACGTATGCAGCAACTATATGGTTGCTGCACTAATCATTAGTATTAAGTGATACGCACTGACAAAAGACACACAATGAAAAAATCAGTTTATGCACCTGCAATTTTATGTAGCGCACTATTAATTAGTAGCTGCTCAGAAAGTAATAAAGATGAGCAACCCCAAGTAACACAGAGTAAAGCTAATGAGTTAGCTAAGCCTGTTGTATATCAAGTTTTCACTCGTTTATTTGGTAATACGCAAACCGCCAATGTGCCATGGGGCAGCAAAGAGCAAAACGGCGTGGGCAAATTTGCCGACTTTAACAACGCTGCGCTTAAGGGTATTAAAGAACTAGGTACCACGCACGTTTGGTATACGGGTGTATTGCATCACGCATTAGTGGGTGATTATACGCAGTTCGGTATTTCTAAAGACGATCCTGATGTTGTAAAAGGGCGCGCTGGCTCACCTTATGCAATTAAAGACTACTACGACGTAAACCCCGATTTAGCGATTAACGTCACTAACCGAATGGGCGAATTTAGTGAGCTTATTGAACGCACACATAATCATGGAATGAAGGTCATTATTGATATAGTACCTAACCATGTGGCGCGTAACTACGAATCGCTGGGTAAGCCAAAAGGTGTTAAAGACTTTGGTGAAGAAGATGACACCAGCAAAGAGTATGATAAAAATAATAATTTTTACTATGTACCAGGAAAGTCTTTTCAAGTACCTACAGATGCTAATTACCAAGTCCTAGGTGGCAATGCTCATCCACTTGCGGACGGCTTTTTTGACGAAAACCCAGCAAAATGGACAGGTAATGGTGCAAGAGCGCCAAAACCCGACATAAATGATTGGTACGAAACCGTAAAAGTTAATTACGGTGTTAAACCAAATGGCAGTTACGACTTTCCAACATTACCAAAAACTATAGCGACGCAAGATTATCGTGCTCATTATGAATTTTGGCAAGATAAAGAGCTTCCTAACAGCTGGTATAAATTTAGAGACATTGCACTTTTTTGGCTCGACAAAGGCGTTGATGGCTTTAGATACGACATGGCCGAAATGGTACCGGTTGAATTTTGGAGCTTTTTAAATTCATCAATAAAAATGCAAAAGCCAGACGCCTTTTTATTGGCTGAAGTATACAACCCGAAAATGTATCGTGCTTATATTCATCAAGGTAAAATGGATTTCCTTTACGATAAAGTCGGCTTTTACGATACGTTAAAGGCCATTATGCAAGTCAAGCAGCCAGCAAACACTATTTTTGATGCGCATAAAACCGTTGCCGATATAGAGCAACACATGCTGCATTTTTTAGAAAACCATGACGAGCAACGCATTGCCAGCCCAGACTTTGCAGGAAATGCAGCGTGGGGTAAACCCGCTATGGTGGTATCTAACTTAATTAGTCGCGCGCCAAGCTTATTATATTTTGGTCAAGATGTGGGTGAAGATGGTTCTGAAAATGCTGGATTTGGTTCGCCAACGCGCACCAGTATTTTTGATTATATAGGTGTTCCCGCTCATCAAGCATGGATGAATAAGGGTCAGTTTGATGGTGCAAAACTCACTAACGAACAAGCTGCATTGCGTGAATATTACAAAGCAATTATGGCTTTAAATACTTTACCTGCTGTTGTGGGCGGCGATATGCAAGAGCTTACTATTACAGGCAGCGATCGTATTGTTGGGTTTAGCCGAGCGCTTGGGCAGCAAACAATTTTGGTACTCAGTAACTTTAGTGAGCAAACACAGAGTATCTCTGTTGATTTATCTCTTGAGCAAGTAACAAAACTGGGTGAAAGCTCACTACTTGTTGATTTACTTGAGCAACACCAAGTGGCACTTAAAACACACTCGCAAGGCGCCACATTTAACCTGACACTTGAAGCATTTAGCAGCGCAGTATTAACAAATAAGGCTAATAATGAATAATCAAAATAATAATAGTGACAAGCCAAATCTAAGTTTTTGGCAAATATGGAATATGTGCTTTGGCTTTTTAGGCATACAGTTTGGTTTTGCCCTGCAAAACGGTAACGTGAGCCGTATATTTCAAACATTAGGCGCCCAAGTAGATGATATACCCATTTTATGGGTTGCTGCACCACTAACCGGTTTAATTGTTCAGCCCATTATAGGTTATTGGAGCGATAAAACTTGGGGCCGATTTGGCCGCCGTCGTCCGTTCTTTTTTGTAGGGGCAGTGTTAACAACGCTTTCGTTATTTATTATGCCGCATTCGCCAACCCTTTGGATTGCTGCAGGTATGTTATGGATCATGGATGCCTCGATTAACGTGACCATGGAACCTTTCAGAGCGCTGGTTGGTGATAACCTGCCAGAGAAACAACGTGCAACAGGCTATGGTTTACAAAGCTTTTTTATTGGTATTGGAGCGGTATTAGCCTCAGCATTACCCTGGATGATGACCAACTGGTTTGATGTAAGCAATACGGCAGGGGCAGGGCAAATTCCCGAGTCAGTCAAATATTCATTTTACTGGGGTGGGGTGGTTTTATTAGTAGCTGTTTTATGGACTGTGGCACGCACCAAGGAATATAGCCCAGAACAACTTGCTGAATTTGAAAAGCAAACAGCGAAGTCTACCACTGCAATTATTGCCGATATTAACTTTAACAAAGGCGCCATTATTTTTGTGGTGTTAGGTTTAGCAACTCTTGCATTAGTAATGGGGTTATCGCTTGAAAAAGAGCTTTACCTACTTGCTGGTGGTTTACTAGCATTTGGGATTGTGCAGTGGATTGCAGCAGCGCTTAAAAGTGCTAATAAAACCCAAGGTGGTTTTTACCAAGTAGTGCAAGATGTATTCACAATGCCAGAGGCCATGAAGCAGCTTGCATGGGTACAGTTTTTTAGCTGGTTTACGTTATTTGCCATGTGGATTTACACCACTGCCGCGGTGACTAGCTTTCACTATGGTAGTAGCGATGCAACTTCTAAAGCATTTAACGATGGTGCAGATTGGGTGGGTATTTTATTTGCCGCTTACAATGGTTTTGCTGCTATTGCCGCTATGTGTATTCCGTTTTTAGTTAAAAAAATGGGTCTAAAAGGCGCGCATTGTTTTAATTTATTGCTAGGCGCGTTAGGCCTTGCAAGCTTTATGTTTATTCAAGATCCTAAAATGTTACTTATACCTATGATTGGTGTGGGCTTTGCGTGGGCCTCTATTCTATCGCTACCATACGCTATGTTAAGTAACGCCTTACCAAGTAATAAAATGGGCGTTTACATGGGCATTTTTAACTTCTTTATTGTTATCCCGCAATTGCTAGCAGCCAGTATTCTAGGGCTTATTTTACGTCACGCATTTTCAAATCAGCCTATTTACGCATTACTAATTGGCGCAGCCTCATTTGTCGTTGCCGCTGTAGCCGTAATGCGCGTTAAAAATTCTAATTAAGGACACACAATGAAAAAATATAACCTTATAACTGCCTCACTTTTAACATTGGGTTTAACTGCCTGCGGTGCACAAAACACAAGCACAGATAATGAAAATATCGCTGCACAGGTTAAATCGGCACCTGGCGCGCCAGGCGCAGAGCCATTTTGGGCGTATGCAGGTAAAACAGGTATCGGCACATCGTTTGAAGAATATAAAAACGGTCAGTACAGTGACTCAGCTGCAACAGGCAATGTATCGAAAGTGTGGTTTTCTATTGCTAAAGGGATGATCACAGAAACTATGTTTGGGCTTATTCACCAAGCACAAATAAAAGACATGCAATTTATTGTTAGCGGTGAAGACTTTACGGTAACCGAGGCTGATGACTTAGACGTAACCATTGATTACTTATACAAAGATGAGCAAGGCAGACCACTTTCACTAGCTTATAAAGTAACAAGTACCGACAAGCAAGGTCGCTTTAGTTTAGAAAAACACATATTTACCGACCCAGATACACAAACATTATTTGTACGAAGTGTATTTAATACTCAATTAGAGGGTTTAAAAGCCTACGTTAACGTTAACCCATACATTAATAATAACGGATTAGGTGACTTTGCTAAAACAACAGAGCAAGGGCTTGTAGCCTGGGAAGGCGATAACTATTTAACATTACAATCAAGTTCACCTTTTAAAGCGCAAACCGTTGGCTTTACAGGTGAAAGTGATGGCATAAGCTCACTTAAAACAACACAAGCAATTAGCAATCAGTATACGAATACCGGTGATGCTTCAGGTAATGTAAACATGCTTGCAGAACTCGGTGATATCAGTAACAACACTACATTTGATTTAGCTTTAAGCTTTGGTAACACGCAGCAGCAAAGTATGCAGCACGGTGAGCAAAGCTTGGCAAAGGGCTATAAAGCGGTACTTGATCACTACAACGGTAAAGGCGACGAGCTAGGTTGGCAAGACTACATACAAAGTCTTGAGCCACTAGCAAGCATGGTTGAGCAAACTGCCGATAACGGCAAGCTTTTATACACCAGTGCCATGGTTTTAAAAGCACAAGAAGATAAAACACACGCGGGTGCACTTATTGCATCACTGTCAAACCCATGGGGTGAAACTGTATCTGCAAAAGAAGGTTCTACTGGTTATAAAGCGGTATGGGTGCGCGATTTTTACCAAGTTGCAATGGCATTTATGGCGCTCGGCGATACAGCCACTGCTAAAACAGCATTTGAGTACCTTGAAAAAGTACAAGTTAACAGCAATACGCCCGGTAATAATGGCGATACTGGCTGGTTTTTACAAAAAACACATGTAGATGGTGAGCTTGAATGGGTAGGTGTACAGTTAGATCAAACCGCTATGCCTATTATGCTTGCCTGGAAGTTACATAAAGCCAATGTACTTAGCGACGATGAACTAAAAAGTTGGTACGGTAAAATGCTAAAACCGGCAGCCGATTTTTTAGTTGATGGTGGCCTTGCTAAAATTTTATGGAACGACACGCAAATTACTCCACCGGCAACACAGCAGGAGCGCTGGGAAGAGCAAGAAGGTTACTCGCCTTCTACGACGGCTGCAATTGTTGCGGGCTTGATAACAGCCAGCGATATAGCAACACTTAGCGGTGACGATAAAAACGCTAAGCGTTATTTAGAAACGGCTAAGAAGTATAACAGCGAAATAGAATCGCAAATGTTTACCACAAAGGGTAATTTAAAAAGCGAAAATACCGATGGTGAGTACTTTATTCGTATAGGCCAAGATACTGATGCTAATTCAGACACCAAAATTAATGCGAATAATGGCCGTGAAGGGTTTAATAAAAAGCAAATTTTAGATGGTGGTTTTTTAGAACTTGTACGCTACGGTGTGCGTGGCGCTAACGACGAAAGCATTGTTAAAACATTGCCTGAATATGACGATGAAACGCTTGAAGATAACCTACAGGTAAAATATAGCTTTAGTTTTGAAGATGGCACTGGCACATTTGCAGGCTACCGCCGTTACGGTAACGACGGTTACGGCGAAGATGAAGTAACAGGTACAAATTACGCAGAGGGCGGCGCTAACACTCCTGGGCAACGTGGTCGTGTATGGCCATTTTTCACTGGTGAACGTGGCCATTACGAAATTGCTGCAGCTAACGCTAGCAAAACACTTAATGATGCTAAGCAGGCTGATATTAGAAATAGTTACGTAAAAGGCCTAGAACAGTTTGCGAATGAAGGCATGATGTTGCCTGAGCAAGTTTGGGATGGCGTAGGTGTTAATAAAGCCGGTTATGAGTTGGGCGAAGGTACTAACTCAGCTACACCATTAGCGTGGACACATGCCGAGTACGTAAAGCTAGTTCGCTCATTAAGCGATAAACAAGTATGGGATTATTACCCAGTGGTAGAAAAAGCACTAAAGTAAACTTGTCTACTAAGTAAAGAAAAACCACGCTTATAGCGTGGTTTTTTTATATTTAAGGTAAAGTTATATTTGAAACAGGGTGCTGTGTATTGAATAACTTGAACTTTGGTTAAGAGATTTATTAACCAACTAAATTTTAACTAAATTTAATTCTGTTTTTCTCTAGCAAGAATTTTTAAGTGAAAACAAGGCGAATTTACGGATCAACAGCGAGCCTATTGCAAATAAATTTAACGCAGTTAGTGCTAAGAATAGCTGCTTTAAATAGATATATTATCCACAGTTCAGGTTAAATATTTAACTCGATCCGCGAGCAATTAACACGGGGGGTAAAAGGGTGCTTTGTACTTCTTCTTCACGAATTAATTTTAGTAAATTTTCAACGAGCATTTGACCTGCAACGGTAGTGTTTTGCTCTATGGTTGTCAGTGGTGGGTTTACAAAGCTGGCTATAGCTATATTATCAAACCCGACGACTGCAACATCTTTAGGGACGTTAATATTTGCTTCTTTGAGTGCTCGAATAGCACCAATTGCAATTAAGTCGCTTGCTGCGAATAACGCGTTAAATTTAATATTATTGGCAATGAGTGAGCGAGTTGCATGATAGCCTGATTCTTCCGTTGAAATAGCGTTAGCCATTTTACGTTCGTTTATAGCAATATTGTTAGCCTCTAGTTCGTCTTTAAACCCCTGAAAACGAGCAAAAAATTCTGGGCTGTGGTCAGAGGCATCGCCAATAAATGCACAGTCTTGCCTGTTGTGGGCTATAAAATGCGCCGCCGCCTGTTTACCACCGCCGTAATTGTCGCAGCACACGGTTAGATCGGGTCTGTTGTCTACCGTTGCACCCCAACATACAAATTTAGTGTTTTGATCAAGTAGGGTTTTAAACTTTGGCTGAAAGTCTATGTAATCACCGTAACCGAGTAAAATAATGCCATCGGCTCTGTGGCTATCCTCGTAATCGGCTTGCCAATCTGCACTGGCTGATTGAAACGACACTAACAAATCGTAACCTTCTTTTGCGCACGCGCGAGTAATGCTGCCCAGCATAGATAAAAAGAATGGGTTTATTTGTGATTCGTCAGAAGTCGGGTCTTCAAATAATAATAAGGCTAGCGTGCTGCTTTGCTGAGTACGCAGGTTACTTGCGTTTTTGTCGACCTTGTAATTGAGCTTTTTTGCTATGTCGTGAACACGCTTGCGTGTTTCTTCATTTACAAGCGGGCTATTTCGTAAAGCACGAGATACAGTTGATTGAGATACCCCTGCATAGTGGGCAATATCAAATGATGTAGCTTTACCTTTCATTATCACAACTTAGTTAATGTAATACACAATAGTGCCATTTTCGTTTATTAATTAAATATTTCAAGCTTTTTGTGTTTAAAGCAAATTATTTATTGATTTGACTGTGACACCGGTGTCATAATATTTATGTTTTATCATTTTGTTGTCAAAACGAATTGGCTGTTTGTAATAGCTACAGGCAGCATTTTTTCTCTGATAGCCGCTTTAGGGTGATAGCCTAAAGCAATTACACCAATGGTTTACTATTGTAGAACAAAAAAGCACTGATTGCTTAAACAAAAGAGATAACACCATGAGCCTAAACTCTTCTACCCAATTTGATCCTATCTTAGTTGCCGATATTGGTGGAACTAACGCGCGCTTTGCTTTAATTACATGGTTTGATGATACAACAAATCAATTTACTATTGAGCACAATAATACATTCCCTAGTGCTAACTTTGGCTCACTTGAAAAAGCACTGGAACATTACCTAACAACCGTACCACACATTACACCAAAACGTGCATGTTTGGCGGTAGCAGGCCCAATAAAGGCAGGTCAGGTTCACTTAACAAATTTAGGCTGGCACTTTAGTGTTAACGATTTTAAAGCCCATTTTGAATTGAATGAGCTTGATGTTATTAATGATTTTGCTGCTTTTGCGTACGCTGCACCTTATTTAAGCCCATCGCAAAATGTTGTTATAAAAGCCGGTCAGGCAGACGATAACGCAAACATTGGCGTTATGGGCCCAGGAACGGGTTTTGGTGCGGCTTGCCTAGTTAGAACATCTCATTCTACTTCTGTTTTAAGCTCCGAAGGCGGACACATATCACTTGCAGCGGTGACAGAGCTCGACGCTTTATTAATTCAAGAACTAAAAAAAGAGCATCAACACGTTTCCGTTGAAACCGTTTTTTCTGGCCCAGGCATTACCCATTTGTATAAAGCAATGGCTGCCGTTAAAGGGCAATCGCCTAAAAACCTTGATGCTGCTCAAATTAGCAGTTTAGCAAATAGTGGCGAGTGTGATGTGTGCGATGCAACATTAAACCAGTTTTGTGATTGGATAGGCAGTGTAGCAGGTGATTTATCGTTAGCTTACGGCGCGTTAGGTGGTTTATTTATTGGTGGTGGAATACTACCGCGTATGCAAGCCCGCTTGCTCGAAAGTCGCTTTGTTGAACGCTTTTCGCAAAAAGGGATTATGTCGCAATACACAGGTCAAATACCTGTTACATTAGTAACACAAGACAACATACCTTTAATTGGCGCAGCGGCGTGTTTGCACAACGCCAAGTAGTTTTTGTTGATTGCATGTGGAAAATAGAGTGATGAAAAAAGTAACAATCAACAGTGTAGCAAGTCATGCTGGTGTGTCTAAAAAAACAGTGTCGCGGGTTCTAAATAATGAGCCTAACGTAAGTGCAGCCACACGTGAAAAAGTACTCGCTGTGTTTAAAGAACTAGATTACACGCCAAATCCTATTGCGCGTGGTTTAGCACAAAACAGAAGCTTTATTATTGGCTGCTTATACGACAATCCCAGTAAAAGTTATATCACGCGTGTTCAAACTGGTGCATTAGCCGCTTGCCAAGAAAACAATTACAACTTACTAATTCATCCATGCGAATACAGAGGCGAAGCTTTAATTAGTAATGTTGAGCAGTTGCTTCAAACATCTCGTCTAGATGGCATTGTACTTACGCCACCTTTTGGTGATTTTCCTGAGTTGGTCGAGTTTTTAACAGCTAAAAAAATTCCGTTTGCTAGAGTTGCTTCCGCAATTCTAAAAGATGAATCTATTTCTGTTCGTAGCAACGACGAGCAGGGCGCATTTGAAATCACAGAACATTTAATCAGCCTTGGGCATAAGTCAATTGCATTTATTAAAGGTCATCCTGATCATAGTGCAACACAGCAACGCTTTAAAGGGTACAGGCGCGCTTTAGCAAATCACAATATTGAGTTTGACGAGCGATTAGTTGAAGAAGGTAACTTTAGTTACCACTCAGGTGTAGACAGCGCGCGCAGCATTTTAGATTTGTCACCTCGTCCCACCGCCGTATTTGCTTCAAACGATTACATGGCCGCGGCTGTACTCAAACTCGCAACACAAAGGCAATTGCGTGTACCTGACGACATTTCTATAGCCGGTTTTGATAATGCACCTATTGCACGTCATATTTGGCCAGGGTTAACAACCATAGCCCAACCAGTAGAAGAAATGACAAAGCTTGCGGTTACCCAATTAATTAACCACATTACAGAGCCACAAGAGCAACCCTTTCAAATCACGCTTGAATCACGTTTAATAACGCGTGAATCAACAGCACGCGTAAATCCATAAAATACTTTTTCACAGTAGCCTGAATATGAGTGACGCTTATTCAGGCTTTTTTTGCCCGCAGCTTGATAAAAGTGTGTATGTACACAAGAATTTAAGTGTTCATTAATTGGTCATGATAAAAAGTTAAATTAAATTTAGCGGCCAGGGTTGACACCGGTGTCATAGCTGTGAGTTAATACAGTGACACCGGTGTCAGGTTTGTTGTGAGAGGCTCCCTGATATCGTACCTTTGAACGGGTCAATCAAAGATGCTCAGTACAGTTATTTACGTGGAGTCTGTAATTGCTACTGAGCCTTTATCCTCTAACTAATAGAGATGAGTTAATTATGTTACATCCTCGAATTCAAGAAGTTACCCAACGCGTTATTGAACGCAGTAAAAACACCCGTCAAGATTATTTAGATCGTATTTCGCATGCAAAAAAACAAACAAGAGTTCGTGCGGGATTAGGTTGTGGCAATATTGCCCACGTAATGGCTGCCTGCAGTAGCGATGATAAAGCTCGCTTAAAAGCAGATGAAGTGCCAAACCTAGCCATTATCAATTCATACAACGACATGTTATCTGCGCATGTACCTTACAAAGATTACCCAGACGTAATCAAAAGCATTGCAACTAAGTTCGACGCAACCGCTCAGGTAGCGGGTGGCGTTCCTGCAATGTGTGATGGCGTTACGCAAGGGCGTGATGGCATGGAATTATCACTGTTTTCTCGAGACGTTATTGCAATGTCTACCGCAGTTTCATTATCGCATGACGTATTTGACGGCGTTTTTTGTTTAGGCGTGTGTGACAAAATTGTCCCAGGTTTATTAATTGGCGCACTATCGTTTGGCCATTTACCTGTGTTCTTTTTACCAGCGGGTCCAATGCAATCAGGTATCCCAAATAAAGAAAAAGCACGTATTCGCCAAAAGTTTGCACAAGGCTTAGTTAGCCGTGAAGACTTACTAGAAGCTGAAAGCGCATCTTACCACAGTGCAGGTACCTGTACGTTTTACGGTACTGCTAACTCAAACCAAATGTTAATGGAAATAATGGGCTTGCACCTTCCGGGTAGCTCATTTATTAACCCATACACAGAGCTTCGTGATGGACTAACAGGTAATGCTGTAGAAACCATGCTTAAGCAGCTTACAGATGATAAAGAAAGCCCGTGTTTAGCAGAGGTAATTAGCGAAAAAACCATTATTAATGGTTTAGTTGGCTTGCTATCTACAGGTGGCTCTACAAACCACGCTATTCATATTGTTGCAATTGCAAAGGCTGCAGGTATTCAAGTGACGTGGAAAGACATGTCTGATTTATCAGAAGTTGTACCACTACTTACGCGTATTTACCCTAACGGTTCAGCAGATGTAAACCATTTCCAAGCCGCAGGCGGAATGGGTTTCTTAATGCGCGAACTAGCAAGCGCAGGTTATTTGCATACTGATGTTAAAACAATGCTTGGTGATGGCCTAGCACCTTACATGACAGAGCCACGTTTAGATAAAGACGAAAGCCTGATCATGAGCGATTCAAATGGCCCAAGCAAAGTTAAATGGGTTGATTGCCCTGCAAATTCACTTGATGAAGAAGTACTTCGTCCTGTAAGTAATCCATTTAGTAAACAAGGTGGCCTACAACTGCTTACTGGTAATTTAGGTAAAGCGGTAATCAAAGTATCTGCTGTTGCACAAGAGCATCAAGTGGTTACGGCACCGGCTAAAGTATTTAGCTCGCAAGGGGCACTTCAAGATGCGTATAGCCGCGGTGAGTTAAACCAAGACTTTATAGCCGTACTTAAAGAGCAGGGCCCTAAAGCGAAAGGGATGCCAGAGCTTCATAAATTAACGCCGGTTATGGCAACTCTTCAAGACGAAGGTTTTAAAGTTGCCATTGTAACCGACGGCCGTATGTCGGGTGCATCTGGTAAAGTTCCTGCTGCAATTCACCTAGCCCCAGAAGCTGTAGAAGGTGGCATTATTGCAAAAATTCAAGAAGGTGACTTAGTAACCCTTGACGCGCCTAACGGAATTTTAAAAGTACATGTTAGTGATGACGAGCTTGCTAAACGTGAGCTTGAAATTAGCCAACCAAGTTTAACATTTGGTACTGGACGTGAATTATTTACAGGATTTAGAAATATAGTAAGCAGTGCCGATTTAGGCGCGAGTGCTTTTGGACTTGAATAATAATTAGCCGAACTGGGTAATGAGGAACAAGTAATGAGTATTGAAAAAATCTTAGCATCGGCACCTGTTGTGCCAGTGGTTGTAATCGAAAAATTAGAAGATGCTGCACCACTTGCTAGAGCGTTATACAACGGTGGCTTAAAAGCACTTGAAATTACACTGCGTACACCAGTTGCAGCAGAAGCTGTAAAGTTAATGAAAGCTGAAGTGCCAGAAGCTTTTGTGGGTACAGGTACTGTAGTGGACAAAGCAAGTTTTGAAGCCTCAGTGGCGGCAGGTGCTGACTTTATGGTGAGCCCAGGTGTGAGCACTGAGTTATTAGCACTTGCAAAAGAGTCTGATATCCCATTTTTACCAGGCGCTGCAACTGCGAGCGAAGTAATGCAGTTAGCAAGTCATGGCTTCAAGTTTTTAAAATTCTTTCCAGCTGAAGCTGCTGGTGGAACGGCAATGCTTAAGTCGATTGGTGGCCCATTACCGCACGTTACTTTTTGCCCAACTGGCGGCATTAGCCTAGCAACTGCACCTAACTATTTAGCACTTAACAATGTTATTTGTGTTGGTGGTACGTGGATGTTAGATAAACAACTTATTGAAAATAAAGACTGGCAAGCCATTGAAGCGCTTGCTCGCCAAGCAAGTGAACTTAAATAGGAGTCTAAAATGATTAATGTAGCAATTAACGGTTATGGTCGTATCGGTCGCAATGTATTACGTGCACTTTATGAGTCAGAGCAAAACAGTGAAATTAAAATTGTAGCAATCAACGATTTAGCACCTGCTAACGTAAATGCACATTTAACTCAGTTTGACTCAGTTCATGGTCAATTTTCTAAAAAAGTAACACTTGCAGATAACACCATGTTAATTGGTGATGACGTAATTACACTTACTCAAGAACGTGACCCTGCAAACTTACCGTGGAAAGAGCTAAGCGTAGATATCGTTTTAGAATGTACAGGCTTTTTCACTAAACGTGAAGACGCAGCTAAGCACATTACAGCAGGCGCTAAAAAAGTAATTGTATCTGCGCCAGGTAAAGACTTAGATGCAACTGTAGTGCACGGTGTTAACAGCGATGTAATTAATGCTGATAGCAACATCATTTCAAATGCTTCTTGTACTACTAACTGTTTAGCACCTATTGCAAAAGCAATTAACGACACAGTTGGTATTGAGCAAGGTAGCATGACTACAATTCATGCTTACACAAACGATCAAAACTTATCTGACGTTTACCACCCAGATCTATACCGTGCGCGTAGTGCAACACAGTCTATGATCCCAACTAAAACAGGTGCCGCTGCAGCTGTTGGCTTAGTACTTCCTGAGCTTGCGGGTAAATTAGACGGTATGTCGGTACGTGTACCTACTATCAATGTTTCTTTAGTTGATTTTACGTTTATTACTAAACGTGACACAACTGCTGAAGAAATTAACGAAGTAATGAAAGCCGCAGCAACGGGCTCAATGAAAGAAATCTTAGAGTACAACGAGCTTCCGCTTGTTTCTATTGATTTTAATCACAATCCAGCGTCATCAATTTTTGATGCAACGCAAACAAAAGCTGATGGTAAACTAGTTAAAGTAATGGCTTGGTACGATAACGAATGGGGTTTCTCGAACCGCATGTTAGACCAAGTTAAAGCATTAGGTCAGTACTTATAATTGACCCTGTAAAAGTTTAGCTTTATCCAACCAAGCCTGCGTTATGCAGGCTTTTTTATTTTTGATTAATTTATACCAAGTCGTTTAATAAAGCGTTTAGCGCTTTAAAACTAGGGCGCGATGCAATAGCGGTATTTATAGCACGCGCGGCTATATCGGACATTTTATCAAAGAGGTCGTTTTGTTTATCTGCTGAGCTAACAGTACTTAGTAAATCTTCTATTAAACAGCCAAAAGCACGCACTTCTATTAACTGTATTCGCTGCTGCTGATATGCGCTGAGCATAGCTAAGTTTGTAGCTGCACCAAAATCACCAAACAAAATATCATATTGTTCGTTTATCATGGTGTTGTGTGCGTAAATATCACCATGGCTTACGTAATTGTAATGTAGGTGAGTTAGCGTATTTACCATCTGTTTTGCTATTTTATAAACAGCTTCAATAGGGTAGTTACAACCGACATTAAACGTGTCGCGTGTGCATGTTTGTAAACTTGGTGGTAACCCTAAATTTGTATAATTGGTATCCATTAATTCCATTACCAAGCCAAGTTGTTCACTTAGCTCTATGTAACTCAGTACATTAATTAAGTGAGTGTGATTACCTGCTTGAAGGCAGCAATTTACTTCATCAAGAGGGTAACCATCGCTGGTGATTGCACCTTTGAACAGCTTTACTGCAACACTAGTTTGCTCAGCTTTTGCTAGGTGTATAACCCCCGATGCGCCTTGCCCTATTACTTTTTTAAGTTGAAAACTTTCAAGCGGAGTATTTTTCAACGTACTTTTAGTTAAGCACTGCGCTTTATTAAAGTCGTTACCTGCAAAAGCAAGCCAAGCAAGTTTGGGTAATTCTATTAGCCAATCATCGAGTTTTGTTAGGTTGTTGGCAGAGAGCCTTACGAGCTCTAAATTAGTACAGTTAGCCATACTTGTCGGTAAATGTTTTAACTTATTACCCGCAAGTGCAAGCTTTTTAAGCTGGGTGTAATTACCAAAATCTTCAGGTAACTCGTGTAGGTTATTATCGGTGAGAATAAGCCACTCAATTTTTTTTGGCAGGCTGTTAGGTGCAAACTTTGAAATTTGGTTACCTTTAAATGCCACCATAATTAAAGCAGGGCATTTGGCCAAAACTTTGGGTACATGCTTAAACTGATTAAACGATAAAAACACACGCTTAAGGCGGTGTAAACAAGCAAATTCGTCTGGTAAATCACTTAAATTGTTATTTGAAAGATCAAGTACTTCGAGTGTATCGGCAAGCTTAAAAATGTCTGCTGGAAACTCAGATAATTGCTCAACCAGCTGTAAGTGCTTCGCACCGGCTAACTTACCAGTATTAAGCTCTGCAAGGGTATTCATTAATTTATAAAGCCCTGTAAATAAAAAAGCCAACATGGCTGTTGGCTTTAATTAATATGTGAATAAGGTTTAGAATTGCGCGTTATGATAAACGTTTTGAACGTCGTCACAATCTTCTAGCATGGCTAAAAAGCGCTCCATTACTTCAACGTCTTCGCCTTCAATTGGCGCTTCTACTTGTGGTACAAACGCAATTAAGTCTTCGTCAAATTCAGTAATGCCCATTTCTTCAAGTGCTGTACGAGTATTGTTGTACTCTGTATGCGGAGCAAATACGGTTACTTTACCGTTATCAACTTCAACATCGGTTACATCAACGTCAGCCATCATAAGTGCTTCAAGAACCGCTTCATCATCGTCGCCATCAAAAACAAAAATAGCGAGGTGATCAAATAAATGTGAAACCGAGTTCTGAGCGCCAATTTTAGCATTCGCTTTAGTAAAACAAACACGTACGTCTGCAAATGTACGTTTGTTGTTATCGGTTAAGCAGTCAACAATAATCATACAGTTACCTGGGCCGTAGCCTTCGTAACGTGTTGCAGCGTAGTCTTCACCACCGCCGCCTTTTGCTTTTTCAATTGCGCGGTCAATTACGTGTGCTGGTACCTGGTCTTTTTTTGCACGTTCAATTAAGCGGCGCAATGATAAGTTACCATCTGTATCCACACCGCCATTTTTAGCACAAATATAAATTTCTTTACCGTACTTAGAGTAAACTTTAGTTTTAGCACCCGCAGTTTTAGCCATTGAATCTTTTTTGTTTTGGTAAGCTCTTCCCATCTGCGTTTCGCCTTAATTTTATAAATAACTGAAAAAATAATAGACCGTATTCTAAAGGTAAATGACATTAAGGGCTAGTACGGATTGGGGAACATTAATAGTTAAAAAGCCAATATAGCCATTTGAATAAAATACGTTCTAAATAAAACAGCCCGCTATTGCGGGCTGTTTAGTATTGATTTACATATTATAAGGCAATTACCAAATACGAACGCGTTCTTCTTCTGGTAAATACAGGGCATCACCTGGTTTTACGTCAAACGCTTTGTACCAAGCATCGTGGTTACGTGGTGCTTGCGCTCTAAAGCGACCTGGAGCATGTGTTCCACCGCGTAACTGGTTTAACATGCTTTGCTCAGTACGTTTTTCTTTCCATACTTGTGCCCAAGCTAAAAAGAAACGTTGATCGCCTGTTACGCCATCTATTACAGGCGCTTCTTTACCATTTAGGCTTAGTTTATACGCGTGGTAAGCCATGGCTAAGCCACCCACATCACCAATGTTCTCACCTAGGCTGTTACGGCCGTTTACAAAGTTACCTTCAATAGGTTCGTATTTACTGTACTGTGCGGCAAGTTGGTCTGCTTTTGCATCAAATGCAGCGCGGTCTTCGTCTGTCCACCAGTTGCGTTGAATACCGTTAGCATCAGATTTTGAACCCTGATCATCAAAACCATGGCCCATTTCGTGACCAATTACAGCGCCAATGCCGCCATAGTTAACTGCTGGATCGGCATTTGGATCAAAAAACGGAGGTTGTAATATGGCGGCAGGAAACACAATTTCGTTAAACGAGCTATTGTAGTAGGCATTTACACGTTGTGGTGTCATGCCCCAGCGGTTGCGATCCGTTTTTTGTAGCTCTTTTTCTACGCTTTCAGCGCGGAAAAACTCACGCATGTTTTTAACGTTACCCACTAAATCGTTTTGGCTAATAGTTAAACCATCATAAGACTGCCATACATCCGGGTAACCAATTTTTGGAACAAATGCAGCTAACTTAGCACGTGCGTTTACTTTAGTTTCAGCGCCCATCCAGTCTAAGTTATCAATACGCTCACCTAAAGCTGAACGCAGGTTTTCAACCAGTTCAGACATTTGTTGTTTAGATGATTCAGGAAAGTATTGGTCAACGTAAATTTTACCAATCGCAAAGCCTAGCGAGCTTGTGCCCGACATTTCGTTAATAGCGCGTTTCCAACGAGGACGCGGCTCTTGTTGGCCGTTTAGCTCTTTGCCATAAAATGCAAAACGCGTATTAAAAATATCTTCAGAAAGTAAACCCGCATTACCGCTAATTGCATGGTAAGTTAGGTAATCTTTCCAAACCGCCATATCTTCATTATTAATAAGCTCAATCATGGCTTTAACCGGTTCAGGCTGAGATACGTTAAGCTGAGGTACTTTGTACCCTGTTTGCTCAAAGTATACATCCCAGTTAAAACCAGGGTAAGTAGCGGCTAAATCTTCACGTTTAATTTGATTTAACGACAGGTCGCGGTTACGTCGTTTTTCGCGTGGCCAATGCCCTTGTGCTATTTTAGTTTCAAGCTCTAGTATGGCTTTTGCGCGTTCTGTTGTGTTATCAACATTGGCAAATTTTAGCATGTCGGCAATATGAGCCACGTAAGCTTCGCGAGTTTTAACAAAACGCTCAGCATCTTCTAAGTAGTAAGAACGGTCAGGTAAGCCTAAACCACCAGCGCCTAACGACATTTCGTATTTATTTGGATCTAAACGGTTAAACCACATACCACCACCAATAGGAGTACGAAGGCCCGATAACCACGATTGCCCAAATACATAAGCTAAGTCGTCGGTTGATTCCATATTACTAATTTGATTTAACAGCGGTTGAATAGGTTTAACACCCAACTCATTAAGTGTGTCGGTATCCATGTATGAATTATAAAAATCAGCAACCAATTGCTCTTCAGCGTTTAGCTCTTTACGTGCAGCTATGTCTTCGATAATTTTTTTAACACGGTCTTCACTGCGTTCTGCTAATGCTGAAAACGCACCATAACGCGTTTTGTCAGCTGGCATATTGTAGTTGTCGTACCATGTGCCACTGGCGTACATGAAAAAATCATCACCGGGTTTAATGGCTTCGTTACGCGCTGATAAATCTACACCAAAGCTACCTAGTTCGGCTTTATTGCTAATGGCTGTACTTTCAGCGCTTGCAGTTTGAACTTCACTGTTTGTAGTTTGTGGCTCTGAACAGCCCGTTATAAAAGTGGCAGCTAAGGCCGCTGCAATTAAACTCTTTTTCATTGTTTATCCCCCTGGATAATGAATTTGTTAATTTTTGTTATAAAAAATATCATTTTTGATTGTTATGTATAAAAGACAGGCACACAATTCTTTTGAGGTGAATCACAGCCTGACCCGATAAAACCAATAAACAACGTAAGCAATAAGCGACCAATATAAATTAATAAACAGGTTAATCTTGTTGTTGTAATGCCCACATATTTGCATATTCACCGCCCAAGGCCAGTAACTCATTATGTTTGCCTTGTTCAACAATTTGGCCTGATTTAAGCACAATGATAGAGTGTGCATCGGTAATGGTTGATAAGCGATGCGCAATTACAATACTGGTGTGCTCGCTGGCTACCTCATGCATGGCCTTTAATATTGCTTGTTCGGCCTGAGAGTCGAGTGCCGATGTGGCCTCGTCAAATATTAAAATAGGGGATTGTTTTAAAATTGCGCGTGCAATTGCAATGCGCTGTTTTTCGCCACCGGATACTTTTAAACCGCGTTCGCCAACTCGCGTTTTATCGCCATCAGCCAACGTGTTAATGAAACCTTTTAGATGGGCCATTTCAATGGCTTTATCAATATCAGTGTCGCTTGCAGAAGGTCGGCCATAGGCAATATTTTCACGAATTGTTGTATTAAATAAAACGGTATCTTGCGGCACGATAGCAATGGCTTTACGAAGGCTATCAAGCGTAACAGAGCTAATTGCTTGGTTATCAATAGTAATACTGCCCGAAGTTACATCGTAAAAACGATAGAGCAGGCGCGCTAATGAACTTTTGCCGGCACCACTTGCACCCACAATAGCCACTTTACTACCCGCTTTAACCTTAAAGCTAATATTATCAAGAATAGGGCGGTTTGCATTGTAGCTAAAACTGACGTTATTAAAGGCAATTTCTCCCTTTTTTACATTAAGGGTATTTGCCTGTGGAGCATTAGTTACTTGTGGCTTTTTATTAAGTAAGCCCAGCATATTTTCTAAGTCGGTAAGGGCGCGACGTATTTCACGGTACACAAACCCCAAAAAGTTAAGTGGTAAAAATAGTTGGATCATATACGCGTTTATCATTACTAATTCACCAATGCTAAGTGATCCAGTCACTACCTCACTTGAGCCTAACCACATTAAAGCGGTAATGGCACTGGCAATAATTAACGCTTGCCCAGAGTTTAGCGCTAAAAGAGACATTCTATTTTTTAATCGCGCAGTTTCCCAGTTTGCTAAAAAGGAGTCGTATGTGTTGGCTTCAAACTCTTCGTTGTTAAAGTACTTTACAGTCTCGTAGTTTAGAAGGCTGTCAATTGCGCGCGTGTTACTGAGGTTGTCAGCCGCGTTTGATTCACGAATAAAACGGTTACGCCACTGAGTGACCGTGACAGTGAAAAATATATACACACCTACAGCAAGGAGCGTAATTAAAGCAAACCAGACAGAAAATAGCGTCCCAAAAATAATCGCGACGGTGAGTATTTCAAAAAGGGTGGGTACAATGTTAAACATTAAAAAGCGCATTAAAAAGCTGAGCCCACTGGTGCCACGTTCTATGTCACGGCTTATTCCACCAGTTTGTCTGTCTAGGTGAAAGGCAAGCTCTTGGCTATGTAAATGTTTAAATACTTTTAAGCCAATATTGCGCATGGCATGTTCTGTTACACGCGAGAACACTGCATCGCGTACCTCGCCTAAAAACACGCTAGCGAAACGTAAGCTGCCGTACATAAGTAACAATAAAGCGGGAACGACCAATACTGGGTTTATTGACTTATCAACCGAGTCGATAATTTCTTTAAGTGCCCAAGGCATTAAAAGAGTGGCGCCTTTGGCACCAATAAGCGCTAAAAGCGCAATAAAAACACGCCCTTTAAATTTTGTAATGTAAGGCCACAATGTTTTAACGCTTTGTTTTAAATTCATGGCGTCTGCACGTTTTTCAACGTTTTGTCTGGAGCGCATTATTTTTCTCGATTAAATACTTAATTATTAAGCATTGTATTTTAAATAGTTGCCCTAATATACTAGGCATCCTTTATTTTAGTTTGATTTAAGTATGTTTAAATTTCGTGTTTTTATAACTGCTTTTTTGCTACTAGCTGCACTTTTTAGTGTGCAGAGCAATGCTGTGCAGGTAACACAACATTTAAATCCAGCTGTCAATTCACAGATTTTATTTACAGATGCCGTTGATATAACTAAAACAAAGCCTACTACAAAGTCTGCAGACGCACCTGCGCATAAAAAAACACAACATACCGATTTTGACTCACATCAGCCAAGGCTTACAGCAAGTAATGCGTCACTTTTTTTGCACACAGTTCAAAGTGAGCCAGAATACGATGTTGTTTTTGAGTTTTTTGCGCAGCACCTTGTAAGGCAAATATTTTTACGCCCCCAAGCTGTAAATACTATTCAGCCTTGGTATACGCTTGTAACGCATAGCAAGAAGTCGCGGCTCAGCGGCTGGAAAGACGCAAACTTACTCTATACCGCTGTCACTAACTACCACGCTTAATTTTCCTTATTTAATTTTTATTAGGTTTTAACGTTTTTCGTTTAAGCCTTGAGATTAATTGTACTTTTAATAAGTACGTTGCCAGTAATTTACTGGCAATAAGGAAAAAACATGTTAAGTGTAAAAAAAGATCAAAAGCCATTTATGGCTAAATTTAAATTAAGCTATATAGCCATGCTTATTGTACTGATTTTATTAGCTATTAGTGCATTACCCAACTTATACCCTAATAAATCGTGGTTGCATGTAAATAGCGCGCCACATAGCGAAATCCAAGTCGTGCCAAGCACTAAAGCACTCGTTACTTTTTTAAATAACCAAGGCTTAAAAGTCGAGCAAGGCCTTGATAAGCAATCCACTATAAATATTTTATTAAACGAGCCAACTAAAAGCGCCCAAGCGCAAGCGGCTATAAAGGCGCAGTACCCAAACAAACAAGTTAAAATTGTAGAGCATGCAACCAGCCCACCATGGTTACAAAATTTTGGTTTATCACCAATAAAGCTGGGTCTTGATTTAAATGGCGGTGTGTTATTTGTACTCGACGTAGATTTAGATAAAGCAATTGATGAGCAATTAGTGAGTGCGTATCAGCAAGCTAAATCAATTATTGTTAAGCAAAAAGCGCACGGTCTTAAAGCGCAGCAAACTGAGCATGGTTTTGAAATCAACGCACTGCCTAACGCGGTGCAAAAACTTACCCCAGTGATTGATGAGCTTCAAAGTCGCTTTGCTAATTTAGCGGTTACAACAACCAATAATGGCAATGTCAAAAACGCCAAGTTTAGCTACTCAGAGCAAGGGCGCAGCAACTTTGATAAAGAAGTAATGAGCCAAACGCTTACTACGCTTCGCTCACGCATTGAAGAATTAGGTATAACCGAAGCCGTAACACAGCGTCAAGGTAAGCAGCGTATACGTATTGAGCTGCCAGGTGTACAAGACCCAACCGAGGCAAAGCGCATTATAGGCGCAACTGCATCACTTGGGTTTTATCAGTTAAAAGAAGTGGGTGGTAAAACATTTAATATGCAGTCGGGTGGCACCATAAACCTTGACCCTGTGCCTATTTTTACCGGCGATCATATTAATAATGCCAACATTGGCCGCGACGATTGGGGTAAGCCACTGGTTCAACTTAGCCTAGATGGGCAAGGCGGCGATGCTATGTCGGCTTTTTCAAAAGCTAATATTGGTAAGCCTATGGCCACGGTTTACTCTGAGTACTCTCAAAACGCAAGCGGTGAAACCGTTAAAAAAAGCGAAGTTATAAATGTGGCTAATATTGCGCAGCATTTAAGTTCACGCTTTAGCATTACCAATATGAAAAGCCAGCAAGCAGCGGCAGATTTAGCCTTGTTATTACGCGCCGGCTCACTAACCGCGCCGGTAACTATAGTGCATGAGCAAACAATAGGGCCAAGCCTTGGCAGCGAGAACATTAGTAATGGTTTAGCTGCACTCATGCTGGGCATGGGTATTACACTTGCCTTTATGGCGCTGTGGTATCGCCGTTTAGGGCTTATTGCAAACGTAGCGCTGTTGTTAAATTTAACATCGCTAGTTGGCCTAATGTCGTTATTACCGGGGGTTGTATTAACCCTTCCGGGTATTGCCGGGCTGGTACTCACTATTGGTATGGCGGTAGATACCAACGTTATTATATTTGAGCGTATTAAAGAAGAGCGCCGAAAAGGGCGTACGCCATATCAAGCAATCCAAGAAGGGTATAAACAGGCGGCCAATACAATATTTGATGCCAATATAACCACTATGATCACCGCGCTTATTTTATACGGCATAGGTTACGGGCCAGTTAAAGGCTTTGCCATAACATTGGCACTTGGATTAATTACTTCAGTATTTACTGGCGTGTACGTATCAAAAGTACTAAGCCAAACGTTATATTTAAAATTGGCAAAAAAAGCAGGAGTAAATGCACATGCTTAAAACTTTTTTAAAGGGCGAGGCGGGCACTCGTTTGCGTTTTTCAGGCATGCTTTTGAGCGCCATACTTGTGCTGCTATCGGTATTTACACTTAGTCAAAAAGGGCTTGATTTTGGCCTAGACTTTACCGGTGGCTACCTAACGGAATTTACCACCAGCCAAGGTGTTGAGCTAAAAGAGCTTAAATCGTTTATTACTAAAAATCACAATGGCGAGTTTGAGCTAACCGCGCAAGGCAATAGCCACTATCAACTACGCGAAGCGCCTAGCGATTCAACAGCAAATAGTAATGATTGGCAATCTGCCATTACTCAAAACGCAGATATAAACGCTGAGGTATTATCGTCAGCGTATATTGGCTCACAAGTGGGTGATGAACTGTTTGAGCAAGGTTGTTTAGCATTATTTTCAGCTATGGTTGCAGTAATGCTTTATTTAGCGGTGCGGTTTGAATGGCGTTTAGCCGTAGGCTCTGTGGTTGCCCTAGTACATGATTTACTACTCGTACTGGGGCTATTTTCGCTATTAAATATTGAGTTTAATTTAACCGTACTTGCCAGTTTACTCGCCATTATAGGTTACTCACTTAACGACTCAATAATAGTAGGTGATAGAGTACGCGAGCTTTTACGTGTTAAATCTAATAATGCACTTAGCCCTGCAAGTATTATTAACAGCGCGATAAAAAGCACCTTAACGCGCACACTTATTACATCGGGCACCACGCTTGCAACGGTTGCCAGCGTTTGGTTACTCGCAGGCGCACCACTGCAAGGCTTTGCCATTGCATTATTTACAGGCATTGTAGTGGGCACGTTTTCGTCTATTTGTATAGCGGCAACCTTGCCTGAGCTTTTAGGGTTAAGTGCTAAAAACTACGAAGAAAAATTAGATGTAAAAACCCAAGCATTAATAGATATGCCATAAATGCGGGTTTAAATAACTGAGTAAACATAACGGCGCTTAAAACAATGGTTTTAAGCGCCTTAAAACGTTAAAATTAACCGCATAGTTTACAGCATTGGTTATTAGCGCTCCCTCATGAACAAAACCCACGTAATTGAACACCTTAAATTTGCACTTGAAGCACAATTAAACAGCGCAAAACAAGCTGCCAAAGCCGCGCACGACGCCGCAACTCACGAAGAAAGCGTAGCAGAAACGCAATACGATACCTTAGGGCTCGAAGCCGCTTATTTAGCACAAGGCCAAGCCGAGCGTGTAAACGAATGCTACAAAAGCATTAAACAATTTGAATCTATTTTTAAAGAGCCTGCTCACCATAAAGTGATTATAAGCTCACTCGTTTGTTTGGAAGATGAAAACACCGCACAAAAATGGTTTTATTTAGGCCCAGCCGCAGGCGGTTTAACGGTTGAAGTAAAAGGGCAAACTATTCAAGTTGTTACACCCGAAGCCCCGCTGGGCAAACAACTGTTAGGCAAGCAGCTTGATGATGAAGTAAGTTTAACCATTGCAGGCAAAAGCCATGAATATGAAGTGGTAGAAATTCTATAAAACATTGGTTTTAGATGTAGGTCGGATAAGCGAAGCGCCATCCGACAAAGCTAATGTATCTCACAACATTATCAAAAGTCGTTTTGGTGTATTTTACCAACAGAGATTTTATAACATACGTAATTTATTGTTTACATTAGAGTTGTTTGGTGGAATTATTGAGCTATGTAATATACGCCGTTTTGGGGTGTTATAAACCACCAAAATGGTGTTCAATAAGTTGTTATATGCACATGATGATTGCGATACTTATATTAATAATTAGCATTTCAATTGTTGCTCCGCTTTTCTGGAGTAAGAAATACTTGAGCCTCTTTTCTATTGCTAATGGTGTACTGTGGCTGGTTATTGAATTTGTCTCAGAGTTCACCGCTAAACAACCTGATCTAGATGCAATCTTTATATTTGGTGTATTATTTAAATCAGTAATTGTTGCGGCACTTACACTGTTGTTTATGCATGCTCTTTACATTATTAAAAACAAGGTTAAAGTGCATATAACAAGCTAATAAATAAGGACTTAAAACAGTTTGCTGTTTTCGTTCCTCAACATTTTAGCAAACTATTTTTAGCCCATTATTAG
>NZ_BAAJML010000003.1:0-452848 GCF_057547735.1 Pseudoalteromonas sp. NH0006-46 | reverse complement strand
TACCGCTGAGTTTGATAAGCAAAACAATCGTCCAGAAGTGTATTGGCGTGATATGAGCTTTAAACAACAAACCGAAATTTATGATGAGCTATATGCTGAGGCATACAAAATAGATTGGTATAACGATGCCCCCCAGCCCGAAATCACCAAACCTTGGCAACGCTGGACCCCTGAGCCTGAACGTAAAGAAACCTTAAATTGGAAATACAAAGCCAAACGGTTATTTATCCAGCTAACCTGTGGGATACCTTAAGTACTATTCTAAGCTAAAAACTGTCTAGAGAAAGCTTGGAAGTCAAAAGCACTTTATTTCATCGATATGAATAATGCGCTTGTTGTCATTTAGTTATCGGTGGATTGTTAGCAAATTTAAAATAATGCCGTGCTTTTCTAAGTTTACGAATTGCGAATATCCCCCATAAAGTACCAAAAGGAAATAATAGCAAGGCGATAACTGCAATAAGCCAAACACAATTAAACGCTAATTTACTATTTTGATAGAGCTTAAAACATACAATGAACTGGCTTAATACGAGCATAAAGTTCTGAAAGTTTGAGGGGCGAAATAGCAGACCGTTTAGTGTTGTAAACAAAGAAGCACAGAAAGTAACTAATAGGGCAAAACACCACATCATAAACAACGCTTTTAAAGTAAAAAAGCTTGTTTTAGCTGTTTCGTACATTGCGATTTCGTCTTTAGAGTATCGATTAAGGGCACTGATACCACCTTGTACCGCTGATAGAGGTTTATAGTTAGGCGTTTCATTATTAATGTATTCCAAGATTGAGTCTAATGCGTTTGAATTTACATACTCTTTTAGTGTTTCTTGTTCTTCTTGCCATAAAAATGTGTTGTTTAATAATATTATTGATTGAGTTCCCAGCCCTACAGTTGAGTATTTTGCATGGGGTTTGCCATCACCGACCGCCTTAATTAAAGAGTAAAATGCATTAATCAAATATAAGCTTACTTTGAAGTGAGTTTTTTTATTGAGTAGTGTGTGTTTCTGGCTGAATTGATTCCAGCGCTGATATTGAACATGTTCATCGTCTTCAGATAGTATATCGTCACATATTTGTAATATGTCATCTAGGTTTTCAATTGTAATTTGCTGGTTATCTGACAAGTCAGGAGTTGGTGTTTCTTCTAAAACATTTTGTTCGTTTTTGTTAATTAGATTGTGAAATGAGTTCTCAATAAATACTTCATGATGCTGATGGCAATTAGTATATGATTTACCCGCGCCTTGCTGATCTGCAAGGTATTCGTTTTTATTAAAAAATGGAGTTTTCTCACCAGGTAAATGAGCTTGCTCATCTTGTTTTGATAAAAACGTTTGGTCTTCGTATGTGGCTATTTCCTGATTCATAGCACTTTTTGCGTGCTGAATAGCGCTTTTGTATGCATTGTGAAGTGCAGAAAACTCCGTAGCCTTTTCGTCAGGGCGAATAACTTTGACACGAGCAGCATAAGCTTTTTTAATTAAATCAATATCGCTTGTTGGTTCTATTTGCAGTAATTCCCAGTCAATCATTAGAACCAACGTTCGCTATCAAACGAGTCTAAAGCTTCGCTAAACACTACCTGAGCTTGTTGTATCTCTCTTGGGTTTTGGTTATCTAGTATATGTTCAAAACGAGAGATTAGTTGACCAACGTCTTCTCTTTTAGAACCAAGAGAGCAACTGTAAATACGTTCGGCTCTTGCTACTAATGAGCGATTTTTTTCGCTGTCTCTAGGGTGAAACTTTAGCTGACTTAGCGTTGCTTTAGCACGACTGATTTGCTCATCAGTTAATGCGCCTGGGGCGTTATTAATTACTTTGTTGTAAGTTTTTCCGGTACTTTTTACTTTAACGTCGACCTCTAGCAGTCCGCTCATATCGTAGCTGTAACGAACTGTAACAGGTTGTTTTCCTACTTTGTCTTTGGGCACGCTTATTTTTAATTCACCCAAACAAATATTTCTATGTACTTGTCTGTGTTCGCCTTGATATATGTTAACTCGCATTGTCGTTTGATAGTCTTTGGATGTGTATAAATCTCGTTCAACACTAATAGGTACAATAGAGTTGCGTTCAATAATTGGAAGCATTTGGCCTGGGTTATCAAAATCATCAAGTATCTCAGTGCCCAGGGTAAAGGGACATACATCGGTTAAAACAATGTCATCCAAGGCTGTGTTTTTTTCTACCAGTCCAGCTTGAACACCAGCGCCTATTGATACGACTAGCTCGGGGTTTAAATTGCAAGAAGGTAAACGCCCAAAAAGTTTACTCACCATAGATCGCAGGGCTTTAAGCTTGGTGGCCCCTCCAACTAAAATTACGTCATCAATGTCATTAGGGTGTAAGTTGGCGTCGCATAGGGCTTGATTAATAGGGTGTTGCGCCCTGATTAACAGAGGAGTTATTACACGATAAAACCAATGTTGCTCTATTGTAAGTTTATATGTTTTGTTTTGATACGGTAGTTGTAGTTGATGAACTAAGTCATTGTCAATATTGCACTTTATGATTTCTAACTTCATAAATGTTTGTTGTCGTTCTTCGCGAGAAAACTGTTGTTTATCAAAGCTATTATCTAAACATAGCTGTTCAAACATAGCATAAACGAAGTCTTCACCACCTAGGTAATTATCTCCGGCACTAGCATGAACCTCCATAACGCCCTCAAAGTACTCTAATATTGAGACATCAAATGTTCCGCCACCCATATCTAAAATCATAAAGGTACCTCGCTGGCGATCATTTAAACTATAAGCCATAGCCGCTGCTGTTGGTTCGTTTATTAGCCTTCTTACGTAAACTCCTGCCAGCTCACCTGCCAATTTAGTTGCGTATCGTTGGTTTTCGTTAAAGTAAGCAGGAACACTAATTATTGCCTCTGTTACTTTTTCGCCTAAAAATGCTTCTGCGTCTTCGATAAGTGAGCGCAAGATAAAAGAGGATAGCTCGGGGGCAGTAAACGCATGACTACCAATTTCTATCGAATGCTCTGTGCCCATAATGCGTTTGAAGACTGCAACTGTATTCAGCGGGTGACTGATCAACCTCTGTTTGGCGGTGGAACCAACGATGATATTGTTTTCATCGTCAATAGTGACGACTGAAGGAGTCAAAAATTTATTTAAACGATTGGGAATTTGTATTAACTCTGCGCCTTTCCAAACGCAACATGCGCTATTAGTTGTGCCTAAATCAATTCCTATAATGGCCACGTTCAAGTTCCTTTTGAATTATTGAAAGTTCAACTTTGGATACCGTTATTATCAGCGTAAAAGGCGCTATCAATAACTATGCAAGTAGGTTAAATGTAACACGTGATAAACCGCCGAAGTAGGCAGAAAATTAATAATTAAAAGCATTTACTACCATCTGGTTCAGCTGTCATTTGAGCATGTTGGTTTAGCTAAACGTTGAATTTTTTGTCTTTTGACATAAAAACAAGATTGCCTTACTAATTTTTTCATATTTAAACTTAAAGGTTAAGTTTTAATTGTTTTGGTTTTTATTTTAATGAGCCTTTTTAAATATCAATAAACCAAGTTTTCATTAAGTGTGGCTATGATCATAAATTTATAATCATCATATATAAAGACTTAAGATTGCGATTTTAATGTGGTTTTTTAATTATTAATGTGGAATGTTTAAGTTATATTGTTCTGTTTTTTGGTATAATAAAAGATGTTTCATTTTTACTTTTAATAGGTTTTTTATTGCCATATTATCAATAAATTTTTTGTTATATTAATGTTGTTTTTTTGAAATGGTTTGTATAATTCTGCGCGGGATAAAAAATAAACATTAAAAGGATGAAAATGAATACTTTATTAAAAAAAGTTTTAACTACACTAACTCTTTCTAGTACTTTGATATTAACAGGTTGTATGACAACTGATTTAAAAGTTAATGACAAATACGAACAACCAATCAATTTATCTACTAATAACCCAGCTTTGATTTTTCCGGTTTCATTACATGGCGTGCCAGGTAACAGCAGTGAAGTTGGTTTAGCTATTACAGCGGGTGTTGCTGGTCAATATGGCGCTTCAGTTATTTCTGCTCAGCAGCTATACAGTGTTGTAGGCAACCTTTCTTGGACTTTAGGTGAAAGTATTCGCCGTGGTGCAAATAAAGGTGACTATAAAATAAATTACTACGGCGAAAGAATTGCTACTGATTTACAGTATTCTATGGAAAAGTTAACTAAAGCACTTAAAAGCTCGGGTGTTATAGATGATAAAGACTTTTCTTTTGAAAATGTAATTGTATTGCACGTAGATAGCACCGGTGGTATCCCAGTACCAGGCGTAAGACGCGTAACGGCTTTTGGTGGCGTAATTAACGTTAAAGATTTAGAAGTTGTGTCTTTTATTGAAAAAGATCTTGTTTTAGCAAATGATCATGACGCTATATTGGCTCAAATGCCTTTAGAAATGAATGCGATTGTTAAAGAGTTAACAAGTAAAAAATAATTGCTTTGGCCTTTCTAAATAAATTTTAGAAAGGCTTTTTATTCTATATAATCATTGTTGCAATAATAAAAACATCAAGATTTTACATATTAATTATTCCTCTTTTCACCTCGCTTAATTAGAAATAAATTTATTTAACTTTAAAATTTATTATAGTTTACTTTTTAACAATACTGCTCCACTTTGCTCACTCCCTAAATGATCGTCTTTATTATAAATAGGGCAACTTTTGAGTGATAAACACCCACAGCCAATACATCCATCTACGCGGTCGCGTATACGTTGCATATACGCTATGCGTTCATCTAGTTGAGCTTGCCAGCGTTTTGAAAGCGCAGACCAATCTTTTTTAGTGGGCGTACGGTTATCGGGGAGTGAGGCAAGTGTATTTTTAATATCGTCTAGTGTAATGCCCATGGCTTGTGCTGCTTTTATTACGGCCACTCGGCGAAGTGCATCGGGTTTGTAGCGGCGTTGGTTACCGTTATTTCGCCAGCTTTTTATTAATTGCTTGGTTTCGTAAAAGTGTAATGTAGACACCTTCACACCACTTCTTTTTGCGACGTAGCCTACTGTTAAAGTAGCGTCGATAAGTTTTTTTTGCTCAGCAAACATTAATTTTATTCCATGTATTGACCTCAATATAACTTGAGGTTTTAAGCTTTCTTCAACATTAAAAAAGGAGCTGAACAAATGCAACAAAAACTTAGTCGTAACACCGTTATTATTTATTCATCGGCACGACAAAATGGTAACACAGCCGCGCATGTTAAAAGTTTTGCTGAGCAAAATGAGCTGCATGTTGTGTGTTTAGATAAATTTAAAATACCGCCTTACAGTTACAGTAAAAACTACAGTGATGATGAGTTTTTCTCGCTTTTTGAGTCACTTTTACATTACGACCATTGGGTATTTGCCTCGCCAGTTTATTGGTACAGCACCACAACACAAATGAAAACATTCATAGATAGAATTACCGATTACATGGATGACGAACATTTAAAACCAAAGTTGCGTTTACTGCGCAGTAAAGATTTTTCACTGTTGTCTAATGCATCGTCAAGTGAGGCGCCAGATGCCTTTGTTGCGATGTTTAAAAATACATTTAGTTATTTAGGGATGCAGTTTTTAACGCACCACCATAAAAGTTCGCAAACTTTAGCGTGAATAACTGCCTTTTGTTCAACGCATCTGGTACTTTATTTATAAGCAAAAAAACAAACGGATTGTTTATGAAATACTTACTGTTATTTTTAATATTAAGCCCATTATCTTTCGCTAATGAGCAGCCTATTAGTGGTTTTGGTTATTATTATAACGTGCCAGAACATGCGCAAATTAATAATTCGACTCAATTCAAAATAGCGTTTGATGTGGCCGATGCCGCTAAAAAAGGGGAGCAAAATAATGCAATGAACTCACTTGCTCGCTTTATCAATATGCATGTAGCACATGGCGTTAAACCAGAGAACATTAAATTAGCGTTAGTTATTCATGGTGGTGCAAGTGAGGATGTTTTATCGAACGATGAATATAAAAAACGCTTTAACGTTAATAATAAAAACGCAAGCTTAATAAAACAATTATTGGCAAACAACACGCAGGTATTTGTATGCGGGCAGTCGGCTACGCATTTTAAAGTAGCGCCTAAACACCTAATACAGGGTGTTACCATGTCTTTATCTGCTATGACCGCGCATGCTCAACTTCAGCAGCAAGGCTACACTTTGAATCCATTTTAATGAAAAAAGCTATTTTATGTTTTGGTGACTCAAATACATGGGGGTTAAACCCCGTAACGGGAAAGCGTTTTGAGGGCAAGGTTAGATGGCCGTTGGTGTTAGCTGAAATGTTGGGCGATCAATTTACAGTAATAGAGGCGGGACAACCTAACCGTACGCTTGTAAATAACCCGCCATTTATTGGGGAGTTATCGGGTGTAAGTTATTTAAAGCCGCTTTTAGAAGCGCACTCTTTGGCTGTTATAATTATTGCCTTGGGTACTAACGATTTAAAACAGCGCTTTAAATTAACGCCTGAGCAAATAGGTCAAGGCTTAACAAACTTACTAGACAGTATTGAAGAGTTTTATGAAGGTAATAAACAACCCAAGCTTATAATTTTAAGCCCTGCTTATGTAAAGTGTGTAGGGCAATATAAACATGTTTACGAGGGCGCACCGAGTAAAAACGAGGCATTAAAAAAAGAGTTTGAAAATATTGCCCGTGCTAAAAAAAACTACTTTTGTGACTTACAGCAAAGTATTACTGTTTCAGCTATTGATGGGGTGCATATTGATGCTGATGGGCACGCTAAAGTAGCGGCTTTGATGTGTAATTTAATAAATGAAGCTTATGCGTAATGAACGCTAACGTTTAAATTATGAGTATGCTATTTACTATGAATATTGTGAGCTTATTTGCATTTAAGGCTGATTATGCAATGATGGAGAACACACTGATAGTGAATGCTTTATAGGCAATAAGGACATAATGAAAAAATACCAACAAAAGTCATTAATTGCAGTTTTAACCGGTGTTTTGGTTTTTGTAGTGGGTAGCTTAGTTTTATTGTATTTTGCTGGGCACAAATTAGCAGCTGCAATACAAAAAGATGCAAAACAAATTGTTAGCCACATAGATGCAGCTGTCAGCGAGCGTCGTCAAATTCTTTTTCCTTTAAATTCATTTAATTTCTCAGAATGTAGCAACGAAAACCTCCTTGAAATGCGACGTGCACTTTTTGATGCCAAGTATGTTGTAGATATTGGCTTTTTTAAAAATAATCAGCTTGTCTGTACAACGGGCTCGGGTGTACTAAAAACCCCCATAAACGATAGAACCCCCGACTACATTCGCAACAACCTCGAAAGTAATAACGACAATAACATTAGAGTTCGGTTTGAGCCTAAGTTGAAAATTTTACTTTTTGAAGAACGAATAATGCAGGTCGTGATAGTTAGGCAGGGTAACTATAATTTAATTATGGATACCGCGGCTATCAGTCGCAGCAATATTGCAGCTCCGTATTGGGAAATTACTTATAAGTCGGGTTCAGATGCATTTCATTTGGCGGGTAAAAGCGGATTAAGTAAAGAGCTTGCAAACCACAAACAAATACCATTTGAAACCGCATTTATGTGCAGCGAAAAAAATAAAGGATATTGTGTTGCAGTTAGAACGCCATGGAGTGAGTTTTTCGCTGACAATCAATTTTTGCTGATTATTTCTCTTATATTAACCTGCCTAACGGGGGTGTCGAGCGCGCTAATAGTGGATTATCAAATAGCCGCTCGTCGCTCTACTAATAATAGAGTGCGTAAAGGCTTAACAAAGGGCTCATTTTATTGGACTTACCAACCTATTATTTGTTTGCACACAGGTAAAGTAATTGGTTGTGAGGTGCTAGCTCGGTTTAAAGACAAATACGGGTCGCTTTACCCTGATGAATTTATTCCGGTGATACGCAAGAATAATTTAACGTGGTCGTTTACCCAATCAATGGTAGCAAAAGTAATTGAAGAGCTTACAGTATTAGATGATTTACCAACGGGTTTTAAAGTGTCTATTAATATATTTCCTTGTGATGTAGAGCTGGGCAATGTATCGCTGTTGACACAAGAGCCTGCACTTATTAATTCGCGATTTACTATTTGCTTAGAAATAACAGAAGACGAGTACCTCGATACCAGTATTGCCCATGCGCATTTTAGAACATTGGTTGAGTCTGGTTTTAACTTGTCGCTTGATGATTTTGGAACGGGTTACTCCAATTTGAGAAACTTACAAAATTTAAGTTTTCATCAGTTAAAAATAGACCGCACCTTTGTTCAAGATATAGCAACACAAGGTTTAAAAGCGTCTATGATCCCGAATATTATGGAGTTAGTGCGTAAGTTTAACTACACCTGTGTAGCTGAAGGAATAGAAACAACAGAGCAAGAGACTATGTTAAAAACAGCTGGTGTGCATTACGGTCAAGGGTGGAAATATGGCCGGCCAATGAAGGTCGATAAATTTAAACATTATATTGCGCAGCATGCGCTTTAAAAAAGATCGACGATCTTTTTTAAAGCGTATAAGCAGTTAAATTTATTATAAAAACAGGCTAATTAGAATGATTAGATCAATATTTACAATGCTTTTGTTACTGTTAATAACAGGCTGCGCATCACAATACCCAAATCAGCAAGTTGTCGGAAAGCAATTTCCAACAATCACTGGTGAAAGTTTAGAGAAAAAAGAATTTGTTATTCCGAGTGATTTTACCACTGAAAAAACCTTGCTGCTTATAGGCTATAAACAAGACAGCCAGTTTGATATTGATCGCTGGTTAATTGGCCTAGATATGGCCGGTGTAACACTCCCTACTTATGAGCTACCTACCATTGCGGGCATGGCACCACGTATGTTTAGTACGTTTATTGATAATGGTATGCGCAAAGGTATTCCAAAGGAGCTGTGGGGCGGAGTTATTACCATTTATGAAGATGGAGAGGCAGTACAAAAATTTACGGGCAATCAAAACCCAAATAATTCTCGTGTAATTTTAATTGATAAAGCAGGTAAAATTTTGCATTTTTACGACCGTGGTTTTTCGGTTGACGCGCTTAATAAACTTAAAGAAAAAATAAAATAAAGGGAGCTAAGCTCCCTTTGTTATTAAGTGGATTTAAAATTCGTAACTTATACTAAAGCGCGTAGTACGAGGCATAATATAGCGACCGTTTGGTGCGTCGGCATTACGTGGGTCACCCTCAGTAATACCTTGCTCATCAGTTAAGTTATCAATAGCTACTTGAAGCTTTATACCTTCCATTGGCTCTAAAATTAAGCCTAAGTCTACTTTTTCGTAGCCATCAAGTGTCACTGTGTTTTCGTTGTTACCAAAACGGTCATCAACTGCCGAAAGTGTACCGTATAACGTGGCGTACATACCTTGTAGCTCAAAGTCGTAGCTTGGCGTTACACGCACTTGCCATTTAGGCTGGCGCTGCGATGTATTGCCTTCATTTGTAGGGCTTTGCGTAATTTCGGTTTCTTGTAGTGTGGTATTTAAATTAACCGAAAAACCCGACTGATGATTAAAGTTATAATCAAGCTCAACACCATATGCTTCATTTGTTAAAATTTCAGCAGGTACGCCTGGGCGGCGTACAAATGTGTCGCCTTTTACTTCATTCACAAATAAAGTGGCGTAAAAGTCGGTAGAGTCTGAAATAAGTTTGTAGCCAAATTCACCTTGAGTTACTTCTTTAATTAGCTTTTCGCCGCCTTCATAAGCGCTAAAGTTATCTCTAAAGTCGTCAAAGTAAGGCATTTTATAGCCTCGGTTAACACGGGCAAATACGCCCATATCATCGTTAATAGAGTAGTTAATACCGGTTGTCCACGAGGTCTTACTTTCATCGTAGTTAACAGTCTTTGTGATTATACCGTTTAGGCCTTCATCAACACTGTATTCTACTTCATGGTTTTCGTGGCGAATGCCTACATCTAAGGTAAAGTCGTCGGCAAATTTATATTGAGTGGTAATATAAAATGCGTTGGTGCGTGCATCACCTGTTGAACTTATATCGTAGTTAAAATCGCAGCCGTCGGTGCTTTGATTACACTCAATACCAGTCAACGACTCACCGCCTGCTTCTAATACGTGGTAAGCCGTATTACCTAAACTCCACCAATCGTTTGCCGATGTGCTTGCTGTGTAGTAACCAAACGAGGCTGATAAGTCATCAAATTGCTTTGAAAACGCTAAATCGTTAGTAAATGAGCTAATTTCTTTAAGTACAACCCAGCGTCCAAGTTGTTGCACCGGGGTGTCGCTTGCGTACTCTGTATTGGTTATTGCGCCAAACGCGGTTTGGCCGTTATCAGCAACGTCCCCAACTGTTGTAGCAGAGCCGCTAGGCACTAAGCCAAATGTATTCGCATCGCCTTTAGTGATGTTAAAACGATCTGATAATTGCCAACCATTATCAAACTCTAATTTAATGCTACCGCCGGAAACATGTCCATCCCAGCCTCGGCCATCACCTAGGTCTATATCATGTGCTTGTGCATCAGGCCCGGTGAATATTGTTGCTTGGCGGTTTAATGTGCCAAGTTGTGTGTACCCTGCATCTATCCCTTCTATATTTAATGGGGTAGGTAGGTACCATGCACCGTGGTCATCTGTTTGGCGAGTGTAAAAGTTAAGCTCACCGTTATCTAAATCTTTAGTTATATTAATTGTGAATTGGCTGCCTTTCTCAGAGGTAAAGCCTGCATCACGAATACCGGGTGAGCTTTTAACATATCCACCTACCATAAAGTATAAATCGTCGGTGATTTCGCCGCTCATAACTGCATCTACACGCTGTAAGTCGTAATCTGATGTGGTGTATTTAAATAAGCCTTCGGTATCTTCGCTGCCTCTTTTTAAGCGAAAATTTGTTGTTAAACCTGGTTGCCCGTTAGATAAAACAGGGTTTGGACCACCGCGTAAGGCTTCCATTGTCTCTATAGTTTCATCAATTCTAAACAACGATGAATTTTCTAAAAAAGATAATGTAGGGGCAGGGTAAACAGGCGAACCTTCAAGACTTAGCGTTAAAAACGGGGCGTCACCGCCGCCAGGAAAACCACGTACAAATACATTCGCGCCCGACTCACCACCCGAGCTTTCTACCCATACACCCGGCACGGCTTTAAAAAGGTCGGCGGTGCTTTTAGGTGACAGTTTAATAATTTGCTGGCTATCAATATTTGTTACAGCGTAGCCGGCATCAATTTTTCTGATACCAACGCCAGTGGGCGTGCCTGAAACAACAATGCGCTCAACCTTGGTTTCTTGTGCTTGCTCTTGGGCAAACGCAGCGTGTGAGCTTAGGGCTAAAGTTATGGCACACGCTAGTGTGCTTTTTGCTTTATTGAATTTCATGTGTGATCCCGTTTTTAGTGTGTTAAACAGTGTGTTTTTACAGCGCCATTAGTAAAAGTTAATGTAAACAGGCTGTATATGGTGAAACCTTAGAGATAAATGCAAACGTTTGCAATACTTATTTGTAAATTATTTATGAATTTAATTTGTTGGATTATTAAGCGTAATACCAAATAAATTGATTTTTTGTAGCTGGAACGCGCCAGTAAAAATTAATAATGCTATATTGTCAGCTAGTTACAATTTATATTAGCGAACTCAAAGCGGCTCAAGGTTTTCATGAACAATAAAAAAATTAAATTAGCTGATTTAGCGAAATTAGCAGGCGTATCTACCTCTACCGTTTCGCGCGCATTAAATGACAACCCATTGATAAAGCAAGAAACACGCGACAAACTTCAGCAGCTCGCAAAAAAGCATAATTTTAGCCTAAACACGGCAGCCAGTCGTTTGCGCACCCAAAAAACAAATGTAGTTGCTGTTATTATTAACCTTGATGTGCAAACAGAGCAGTCAATTAGTGATCCGTTTTTATTAAAAGTAGTCAGCGAAATTAACCTAGCACTAAATCAACAAGGGCTAGAGCTTTTATTATCTAATTCCATAATGGCGCAACACGATTGGGCCAATTATTTTATTAACGGACGCAGAGCCGACGGAATCATTGTTGTTGGACAAGGTAAAGACCAGCGCAATATAGAGGCTGCCGCTAAAGCTGGTATTCCATTAGTGGTGTGGGGAGACCCTAAAACAACTAGCAGCTACCCTATAGTAGGCAGTGATAATTACCTGGGCGGCATGCAAGCAACGGCGCATTTAATAGAGCATGGTGCTAAAAATATTGTGTTTTTAGGTGACCCAGAACACGGCGAAATTAGCGAAAGACACCGCGGCTACGCTGCTGCGCTTTCAACACATAAACTAAAGCAACACGTTGTTTCAATTGATATTACAAGTGGTTCTGCTTATCAAGCAGTAAACCATTTACTGCGTGAAAAAGGCCTGTATTTTGATGCTATTGTTGCCTGTAGTGATATGGTTGCACTCGGGGCAATGAAAGCCTTAAAAGAGCGTTATGTGAGTATTCCAAACGATGTTGCTCTTGTTGGATTTGACGATATTGCAATGGCAGATATAAGCCACCCATCACTTTCTACAATTAAACAAAACACCCAGTTAGCTGCCTCTTTGATAGTTAAAAAGTTGATGCAACAATTTTTAGGCGAAAAAGTAGAGTCTCAAGTTATTGATATAGAATTAATAACTCGCCAGTCTAGCAAGCGCTAATTTATAGCTATGTGTATTAATTGTTAAAGTTAAAATGCAAACGATTGCAATGAATTTTATTCTACACTACACTCAAGCTTCACTGACACACACACGCTAATACCCTAAGGTCATTAGCTTATAAAGTTACAATGCATTGCGTTGTAAGTAGGGCAAGCTATGAGTAAAACAAAAATCACACTGGCAATTGCTGCAAGCTATTTTATTTTTGCAATATTATTAAATAGCGTAGGTACCGTTATTTTGCAGGCAATAAATACGCTAGGCGTTAGTAAAACAGAAGCATCGGTACTGGAAGGATTTAAAGATTTATCGATTGCGATAATGTCTTTTGCTCTTGCATCGTTTATCCCTAGGCTGGGTTATAAACTCGCTATGCTTGGCGCATTAACTGTGGTTGCAGCGGCCTGTGTAAGCACCGCAATGATTAGCGACTTTTATATGTTTAAAGCGCTATTTGCGGCTATTGGCTGTGGTTTTGCTGTAGTAAAAGTCTCTGTTTATTCAATTATTGGCCAAGTAACAGACGATGCAAATAGCCATTCGTCGTTATTAAACACCATAGAAGGTATTTTTATGGTGGGTGTATTAAGCGGCTACTGGATTTTTACGGCATTTATAAATCCCTATGAGCCTAGTGCATGGCTAAATGTATATTATGTACTGGCGGCACTTACTTTAGTTGTGATTGTAAGCGTTGTAGCTGCACCTATTAAGCCTGCGCTTCAAAGCGATAAGAGTAGTTCGAGCTTAAGTGACTTTGTGGCCATGTTAAAGCTAACTTACCAACCACTTGTTGTTATTTTTATTATAAGTGCTTTTTTATATGTACTTATAGAGCAAGGAGTTGGAACTTGGTTACCAACCTTTAATAACCAAGTATTACAGTTACCTGTAGCTATAAGCATTCAGTTAGCTAGCATATTTGCCGCCGCTCTTGCGCTGGGTCGATTAGTTGCAGGGCAGGTGCTTAAACACATTAATTGGTTTTTTGTTTTATGTGGCTGCCTTGTTGCGATGGCATCACTTATTATTATTACGTTGCCGCTTACTGAAAACTTACCAACTGCTACTGCTGCGGTTAAAAGCTTATTTGACGCTCCGTTAGCGGCATTTATTTTGCCTCTTATTGGCTTTTTTATGGCACCTATTTACCCAGTATTAAATTCTGTGATGTTAAATGCGCTACCAAAATATCAGCATGCGGCCATGACTGGTTTAATCGTTGTATTTTCTGCATTGGGTGGCACAACGGGTTCAATGATCACAGGCTATGTGTTTGAGCACTTTAGCGGGCAACATGCATTTTACCTTTCTTTAATACCCATTAGTTTGATTTTTATTAGCGTGATTATTTTTAAAAAACGCACCCATGCCATTTCTCAACATACAGCTAATGCTTAAATTTTTAGGATTGTTATGAATTTTTTTGATAGCCAATTATTTAAAGATGTACAAACACAGCATATTTTTAGTGACTGTAAAACATTTGCAGATGCTACCGCACGTACCAATTGGCAAAGTGCGTGTGAAAGTTACGAGCAAGTAGCACCACTCAGCAACATTGATCTTAAAGAGTTTGTAAACGCTCACTTTTTAACAACCTCGCTATTAAAAATGAGTACTGAGGTAAATACTTCAAGTGTAAAAAGTTACATCAACTCGCTGTGGGATGGTTTACGCCGCGAAGCAGACACGCCTAAAGCCGATTCATTATTAGCACTTAAGCACAGCTATATTGTACCGGGTGGGCGTTTTCAGGAAATATACTATTGGGATAGTTACTTTACAGCGCTTGGCTTAATTGACGCTAATAAAGCCGACATTGTTGAAGATATGCTGCAAAACTTTATTGATTTAATAAACGATTTTGGGTGCATTCCAAATGGTAACCGTCGCTACTATTTATCTCGCTCCCAGCCGCCAATTTTAGCGCTTATGGTGCAATTATTATGGCAACATGTGCACTGCAAATCGAATAACTTAGCCTGGCTTAAAAGTTGTGTTACCGCGCTTGAAAAAGAGTATGCGTTTTGGATGCAAGGTGCAGATAATTTAAATACTGACCAAACAGCCGTTAAGCGTGTAGTAAAGCTCAATTGTGGTGGCGTTTTAAATCGTTACTGGGACGATGAGGCTGCTCCTAGGGCCGAGTCGCTTAGGGAAGATTTAGAGTTAGCCCATGATTTTGCAGATCATGAAAAGCCTGATTTTTATCGCAATATTCGTGCCGCGTGCGAATCGGGGTGGGATTTTAGCTCTCGCTGGTTAGCCGAGCCGCTTTCGCTAAGTTCAATACAAACAACAGATATAGTGCCAATTGACTTAAATTGCTTAATGTACAACTTAGAAAATCAGCTTAGTGAGTTTTACACTTTATTAGGTAATAACACGCAAGCCGAGGTATTTAATACCTATGCCGCTAATAGAAAACAGCTTATAAATAGGTACTTATGGAGCGATGAGCATCACTTTTTTGTTGATTACAATCACAGTAAAGCGAGTCAGTCTGACGTATTAAGCGCTGCAGCAAGTACAGCCCTGTTTGTAAATGTGGCTTGTGATGAACAAGCTAAGCAGGTTGCTAAACTTATAGAGCAAGACTTTTTAAAAGATGGTGGTGTAGTGACCACTATTACAGATACGCCACAGCAATGGGATAGCCCAAATGGTTGGGCTCCGCTTCAATGGTTTAGCGTAAAAGGGCTTAATAACTACGGCTTTAGCGGCCTTAGTAAGCGTATTATGCAAAATTGGTTAACTATGGTCGAGCAAGACTTTGCTCAAAATAAGTGCTTACTAGAAAAGTATAATGTGTGTGAGCCACAGCTAAAAGCAGGTGGCGGAGAGTATGCAGTACAGCAAGGTTTTGGTTGGACAAATGGCGTAACTTCGCGCTTTTATACGCTCTGTGATGACTGATCAGAGCAGTTGTTTACTATACAAAATTCAAATGAATTTATTTAATTAATTGATTTTTAATAAATTAATATTACTTATAAATTTTTATCGTTTTCATTTAATACCAAAATCGCATTGTAAGTTGTTTTTAAATTAGGTAGTGTGGTGTAAATGTTTCAAGGATGAAATTTATGCTCAAACCTCACACTGTATTTGTAAAAACAACCTTTCAATCTTCTTTTCATTGTGAAAGCTATACCATTATACTAAAAACAATGCAGGCTATTTTTGGTGACATAAAAATGGATGATGCATTACCTAAACAAGACGCACGCGACAAGTTTGATTTATATTTAATTGATGGTGCTAAAAATAATTGGTTAGATTTACTTCCTGCTGATTTACTCTGTTTGGCTAAAAAGCATAAGGTTGTTTTATTTAATGTAGAGCAAGAAGCCGTTTGCGAAAAAAATTTATTAATGAACCACATAAATGGCGTTTTTTATAAATCGGACGCCCCAGAAGTTATTTTTAAAGGGTTAGTTAGGGTCACATCGGATGAATTGTGGTTTACCCGAAAAGTAATTTCTAAAGCGTTTAGCGATATTTTATTAGTTGCTTCATCTTTTAATTCTTTACAAGACGATATTAGTTTAAAGCAGGATGACTACGCTCATTTAACTAAGCGAGAAAAATCGGTTATTCATTTAATAGCTCAAGGGGCTAGTAATAATATAATTGCGGATAAACTTAATATAAGCGATCACACTGTTAAAACGCATTTATACAGTGCTTTTAAAAAAACAAATTCACGCAATAGGGTAGAGCTTGCAAATTGGGCCCAGCGGTATGTGGCAGTATTATTGCCAATGGCAAAGTAGCTAGTTGCGGCAAAAATTCAGTAACCATTAAATTATAAAGGCTACATTAAGTAGCCTTTATAATTTTAAATTTAAATATTACGCTGCTTTTTGAGCCCACAACCCTTTATCGATTCCTTTTGTAACAAGGTCGGTTAGTGCTTTTTCTATTGCTTGAGTAACGCATATACTCATGGGTTCGTTGTCGCTAAAGCCACCTTCAGCTTCGGCTAGGCGCTTGTAACTTACATATCTAAAAAAGCCTGCTCTCATTTCTTGGCTTAATACCTTTTTGCTGGTGGCAACGCTCAAGAGTACTTGCCCTGTTCGTACGTCTACAGCACGTAAATATATTGATATAGCATCTTCTCTGTAAAGTTCAGAAGCACCAATACCAAAATATTCCATCCCTAAACCACCTGTTTTTACGTTGGTATCGTAGCTTATAATACCCCCTTCTAAAATTATTTTAGCGGTGGTTAATGGAGGGAGTTCAACACTGTTAGGGTTTTCTGATTGGGCTGCTCTAATTATTTTTCTTTCTGTTAATATATTTTGCAGACCTTCACGTTCGACCGGCGTAAACCAATCTGACTCATGAAGCGCTTGCACTAAAATAGAATTAGCCCCTTGTGTTACGGCAGTAGAAAAAGAGCTTACATTTGTTTGTGGTTTGTATTGGCCTGTTTGATCTCTAAATGAGTAAACTGATACGGGTATACTGCCTGCTGGTTTTGGTAAGTTTTTTAAGTCGCTAAATATTTCTGTCGGCTCAAGGCTCATGGCACTTTGTTGAGAAGGCGGAATTAATTTGCCCAGTGTTGAGCATCCGCTTAACAGTAATAGTATTGCTATTGTTATTATTTTTTTCATTATCCAAACCTCGGTACTTCAATAATCACGACGGTGTCATCAATAATATTTGTTATTTTGACTGTAATGGTATCAGCGGTGCTGGTGATGACTTCAATTTGATAATCGCCACTCATAAAAATTGAGTCTTGGTCAAAAATACTATCTTCTATGTCTTCTCCAAAGGCCATGTCTGTTATTTCACGAACCATACGGTTTAGATAGGTGCGCTCAAGCGAGTCCTGAAATTGCTCAGCATAGCCTTTTTCGATTGAAGGCGCTTTGTGTTTATTTTGAGCTTGCGCTTTACTCAATAACATATTGGCATTGAGTGGGTTGCCACCAAAGCTAGGGTTTATAGGGGTGTAAACCATTTCAGTTGCTGATGCGCAAAAGGATAATGTTGTTATTATTGTAAATATTATTTTTTTCATTTTACCATCCATTTAAAGCCATATCTTTAGAAGATGTAGCCATGTTTGAGCGAGCCATTGCATCAATTACCGTATAGACCGCTTGTTCAACGCGTGCGTCTAATGGCTCTAATCTGCGTCCTAAATAGGTTGCATATATAGTTTGATTGTTCATTACAAGAGTAAGCTTTGTGCCAGCTTTGGGTATTACCGTTTCTTTGATTTCAATGTTAAAACCAGCGGTTGAAGGCAAGTCTCGCCAGTAATTTGAAAATTCATAGTAAAATTGATGACCAAATCGGCTAATGCTTCTATCAAGTAATAACCCGTCAATTTCAAGTTCATCTGCAGCAACACCTGGAGGGGCCAAATACAAAGCGAGTAAGAGCAGGAGATTGATTTTTTTATTTATTTTCATAGTTTAAAATAGGGGAGTTGAAGCTCCCCTTTATTGTTATTAATTACATTTGTGTAATTGTGGCTGTATTACCGTCACCAATTTGAGTAACCGTTACGGTACTATTAACACCAATAACACCCCCTTCAACAATATTGTCATTGCCTAGCTGAGTGACATTGAATGTGACGTTCTCACCACCTACTAAAAACGGTGATTGTTCAGTACCTACAACCCAGTTATTTTCACCTTCTTGTGAAATATCTATGCTGTGGCCACTGCCTTCTACCATCATGTCGATAAGGTTAAAGTCGCCATTTTGCGCAATATCAATTTGGTTGAAGTTGCTATCAAGAATACCTGCAAGTGTAACCATGGTTTCATTTTGCAGGCCGTCTTGCGTAATTTCGATGTCGTTTTCGTTAGATGTTAGCGAAACGTCAGGGTAAGACGATTCAACAACCGCGATGTTTTCTTCACCCAGTTGGGTAAGGTTTACATCATTTTCTAAGCCATTAAAGTTCACTAAATGAGCAGAGTTAACGTCGCCAAATTGGCTAATTGTAAATTCATTATCTGAGCCTAACACGCCCATGTATGCTTCATTCTCGCTACCATTTTGAATGGCTGTAAGTTCGTTATCATTACCAATTAACTCAGCAGTTGTTGTATTAAAGTCACCATTTTGCATCGCCATTACTTCGTTGTTTTCGCCTTCAAATAAAGCTGAATCAACATTATTAGCCAAGCCTTCTTGGTCTATGCCTACTTCGTTATCGTTACCTACAATAGCAGTGAAATTAACAGTGTTGTCAGCACCTTCTTGCTCAACACCAAACTCATTATTGTCACCGTAAAGATCTGTAAGTGTTACAGCATTTTGATCGCCGTCTTGTTCAATATCTAACTCGTTATCGTTACCTTGTAGCGAGGACACTCTGAATGTATTATAAAAGCCATTTTGCTCTACCATTACTGCATTATCGTCGCCTGTAGCGCTTGTAATTACAGCTTCATGCCATTCACCAGTTTGTAATGCACTTACCTCATTGCCACTGCCTTGCATGTCCATGTTGTAAAACCAATGACCACCTGTACCTTGTTCAATATCAACAGTATTGTCATCACCCACAATAGAGTTGATCGCTTCATTGTTAAAAAATAAACCTTCGCCTTCTTGTGAAACATAAAGCTGATTATTGTTGCCGGTGACCGTAGTTAACGCACCATTGTATAAACCATCTTGTGAGTATGTTTGCACATTATTGTCGCCAACGGTGGTTACTTCTACAAAGTTACCTGTTTGGAATTGCGACACCTCGGTCGTGTTGTCGTTGCCAATAGTGGTAACTTGCATTGTATTACCATCACCATCTTGTAAAAGTAATGCTGTATTACCTACTTGAGTTTGTGCAAGGACCATTGAATTGCTCGTGCTTTGTACAGATACTTTTGTACTTAAATCAGATACTGACCCTGATTTAGTTGCTGTATCTGCAAAGGAAGAGAAGCTTGTGCCCATTGCAATTGCTACTGCACAGCTTATAAGTGATTTGTTTAACTTCATTATTATTCTCCTTGAAATAAAAAATACTGAATGCTCTACGTTATTTTGTTTTTATAGAGTATTCGTAGTTCCAGCATGCCGTGCCGGTATAATGTTGTGATCAAACGTTATTCAATGTTGTGTCGCGTTTTCTAAATGCACATTCACTGTATTCTTGAATTATAAATTCTTAAATCATCTTTTTTTACCGATTTTTATATCTTTTAAATACAATTAGTTATGCTGTTTTTATTTTTATTTTTAGTATTTTTCTAAAAAACTAGTAAAAATTGTTGAGCTACTTGACTGGCTGCTTGTAATTAATAAATTCATAAAAAAGGCTGCCTTGAATGTTTTTTTAATGACGACTCTGGTCAAAAATGTTGATTTTTTGTTGTTTCCAATTTAAATACTTGAGTAATTTTTGATTTGTTAGTTTGCTGGGTAAATGCCATGTGATCTTTCTTATTCGATGTTGTCAGTAAACTTGCTTAAAATTTTTTAAGCTCAATCAACTATGGATAGAACAATGAAAACAAAATTATCTATTATTACACTTGCGCTTGTTCCTTGTTTGGCTGCTGCGCAACTACCTGAAACAAGTATTAAACAATCAGTAACTGCAAGCAGTGATTCACTTATTGTTAAATACAAAAAAAATGTGTCAGCTAAAATGCGTAAGCAAGCTCGTTCGTTAGTGAGAGCTAAAATCTCTGACATGAACAGCGATGAGGTTGATGATAACTATAAGTCTTTACTTTCAGGCCGCTTAGCTAAATTTAAAGTAACGGGTATGAGTACTAAAGAGGCAATAAAACGCCTTAAAACTCATCAGGCTATTGAATATGTTGAACCAGACTACCGTGTAAGTATTGCCACTACGCCAAATGATCCGCGTTTTGGTGACCTATGGGGTTTAAATAACGAAGGTCAAACCGGTGGTGTAGCTGACGCCGATATTGATGCACCTGAAGCGTGGTCAATTTCTACGGGTAGTAGAGATGTGGTTGTTGGTGTGATCGATACCGGTGTTGACTATAATCATGCCGATCTTTTAGCTAATGCTTGGGTAAACCCGGGTGAGATTGCTGGCGATGGAATTGATAACGACGGTAACGGTTATGTTGATGATGTTCATGGCATCAATGCAATTACTAACTCAGGCAACCCAATGGACGATCAAGGGCATGGTACGCATGTTTCAGGAACCATTGGTGCAAGTGGCAACAATAACGAAGGTATTGTGGGTGTAAACCATGATGTATCTATCGCTGGTTGTAAATTTTTAGATGCTTCAGGTAGTGGTTCAACGTCAGATGCCATTAAATGTATTGACTACATGGTTGGTCTTAAAAACTCAGGTGTTAACCTTCGCGTACTAAATAATAGTTGGGGTGGAGGCGGTTATAGCCAAGCTTTAGCCGATGCAATAACGGCCAGTGAAGACGCAGACATTTTATTCGTAGCAGCAGCAGGGAATGACGCAGTAGATAACGATGTAAACCCGCACTACCCATCTAACTACGAAAACGACAGTGTACTATCAATCGCAAGTACAGATAGCAGTGATAATATGTCTGGTTTTTCGCAGTGGGGCCTAGAAAGTGTTGATATGGGCGCGCCGGGTAGCGCTATTCTTTCAACTATTCCAGGTGGCGGTTACGCTACTTATTCTGGCACTTCAATGGCAACACCACATGTTGCAGGTGTGGCTGCTCTTGTTCTTTCAGTAAACCCAGATTTAACAACAGTAGAGTTAAAAGAGCTGCTAATGAGCAGCGGCGATGCTAATACTGCTTTAACAGGTAAAACAGTTGCAGGTACGCGTTTAAATGCAAACCAGGCATTATTAGATGCTGATCCTACACCTGGCTTTAAATTATCGGTTACTCCTACAACTCAGCAAGCAACCGTAGGCGATACAGTTACCTACACGTTTGAGATTGGTTCGATTGCGCAATGGGATGGCGATGTAGCGCTTTCGCTTAGTTCTAGTTTAGAGGGGGCTTCACTTAGTGCTTCTACGGCACGCCCAGGTGATGAGGTTGTTTTAACTGTAAATACGTTTGATGACACGCCTTGGGGTAATTATGATTTTACGGTTGAGGCAAGTACAGATCAGCAGTTAAAAACACAAACTGTGTCATTAATGCTACAGCCTGCAGGCTTAAACGATTTTACATATAGCAGTGATGATAACGTATCTATTCCAGATAACGATCCACAAGGTGCAAGCTCTGTAATTACTGTTGCTGATGATTTAACTATTTTTGGCACTTCTGCCGATGTAAATATTACACACACTTGGTCTGGTGACTTGGTATTAACGTTAACATCGGCTCAAGGTTCAGAAGTTACGTTACAAAGTAACCAAGGTGGCAGTGACGACGATATTGTTAAAACATTTACATCAAGTGCCTTCAACAGTGAAGTTGCAACTGGTGATTGGACGTTACACGTTGTAGATACAGCGGGTGCTGATGTTGGTAACATCAATGGTTGGTCTCTTACATTTAGTGCGATTGGAGAAGTTACTCCACAGCCACCACAAGCGAGCTTTGACACTGAAATAGAAGGCTTAACGGCCATGTTTACAGATGCAAGTACTGATGCCAACAACGATATTACACAGTGGAGCTGGAGCTTTGGTGATGGGGCAACATCGTCTGATCAAAATCCAACTCATGTGTACGCAGGCTCTGGCAGCTACAACGTTGAATTAACCGTAACAGACAGCGAAGGTAATACTAGCACGTCAATGCAAACGGTTGTTGTCAGCGATGTAGATATTGAGCTTACATTAAAACGCGCTAATAAATCACGCTTGGGTACTATGCGTGTAGATCTTAGCTGGGACACAGTGGGAGCTGAATCGATGAACGTTTACCGTAATGGTGAACTAATTGATACTACGTCGGATAACGGCCGCTACCGTGATTATGAGCGTGGTGCTTCACTATCAAGCTACGATTACCAATTGTGTGTTTCTGAAAACGTATGTTCTAACATCGTAACAGTAACATTTAATTAAGTAACACCCCCTTAGAGTAACCAAAGCCCAGCTATGCTGGGCTTTTTTGTTTTAAGTTACTAAAGTGTAATTTTAAATAGACTACATCTAGGCTTTTTTATAGGGGTGGGTTTTAAGCCAGTGCTCGGCGATTTGCTCGCGCGTGGCAAACCACACTTGCTCATGCGATTTAGCATACTCTAAAAACCGTGCGAGGGCTTTAATGCGCCCTGGGCGGCCAATTAAGCGGCAATGCAGCCCTATCGACATCATTTTTGGGGCGTTTTCACCTTGTGGGTCGCCTTCTTCATAAAGCGTATCAAAGGCATCTTTTAAGTAATTATAAAATTGATCGCCGGCATTAAAGCCTTGCACCGCAGCAAAGCGCATGTCGTTTACATCAAGGGTGTAGGGCACTATTAACTGTGGCTTACCTTCTTTAATACTGTAAAAGGGTAAATCGTCGCTGTAATCGTCGGCGTCATATAAAAACGAGCCATTTTCTACCACAAGGGCTGCAGTATTTGGGCTTGTGCGCCCGGTATACCAGCCTTTTGGCTTTTTACCTGTGAGTGTTTGAATGATCTCAATGGTTTTTTGCATGTGCTCGCGCTCGGTTTGCTTATCTATATGTTGATAATTAATCCAGCGCAGGCCGTGGCTTGCTATTTCGTGCCCTGCATCTACAAAGGCTTTAGCTATATCGGGGTGGCGCTCAAGGGCCATTGCCACAGCAAAAATAGTGACAGGTATATCGTATTTTTTAAAGAGTTTAAGTAAACGCCATACACCTGCTCGCGAGCCATATTCGTAAATGGACTCCATGCTTATATGGCGGTCTTCTACATGCGGGGCACTGACTATTTCGGATAAAAATGTTTCGGCCGCTGCATCACCATGGAGTACACAGTTTTCGCCGCCTTCTTCGTAATTTAATACCACTTGCAGAGCAATGCGGGCTTTATTGGGCCAATTTGCATGGGGCACCTGTGAGCCATAACCAACTAAATCGCGCGGGTAGTGTTTAAATTGCTCGCTCATGTTATTGCTCCTTTTTAATTGCTGTGAGCCAAGAGCCTAGTGTTTCTCGCTCTGCATCAGTCATTTTGGTCATATTTGCCAATGGCATGTCTTTGGTTATAACCGCGCGGGTATGAATAAGCGTGCTGGCTTTTTTTACATCATTAATAGAGTCGAGCTTAAAGCCAAGCGGCGCTGTTTGAAAAAGCTTTGATGTAGGTGTTTCACTGTGGCACTGTGTGCAGTGCTTGCTGATTATATCCCACGCTTGAGTGTCGGTAATGCTGGCTTGTAAAGGCGCGCTTTCGCTTGTATTTGTTGGGCTGCTAGGCCATGGAGCTATAGCCAGCATGAGGGCAAAAAAAGCGGCAATACCACTTATAAGTACCGAAGGTTTATTAATACCTTGGTGCTTTAAGTTAAAGTAATGGCGTATCCACATGCCAATACCAAATAGCGCAATTAATATAAGCCAGCCAACGCTGTGGCTGTAGGTATATGGAAAGTGGTTGCTTAGCATAATAAATACCACAGGTAACGTGGCGTAGTTATTATGAATAGAGCACAGCTTTGCTTTTAAACCCGGTGCTGAATCAGGAATACGGCCAGCTTCTACTTCGCTTACCATGTAGCGCTGCCCTGGCATAATAATGTGGTACACATTGCCAACCATACACGTGCCAATAAGGGCACCTACGTGAATATACACAGCGCGGTCACTAAATAGCTGGTCAACCCCGTAAGTCCAAAGGGCCAATAGGCCAATAACCACAGCAATAAACGCGTTGCCGTTTTCAACCAGCGGGGTTTTACATAATAATCGATAAACACCATAACCTAAGCCAATAAAGCCAAGCGATGCACTAATAGCTGCAAATTTACTTAGCTCACTTTTACTGTTATCGATTAGGTAAACATCGGCGCCAACATAAAAAAGTAGACTAAATAATAAAATACCGGTGATCCACGTTGTGTAGGCTTCCCATTTAAACCAATGCAGAGTGTGGGGCATTTCTTCAGGGCCATTTTGATACTTAGCCACTTCGTAAAAGCCACCGCCGTGCACGGCCCATAAATCGCCTTTTATGCCTTTGTCTTGTTTCCATTGTGGCGGGGTTTGTAAGTTATTATCAAGCCACGCAAAATAAAACGACGCGCCAATCCACGCAATGCCAGCAATTACATGAAAAAAACGAAGCACTAAATGAACAAGCTCAAATAAATAGTTTTCCATTAGGTTAAGCCTCTTCTAACTGCGGTGTGTGGGTGGCTGTAAACTGTTTTTTATCATCGCGTTTATAAACGCTTTTACCCATAATGTAGGTTTGTTCAATACAGCGATCATCGCCTAGCATCATCATGGCAAAAAGTTGCTCGTGTAGTGTTTTAGCATGGCCAATTCTAAATTTTAAAAATGAAGTAGCCGCGTAATCCATGACTATAAAGTCGGCTTCACAACCGATTGCAAAATTTCCTATGGTGCCTTCTAAATCCAGCGCCCGTGCGCCGCCAAGCGTCGCTAAATATAGGCCTTTAAAAGCCGAGAACTTTTGACCTTGAAGCTGTTGAATTTTGTACGCTTCATTACCTGTTTGTAGCATAGAAAAACTTGTGCCTGCGCCAACATCGGTGCCCATACCTACGTTTATTCCGTGCTCTTCACAGGCTTTTAAATTTAATAAGCCAGAGCCTAAAAATAAGTTAGAAGTAGGGCAGTGCGAAATAGCCGCGTTGTTATCTGCAAGGCAGCAAAGCTCGCGCTCAGATAAATGAATACTATGAGCAAATACCGAGCGTTTACGTACCATTTTAGCTTGCTCGTAAACACTCAAGTAATCATCAGCGCCCGGGAATAACCCTTTTACCCATTCGCACTCGTCTTTGTTTTCAGATAAGTGCGTATGTAGGTAAGTGTCGGGGTATTCTTCTAATAGTTGAGTGCATTTTTGTAGTTGCTCAGGGGTTGATGTAGGCGCAAAACGTGGTGTTACCGCATAGCTTAACCTATCAACATTGTGCCATTTTTCTATGAGTGCTTTTGATTGATCGTAACTGGTTTGCGCGCAATCAGATAAATCGTCAGGGCAGTTTCTGTCCATCATCACCTTACCGGCAATCATGCGTAAATTACGTTTTTGAGATTCGCTAAAAAAGGCATCCACCGATTGCGGGTGCACCGTGCCAAATACCAATGCAGTGGTGGTGCCGTTTCGTAATAACTCATCTAAAAAGCGGTTTGAAACCTCACTTGAGTACACTTCACTGGCAAACTTTTTTTCGGTTGGGAAGGCGTATTCGGTAAGCCAACTTAAAAGCTGCTCGCCATACGCGCCGACCATTTCGGTTTGCGGCAAATGTATGTGCGTGTCTATCATGCCGGGCATTACCAATTTGCCATCGTGGCGAATAAGAGTGGCTGACTTATCAATGCTTGGCAGTATGTCTTGCTCGTAACCAAGGTTAACCACTTTACCGTTTTGAATAACTAACGCGCCTTTTTCAAAATAGCGATGGGCGGTGTCGCCCGCTATGGCTGGGTCGTCAACAAAGTCGAGTATGTTGGCACAAATTACGGTTAATTTATTATTGTTTTGCGTGCTCATTGTTAGCTGCCTCTGTACGTTGAGTAGCCAAATGGGCTAAGCAATAATGGGATGTGATGATGTTTTTGATCTTGTAATCTAAAGGTTATTTGCGCTTCTGGGTAAAACGCTGGGGTAGGTTGGTTTTCATAATAGCTATCTAAATCAAATACTAACTTATAGGTGGCAAACTCTACGTTTTTATTTAGCCAGTCGGTAATACGCCCGTCGCTATTTGTTTTACCTTGGGCAATTAATTCCCACTTGTTATTAGTGTATACAAACAATTGTACAGCTACATCGGCTGCAGGTTTGCCTGTGCTGGTATCGAGTATATGGGTAGTAATAGGGCTTTTGTTCATACTTTTATTCATATCAGGGACTCCAATCTTATTTTTGTTATTTTGGCTTGTTCGCCTGCGGCTATATTGAGCTCTGTGCTGCGGGTGTTGTGTATACGCTGCTCAATAAGTTCAAGCATTTGCTCAGCACTTTTGCCGCTGGCACACACAATAAATATAAAGCCAAATTTACTGAGGTATTCTTTATTTAGCGCAATCATTTTTTTAAGGGTTTGCTCGTTTGCTTTGCTCATTCCTGATTGTTCGTGCCCCGCTTTTTGTGCAGTAGCTGCGTACTTTTTACTTAATGTTGATAAATCGCCTATTTGCGGGTGGCCTTCAAAAGCGGCTAAATAGTCGCTCTCACCTAGGCTATCCCATACGCTTTGCGCGCTCTGAAAAAGCTGCTCTTTATTTTTAAATGGCATGGTATTTAGCATACCGCTCACCCAATTAGGGGCGGCGCAACAATGCTCTAATGCTTGGTACGCTTGCGCTTCATTTAGGTTATTAATTTTTAAGCGACTCATGCGTTTTCTTCCTCTTGCGCGGTGCTAATTAGAGCATTTTTAAGTGCACGCCATTGCACACTTTGGCGTTTTGGCGCATGGGTTTGCATAGCTTGATAAAGGCCAATTAACTGCCCACTAATTGATATTGCCACTTCCATAGGGAGCTTGCCCGTTACATTTTCAAGCCCAACAGGGCAGGTCATTTGCTTTATTTGCTCGGTGGTAAAATCGCGATGAGCTAAGCGCTGCTTAAAGCGTTTTGCTTTGGTATCTGAGCCAATTACGCCAAGCCAATTGGCATCAGCGCGTTTAATAATGGCTTGTGTGAGTGCAAAGTCGAGCTGGTGGTTATGGGTTAATATTAAGTAATTATTAGCTTTGGGCGCGCGTTTAACTTGCTCTGTTGGCTCTTCATCAACCACTTTTATAACGTTATTAGGAATGTTCTGTGGGAATACATCGGCGCGGCTATCTATCCAACGTATACGCATAGGCAGCTGTGCCAATATACCAATAAGCGCTTGTGCTACATGGCCTGCGCCGTATATGTCGAGGGTAAAGCGCTCGCATTGCATGCACTCAAGCATCACGGTGGCAGCTCCGCCGCAGCATTGGCCTAAATTTGCGCCTAGGTTAAACTGCTCTATCACTTGCGCCGCCTCACCTTTGGCAAGCAGTTCGCGGGCTTTTTCTATTACTACGTATTCAAGGTGACCACCGCCAAGGGTGTCGTAAATATGCTCGCCGCTTATTACCATTTTAGAGCCTGTGCCACGAGGGGTTGAGCCATTGGTTCCAAGCACTGTCGCAATAACATAGTTAGTGCCGCTTTGTTCGTGCTCGTTTATAGCTTGCGCCCAGTTTTGAGTATGAAAACCCTGAAACGACTCATTTAAATTAGCCATGTTGCTGCTCCTCAAACCAGCTAGCGGTTTGCACAATTGCGTTTAATACACGCTCAGGTGTTGCAGGCGTATCGAGTGGGGCGGTGTACTTGTAATCAGCCACACTGCTTATCGCATTACGAATCGCACTCCACACACTAAAGGCCAACATAAACGGCGGCTCGCCAACTGCTTTTGACCTAAATACGGTGGTTTCTGGGTTGGCAGAGTTATATAAATTGACGTTAAATTCGGCAGGGGTATCGCCAATAGCCGGAATTTTATAGTTAGCGGGGCCAAAGCTTGCAAGCTGGCCTTTATCATTCCATTGTAAGTCTTCGGTGGTAAGCCAGCCCATACCTTGCACAAAGGCACCTTCAATTTGGCCTATATCAAGTGCTGGGTTAATTGAGCTGCCCACATCGTGCAGAATATCTACACGCGTTACGGTGTTTTCGCCTGTTAGCGTATCGATTTCTACTTCACTGAGTGCTACGCCGTGAGCGTAGTAAAAAAATGGGCGGCCTTCGCCTTTCGCTCTGTCGTAATGTATTTTAGGCGTGGCGTAATAACCCGTTGATGAAAGCGATATACGGTTCATGTAAGCAAGGTTTGCAAGTTCGCTAAAGCTAATTTCACCTTTGTTAAAGGTAATTAGGTTATCTTTAAATACAACACTTTGGCTGTCTACTTCAAAGTGCTCGCTTATAAAGTTTATTAAGCGTTCTTTTATGGTGTTTACGGCGTTTAGCGCTGCCATGCCGTTTAGGTCAGTCCCGCTTGAGGCGGCGGTTGGCGAGGTGTTGGGTACCTTGTCGGTACGGGTAGCACTAATACTTACCGCGTTAAAATCGACCCCAAAGCCATGGGCCACAATTTGCGCAATTTTGGTGTTTAGTCCTTGGCCCATTTCGGTGCCGCCGTGGTTTAAATGTATAGAACCATCGCTGTATACATGTACTAATGCACCAGCTTGATTTAAATGCTGTACCGTAAACGAAATACCGTATTTAACCGGCGTCATCGATAGCCCTTTTTTAATAATAGGGGATGTGGCATTAAACTTTTTAATTGCAGTTTTACGCGCCCAGTAGTCACCCGACTCCTCAAGCTGGGTTATCATATCTTTTAAAATATGTTGCTCTACGGTTTGATGATACGGCGTGGTGTCGCGGCCTTTTTTGTATAAATTAAGTTTTCGGATCTCAAGAGGATCTTTACCTAATTTGGCTGCTATATCGTCCATTATTAGCTCGCCCATAATCATGCCTTGCGGGCCACCAAATCCTCTAAATGCAGTATGGCTTACGGTATTTACTTTACAGCGATTACCCTTAATTGTGGCGGCTGGGTAGTAATAGGCGTTATCGGCATGAAACATGGCGCGGTCTACAATTGCATCTGATAAATCTGGGGAGTAGCCACAAAATCCGTTTACGGTAATGTCGGCACCTTCTATTAAACCATTTTCGTCAAAACCAACATGATAGTGATTATAAAACGGGTGGCGCTTACCGGTTAATTTAAAATCGTCGCTACGGGCTAGGCGCATTTTAACTGCGCAGCCAAGGTAGTAAACTGCAAGCGCTGCAAGGCAAGCCCACGGTGCGCCTTGAGTTTCTTTACCGCCAAAGGCACCGCCCATACGGCGGGTTTCTACGTTTACAAAGCTAAATGGCTTTTTTAAAATTTTAGCAACTAAGTGCTGCACCTCTGTTGGGTGCTGCGTAGAACATTGCACATGGATCCCGCCGTCGTTATCGGGCTGAGCAAGTGCTATTTGTCCCTCAAGGTAAAAGTGTTCTTGCCCACCTATGTGTATTTCGCCTTTGAGCTTGTGGGCTGCTTTATTTATGGCTTGTTCGCTATTTCCGCGGTTAAGTGAATGGGGCGGCCTTACCCAATGCTCTTTTTTTATGGCTTCTTTAATATCGAGTATGGGTGTGGTTTGCTCGCACTCTATAACCACTAAGCGAGCAGCGCGGCGAGCAATGGCGTAGCTGTCGGCAACGACTACCAGCACAGGTTGCCCGTGGTATTGAATTTCGTGATTGGTCAGCAGTACATCACCTGGAAATATAGGGCCAATATCAAGCTTACCGGGTACATCATCGGCCGATAAAATACGTATAACACCTGCCACTTCAAGCGCTTTACTTGTATCAATTGATGTAATAAAGCCGCTAGTAATAGGCGCAAGCACAGGGTAGGCGTGTAAGCAGCCATGGGGCTCTGGGTTATCGTCGGCGTAGTTTGCATTGCCACATACTTGTTTAATTGCGCTTTCGTGGTACTTAGATTGGCCAACGCTTCCGCCTTGGGCTTTTAGTTTATCCATTTCAAAGTGACGCATGTGAAATCCTCGTAATGGCAATGTTGTTATTATTTTTATTGCTACTAGGCTGTGCACCGCAAAACTCAATACCAATACGTTGTAGCAAGTTTTTGCTTACCGTAGTGCGATAATGTGCGCTGCTACGTACGTCGCTCATGGGGGTAAAGTCATCATTTATAGCATTAGCGGCATCTATAAACGTGCTTACTTGTAAGGGCTGAGCATTAAGCTTTTGCTCTATGTGTGCGGCGCGTTTGGGGATTGCAGCCATACCGCCCATGGCGCAGCGGGCATTGCTAATTACACCTTGTGCTTGCTCAATAGCCAGTACTAAACACACGGTAGATATATCATCTTCAAAGCGTTTTGAAATTTTATGGCACGCAAGCTTTAACGAGTCTGAGCGTTTTGGCACTGTAATTTTGCTAATTACTTCATCGCTTTTAATGACTGTTTTTTTGTAATCAACAAAGTAGTCGGCCACGTTTATAGTGCGTATGCCTGCTACGCTTAATAAATCCATAGTGGCATTAAGTGCAATTAATAATGGGGCTGGATCGCCAATAGGAGAGGCATTTCCTATGCTGCCACCTAAGGTGCCACTGTTACGTACTTGGTTAGAGCCAAGGCGTTCAAACAGCTCTTTGGACTCAGGGTAGTAACTGTAAAAAGCGTCTACAAACTGGCTGTAAGGGAGTGCTGCACCAATATGTAGCTCGCCGTTGTTATCGCTTAATGTGCACAGCTCTTTAGCTTGGCTTAGGGATATTATTACATCGGGTAATAACATATTTTGGCTAAGCTCAATGGCAAAGTCAGTGCCACCAGCAACCAAGTGTGCATGCGGGTAAAGCGCTTTTAGTTCAACAAGCTGCTTAGCATTTTGTGGCAAGTAGAATTTGCGAGGGCCATTTTTTAAAAATGGAACATCGTCATCATATTGCGTATTAAGTGAGGCTTTAAACTGAGCTGCCATGGCTGAGTAAGGCTCATTTTTGCGCTCGTAGCTATAAGCTTTTTCTACCGCTAGTAAAATAGGGCTGTAGCCGGTACAGCGGCACAAGTTGCCTCCTAAAGCATGAATAGCGGCTTTTTTACCTGGGTAACTCGGATTATTAATATAAAGCGCCAACATGCTCATTATTATACCTGGGGTACAAAAACCACACTGTGAACCATGGCACTCTACTAATGCGCGTTGTACTGGGTGTAAGTCATCAAGGGTTGGGTAAAGCCCCGTTGTTACAGCCTCTACAGTTACTATGTGTTTTGCGTGTGCATTGCCTAATAAAAGCAGGCAGCTGTTCATGGTTTGGTAGTGCCAAACTGGGTTACCGTTTGAGTTTGTTTTTTCTTCGCCGACTAAAATTGTGCACGCGCCGCAATCGCCTGTAGCACACCCTTCTTTGGTGCCCACTTTCCCTTTTTTGGTGCGTAGCCAGTCCAAAATGGTGAGACTTGGCGAACATTCTTGTACTTCTATTGGCGTGTCATTTAATAAAAACTGAATCACACAGACCCCCTTAGCTTTTTAACACCTTGTTTTTAATAAGGTTTATTGTCTGCCTTTTCGTATTGTTATTGCGCAAATAAGAAAAAAGCTGTTTTATTATAATGAGTACTTTGCAGTTAACATGCCAAATCTGACCGATCGGTTAGCTTTTTGCTTTTTAACAGGGGGAATAAGGATTAAAGAGAAGTTTATAAAGTTATAAAAAGGTTTTAAGTTGCTTATTTTAATTGCTTTTATTTGGTTTTTATTGAGTGGCTAAGTTTTAATTTGTTATTTTTTGCATGACTTTTTAATCACTTTTATGTGTTAACTTGACCAATAGGATATGTTTTCTCTTGTAAGCTATGTGCTTTTAAAAAGTGCATTTATATAACTATTTAAAATTACATAAGCGAGGATTCTTTTAACTAGTTTGAATGCTTTTTAGGAAAAAAGAGGTCTTAGTTAGCCATTACAGATTTAATAGGCACATAATGAACTTAACACACACAAATAACGCACTGATCACTTTACTTGCTCTTAGTTTTGGATTGCTTGGCGTATCGTTTGCTTTGGGTGCAAACCCAAATGCACTTGTAGCAACATTTGAATTTTATGGGTTCAATACTTCACTAAATAATAAAATGATAGGCTTGCTAACCGGAAGCACTATGATTGCATTAGCACTTGCCACTCTAGCCGCGCATTTAAAATTAATAAAGCCTACACCAGCATTGGTTCTCGCGTTAATTGTTAGCATAGTGCCTTTACTTACTTTATTAGCCAGCAATCGTTGGATGGCCCAGTTAGGCGGCTTTCCAATTATTGGCAGTGGGCAAGGCATTATTAAATACTTTGCAGTCATCCCTTTGTATTTATTTTTGTTTTATAAAAATAAGCTTACAGACAAACAACACGTACTTTTAAACTTTATGCCGATTGCTATGGTTTTACTGTGGATTGGTGGCATGAAGTTTTATGAGTTTGAAGCAAAAGCCATTGTAAGCCTAGTAGAAACCTCACCGTTTATGTCGTGGTTATACACAGTCTTTAGTGTACAAGGCGCATCAAACGTAATTGGTGGGTTTGATGTATTATTTGCAGTGCTACTTGGCATAGGCATTTTACTTAACAATAAAAAGCTTATTATTGTTAGTGGCTTAGCGTGTTTAAGTGTGTTTTTAATGACCCAAACATTTTTAATTACCGCTACAGGAGCATTGAGCTCAAGCACATTATTAGAGCGTTTAGGGCAATTTGTAATTAAAGACTTATGGTATGTAGGCAACTTAGTTGTTATTGCCACTTTAATGCTATTTAAACCAGCTAAATAAAGAGAACTGTATGATCAGTTGCCACCAATACGACTACATCGAAACTGCCTGTATGCACCATTTAAGCATTGAGCTTATATTAAAAAATGGCGATGTTGTGTGTGGCGTAGCAACTGATACAAAACGCAATGCAAATAAAGACGAATGCATAGTTGTTAACGTAAACAGCGAGCTGCAACTTATTGTACTTACTACAATTAGTGTACTTAAAGCATGTGAGACAAATCCTTACTTTGACCACGTGAACTTTGATGTAAAGTAAATACCTTACCTATTCGTTTTATCATAAATACCTCAGCGAGCCTGTATCATCAATATGATAAGGCTCGCTTATCTAGCCAATGCTTCAACTCATACGTGCTAAATATACAAAGCCAAAATTTCCCTTTAGAATGAACTGTTCACATAAACAGCTATTTTGACTTTGTCCGATAACATTATTAAAAGTCGTTTTGGTGCAAAGTAACAAAGGCTTTTTCGCTGCATGCCTAATTGCTTGTTTACATTGCAGTTATTTAGTGGAATTATTGGGCGATGTAATATGCGCCGTTTTGGGATGTTATAACCCCTCAAAGTGGTGTTCAATAATATGTTATACGTACAAGGAGGTTTAGTGAATAAATTAATTTATGTGGTATTTATCTTTCTTTTGAGCGGCTGTGCTTCCACTGAAAATGAAAGTCTTGGTTACAACGGCAAAAAAAAATCATCCTCTGAATCCCCAGGAGCTTTGAAAACATTAGAGAACCTTAAAAGTAATCCTGACGCTACATTTAGAAATGCAAATGGCTGGACAATTATAAATATTGATAACGGTTTAGAAAAATCAATATACTCGTTTACGCCTGAATCCCATGCTGCATACCCAGCTATAGTAAAAAGAGAAATAATAGAAAAAGATGGCTCTATTCATATAGAAATGACTGCAAAGTGTGGAGCAACAAAAGATGTTTGTGATGAGCTCGTCCAACAGTTTGTAGCTCTAAACAATAAAATAAGACAGTCTTATCAATAGTACGTATAACAAGCCAATCAAGACGGGACTGCTAACAGTTTGCTCGGTTCCGCTTCGCTTCACATTTTAGCAAACTGTTATCAGCCTCTTATTGGGGCGTTGAGAGGCTGTAGAATTACTCTTTTTAAAGAAAATCGGCCTGTTTTATGGGTTCCAAATGCATTACCTAATGCTTTAAAAGCGCTTAGAGTTAATTCCAGAAGCTCGTTTGTTAATTGAATTTAGCTGTTGGGTTATTCTAGAGTCTCGTTATATTTTATGAGTATGATTAGACTACCGTTTATATTTTTGAGTGTGTTTCTATCTAGTTGTGCTTTATTGAGCAGTGCATCGTTTGAAAGTGATGTTGTCGTTAAAAATGGTAAAATAAAAAGATATGAGCTTATTTTGAAAGGCAAAAGGCCAAATATGGTTCACGACGAATCTCAAATGTTTTGGCCTACTTACCACGATGTGTTTTATAAAATACATATCGATCAATTGTCCGGTGAGCTGACTGAAAATAGTTTTAAGATAACCTATAAAAACAAATTACAAATATTAAAATCTTACTCTGGCTCCATAACACTTAGAGGGAATAACTTAATTGTAAATTTGCGTAATTGTCCACATCAAGACAGTTGCTTCAATGCTGTATTTAATGGTTCTTATAAATTGAAAAATAAAATATAACAAACCATTTAACCGGGTGAAGATTACCTAGACTTACGGCTACTGCTTGTGCTGTTTAATAGAGGCGTTAGGCAATTAGATCAATAACCTGAGCACTTTGCTCTTAATTAACTATATATATTACAAGGATATTTAATGAAATCATTAGTACTCGCAATAATAACAACGGTATCATTAGCAGGCTGTTCTTCTGTTCCAATGGAATCTAAAGAAACTGAAAATATTGCAAAAGAATTCAATGCTCCATCTAAAGATACAGCTGGAATTTATGTATACCGTAAAGATACTTTTGTCGGAGCAGCTCTAAAAAAAGATGTCTGGATCGAGAAAGAATGTGTTGGCCAAACAGCTAAAGGAGTTTTCTTCTATAAAGAAGTGCCAGGAGATGAAAAACTTGAAATATCAACAGAATCAGAGTTTTCTCCTAATACGTTAACAATTAATGCTAAAAATGGAGAATTGTATTTTGTTGAACAATTTATAAAAATGGGTGCTTTTGTTGGCGGTGCAGATCTTGAGCTAGCAAATACTGATACAGGTAAGTCTGAGGTTCAAAGGCTTGGTATGGCTAAAAGTGGAAATTGCGACTCTAAACTAAAATAACTTCCTCAAAAGATAATTGGACTCTCAACCTCTACATTTAAGTAAAAATTAATCTTGGGGGTTCAATTATGAATAAGTTCAGAATTGCTAATGGCTTATTTTTATTAGATGAAAAGAAGGCGTCCCAGCAAAAAAGACAAATTCAGAACCTGTATGGTAAATTTAGTGACTCATTTTTGTTTGTTATATTAAAGTGGATGTCCAGTTTAGTTGTAATTTTGTGCCGTTTACGGCAAGCGTCATATCCTTTATTTAGAGTAGTTGATGTTAAAGTGTAGTAAGTGCAAAACAAAAAATAGTTTTAAAACTGACTTTTGGATGTCAAAAATCGATATGGTGGGATTTCTTTTTCTTAGCATTTGTTTATCTATTCCAATAGGTTTCTTGGCTTTTTTAGCTGAAGAGTCACAAGGTTTTGCTTACTTTGTAGCTTTTTTTACATTTTTTATTGCGGTAATTGGTAAGCACTACAAGGTTGTGGCACTTTTATTTGTTGAGTTGTGTATAGATTCAGCACTCTACGAAAGTGGTGCTTATGAATTTAGTTTTATGGTGGCAACAGCGTTTGTTCTTACGTTTATAAAAATTGGAAGTAAAGTGTATGGCTTCTTTTTTCAGTGCGTTAACTATAAGTTCGAATTAGATATCACCTGTGGTAAGTGTAAGAAAGTTTATAAGCAATTAAAATTACCGCAGCAGGCATAGTCAGCATATATCAAGCGCATTAAAAATGGCGTTAAACGCTCTTTTGAGGCTCATTCTCTGCTAATTATAGCCAAGTATTCCCCGCATTATATGCGGGCGTTAGCAACCATCAATCTTAGTAAGGAGCCAACATTTGAAAAAAGTTATACTCGCTGTTGCAGTTTTAATGTCGAGCATTTCACATGCATCGGAAAATGCGAAAAGTTTTTTTGATGAATATATGAAACTAGGTAGTAATTTTGACGTGAAAGTTGCTTCTTTATATTCAAACGATGGCAAAATTCAATCCTATCGCGTTTACCCGCATGGTGCGGAGCGTCAAATGGAAATTACGGGTGAACAGTGGAAGGTGCTTGTCCAACGTGTAATGCCATTGGCAAAAATGAAAAATGACAAAAGCACATTCAAAAACATAACAATAAAGTCTGAAGGCAATAGCTATAAGATCAAGGCACACCGATATTCTGAAAATAAATGTTACACCGATAAAGGCTATTATATGCTTCTAAAAAGAACGGAGATGGGGCAGCTGGAAATTGTGGAAGAATACATGGAAACACAGCCGCAATCTGATTGCTAACAAGCGGATTAAGTAAAGCGACTAATTTAGTTATGTTTAGCTAAATATAACTATAAGCTATCATCTGGCTCTTTGCGGGCATCAAAATTGTAGAAAAACTTTTTGAAAAAAGCCGTTTATTTATGGTTTTCAAAGGCAACACATTGTGTTTAAGGTACTGAGAGTTAATTACATAAACTCATTATTAGATTGAATTTGACTGTTAGCGCTATTCTACTACCTAATTATATTACTAAAGGATTATTGTGAAATACTCTAGGGTTTTACTCTTTTCAGCCGGCTTGTATCTATTACTAGTTGCTTTATCAACAATAGCCACAGAGATTGTTGGTTTTGATGAAATGATTCAAAGTACACCATACGCTTCTACCCATTACGCCATCGGGTTTGTAACCTCTTTAATCGTTTATTGTTACTTGGGGTACAAGCAAAGAGTGAGTCCCTATAAACAAGCCTTTTTAGTTGCGGCTGTTTATTGGTTTATTAACTTAAGTGTCGGTGCCTTACTCTATATATTGTTAGAAATAACAATGGAGCCTTTAATGTATTTAATTTCAGCTTTGCTGCATGTTATTGCAGTTTTATTAGGGACTCTACTTGGTATTAAATTACGTTATAAAATAAGGTTGGATGTGAATGCAACATGACAAATAGCAAAAGAGGGTGTTGCCGTAAATACGCCGTTTAAATATGCAGTAACATTAAAGTTTAATATACAAAAGCAGGTACTTTAGTTCCTATAACTGCTTTAACTCACCTTGCTGGTATGCGAGTAAAACCTCACAAAGTTAATCGTTAAATAGAACAATACTTACATTTAACCTCTGCATTATTTATTAGTTCACTCTTTTTGTAAGGTTTGAGTAAAAAGCACAAGCGCGCTGTACATCACACATAGAGCTTTTGTTACATCGCTGTCGATAACGGCTTCTGCTGGGTGATGGCTTATGCCGCCAGGGCTGCGTATAAAGAGCATACCAACAGGGCAAATAGGGGCTATGGCCATTGCATCGTGCCCTGCGCCTGAGGCAAGAGAAGGTGAAGCTTGGTTATTAAGTTTGCATGCGCTTGAAAATGAATGCTGAATGTGAGTATCGCACGCTACGGCGTCGGCCGCATGTGTCCACTGCCAATCGAGCGTTAAATTACGCGATGTTGCAATTTGATCTGCGCGTGTGCGAATTGCACTAAGTAATATGGCTAGGTCGTCATCGTTTTGAGCGCGTGCATCTAGGCTAATGGTGGTTTTACCGGCAATAACATTTGTAGCGCCTGGGCGTGCTTGAATTTGGCCAACGGTGGCTACTTCGCCATTACTCGCATTTTTTGCTAGTTGCTCTATAGCAAGCGTCAATTCGGCGCAGCCTGCTAACGAATCCTGACGTAAATTCATAGGCGTGGTACCAGCATGGCCGCTTTGACCTGTTAGGGTGATCATAGCGCGCTTTGCTCCTGCAATGGCAGTGACAATGCCTAACGCCTGATTTATCGACTCAAGCACGGGGCCTTGCTCTATGTGGGTTTCCCAGTAACCAAGTAACTCGTTTTTATTAAGTGCTGCTTTTGCATAGTTTGCAGGGTTTAAACCAAAATCCAGCATAGCTTGGCGCATGGTAATGCCGTTACTATCTTGTATATTTAACCATTGCGGGTCAAACTCGTTTGCCAGTGCTTTTGAGCCAATTAATGTGGTGGCAAAGCGAGTGCCTTCTTCATCACAAAAACCCACAACATCTAAATGAAACGGTAAATCAAGCTTAAGTGTATGCGCAAGGGCGGCTATTTCAATACCGAGTAATACTCCTAAAATGCCATCAAATGCACCGGCATTGGGTACGGTGTCTAGGTGTGAGCCTATAATTAAGCGTTTAGCGTTTGGGTTAGATGACGCTAAACGCCCCCATAAATTGCCTACTTCGTCTTGCCACGATTGCATGCCCGCCTCAGCCATCCACGCGGCAGTAACGCTATTACACTCTTTGTGCTCTTTAGATAAATACACGCGGTGAATGCCGCCTTGCATTTGCGATAGGCCACTGAGTGTTTTACAACGCGCTAAGGCGCGCGCAGCATAGGTGTTAGCTAGCTCATTATTTAATAATGGCGCTAAAGAGGGGCTTGCAGTCGTCATGCTAAATCCTTTTTATTATTTATAATGAGCAAGGGCGGCAATAGCGGCTTCGCCTTTAGGGCCTTTATAGCCGTTGGCATGTAAGCAGGCATCTAGGCTTGCCAATGTTTGTAATACGGCATCTTTACGTGCGTTGTAACCCATGGTACCAATACGCCAAATTTTGCCATGCAGTGGCCCAAACGAGGTGCCAATTTCAATACCAAAGTCGGTTAGCATTTGTCCGCGTACATGGTCGGCGTTAATACCTTCGGGAATATACACACCCACTACGTTGTTCATCTTATTACTTATGTCGCCAAATACGTTTAAGCCCAGTGCTTGAATACCCGTTAGCATGGCATCGCCGTGTAACTTGTGGCGGGCAACGCAGTTATCTACGCCTTCTTCAATAACAATGCGGGCGCATTCTGATGCGCAATACAGCATGCTGGTGGCTTCGGTGTGGTGGTTAAGGCGCTCCTCCCCCCAGTAATTCATGATCATACCTAGGTCAAAGTAGTTTGAACGCACATAGGGCTCGGTACCGTCTGTATGCTGTGCGGTACGAATACCCGCTTCTACTTTTTTACGTTTTTGGATCCAATCGGCGCATTTGTCGCTCAGTGTTAATGGCGCGGAGCCAGACGGTCCGCCTAAACATTTTTGTAAACCCACCGAAAGCGCATCGAGTTTCCACTCATCGGCGGGTAAATCGTTACCTACAATTGAGGCGGTGGCATCGCAGTAAAATAATACATCGTGCTTTTGGCAAATATCGCCTATGTGTTCAAGCGGTTGGTTCATGGTTGTTGAAGTATCGCCTTGCACCATGGCAAGTACATGGGGTTTTACGTCAACAATGGCTTTTTCTATTTGTTCTGGGGTAAATACTTCGCCCCACGGTACTTCTATGGTGTGCACTTTTGCGCCAACGCGCTCGGCTATTTCAGCAAGCAAGTGGCCAAAGCGGCCCATAATTGGCACAAGCACTTTATCGCCTGGGCGTAAAATAGAGCATAAAACGGCTTCTATTCCTGCGCGTGATGTACCGTCAACTAACAGGGTCCATTCATTTTTGGTTTTAAATATTTCGCGATAGCGGGCCATGGTTTCGTTCATAAAACCGGTCATTACTGGGTCGTATTGGCCAATTAGCTGCGCCGACATAGCACGCAGTACACGTGGATCTGCGTTAATTGGGCCTGGCCCCATTAGTAAACGCTGCGGCGGATTTAAGGTTTGAATTTGCGTGTTGCTAAACATGTTTTAGGCTCCCAGAGTCTGAATAAGCATGCGAATACCCGTTATCATTAAGACAACGGCAAAAGCGCGTTTTAATTGTTTTTGATCCAGCTTGCTACCAATTTTTACGCCAATAGGCGCAAACAAAATAGTCAGCGGAATAATAAGAAAAAAGGCAGGGAGGTTAACTAACCCCCACGTACCTAGGGGAGCATCGGTTGGCGTGGTGCCAATACTTAATAAGGTAATTACGCCCGGTAGCGCAATCAATAAGCCAAATACGGCTGCAGTGCCTACGGCAACATGGGCACGTACGTTAAATGCGTTAAGCATGGGCACACCAATTGTGCCGCCGCCTATGCCGATCATGACAGATAAGCCACCGACAATACTTGCCATTATGCCTTGGCCAAATTTACCCGGTAATTGATTTACAAGGGCAGGGGCGCCGGCTCTAAATAACATGTTAAGGCTAACTAAAATAGCAATACAAGCAAACATAAGTACCAGTGCATTACCGCGTATTGAGTGCGCTAAGTAGCTGCCTACAACGGCCATAACTAAAATAAACGGCGCCCAGTATTTAATTAAAGCAAGGTCAATGTTGCCCTTTGCATGGTGCGAGCGAATAGACGAAATAGAAGTAGGCACTATGGTGGCAAGCGATGTAGCCGTGGCTATCATCATGGCCGACTCAGGGCTTACGCCAAAACCTTGCAATAAAAAGTACAGCACAGGCACAATGACTATACCGCCGCCAACACCAAATAGGCCTGCTAAAATACCTGCAAAAATGCCGGTTGCTATTAAGGCCGCAATAATGGGCCATTGATTCATTATTTCTGTCATGTGTGTTCCTACTGCGTTGATGAAACAGTTGCACGGCCATCAGAGCGAGGGTCCGTTGCAGCTTCAAGGGTTGTGGGTGTATCTAAAATTGCACCTGCATGGCCCATCATTTCGTTGTTGTTTTCAACGCTTACCCAATCGTGGCCGCGTTGATTTAACTCATCTTTTATTTGCAAAGCGAGGCTGCGCTCTATTTTTAAGTTAGTGCTTGTATCGCCCCATGTGCGGCCAAGTAACCAGCGCGGGTCGCTCACCGCTTGGGTAATTGATTTATTACGCCACGCGTAGCCTGCAAATACAGCGGCTTGAGTTTGAGGCTGGCCTTCACCGCCCATGGTGCCGTAGGCAAGGCGTCTGCCATCTTCAAACTTAGCCATCGCTGGATTAAGTGTATGTGCGGGGCGTTTGTTAGGTGCCAGCGCATTGGTATCTTGGTTGTTTAAGCTAAAGCTTAGCCCGCGGTTATTCCATACAAATCCGCCTTCGCTCATGAGTATTCCGCTGCCAAACTCCCAATAAATACTTTGAATAAAGCTCACCAATTGGCCGTTTTTATCGCGTGCTGCCATCCAAACGGTATCGCCGGGCTCAGTATTGAACGGCCAGTTTTTGGCTTGGCTCATATCAATATTGTTGGCAAGCTCGTTTAGGCGATCATCGGTTAGTGCATTTTTGTAATCATCGCCGAGTGCTTCTGGGTCGGCCCAAAGTGTAGGGCGGTGAGTGAAGCTTTGTTTGGTTGCCTCTACAATTAAGTGGGTCCAGTCGGCTTCGGTGTCGGCGTTGTGTTTTAGTTTATTAACCGCGCCAATTATTTGCAGCGAATGCACCCCTTGTGTAGGTGCCGGTAAGTTATAGCAATTAATACCCGATAAATTAGCGCTCAGTGGGGCAACTACATCGGCTTGTGTATTGGCAATATCGGCTGGAGTAATAATGCTACCAGCGTTTGCTAAATCGGCCGCAAATGAGTCAGCTAAAGGCCCTTCATAAAACGCATTTAAGCCATGTTTTGCCAAATGTTCAAATGTATTGGCTAGTTTTGGGTTTTTAAAGTGTTGCCCTGCTTGTAACGGTTTACCGTTGGGAATGTATAGCGCTTTAAAGGCATCATTGGTATTAGCAACCGTTGCTAGTTTTTCGCAACCTGCTTGAAGGCTTTTTGTAACAGTAAACCCTTCGCGGGCAAGCTTAATAGCGGGGGCTAAAATGGTACTTAATGGCAGGGCTGCGTGCTTATCTACCTCAAGGGCTTTTTGCCAGCCGCGGAGCGTAGCTGCTTGAGTAAGCGCACTTAAACCGCCACGCTCAGGCATTTGGTTGGCATTTTTATAGGCATCTATGTTTTTAGGTGCGCGCCCGCAGGCATCAATTGCTGTGGGGGTATTTTGATTTGGGTTATCAATAAGCCAAAAGCTGTCGCCGCCAATCGAGTTCATATGTGGGTAAACCACGCTAATAGCTGCGGCTGCCGCTACCATGGCCTCAACGGCTGTACCACCTTGTTTTAGTATTAGGGTGCCCGCCTCTGTTGCAGCAAAGTGCGGGGCAGTAAATGCAATGTTGTGTGCGTTCATGTGAGAGTTTCCTGTTTAAAATATGCAGCTAATTGTGTTGTGCAGGCAAGTAGGCTTTTATCGTTGTTATGGCTCATCATGAGTGAAAACCCATAAGGGTGGCCATTATCTAAATTAGCCAATGGTAAGTGAACTTGCGCCGAGCGGCTCAAGCCCGCAATAGCAGATAAAGTTATAATTTGCATGCGCAGTGCGCTTGTGTCGGCGCCCAATTTAGGTGCGGTTGTTGGCGTGGTTGGCAAAAATAAGCAGCTGTTTGAGTTTAAGTTCTTAGCGATTAATGTTTGCCACTGGGTTTGTATAGTAAGTGCTTCTTGTTCTTCTTGGGCAGTGAGTGCCAGTGCCATTTTAAAACGGGCAGCAATTGCCGGAGCAAACTGGGGAGGGTGCCCTGGCAATTGAAGCCAATCTTTATGCGCTTTAGCTATAGCACGACCTTGCAGTATTCTAAAGCTATCGGCAAGTTCGCTTAAAATGCTGCTTTTTGGCAGCGCAAATTCTTTGTGGTGTTTAAAATAAGGTTTGGTTTTTTCTAGTAGTTGCTTAATAGGTGCTTGCAAGTCTGGGCTTACTAGCTGAAATAACGGCTCGCAAATCACCAAGGTATTTACGCTACTCACCGTTTGATTTGGTAGCAATACGTCGCCTACTTGTTCTAATAGTTCTGCGCTTTGGGTAAGCCAACCAATAGTATCATAAGGCGGTGCTAGCGGGATTAGGCCGTCTTTTTCAATCACGTTATGGCTTGGCCTAATACCAAATAAGCCGCAATAACTTGCGGGTATTCTAATTGAGCCTCCGGTATCGGTGCCCAACCCAACGTCAGCTAAATTGCCGGCTACCGCGGCGGCTGAGCCCATACTTGAACCCCCACACGCGTGCCCTTTTAATTTAGGGTTTTGTGCTGCGCCATAATGAATATTATTACCTTCTAAGCTGTAAGCAAGTTCGTCGGTGTGGGTAAAGCCTGTAAAAATACAACCCGCATCCATTAATTTGTTTACGCTACTTGCGGTTTGTTTAGCTGGTGGATGTGTTTTAAACCAGCGTGGGTTACCGGCACTGTTTTTATGCTCTTTAACAGCAAATACATCTTTTACGGCTAGGCGCTTAGTGTTTAGTGTGCCTGTTTGACTTGATTGCCAATTACTCGGTCCATGGTCACAAAATATGCCTGTGTTTTTAGTTTTTGATTGCGTGTTCATTTTGTAACCCATCGAAATAAAACTGACCAAATGGTTATTTACTAATTTTAAATTGATTAAAAAAGACTGTTGTCGTTATTTTTTTAAGTTCATTGCGTAATATATTATTTTTATTTACACAGCATTAATGCACTTTTAATTGGTGACTTTGGTTTTAGCAAACTTAGTATAAGCAAAACAGATGCCAAAACTTTATTCTTGTCCGATTGGTCAGGTTTTTGGGCGTTGCAGAGGGGTATTTATAATTTTAACGTTTAAGAATGGGTGTTTTTAAGCGTAAAACAAACCAGTTTGGTGCAATGCTGCACCAAGTTGGTTTGTTTTTTACATGAACTTATTAAATAAGGGGGGTTTTACTAATTATTAGGCCATTAACGTCGGCGTACAACCAATCGTTTGGCGCTATTGCGGTGCCTAGCATATTAATAACTTGATCTTGATCGCCAAAACCGCGCTTAAGTGTGCTGCGAGGGGTTGAACCAAGGGCCATGACCGGTAAATCCATTGTTGCAAGTATTTCTATATCGCGGCAACAACCATTTATTACAACACCTTCCCAGCCATTTTGTAGCGCGCGTTCGGCCATAATGTCGCCAATAAAAGCAAAGCGTTTGCTAGCAAATCCATCAATTACTAACACTTTACCTTTGCCATCTTTATGTAAAATATCGGCGGCAAACGAATTGTCTTCTGGGCAGGTAACGGTCACTGCTTGGCCACTAAAGGTGGTTTTGTTACCAAAGTGATGCAAGCCACTATCTGCTACTTGAACCGAGTTGCGGTGATCGTCGAATAGGTCGGGGGTTGTAAAGTTTTCCATGTGTTAGCTCTCATTTTGAACGGGTATTTTTAAGCCAATACCTTTTAAAATTATGTGGGCAATTGATTGTGTTATTTGTGCCACGTCGGTTTCGTCATATTCAAGTTTATTCATTACCAAAAGTACTTCTGCCTGAAAGTCAGCGTAGTATTGTGTTGTTGACCAAATAGTAAATAAAAGGTGATGGGGGTCTACTTGGTCTATTTTTTTTGCGTCCATCCAGGACTGAAACACATCAATTTTTTGTTTAACCCAAGGGCGGGTATTTGTTCTAAAGTAGTTTTGTAAATACGGTGCGCCCCGTAAAATTTCATTGGCAAATAAACGAGATTGTAGAGGTTGGTTTACAGCAAGTATCACTTTACTTTTTATGTAGTTATAAAGCACTGCAGCAGGATCGTCTTCAGCGGTGACGTTATCAAGGCCTAAGTTCCAGTTTGCTATTATGCGGTCTATCACGGCTTCGTAAAGGCCGTCCTTGCTTTTGAAATAATACAGTATGTTAGCTTTAGGCACGTTCGCTTCTTTTGCAACCATACTCATGCTTGCACCGTCATACCCATTAAGAGAAAACAATTGCTCGGCAGCATTTAAAATAAGCAGTTGGTTTTTTTCCCGAGTGACTTCTTTTTTATTTGGTTTTGTTTGTGTGGTCATTATTTATTATGCGAGTTTAACGTGTTGATTGATTGTAGCTTTACTGACCGAAAGGTCAATTACTAAAGTAGCTTCAACACTTAAATACACACATTAGCTAATGCTTCGGCTAATGACGTTTACTAATTTATTTTGAACTTTACTAAGCCCACTGGATTACAATTCTCGCGCCCTGATCAAATAACGGCCAGTTTATAATCGTGTTAATTCACAAAGATCAACAGCCCCTTGTTATTTCTTTTCATTATTTACCTGCGCTAACAAGTCGAGTACTTTTTGTTGGCCAAATGTTTGTGCAAATTGCTCGGCTGTTTGACCGGCTTTGTTTTGATGCGCGTTATCGCAATCAAGGCTAACGAGTGTTTTAGCTATGCTAAATTCGCCTCTAAATATTGCGGCCATTAGCGCTGTGTTACCGCGGTTGTCTTCAAGGCAGGCATTAGCGCCTAATTGCAGTAACGTATTTACGGTGTTTTTATTACCATGGTAGGTGGCAATCATAAGTGCGGTGTAACCTTTATTATTGTAGCTATCAATTGGTATACCGGCATCAACAAATTGTTCTATTACTTGTGTGTCGTTTGTGCGTGCTGCGGCAAAATAGTAAGCAAATAAGCTGTTGTATTGGGTTTGTGCTGAGTCTTGGTTTTGAGCCGTTGAAGTAGGGGCATTTTGTGCCTGCAAGTGTGTGCTTATGCCCAGTAATATGACTGTTATGAATATGAGTTTACGCATAATTAGTTACCTTTGAAAAAGAGGAAGGAGAAGTCCTTCCTCTGGGTTGGGAAAATTATTAAAGTTTAGCGGCTAATTGTTTAACCATTTTAATATCGCCATTTACGGCTTTAGTTAAACGTGTGCCGTACTCGCTATCGGCTTTGTAAAAGTGGCTTAGCATTTTGTGTTTAACACTGCTGTTTTGCACTTTGCCTAAGTCGCCAGCTAAGTTATTGACTAAGTTAGTGCGTTCTTGTTTGCTAAAGCCGCGGTACAACACACCCGCTTGTGCAAAGTTTTGCTGCTTTTTAATAGCGGCTTGTTGTACAAAGCCTTTAAGCTCGGTGTTACTTCTGCGTGCAATTGGGTTTTCTACCACGTTTTCGTGACTTGGTTGGTAGTTCACGTTACTTGTTGTATTGCCGTAATTCATTGCGCCGTCTTGGTTGTAGTTAACTACATCAACTTTTGCACGGTTAATTGGCAATTGCTGGTGATTAGCACCTAGGCGGTACATTTGTGTGTCAGAGTATGAAAACACTCGCCCTTGTAATAGGCGATCTTCAGATGGCTCAATACCTGGAATTACATTTGCCGGCGCCATTGCAACTTGTTCTGTAGATTGGAAAAAGTTAGTTGGCATACGGTTTAGTGTCATTGTGCCTACTTTAGTTTCTTTAACGTCTAACCACATTTTTGTTGCATCCAGTGGGTTGTAGTCAAAGTCACCTAGTTGCGATGGGTCAAGCGTTTTAATATACAGATCCCACTTAGGAAAGTTGCCTTTATTTATTTCTGTATAAAGGTCGCGTGTTAGATGTTGAAAGTCTTTACCTTGCACTTCGGTTACTTCTTTTGCATCAAGGTTGTCGATTCCTTGTTGGCTTACCCAATGAAACTTAACGTATTTTACATCACCTGATTTATTAATCATTTTATAAGCATGCACACCCCAGCCGTCCATTTTACGTAGGCTTGCTGGTGTGCCATAGTCGCTGTATACCCACGTTAACATGTGAGTAGAGCCTGGTTCGTACGAGAAAAATTCAAATAAACGGTTAGGATCTTGAATGTTATCAACCGGCGATGGCTTTAACGAGTGAACCATATCTGGAAATTTAATTGCATCTCGAATAAAAAATACTGGCAGGTTATTACCCACTAAATCCCAGTTTCCTTGGTCTGTATAAAACTTTGTAGCAAAACCACGCGGGTCACGGAGTGTTTCTGGGCTGCCTTTTGAGTGGATCACAGATGAAAAGCGAACAAAAACCTCTGTTTCTTTACCCGCTTCAGTAAATGGCGCTGCAATAGTTAAGTCGTCTAGTTCTTTAGAAGCAACAAAAACGCCATGTGCGCCTGTACCACGGGCATGTACTACACGCTCAGGAATACGCTCACGTGCAAAACGTTGTAATTTTTGAATTAGGTGCACGTCTTCGAGTAATACACTGCCACGCTCACCTGCAGTAATTGAGTTTTGGTTATCGCCAACAGCTGCACCGTTATCTTTAGTAAGTGTCGTGGCAGCGCTTGCAGGTAATGCCATAGCGAGTGCTAATGCACTTAAGGTTAATTTAGTTTTTGTTGTGTTTATTTGTGTTTTCATTGTCGACCTCGTTATTTAAATGTGCCGGCAGTGTTGCTGGCTGTTTAACTGTTAACGAGTGTATGGGTAAAATTAACTTCGGTAAAATTGATTGTTTAGATTGTAATAATCATAAAAGTAGATTGGCGTCTGCAGTAAATACACTTGCTGTGAATACGGCATGCGATTTTAGTCGTAACAGCTAAAATCAAAACTAATGAAAATCAACAGCTTTTTTATTGAGTTGTTGATTATTTAAGCTATGTAGCGAGCTTTTAAGTTCACAACGTGTTGACATATTATAATAATAAAGAGAATATGCTCACTTGCTGGGCTTATGCTCAGATTTGTGTTTGCATAAAACTAAATGCAATAAGGTAGAAAAATGAACCCTAAAATTGAACTGGTTATTTTTGACTGTGATGGCGTTGTAATTGACAGCGAAGTTTTAAGTGCGCAAGTGCTCATCGATATGCTTGTAGATAAAGCTGTGTTTATTGACCGTGCTTATGTACAAGAACATTTTTTAGGATGCAATTTTAAAGCGGTTACTCAAAAGATAGCTGATGCATTTAATGTTGAATTGCCTGAGCGATTTGAAGCTGATTATAGAAATGCGCTTTTACATGAGTTTGAAAGAGCCCTAATGCCCACAAATGGCATTAAAGAGGTGTTAGCTAACTTAGCTATGCCTAGCTGTATTGCAACAAGTAGTAGCCCAGCACGAACAGAGAAAGCGTTAAATGTTGTTAAGTTGAGCCATTATTTTGACGAGGTGTTTACTTCGAGTGAAGTAAAAAATGGAAAACCTGCGCCGGATTTATTTTTACACGCCGCTAAAAAAATGGGCGTTAACCCAGTTAATTGTTTGGTAATAGAAGATTCAAAAGCCGGTGTGAGTGCTGCGATCGCTGCAAATATGCAAGTACTGCATTACAGCGGTGGAGGGCATATGCAAGGTGCAATTAATTTTGTGCACAAGGCATACCCAGATGTTGATCACCTAACACATTGGCACATGTTTTATGAAATGTATCCAACACTAAATGTATAGAAAAACAGCGTCAATTTGTCCCACACTGACACGAATGACGTTGTAAAAATTAACAGTGTGAGTGCTTAGCTGCTCACTCGACCAAATACACTGTATTTGGCAAGTTTTACTGTGTTTATAAATAGGAAGTACCATGGCAACGAGTCCACACACACACACATTTAAAGATGTAAACGAGGAGCAACTTCCGGTTGCTAATAATAAGCTTCATGGTTGGAAGCACTTTGCGGGCTTATATGCAGGAGAACATGTTGCAGCCACAGAGTTTGTTATTGGAGCAACGTTTGTTGCACTTGGCGCATCTACTATCGATATTTTATTAGGTTTATTAATTGGTAATTTATTAGCTATGTGTTCTTGGTGGCTAATTACCGCACCTATTGCCGTAGAAACGCGATTAAGTTTATATAACTATCTAAATAAGATTGCCGGTAACTCAATGACTAAGCTCTACAACTGGGCTAACGTCATTATTTTTAGTGTTATATCGGCCGCAATGATTACTGTATCGTCTACGGCGGTGCGGTTTTTATTTGATATTCCCGCACAGTTAGATTGGTACCCAAATAGTTTAGCGTTTGTGGGTATTGTTTTAGCCGTTGGCTCTATTGTTGTGTTTGTGGCTATGTATGGGTTTTCTACTGTTGCCGACTTTTCTAAAATTTGTGCGCCTTGGCTATTTGTTATTTTTATAGCGGGTTCGTTTGCACTTTTTCCTGAACTTTCAAATCATGTAATTGGGTCAACCTCATTAACAAGCTTTAGTGACTTTATGACCATTGGCGACCCTTCTATATGGACGGGCACGAATGCCGAAGGAGAACCAGGGATAGGTTTACTTGAAGTTATTGGTTTTGCGTGGGCTGCAAACTCTATTACTCACTTTGGTTTAATAGATATGGCTATTTTTAGGTTTGCTAAGCGTAAAAGCTATGGTTTGTTCTCGGGCGTAGGCATGTTTTTTGGTCATTACTTGGCGTGGATCTCGGCCGGCATTATGGGCGCAGGTGTTGCTGTACTCCTTAAAACCACTATTTCATCACTTGATCCGGGTGATGTGGCCTACCACGCATTAGGCTGGACTGGTTTTGTTATTGTAATTATTGCCGGTTGGACTACAGCTAACGCCAATCTTTATCGTGCAGGATTGGCTGCACAATCTATTTTTGTAAATCATTCTCGTGAACGCACAACCGCTATTGTTGGAGTTGTCACAGTGATAATTGCATGCTTTCCGTTCGTATTTTCTCAAATGTTGCCACTGCTTACTTATGCCGGTTTGTTAGTTGTGCCTGTCGGGGCAATTGTATTTGCTGAGCATGTATTGTTTCCAAAAATTGGTTTAACCCGTTATTGGGCTAAGTATAAAAATATTACTCGCAGCGTACCGGCTATAGCGTCTTGGGCATTAGCCTTGGTGTTTGGTTTTGGCTTAAATGCGATTGATGTAATGTCGTTTTATTATTTGTTTATACCTACTTGGTTTTTCACCATTGTAATTTACACGCTGTTAGCCAAAAAATACGGTGCTGGCGAAGATTACAAACAACACATTGCCGCTGAAGAGCAAGAGCAAAGTGACATAAAAGCGTACCAAGCGGCACAGGCGAAAGATATTCCAAAGCCTGTAATCGATAGCTCATTTTTTACCAAAATACTTAATACGGTTTCTACTATTTCACTTGTCATTATTTGTATATTTGCCAGCCAAGTCATGTTTTTTAGCGACACCATGAGCACATACGGCGCAAATAAATCACAGTTTGAGATAGCGTGTTTTATTTGTACGGTTATTTATTTTGTTACAGCCTACTGGTCGTTAAAGCGCCACAAAGCGCTTAATGCTGCATTGTAATTTACCTGTTTTTTAATTTTGTTTTAGTAAGGCCGCACCATGACACAACATCACACTGACGCTCTTGTTAAAGGGCTAAACCAACAAAGTTTGGCATACATGCCAAGCCATGTAGATGCACCCAATTACGACCGTAGTAAAGTAAAAGCAGGCATAGTTCATATTGGTGTTGGCGGTTTTCACCGTGCTCACCAAGCTATGTATATTAATGAGTTATTAAAAACACCAGGTTCAGAGCAATGGGGTATTTGCGGTGTTGCCCTACTTGAAGCAAACCGTGGACTTCGCGATGTATTAAAGCAGCAAGACTACCTGTATACGTTAACGGTAAGACACCCTAATGGGAAAATAGACAATACCGTTATTGGCTCTATGATTGACTTTTTGTTCGCACCAGAAAATAAACAAGCAGTTATAAAAAAATTGGCGCATCCCGATACTAAAATTGTGTCGCTAACCATTACTGAAGGCGGTTACAACTTTAACCCAGTAACGGGTGAGTTTGATTATGAAAACCCGGATATAATTAACGACATTAATAATCCGAACGATCCTATTACCGCATTTGGATACATAGCCGCTGCGTTAAAGCTACGTAAAGAGCAGGATTTAAAAGCATTTACTGTACAGTCATGCGATAACATTCAACACAATGGCAATGTAACGCGCAAAATGTTACTTGCTTTTACAGCAGAGCAAGATGCAGCATTAAGCGAATGGATTGAAGAAAACGTTTCGTTTCCCAATGCAATGGTAGACCGCATTACACCTGTTTCTAAACAAAGTGATATTGACTACGTGTCAGATACATATGGTGTAAGTGATGCTTGGCCAATTACCTGTGAGTCGTTTTCGCAGTGGGTAATTGAAGATTCATTTTGTGACGGGCGCCCAAATTGGAATAACGCTGGTGCTCAATTTGTAAAAGATGTAACCCCTTTTGAAACCATGAAAATTCGTTTATTGAATGCGGGCCACTCGGTACTGGGTTTACTGGGCTCTGTGCATGGCTATGGCACAATTGACGAAACAGTATCAGATCCTTTATTTGCAAAGTACTTACGCGCGTTTATGGATAAAGAAGTAACGCCTAACCTAGAGCAACTAGAAGGCATAGACCTAGAAGTATACAAAGACACGCTAATTGAGCGTTTTGCAAACCCTAACATTAAAGACAGCTTATCGCGTATTTGTTCAGAAAGCGCAGCTAAGCTACCTAAGTTTTTAATTGCCACTATTAACGAAAACCTGGCACAAGGGCGTGATGTATCACTTGCTACACTGGTTATTGCTGCATGGTGTTTTTACAGCGACAAAGAAACAGATGAGCAAGGCAATAGTCTTGAAGTAATTGATTCAATGCAAAGCGAGTTACATGAAGCCGCGGCTAAAACGGCTACTGATTCATTGGCGTTTTTATCGCTAACAAGCTTATTTGGCGATTTAAACACGCAAAGCGCATTTACGTCTCACTACAAAAATAATGTAGACGCGTTATACGCACCAGCAAGCAAAATTAAAGCAATTATGAAAAACGTGCTTGAGCCTAAAGGTAACTAATAATGAGCATTTTAATTGATTCTAAACAAGGTAAAGACGTAAGCGTAAGTTGTTTTGGCGAAGTGCTATGGGATTGTTTTGCAGCAGGTAAACGCTTAGGTGGTGCACCATTAAACATGTGTGTGCGCATTAACTCATTAGGTATTAAAGCCGATATGATAAGCGCAGTAGGTAACGATGAATTAGGTACTGAGCTTCTTGGCGAAATTAAAGCAAAAGGCGTTAGTTGCGATTATATTGCTGTTAATAACGACAAAAAAACCAGCACCGTACAAGTTACCTTAGACAAAAGCGGTTCAGCCAGCTACGAAATAGTAGCCGACACTGCGTGGGATAACATTGAGCTTACTGACTCACTCATTGAAAAAGTACAAGCCAGTGATGTATTTGTATTTGGTAGCCTAATTGGCCGCAGTGAAGCCTCTCTTGCTACGTTAAACCAGTTGGTTGATGTGGCTAACTTTAAAGTGTTTGATGTAAATTTACGTGCGCCACACTACACGTTAGACACATTAGTAGATTTAATGAATAAAGCCGACTTCATTAAATTAAACGATGAAGAGCTTTATGAGATTGCCAAAGCAATGGGCTGTAAGTTCCATTCACTTGAGCAAAACTTAGCGTTTATTGCAGAGCAAACTAACACCGAATACCTTTGTGTAACCAAAGGCAGCCACGGTGCGCTACTCACTATTAAAGGCGAAAATTACTATAACTCAGGCTATTTAATTGGTGTTATAGATACAGTGGGCGCTGGGGATTCATTCTTAGGTTCATTGATATATCAGTTATGTAGCAGCGATTGTGCTCAGCATGCGGTTGATTTTGCCTGTGCGGTAGGGGCTATGGTTGCAGAAAGTGCAGGTGCTACACCTACATTGACTCATCAACAAATTAACGAATTTATGCGTCCTCTTTAAAAATAATTGTGTGTTGAAAGCGGCTCAAGCAATATGCTTAGCCGCTTTTTTTTGCCGAAAAATTGTGTGGTAAACACACATTGTGAACGTTTAAATAGCTGCATTCGAGAGGTTTAAAAACGAGCTTTTAAATTACTTTATAAATTGAACAAATCATGAGCGATTACGACCAAGGCATTAGCTAAACGTCTAATTGTTTGTCACAAACAGCTTTGATACTGTTCCAAGGTTATTAGGTCAACATAATGCGGAGCGATTCACACTGCGCTCCTAAATACACATACAAAAGAGAAACGTGCTTTATGATTATCTTTTTTATTTGCCTCACCATATTAATTTTGGGATATAAGTTTTAGAGCCCATTTGTAGAAAAACAAGCAGGCATGGATTCAACGGTTGATACACCACAAAAGCGCTTTAGCGAAGGTGTTGATTACGTGGCTATTCACCCTGTGCGTGCCTTTTTAATTCAATTTTTAAATATAGCCGGTGTAGGCCCTATATTTGGTCCAATATTAGGAGCATTGTACGGACCCATAGCGCTTGTATGGATTGTGCTAGGTAATGTTTTAGGTGGTGCCGTACATGACTTTTTTTCAGGTGTAATGAGTATAAAAGAAGACGGTAAAAGTTTACCTGAAATAGCTGGTCATTATTACAACGTTGTATTTAAAGGCTTTATGCTTATATTTACCGCTATGCTACTGTTCTTCGTTGGCGTTGTATTTATTATGAGCCCAGCAGGTCTATTAAGTAACCTAAACCTATTTGAAGGTACATTTTTAGCCAACAATACTTTTTGGGTTTTAGCTATATTAGCGTATTACTTTTTAGCAACGTTGTTACCAATTGATAAGATCATTACACGTTTTTACCCCATTTTTGGTTTGTTGATGATTGTGATGACTGTAGCCGTTGCCGTGTCGTTACTCATTAATGCACCACACTTACCGGTTGCTGGCGACTTTTTGGCGTATTTTGAAGCCGACCACGCGCATGACTTTTTAGCCCCAAACCCCGACGGCTTACCAACTTGGCCTTTGTTATTTATAACTATTACCTGTGGTGCAATTAGTGGTTTCCATTCAACGCAAGCTCCTATTATTGCTCGTTGTTTAACAAACGAAAAATATGTGCGCCCGGTGTATTATGGCGCCATGATGTGTGAAGGTATTGTTGGTTGTGTTTGGGCATTAGCTGGTATTGCGGCGTTCCCTGAAGGTTATGCTGGTTTAAAAGCAATGCTTGACCAAGGTGGTCCAGGCTTAGTTGTAAACCATATTGCAAATAGTTACTTAGGTGTATTTGGCGGTATTATGGCAATTATTGCGGTTGCTGTTTTCCCAATTACTTCAGGTGATACCGCGTTTCGTTCATTGCGCTTAACCGTGGTTGATGCCTTTAATATTCCGCAAAGTATACGCAATCGTTTATTGCTAGCGCTCCCTATTTTGACTATCGCTTATTTTATGACGAAGTTAGATTTCTCATTAATTTGGCGTTACTTTGCGTTTTCAAACATGCTGCTGTCTACTAGCGTATTGTGGTTAGCGACCAAGTATTTGTTTGACCGTGGTACATTTCATTGGATTGCCAGTGTTCCTGCGGTAATTGCAACGGCTGTTACCTTGTCGTATATCACAACAGCTGCAATTGGTTTTAATTTATCAAGCGATTTAGGTAAACCTATTGGGGCAGTTGTAGCGGTCGTTGGCCTAATTATACTTGCTATAGTGCATGCTAAGCACAAACCGAGCCCAGCAGTTTAAATAATTTCCGTGTAAGACTAAAAAGCGAGCTATATAAGCTCGCTTTTTTTATGCGTTAAATCGTGTGGTTAATTACTGTCTCGAGTTGCTAAATCAAAGTAGCTATGATCGTCGAGAGTTTTACTTATCATCATTGCCCCTTCAAGCATACTTACTGTTTGAATAGCGGCTTTTTGTGGGTTTTCGTCACCATTAACCGAATGCGCAGCGCTTAGCCATGTTAAATTTTTAGTAAAAAAGCGTTTTACTTCTATACGTACTTTTTCTGGTAGGGTGTCGCTTTCGGCACCAAGTAAACCACATAAACACATTTTTTTATCGGTTACTAGCGCGCCCCTAAATAACGATGTGTAAAAATCGATGGGATCTTTACCTTGGGCTTTTAACTCAGCGGGTTCCCCTAATGAAAGCAGAAACGCATCGGTATATTGATGCGCAAGTTCTGCGCCCAAATCAGCTTTGGTAGGGAAGTGGTAATGTACACTTGCGCTTTTTATACCTACTTCGTTAGCAAGCTCTCTAAAGCTAAAATTGCTGTATCCGCCTAGGCGTACTTTATTTTCTGCCGCTTTGAGTAGGGCCTCTTTTTTGCTCATGTTTCGTTATCCTATTCTTGATACTAAAATTATCGACCAGTAGATAGTTATTATCAAGCCTTAATGTTTTTTTAAATAAAAATATTAATTTTCAATCGTTTAAAATTTTCCGCCTATATGGCTGTTTTAAAATTTGACTTACTTTAGTTTAAGGAATATAAATACCTATCAGTAGGTAGGTTAATTAAAAAAGGTCACACAATGAAAGTTTATGATGTAGAGAACTTCCCAAATCCGCTTCGCGTTCGTATTGCACTGGCAGAGAAAAATGCGACAGCTGATGTTGAATTTATTCCAGTAGATTTACTGAATGGTGAACACCGAACAGAGGCTTTTTTAGCCAAAAATCCATTAGCAGGTGTACCAGTATTAGAGCTTGATGACGGAACATTTATATCTGAATGCACGGCAATTACTGAATATATTGATACTGCTTTTACAGGGCCATCATTAATGGGCATTACGGCAAAAGAGCGCGCAGTAATAAATATGATGCAAAAACGAGCTGAGTTAATGGTACTTGATGCCGTTGCAACGTATTTTCATCATGCTACTGATGGTTTAGGCCCAGAACTTGAGACATATCAAAATGTTGAATGGGGCGAAAAGCAAGGTGAAAAGGCGCGTAATAGCCTGAACTATTTTAACGATATACTTGCGCAAACAACGTTTGTTGCAGGTGACAGTTTTAGTATTGCCGACATAACCCTTTATGCTGGATTAGTGTTTGCTGGGTTTGCCAACATTGCGCTACCGAGTCATTTAACTCATTTGCTAGCGTGGCAAAAAGCAGTTGCAGCACGGCCAAGCGTAGCGGGCTTATAAGTGAAAGTGTGTTCAATAGGCCAATTAAACTCGGTATATTGAGTTTAATTGGCAAAACAAAAATGTAAGGAGCAAGTATGAAAATAGCAGCCGATTTCAGCCAGCGTGTGGTGGTGCACAGTAATACATTACCGTGGGTAAAGTCGCCTATGGCCGGAGTTGATAGGCGACCTCTTGATCGTATAGGTGATGAGGTTGCGCGCGCAACCAGTATTGTGCGTTATGCACCTGGTAGTGAGTTTTCGCCACATATTCATACCGGCGGGGAGGAGTTTTTTGTATTAGAAGGTGTTTTTCAGGATGAACATGGTGATTTTCCTGCCGGTTCGTACATCAGAAATCCACCGCAATCAAGGCACAAACCGGGATCTGAGAAGGGGTGTATTATTTTTGTAAAGCTTTGGCAGTTTCAGCCACAAGATAGAACGCATGTTCGGTTGCAGACTGATTTTATGGGCAGCGTTGCGCTCGCGACACAACCTGGGATCACAATAACACCTTTATACAAAGATGAGTTTGAGGAGGTTAGCTTAATTCATTTAGCGCCTAATGCGCAGTTTGTTCTAGATGCAGAGTGTGGGGCTGAAATGTTAGTTATTGAAGGCACCGTGACAGAAGGGACAGACTTGCTTGAAAAACATAGCTGGTTGCGCACACCAGTGAGCACTAAGCTTATGGCTAAAGCAGGTAAACTGGGTGCGAAGTTATGGGTTAAAGAAGGGCATTTAACCGATGTAGAAAATCAAATTGCGCGAGTGCAGCAAGCTTAACTAACCAAGGCTCAGGATAACTACTGTTTTGTTGATTTACTTCATGATTGATTAATATAAGGTGTTTTATGCTCAAAACTTAATATAAAAATGAGCAAATACCATGGCAAATTTAACTCCTAGTTTAACACTTGATATAGAAGGCGCAGGACGCGAATTTTTCTTAACTTTAAAAGCCGTTGGCAACTTAAAATACGACGATTACGAGTCAATTACCTCTGAGATTGATACAGCGCTTCGAAAGGTAAACAAGCCTATTATTAATGTATTAATAGACGGTATTGATATACAAGGCGTAGGGTTAAAAGCTGTGTTTGACGATTTTCACTTGGGTATAAAGCACAATTCGGCGCTAAATAAAGTGGCAATTTACGGTAATAAAAAATGGCAAGCGACTGTTGCAAAAATTGGTAACCGTATTACTTGTGGTGAAATGGTTTACTTTGAAAATGCCACTGCCGCTATTGAATGGCTTGAACAATAGTTTTAAATAGGTTGTATGATTTTAGGCTTAGGGCAGCGTTATTAGACTAAAGTCTATAAGTTAGATTTATTCACGTATTAGTTTTGTTTTTATCGTTTGTCGGTTTTACAGGGATCCTCTAAAGTTCAGTTGTCGGCAACAAGCACGACTTAACTAAACAGGATTATGACCATGAAAACACTTATCAAAACTATCGCTCTTGGCTCACTATTAACATGTTCAGCTGCTGCTATGGCTGATCAAAGTGATTACAAACTAATGGTTATTGAAGCGAAAACCGCACCGCAGCCACTTGAGCAATCTTTTAATAGCTGCGCACTTAATGTTAAGTCAAAAAATTACGCTGAAGCTGATGAAATTTGTACTCAAGCAATTGCACTTTTACAAGATGCAGATGCACCTAAATTTAAAGTTCGTGAGCTTACATCATTCGCGCTAAGTAACCGTGGTATAGCTCGCTTAAAAGCTAAAAACGAAACGGCTGGCCTTGCTGATTTATACGAAGCAAAACAACTATCTAACAATGATATGGTATCGCACAACTTAACACGTGCTAAAGAAGAGCTTGCTTTATAAGCGCTTAAATTAGTAATTGTAAAAAAGCCCCTGTAGGTATTTACCTAAAGGGGCTTTTTTAGATTAACTTTTAAACTACTTCTGAGTGTATTAGCTCAAAGTACATCGTCTAAAACGGGCAATGCAGGAAAAGCACCCTTTGATAAACAAGCTTTTGAGCCACAGCGAAGGCCAAAACTTAATGCGTCTTTAATTATTTGTTCGTTGTTGAGTTTGTCGCTTGGTAATAGCGTCTCGTTGTAGTGATTTAAGTGATATAAAACACCTGCAATAAACGCGTCTCCGGCACTGGTTGTATCTACTGCGTTAATAATTGGAGCGGCTTCACTTACGGTAAACGTTTTATGGTAAACGGTGGCAGGCTCTGGTCCATCGGTTAAGAAAATTAAACTAACACCCAGCTCTATAAGCGATTGTAAATATTCATCACCTGACTGATTTGATTGCTCTGCTAAAAAATTTAACTCATCACGAGATAATTTAATAATGTCGCAATGGGCATAGCAGGCATGCACATTAGGTTCAATATCACGAATGTTATGCCAAAGGCTGTATCGTAAATTTACGTCGAAGCTAACAAGTTTATTATGACTTTTTGCTTGTTTTAGAGCGCTTATTGTTGTGTTTGCAATGGCAATACTTGTAAGCGTATTTGAGCAAAAATGCAGGGTACTTATTTCATCCCACTGAATTTTTTGTAAATGTTCATGGGTAAGCAGTAGATCGGCGGTGTTATTGCGGTAAAAATTAAAGCTGCGTTCGCCAGTTTCATCTAAGCTGACAATAACCATCGCTGTTTGCGCATTTTTTATAGTAAATAAATACTCTGTGCTGACATTATAGTGCTTTACTGCGTCAGTAAGTTGTTTTGCAAAGTAATCATCACCCATACCACCACAAAAAGCTGCGTTTCCGCCCAACTTTGCATAACCTACTGCTACGTTTGCAGGTGCGCCGCCAGGAATAGGTAAATAAGCTGTGTTGTGTGAGTCTTGTGGCAACATATCAATAAGCAGCTCGCCAAGGCTAAGTAATTTGGTCATGTTATAAATCCTAAAAAACCTAGCTAAGCTAGGTTAAATTTACGGGAGAGTAATAAAGTTTGAGCTAAGCGAGGAATAAAGCGCTGAAATAAAACTGCATTTCAGCGCTTAACACACTCAGACTCGGTTAGTTAAACGCGTATTTAAGCGTTAATGATGTAGTACGGCCATTAATTGTACGTGCGCGTATAATACCGTTTGCTGGTACTGAACCTTCCTCTGCTTCTGTAATACCGACTGTGTCAAATAGGTTATTTACATTAAGCGCAAGGCTAAGGTTTTCAGATAGGTCGTAGCTTACAAAGCCATTTACCTGCGTGTAACCATCAAATTTAAGGTCATTGTTATCTTGCGCGTAGGCATCAGTTGTACCAATAAAGCTTAAACCTGCTGCACCTTTTTCATAGCTGTAACGAGCCATTAGTGAGTAAATTAAATCAGCTTGACGGCGTGGTGTGTTACCTACAACGTCAGGAGATAGTGCATCTTTAGCTATTTCGGCATCAGTCCACGTTAAGTTACCACGAAAATCCCATGCATCCATGAAGTACGTTGATTCAAGCTCAATACCTTTGGCTTCGTATTCACGGTCAAAAAACGTTTGTGATGTTGCTTCAAAGTTTTGTTCTTCAGTTTCTGCGTAGAACGCTGTTGCAAATACCGATAGCGAGTCAAAACGCTTTTTAACACCAAACTCAAACTGATTTACTTCATCAACTGCATCTTCATCAGCTACTGAGCCATCTGAGCGTACTTTACCAAATAAAAGACGATCAGCGTTTGCACGTCCGCCTTTACTGATACGTGCAAATGTTGCAAGGCTAGGGTCAATTTGGTAGTTAGCACCAATTGAGTAAGACGAATAGCTCCAGTCGTAATTTACTGGGCTTGCATTCGCATGATCAATACCTACAACGCTTTGCTCGGGTACTGAAATAACACCATCACGGTTCATGTCTACAGTAGAGGTTACTGCTCCTGCGTAATTACCGCGTGCTTCACCGCTGTCATAACGCGCACTTGCATCAATACTCAAGTCACCAAGTTTAGTTGAGAAAGCAACATAAGGTGCACGTGTGTCGTATTCAGTGTCGTAATCGCGTTGACAACAGTTGCCCCAAAATGGCGTGCCGTAAGCGTATAAACCGTTTTCAGAAAACTCAGTGCCGTCGGCTGCGGTTACGTTTAACAGTGCGGCATTGTCACCTTTAAGCTCCATAACGTAAGAGTTCCATAACCACGACATAGCTATGTTTTGTGTTGATGCGTAGTAACCAAACGTTAGGCTTGTGTCATCGTCAAACGATTTTGTTAGTTTAAAGTCGTTAACAATAGAGTCAAAGTCATTCATTGTTACGTCAAACGTATGGATGCGCATTGCTAAATCGCCATTGAATGCGTCACCTGTGTTTGCGTTGCTCAGTGTTGCGCCTGCTCCACCAATGCTTGCTGCCATTGCTGATGCATCACCTACCTCAGCAGGGATAATAGAATTAAAGTTTCCGCTAACTGATGACTTACGGAAACGGTTTTCAATACGCCAGTCGTTGTCTAGGTCGAATACAGCTTCAAAGCCAATAGAATCAACATTTGGGTTCATGCCATCGCGAATGTCACCATTGCTAATTTGGTTTTGGCCATTTAAGCGAACTGTTTTAGTAAATAAGGCTGAATGCGGTGTATCTGACTGAGAATCAAACCCTGGTACTGAATCACCATTTGAGTACATTGGCATTGGAAGGTAGCCAACGCTTTTGTCGTCTAAGTGTTTGTAGTAAAGACGCACATAGCCGTTTTCGAAATCTTTAGTCAAATTAGCTTTTATTTGACCACCTTTATTTGATGTGTAACCTGTTTCACGTGGGCCTTCACCTTGGCGTACAAAACCACCTACATGAAAGCGAACACTGTCAGTTAGATAAGTACCATATTCAAAATCAGTACGGACACTATCGAAATCTAGGCCAACAGTAGTTGCAACGCTGCCCGATTCGTTTTCGCCGTTTTTAGAGATAAAGTTGATGATACCGCCCGGTGCATTACTTGCTGCTGTAGACGCTGAACCACCACGAATTGACTCAACCGTTTGTACCGTGTTGTCAAGGCGCATAAAAATATCAGCGTTACCAAAAGCGATGTCACCGTATTGCAGTACAGGTAAACCGTCTTCTTGTAATTGTAAAAATTTAGCGCCACCTGATGCAACCGGTAGACCACGAACTGCAATGTTTGCGTTACCTTCACCGCCAGTAGATTCTGAACGGATACCAGGAATGATTCTAAATGCTTCAGCGGTAGAGCGAGGTGTTGAAACTTGAACTTGTTCAAGCGAAACACTGCTTACTGATACGCTTGAAGCCATAATTGTTGTACGGCGTGGAACACCGGTTACAACGATTGTTTCAAGTCCTTTGTTTTGTGATGCTTCTGGCTGTGTTGTTTCTGCTTCTTGAGCATTAATGCCTTGGCTTACTGCAAGTGCTAATGCACTGATTAAATATAAAGGAGTGTTGTGTGTTGTCATGTGAACGCCTCGTTATGATGAACCTAAATGGTTATTTATTTTTACTTAATCGATTAAGTAAAAATAACAAAATTTTTACAAGATGCAAATTATTTTGTTATTAATTTGCTCTTTTTTTACTCACTCATTGATTTTTAGGGTATTTTTTTTGTTAAATAATTATCAAATTAGTTAGTAATAACGTTATTTTGTTCTAAAGCTGATGCTGATGGGTCGCGTAAATAATTAAAAAGCATAGCCAAAAATAAAATAACAGCAAAACCGGTTGCTAAATAAAAGCCATAACGTACGTGACCAAAGTAATCACTGATCATACCCATTAAAAGCGGTGCTAATGCTGCAGACAATGCGGTGAAAAATAATATAACGCCAGCTACGGCACCATGTTGTTGAACAGGGAAACAGGAAATGCCTTTAGAATTTAAAGTGGGGTAAACCATTGACATAAATAAACCTGAAAGTGGAAGCAATCCCACAGCCCAATCTACACCGCCAATTAGTGTGCCTACATAGCATAGTGCTATGCCTAGGCTTAAATAGGTCATTACGCATTGCCAACTAAAGCGATTTAGCAACCATACCGCTATAAAACGACCCGCAGCGCGAAGTATAAAGAATATGGTTAGTGCGTAGGTTGCAAGTAATGGCCATGAACCTGTGTAGTCTTGTAGTAGTGTTGGCATCCATACATAAATAGCCACTTCGGTCGCAACATATAATGCGATGGCCATTGAAAAGCCGAGTGCGTAAGGGTTTTTAATCACTTTCATGGTAGTGGCAAGTGAAGCGGGTTTTTCGGTTGTTTTTACAACTGGCGGATAATCTGCTCGCCATGCTAGAAAAGCAAGGATCAAACACATAACACCAGCAATAACGTAAAGGTATGTCCAGCTTACATTTTGAACGAGTAAAATACCTACCAGTGCAGGGCCAGCAATAGCACCTATTCCAAAAAAGCCTTCTACCTTGTTCATTGTTTTGGTGTGTTCTTCGTTACTGTGCGAGATATCACCCAATAATGCTAATGCACCCGTTTTAAATAAGCCGATTGCCAAACCAATACAGCAAAGGAGTACCAAGAAAAAATTAAAACTAGAACTCACTGCAAATAAAAAACAACTCGCAGAAAAAATGAGTAAGCCCAGCATAATGGTTTGCTTTCGGCCTAGGCTGTCGGCTAAAAAGCCTAAAAATAGTCCACTAAAAGCAATTAAAGCCATTGGCGCATAATGAAAGGCACTGGCTTGGGTCATACTTAAGCCAAAGTCTTTTATAAGCTCAGGGATGATCATACCGACCGCATCAGAGGTCATGGCAAACATAAAAAACATCATGTATGTAAGCCAGCGTATTTGTCGCAACGGATCGCCGCTTAATTGTGTGTGTGATTTTGTCATTATATTTAATCCTCGTTAAATGCAGGCTAATACGCGTTAAGTCAGTTAGTTACTTTATGCAGTATTGCTCGTGCAACGATAGTTGTATGTAAAATTTTTAAAAATTACTTGTAAATTCTTACTCTCTAGTTAAAGATATATCTTAATCGATTAAGTTTCAACATGGTAATCACACAATGATGCAAAACAAAGTTCAATTGATCACATATGCTGATCGAATCACTGGCCAAGACATTAATGCACTCACTACACTTTTAAACGGTTCTTTAAAAGGCGTATTTGGCGGTGTGCATTTGTTGCCATTTTATAATCCAATTGACGGCAGTGATGCTGGCTTTGACCCTATCGACCATAGCGAAGTAGATTCAAGAATAGGTTCTTGGGAAGATATTAAAGCGCTAGGCAATAATCATGATTTAATGGCTGACTTAATTGTTAACCATGTATCGGCGCAGTCTTTTCAGTTTCAGGATGTGCTTGCAAAAGGTAAAGCCTCTGAGTTTTGGGATTTGTTTTTAACCAAAGAAGACGTATTTCCAAGTGGCATGAGCGACGCAGATCAAAAAGCAATTTATCGTCCTCGCCCTGGTAGTTGTTTTACACCAATGAAATGTGGTGATGGCGAAACCTACGATTTTTGGACTACGTTTACCGATAATCAAATTGATATTAATGTAAAGGTAGAGGCAGGCGTTGCGTATTTAAATAACGTACTTACCAAGTTCTCGGCTAACAATGTAAATATTATTCGCTTAGATGCAGCGGGGTACGCTATTAAGCAAGCGGGTACTAACTGTTTTATGCTAGATGAAACGTTTGGTTACTTAGATAACTTATCTAAGCAAGCAAATGAATTAGGTATGGAAACAATTGCTGAAATACACAGTCATTATCAAACTCAGGTTGAAGTGGCTAAGCGCGTAAACATGGTTTACGACTTTGCACTGCCGCCGCTTATTTTACATAGCTTATTTAACAATGACGTTGATGCACTTTTGAAGTGGCTAAAAATATCACCACGTAACTGTTTAACTGTTCTCGATACACATGACGGTATTGGTATTATTGATGCAGGTCCAATGGGCGACAAACCGGGTTTATTAAACGCTGAGCAAATTGATAACCTTGTAGAAACTATGCATGCAAACAGCAATAACGAAAGTCGACAAGCAACAGGTGCTGCTGCAAGTAATGTTGACTTATATCAGGTTAATTGTACTTATTATAATGCGTTAGGCGCCAAAGATTTTGATTATTTATTGTCTCGTGCCATTCAGTTTTTTGCACCAGGTGTTCCACAAGTGTATTACGGAGGCCTATTTGCATGCGAAAACGATATGGAACTTTTAGCAAAAACAAACGTTGGCCGCGATATTAATCGCCCATATTTAAATGCAGATAAAATAAGTCAATCACTTGATAAGCCAGTGGTAAAAGGGTTAATTGAACTAATTAAACTTCGTAACGAGCACCCTGCGTTTTCGGGCGAATTTTCAGCGCAAGGTGAAGGCTGTATGTGTTGTTTAATGTGGCAACTTGGTGTGCAATCAATTTCATTAAGTGTAGATTTTGAAGCAAGAACCGCTCTCATAACTCAAGTAAATGGCGAAGAAGAAACATCGATAAGTTTAGATTCTTTATTGTAACGAATCGAGTTTTGCTTAACAAAAAGCCAAGCTAGATAGCTTGGCTTTTTTATTAGCTGCTGGCACCAATGTCGAGCTCGTAGCTGACTTCTTGTACTTTGTTTTCTTTAGAAATAAATAAGTTTGCAGCAATTACGCCTTTTTCTTCACTGTTTTGATGAATAGTACTTAACCGAGGTACAAACCGTGCTGCTTCATCAATCCCATCAAATCCTACAATACGTAGGTCTTTACCAATTTTTATACCTTGCTTGATTGCTTCTCGCATTGTGGCCAGCGCAATTAAATCACTCATACAGATAATAACGTTAGGGCGAGGTGAGGCTGATAAAACTTCTTTTGCAGCTATATTAGCAAACCGCTCACTGCTTTCAGGTATGTTCCAAATACGATCGTCAGCAACATTAATATTTGCCTCAATTAGTGCGCGCTGATAGCCACGTAAACGCTGATGAGAAATTGACTCTCCGGTTTTAAACTCGTGATGTTCATAAACGCGGCATAATACGTTTTCATCGAGAAGTCTCAGCCCTAAGATAGCGACTTTATCGCTTATATCATGCAAAACATGCTTGGCAATTTCGTAGCTAGCTTGTTCGTTATTGATGTTAACTGAAGCATTGCGATTAATGTCAAAATCTACAGTAACGACGTGTTTTGGTGTTGTTTTAAGTTGTTCTACTAATGCGTGGTTACGAGGACGACCGTAACAAATAAAACCATCTACAAAATCAACAACACTATTAAGGTTATTGTTACTGCCAGAGAACAACAAAACGTTAATATTGTTTTTTTCGAGTACTGAGGTAACGCCACGCATAAAGCTGCTGGCGACTGGGTCCGACACCATGTATTCCACGCTGTCGGGTAACACCAAAGCGACAATGTTAAAGGTACCGTTTCTTAACGATTGCGCCGCTTTATTTGGGCCAAAGTAACCAAGCTCTTTGCAGGCTTTGAGTATCGCTTCTCGGCGCTTTTCAGAAAGCTGATCTGGACGATTAAATGCATTAGATACCGTTGCATTAGACACACCTAGCTCTTTAGCAATACTTTTTAAGGTCCATCGAATTTGTTTACTCATTAATTACTCTTTGCCGAAAAACTACATTACATAAATTAACATATTGTGCTGTTTAACATAATAAAAAATTGGGTTTCTAACGTTAATCTTTTAGTTATTTGATAACCGTATTTAGATTTAACAAGCGATTAGTCATGTAATTAATTTACCCCTACACAAAAAAGGTGTTTTAATAATATTTGGCGGCTTAAATGAGTGGAAAAATTAAATTATTATTACCCGATAATAATATTTAAAAGTTGCAAACTCTAATTATGCGGTGAAACTTAGATATATATTATGGTTTTAAGTTATAAACAACGTCAGTATGTTCTTGTAATTATAAGCTTGATTTTTAAACAAACTGTTGTAATCTAAATCAGGTACACCAAAATCATTACCATGGAGAGAACAATGAGAATATCTAAAGTTTTACCTTTAATTATAGCGTCGGCTTTATCAGCTAATTTTGCTTATGCAAACACAGACCAAGGGGCAGATGCACTTCCTTTGTGTGAAACTGCTGAATGTACATCGGATTTCAAAAAGCTCAGAAATTTTGCCATTAACGGTAGTAGCGAAGCTGCTAGCTTACTTGCTATTGCTTATGCAAATGGTGAAGGCGTAAGCCAGGACGATGCATACGCAAGAAAGTTTATGTTAAGAGCTATTAAGTGGAAAGACCCTTTTGCTATACATCAGGCTTCGCGTTGGTACAGAACCGGGCATATCTTTGATAAAGATATAGCAAGAGCTGATGAGTTATTAAACCGCGTTGTTGATAGAGGTTTCCCGCCAGCTTTGGTTGATAAGGCAAAACAATTGTTTGCTGAAAATAATAAAAATTCAGACAAATTAGCATTCGACTTGCTAATAAAAGCAAAAGAGTCAACTTACTTACCTGCCTATGAGTTGTTAGCTGTTTTTTATGAACATGGTATAGGCACTGAAGCTAGTTTGTATCAGTCAGCTAAAATGCATAAAACGCTGGCTATTCGTGGGCATGAAGGTGCGCAAGAAAAATTAGATAAATTAGTTGCAATAATTGAACAGCAAAATATAAATATTGACGGTTTAAAGGTAAGTCAAGACATTGAGCGTTTAGATCCTGTTTTACTGGACGTCCATTCAGAAATTAAAGATTTGATTGCCAAACTAAAGACTACAGATTACGACGGTAGAGGCACCGTTTCTAGAATACAAGGTCAGGCATGTTCAGATGCGGGCAATGGTTGTTATATACAATTTAATAGAAACTCTCCAGGTATGATACCTAATGTTGTTACAGGGACAATTAAAGGTCGCTTTAGAGGTCAATAGGCCTTGATCGTTTGAAAAAGGAGAGCGTATGCTCTCCTTTTTTTGTATTTAAGTAATTTTACTTAATTTTATTTTGCAATATGCGTAAGGTTAAATTTGACGCTGGCGAGTATTGTATTTTTTAAGTTTTTGTAGTCATCTTTTTAGTTATTTTCCCAACTAACTTCTTACTGCCTAGTTTATTTTCAAGGATGTTTATTGTTATGAAAGTTGTCTCAATGCTTGCGCAGTTTAGCCTTTTTTATGCAGGCAGTGCGTTATCGTGCTCGGCAAGTAGCGATCCTGAACGCGTTGTGCAAGCGCAATTAGAGGCTTATAACGCACTAAATATAGGTCTATTTGCAAACTGTCACTCGGCAGATATAAAAATTAAAAATAGCCAAAAAGGCGCTCCTGACATTATTGGCCAAGAAAGCTTGATAAAAGCGTATCAGTTTTTAAAAACGGCGCCAAAATCTTTTAAAGTGATTCTTGAAAACAGAATTGTAAATGGTCCTGTGGTCGTTGATTATGAACGGATAACCGGGCTTGGTAAAGGTAGAGATGATTTGTTTGCCGTTGCGGTGTACGAAGTGCGCAATGGCAAAATTGTTAACGTATGGTTCCCACCGACTAAATAAAAACGGTTTGATTCAAAACACCTTGAGCCGAAACCTACATCAAGGTGCTTTAATGTTACCACTTAAGCATATTTTCTATAACCTTTAGCTTATCGTTATAGCTTTTAATGCCAGAGGCGTGCAGTAACGCAACCGCACTAAACGAGGCAAGGTTAACTAACTGCTTATGTTGGCATTTCATTAATTGAGTGAAAATATGGCACACCTTAGCTGGTTTAAACTGCTTGGGCCGTTTAATTTGCCATTGATCAATCCCTTCTTTTGGTAATAAACATGGAACATGACCTGGGTATGCTTGCCAAGGCGAATCTAATGCTTCGGGGAATGCATAGCGTAAAAAATCATGATAAAAGCGATGCTTTCTTACCTGCGCTGTGGGCTGCGACAAAACATGACGAAGTACTTTCCAAGAGTAAAAGGGCAGGCAAAAATCCATTTGATATTCATCCACTTTATCAAATGGGATGGCTAAATGGTGATGCTGATCGTTAAGCAACAAAAATAAATAGTAAGCTTTTTCAAGAGGAATATCTCCAAACTCTTTTAATGAAGTCACGATATTAGCCTTTAAAGTGGCTTGCATTTTATCAGCATTATGGATTATTGATTTGGGGATATAAGCAAATTGTTGCGATAAATAAGCATCAGCAAGGCGTTCAGGTTTTTGTGTTAATGCCGCTTCGTAAACTTCATCTGAGTAGTAGATAACACCCAGCCCAACACTGCCTCCATTGCCAGACCATGCTAAACGAGGACGCGTTACTGAAGAGTGGTTTGGATGTGTGCCATTTAACCAATGCTCACCTAGTCTGTCTTCAATTGTTTTTGCTTGCGTATCGTTGACTTGAATAACATCAAGCTCAATTTTTTGGCTTTTTGCGAACGCCGTGGCACAGTATAAGTCTTGCGTTTTATGCTGCGAAAAATTAAGCGCCGTGATGTTTACATTTTGCCTTTTTAGTAAGCACGCAATTAACCTTGAGTCTAATCCACCCGATAGCGTAGTGAGAACGTGCTGATCGTTATTAATATATTTATTTACATTGTTAGATAGGTCTTGCTTTAGGCTATGCAGTGTTTTTTCGTAATTATCATTATTTTCGGTAAGGCTGCACCAGTCAAAATACTGTGTTTTAGTAATGCCGCTAGATGATGCCTCTAAGCGAGTTCCAGGGCGAATACATGAGATTTCGTTGTAATGGGTGTGTTCGAATAGGTAATATCCAAGTGTTGCATATTCCATCATACCTTCGTGATTACAGCTAAGTGGTAAGCCTAAGTTTTTGAGTAAGCTATATTGGGTGCTGAAAATAAAAGCACCTTCATAAAACATATAATAAAAAGGACGGACCCCAAGTGCGTCGGTGGCTAAATTTAATACATTAGTGACCTTGTTATATCGCGCCATACAAAATACACCTTCGCACTCTTTAAGCTTGGCATTGGTGTAATGTGTGTTTAGGGTGCTTAAATCACTATTTCGATTAGCGCTTAAAAGTGGGTGGCCAACCAGCGTCGCAATATGCGAATCTGTTTGCAAAAAGGCATGCGGGCCAAAGGTTTTATAATCTAAACTAGCCAAGTAAAGCGCATCTTCTTGCACTTCGTTTATTGCGCCACTGTTTACTTTAGCATCTTCAGCTTTAAATTTATTTATAATAAAATCATGATGTTGAGTTAGCCCAGATGCACAATAAATTCCAAAAAATTTCGCCATAACCCGTACCTGTAAGTCGTTTTGTTATTAATTAGGTATCAAGGTTTGTACCAAGATTAATTAATACTTTGCTAGAGAGTCGCGGTACTAACTGAATTTACCTTTTTAGGTACAGCTTAGTTGCCTTAAAACATAAAACTGTATAACTTCTTAAGGTGAAAAAGTTTTATAAAAGTAAATTTATGAATTAGCAGGAAAGCCGAATGAACAATAAAATACTTAAATCATCTACTGCTACGTACCAAAATGGTGTGGCAAAAGCCGATGGTAAATTTTATGTAACGCAAGGTGAGGTTCGTTTTGAGCCATACAATGAACGTGCTGGTTTAGGACCTTATACTTTAACACGTAGCGCAATCGTAAAAATTGAAAAGTCAGTAGGTACAGGTGCTGGCATATTAGCACTTACAAGCGATGCAATAACAATCACCTTAGAAAATGAAGATACTTATGATTTTATTATAGCAAACCCTGATGAATGGATTCGTTTACTCAAGCATTAATCAATCACTAAAGCTGGCATTAAGTCATAATTATTTTAAGTGTGTGTTAAGTTAAATGGCATCAATAGTTTCCAGCTTAACTATTAAAAAACAACAAAAGGATTTGAATGATGGTTAAAATATCTATGCTAAAACTTTCTACTAGCTGCTTAATTATATCCTTTATGGGCTTTGCAAATAGCGCAGTATCACCGAAAACGGATAAGCAATGGCAAACAGTGACAGAAAACGATATTCGCGCTGCTTATAGCATTACCGCAAAAAATCACCCCGGTATGTTTGATGTTGATAACATTTTGTTTCCTGATTTATTAAAACAAGCCAAAGCAGAGGCGCTTGCTCTGTCTAAGCAAATGAGTGGGCCGCAAGCGCATGCAGCGGCAATTGCACGTTTTAGCACGGTGTTACAAGATGGTCATGCTGGTGCGTTTTCAAGCATCGACAGGCCTGCGCGACGCTGGCCCGGTTTTAGTGCTTTATGGCGAGGTGATGCCCTAAAAGTGTATTACAGTGAAACCAGCACTATTAATAAAGGTGATATTGTAAGCCAATGTGATGGGCAAAGCACTGAAGCTTTAATGCATAAAAGAGTGTTTAAGTTTCATGGGCAAGTTGCACAACCAGGGCATTGGTGGCAGCAAGGTTGGCGGTTACTAACGGATGTGGGGAATCCATTTTTAGTCCCTCTAAAAGAATGCGAGTTTGTTAAAGCTAATGGTGATAGCTATACACACGTATTAAACTGGTCTGTAAGGCCTAAGTCAGTTAGTAAGCATTTAAAAAATGCCTACAATGGTGATGAGCTCCCGATTGATTTAACCTGGCCTGAAAGAAACATTGCGTGGATTGCTATGCCTAGCTTTTCAGTAAATGATAAACAAGCAGCTGACTACAAAAAAGTGTTTGAAAAAATACAACAGCAGCGTAGCAAGCTACTTTCTGCAAACGCCGTGGTGTTAGATTTGCGCCATAACCAAGGTGGTTCATCTTATTGGAGCTCACAAATAGCCAAAGAACTATGGGGTAAAAAAGTAGTAGAACAAAAAACAGCTGGTACTACTCAAAACGAGCAAGTGTGGTGGAGAGCGTCAAAAGATAATACCGACCACGTAGTGTCTTTATTAGAGGTTGTAAAAGATCAACCCGAAATATTTAAAGCATTTAAAGCTGTAGCAGCGGGTATGGCTTTATCACTTAAAAATGGTGATCCATTTTATGTAGAGCACGAGACTACTACTCTAAATCACGTACAACAAGAGCCGTTACTGAGTGACTTTAAAACCAAGGTGTTTGTTATAGTGCCGCGCGCAATGCGCTAGTGCTTGTTTAGATGCGCTGGATAAGTTTAAGCTTTTTGAAAATACCACGTTGTTCGGTGCGCCAAGTAGCGCAGACTCGCTGTATATGGAGGTACGTTTAGCTGATTTACCTTCAGGCTTAGGTAAAGTGATTGTGCCAAATAAAGTCTATGTAAATAGAGCGCGTGGGGCAGGAGACTTTTACAAGCCAGATATTGCGTACAACGGCATCGACTGGACAACTAACATATTATTAGAGCAGATAAAGCGTATACCATAGCTTACAAAATAAAAAACCGCTCTTAGAGCGGTTTTTATAGATTGTTTATTTGTGTTTAGTTACCCATTGAGTATCTAAAACCAAAAGCATAGCGTGGTCCGTATTGTGCAGCGCTTAAGAACTGACTTTCAAAACGGCTGAACGAACGCTCTGTTTCGTTTGTTAAATTAACCCCTTCAAAGAACACGGTAGTGCTTTCGTTAACTTCGTAGTTAACGCTAATATCCCACTGTAAGTATTCTTCAGCATATTGTGGAGGAGCGGTAGCGCCTGAGTCCGGTAGACCTTGCGCAATTAAGTATTCATCACGCCATGCACCAGTAATTTTAACTGATAAGCCATCTTTTTCGTAAAAACCTTGTAGGTTTGCAGAGTCACTCAGACCCGCTAAAACAGCTTGAGATGCGAGGTAATAGTTGTCGTACTCTACATCACCATCAACAATAGTGGCATTAAAACCAGCACCAAAACCCGACTCGCCAAATAAATGCTGTATCGCAAACTCAACACCATTTACTTTACGTGATCCTACGTTTTCTGGTGAGTTGATTGTCCACTCAATTAACGGATCAGTTGCTGGGTCAGGAAGTACGCGGTTGTTTTCGCCAATTCCTACACCATTTGCAACAATCTCATTATAGATAGCAGCGTCAGTTGCCTGATCGCCACGCCCTTCAATTGCGGCGACCGCGTTATTCCAGCGCTGACCTAAATAAACATCATGCAGGCCTTCAAACGTAGTAGTTACTTGCGTGTTATCAATCCAATTATCTACATCTTTCCAAAACATGCCTACTGCAGCGTAGCTACCTTCATTGTAGTAATATTCAAGGCTAAGATCGAAGTTGGTTGATTTAAACGGTTGTAGGTTTGGGTTACCACGACTACCGCTTCTTGAATTTAATTTAGGTGACGGTGTTAAGCTTAAGTTGCCAAGCATGTCGCCAAGAGTAGGGCGTGTGATTGTTTGACCCCATGATACGCGTGATACTAAGTTATCAGAAAGGTCAACTTTCACATCGATCATAGGTAGAAGAAGATCGTAATTACCTTTGTAATCAACCTCAACTAATTCACCACCACTAGCAAATTCTGTTAACCATTCAGAACCACCAGCCCAATATACCTGCTGAGCAACACGGCTTTTAGCTGGGCTAACAATGTCAGTTTCTTCGTAGCGAAGGCCTAAATTTACAAAAACGTCGTAGTCGCTAACGTTAAATACCCAATTTGTAGATAGGTAAACACTGATTGTTTCTTCTTCTACTTTATTAGTTGGGAAGCCATCAAAAGTGCCTATTTGGTAAACATCACTGCCTATTACGTCTTCAGTTAAAAAAGCGCTTTGGCGAGCAAATGCTTCATCAAGATCATAAGTATAAGCATAGCCTGGCGCTACACCGTTAGGACCAAACGAAAATTCGTCAAGGAACCCACTTAAATCTACACGCTCGAACATACTGTCTGGGAATATCTCGGCAAATGTACCATTGTTAAAGCCTGGAGCATTCGCATTATTAGAGCCACCCCAACCACTAAGTGTTTGCTTAGTGTATGCTGCGCCAAATTTAACGGTTTCTAAACCAATATCAGTGTAAGTAAATAATTTACCGTCTAGTTGTACTTGAGATACTTCAGATTCACCGGGTGTTCTGGTAAATATACTAAAGTTAGAACCAATTTGGTTTGGATCAACTTCTTGTGTGCCGTTATTCCAATTTACATTAAAACCAGGTACGTCACCCTCACGGAAAAAGTATTCTTTAGTTGAAATATCTGCCGAGCCTAAAATAATTCGTGCATTAGCACCTAAACCAGGATCTTTACCATTATCGGTTGTTGTTTTAGATGTGTGCGCATCAAAGTTAAAGCTCAGGTTTTCGGTTGCTAACCATTCAACGTTAATACCTGTCGCTTTTGAGTCAACTTCTGATGTTTCACGAAATGCAGTAAATGATGCATCGTCACCTGCAGAGTTGTAATAAACAGCTGTACCGTTTTCATCAAGCTCATAAGCATTGGCATTACCACCGAATGATCCGTTCCAGATCCCCCAAGACAATGAGTTATTACCGGTTGTTGCTTGTGAAATTGTATGGTCAAGCGTAAATGTCAGGTTGTCTGTTGGTGCAAACTGAAATGTTGCTTGTGCATTTAAGCGTTCGCGCTGGATGTCATCTTTTGCAAAGCTAACTTCTTGCGGAAAGAAAGCGGCTGAAACAAATTCACCATTTTCCCCCGCGTTTGGGTCAAAGAATTGTTTAGCCGGGTTACCTTCAGCATCCATTGGGCGGTTATCAACAATATTAGCCGCATCAACCGAGAGGTTAGGGTTAACTAACCAAGATCGAACATTTGCTGCTTGTCGTTGAAAATCACGACGATGGTATGAAAAGTTAGCCGACACACCAAAACGCTCGTCATCAAAGGTATTACTGTAGATACCTGCAATTTCAGGTGTTACTTTATCGCCTTCTTCTACAGATGTATCGTGAATACCTTTAGCCATGAAAGAAAAACGCTCACCTGGCTTTTGTAATGGTTTAGCGGTAACAATATTTACAGTTGCACCCAATCCACCCGTTGGTGAATCGGCGCGCGCAGTTTTCATTACTTCAAGCGAACTTACACCTTCTGATGATAAGTTTTCAAAGTTGAATGAGCGAGTAAAACCTGTGCCGGCCATTTGGCGACCATTTAGTGTTACCAAGTTAAACGATGGGCCAAAACCACGAACAGTAATTTGGCTACCTTCACCGTTTGAACGGCTGACAGACACACCAGTAATTCGCTGTAATGATTCTGCTAAGTTTGTATCTGGAAACTTACCCATTTCTTCAGCTGAAATGGCGTCAACTACACCAGAGGCATCTCGTTTTACATCCATTGAACGAATTAACGATCCGCGGATACCTTTTACTTCAATGACTTCTAGTTCAGGTTCAGCAGTATTTTCTTCTGCTGCATAGGCTAAATTGAATGTACTTGCAGCGATGATAAGTGACACAGAAGCTGCTAACTGGCTCTTTTTAAAAGTGAATGTGTTCATAATTGCTCTGCTTTTCTAAATTTATTACAGTTAGTGGGTGCCTATTTAAAGGCACCTACCATTCAATGGTTATTCTACGGGTTTGCAATAATCACGTTATCGATGCGATAAACCGCGCCTTCACCCGTACCCCATGCTGGGAAAACCATTAACACGTTGATATCACTGATATCTAAACCGGCGTCAAAAAGTGATTGCAACGTAAATGTGTATGTTTGCCATTGACCAATAACTGGTGTTTGACCTTCAACACTTTCTGCAAGAGGGAGCTCCACAGCTGATGCTGCACCAGTTGACTCAATTTTAAATAACCATTGAGCATCCGTTGCGTTAGGTGGAGTCACCATTTTCATTTCAAATTGTACAACCCCATTTGCAAGGATAGACGAGGCATCAAAAGAAACACCTTCATCGGCTAGAAAGCCCATAACAGTTGGCGCTGAGCCAATTACAAACTCAGCAACGGTACCATGGTCGCTATCGTCTGTTTCTTCAGTTGGCGTTGAACCGCCACAACAGTCCCAGATGCTCCATTGCTCTGCAGCTGTATCTTGGAAGATTATAATTTCACTTCCTGCTGTAGATGCTGCACTTGGGTCATAAATTTTAGCGTTATCTACACGATATACTGCACCTTCACCGGTGCCCCACGCTGGAAAAATCATTACAACATCAATTGCGCTAACATCCAGGCCTGCACCTGCCAGGTCAGCTAAGGTATAGGTGTAAGTTTTCCATTCACCGGCAACTGGTGCGTCACCTGCGTCTGTTAACGGAAGCTCTACTGCTGAGTCACCCTCATTTGATTCTATTTTCATTAACCAAGTTGAATCTGGGTTATTAGGATTTGACATTACTTTTAGTTCAAACTGAAGAACGCCATTTTCTAAAATGCTAGTCGCATCGAACGGTGTTCCGCTTCCACCCGCAGAAGTGCGTGTGTTAAAGCCCATAACTGTAGGCGCTTCACCAATGCTAAACTCTGCAGTTAAACCGTGTTCTTCGTCGTCTAATGCTTCAACTGGTGTTGAACCACCACAGCAATCCCACATAGGCCAATCTAAACTTTGTCCGTTGTCGAATAAGACAACCTCAGGAGAAGCACCCAAGTCACCTTCAATTGCTACATTAGTAATAAGGTACTCAGCGCCTTCGCCTGTTTGCCATGCTGGAAACACCATAAGTACATCAATTGCACTTAAATCTAAGCCTTTTTCTTGAAGTAATGACAATGGAAAAGTATATGTTTGCCATTGACCAGTTACAGGCGTTACGCCTTCATTGCTTTCACTTAATGGTACGTCGCCTGTATTTGGGCCACCATCACCTGCTTCTGCTTTTAGTATCCACGTAGTATCTGATGTTGGAGGCGTTACCACTTTCATATCAAACGTTAAACGGCCGTTTAAATCTAGTAATGGAGATGCATCAAATGGAGACGATGTCCCTGTGAAATCGTCTGCAAAGTGACCACCGCGTGTAGAGAAACCAAGCACGGTGCCGTTGTTATCATTTATGTTAAATTTAACAACGTCACCTTTGTCTGCATCAGTGATAACTTCTGGTACAGTGCCGCCACAACAATCCCATGCAATCCAGTTGGCGTCTAGGCTACCGTTAAATATATCAAGGTTTCGGGCTACACCGTCGCTTGGTGGTGTAGGCACAGGTGCTGCACCTTCTACAAGTGCGTCTTCTAGGCTGTCGTAACCTGGACGAACTGTTTCACAGCCTTTGCCAGTGATTGGGTTTGATGCACATTCGTATACTCGAACGTAATCAATCTCAAAGCTTTGGCCTTGTGCAAACGCGTCTGCATCAATACCTAAATTGTTAACGTTTTCAGGCCAATCTCCACCAACTGCGTGATTCAATATCAGGTAAAAATCTTTGTCGAAAGGGGCGTTATCCCAATGCGTTGTAAGTTCGCCGCTTCCTTGTTCAAAGTATTCAGCAAACCAGCCTTTATGTTTAAGGCCAACAGCTTCGTCTTTTGAATTGTAACGAACTTCTGAGCGACGTTGTGTAGCGTATAAATAGTCATCTACATACCAGCGGATCTCACCTTCTTGCCACTCTATAGCGTAAGTATGAAAATCATCAGCTGGGTTCATGTCTTCAGGTAATAAATAAGCTTTACCTGAACTAGAGTTATTTGGCCATTCACGACCGTAATGAAGAGTACCGTGCACGTATGATTCAACAGTGCCATCTTCAGCGGCTACTTTTAGGTTTACAGCTTCTAAAATATCAATTTCACCAGAACGTGGCCATGTGCCGTATTCTTCATCAGTTGGCATCATCCAAAATGCAGGCCAGCTACCTTGACCAGATGGTAATTTTGCACGCATTTCAAAACGGCCATAAGTAAAATCTGCGTTGTAACGGGTATTTAGGCGGGCTGATGTGTAAGGTTTTTGTGCACCTTCTTCTGCGGGAAGAGCAACTATGTTAAGCATGCCGTCTTTGATGAAGGCATTTTCTTCGCTATCGGTATAACATTGCTTTTCGTTATTACCACCACCAGCACAATTTAATTCAAAGTTCCATTTGTTTGTATCAATGCTAGTGCCGTCAAATTCGTCATTCCATACCATGCGCCAATCTGAGACTGGCTCTGAAGAATTAACGACTTCTGTATTCGTGTTTGTTGTTGCAGCGTCACCACCACAGCCGGCCAAAGACGCTAATGAAATAGCTGCCAAAAGGCGTGTAATGCGTGTTGTTTCAATGTTCATAACTGAACCCCGTTCAACTGATAATTGTCAGAATATGTGTTTAAGTTTAGTTGATTTTATAGCTTTTATACTTTCTGTAAGCGCTTACATTTGTGTGTGCAATTGTAAGCGCTTACAAATAGTATTGTGCAGTTGTGATTTGGTCAACATATTTGTCTAAATTATTTACAATTAATTTACTGATTAACGTATTAACTGTAGTTCTAAAATAATCAAACTGCGTAATATTTTATTTTTTAAGAGAATAGGTGTTACTTATTTTTAAATGGCATGATTAACAATGCCCAAAGTGACGCATTTTGTTTTTGGCTTGGGTATTCTTTTAAGCCAATATCTATCTCGTTATCGGCTTTTTGCGCTTCATTTTTGTAACTGCCAAACAGTTTGTCCCACCAAATAACGCTAAATCCGTAGTTCGAATTGGTTTCGCTCACACGTTGACTATGGTGAATACGATGCAGTATTTGAGTCATTAATATGAGCCGAAGGGGGTTTTCTATCGCATTTGGCAAGCGAATATTCGCATGATTAAACAGCGCTAAACCATTAAGTGCTATTTCAAATATTAATACGGCAATAGCGGGCACACCTAAGGCGGTAACGGCAATGAGCTTTATAAGTATGCTGAGTACAATTTCGATAGGGTGAAAACGCAAACCTGTGCTGGTATCTACATGGGCATCGGCGTGGTGTACACGGTGCAAGCGCCACAAAATAGGCACCTGATGAAAAAGCCGGTGCTGCCAATAAATAAGTATATCAAGCAGTAACATGCTTAAAATAATAGCAACAATACTTGGTGTGGCTATTTGATTAAATAAACCAATGCCGTACTCTTGGTTATAAAGTGCTACGGCGGTTAAGCCTATGGGCACACTTAAGCGGGCAATTAGTGATGAAGCAAACACCAGTCCAAAATTAGCAAACCATCGGGTGTTACTTTTTATAGGCGATTTACGTGCGGGCATTCGTGATTCTAGCAGCATCATAATAACCAAAATGCTAAAAAAGAACCCTAAACGCCACCAAATTTCATTACTCATTGGCTTGTGTAACCTCATCAGCTTCATGGAGTTTTAATGTGTTATAACCACCATGTATACGTGTAAAAATAGTAATAGCGCACGCAGTGGCAAAAATACTCGCCATTATGGCAAAGTGCTGCGGCCAAATACAAAAGGCAATAAACAGCGCTATGGTTTCTGTGCCTTCGGTTAAACCATTTAAATAGTAAAAGCTTTTGTATTTAAACTGAGGTTTTTCGAGCTTAAATTTTTCGGCGGCTATGGCAAAGGCTAAAAAGCTTGAGCCTGTGCCTATAAAAGTGGCCAGTAATACGCTACCTGCAATGGCGTTTTGCTCGGGGTTTGCCAAAATAAAGCCAAGAGGAATTGCCGCGTAAAATAAAAAGTCGAGGGTAATATCTAAAAAACCGCCAGCGATTGAACTTAAATTTGCATGGCGTGCCAATGCGCCATCTAGCCCATCTAAAATACGATTTAAAGCAATAGCTGTTAATGCTGCGTACCACATTTCAAACGCAATTAATGGCACAGCTAATAGCCCTATTAAAAAACCAACCACAGTGAGTTGGTCGGGCGTTATACCGCGCTTGTGCATTAACGCTACAACCGGAATTAACAGTGGCTTTATTACCGGGGTGATGTATTTGTCTAACATGCTTGGTGCCTTGTGCTTTTTGTGTGTGTATTTATTTGGCTAAATTTAAGGTGATCAGTTTGCCGTTTGCAGCCTCTGCATCGCTATGATTGTGGGTGACCATAATAGCGGGCAGTTTATGCTCGCGTATTTGGCTAAATACCAGTTCGCGGGTATCTACTCTTAATTGGGTATCGAGCTTGCTAAATGGCTCATCAAGCAAAATAGCTTTTGGCTCGCTCAATAGCATACGCAGTAAAGCAACGCGGGCTTGTTGCCCACCAGAAAGGTTGTCGGGGTGGCGACTAGCCATCCCTTTTAATCCCACTTGTTCAAGCGCGTGCTCTATTTTTTCAAGGCGCTGTTTTTTATTGCCTTTAGGCATAGCAAAAGCAATGTTACCGCTTACCGATAAATGCGAAAATAATAACGCATCTTGATAAAGCACACCTATGTGGCGTAAATGAGCAGGCAAGGTATTGATATTTTCACCGTTAAGCCACACTTCGCCACTTGCGTTAAAGCCGTTGGGTAATGTGCCGGTAAGCCAATTTAATAAACTTGATTTACCACTGCCTGATGGCCCCATAATAGTAAGTATTTCGCCGCCTTTTACCTGCTCGTTTAAGCTTAGTAATTGCTCATGGTGACGATAAAGCTCACAATTTTTAATCTCTAAAGATGACTGCATTAAAAACCTTTTAATTTATGGGTTAGCGATGTGCGCTTTTAAAAAAGTACTTAGGTAAAACCCACGCCAGGATAAAGCCAATGAGTGGCAATGCCATTTGCATAATGGCATACACAGCACTGGTACGCCTACTTGCGCCATTAGCAAGGGTAACCGCTTCGGTTGTTATGGTTGCTATGCGCCCTCCACCGGCTAAAAGTGTAGGTAAATATTGGCCAAAGCTAATGGCCAAACCAAGTGCGGCCGCAATTAAAATAGGGGCAAATAACTGGGGTAATTTTACTTGTAAAAACACTTTGCAGGGTGTTGCGCCAAGGCTTGCTGCTACATGAGCAAAGCGAGGGTCTAATCGCCTATAACTGCTCGCAAGCGATAAAAACACATACGGCAGTACAAACAATAAATGGGTAAATACCACATTAAAAAACGCCGCTTGGTTATTTACTAGTTGTTGCAGCCACACTAGGCCAAATAAAAACGCAATACTTGGTACAAGCAGCGGTAAATAAATAATTAAGCTGGTAAAGCGCGACATGGGTTTTGCACTTAACTGCTCTGACTCTAAGCACAAAAGCGTAATAATAATGGCAAATAACGTAGTAACTAGCCCTATAGCAAGGGTATTAAAAAGCGGGCTTTGCATTTGCATTAGCGCACTTTTAAAGTGAAGTAGCGTGAGCTGCTCGGGCAGTGCCGCCGGGAAACGCCAAAATCCGGCAACCGACCACATAATTAAGCCAATTAACGAGAGCAAAATAAAGCCAATTACAAATACTGTTAATACGGTTGTTATTTTTTGCCAATAAACGCCGCCATATTCTCGCTCGCCATTGGTGAGTAAATCACTAAATAATGCTTTTATGGTTTTTTCGCCGCCAAGCCAAAGAGCTAGTAAACCACCAGTAAGTACAAGCTGCAATAATGCCCCTGCAGAGGCTTTAATACGCAGGTTTAAATCAACGTCGTTAAACCAGTGCATAATCGCAACTGCAAGTGTTGGCGGGGTATTTGGTCCCAAAATAAGAGGCATTTCTACACTTGCACTGGCATAAGCCAATACTGCGAGAATAGGTAGACGCAATAATGGGTAAAGACTTGGCAATATTACTTTAAAAAAAGCAGTCATAGGGCAGTAGCCTAAATTAAGCGCTACTTTATGTTGCTGGCGCAGTTTTTTGCCAAGCTCAGGTTGGGCAAGCACACCTAGCGCCATTAACAGTAAAAAAGGCAGCTCTTTGAGGGTTAAGCCTAAAATTATACTAATTCCAAACGCGTCATGCGGAAACATGCCGTTAGGCGCAAGTTCCCACCCACTAAACCAAGGCGATACTAAGCGCGATATCATACCCGAAGGAGCAATTAAAAAACCAACGGCTATAGCGGCTGCTGCGTGGGGAATTACCAGTATTGGGCTCAGTAAACGCTGAATACGGTTAAGCCACGGGCTATTAAAAAATGCCGCTAAAATCATTAACGTAATGATAAAGGCAAGTAAGGTACTTATTAATCCTGTGCCAACACTTAGCATAACCATGTGTGTAAGGCCGGGTGTTTGCATAAGCATAGTAAAGCCATGTAGGCCAAGTGTTGTATGTTCAAGTACCGGCGCATAGCCAAAAGCGGGTAATAGTACGCTAATTAGGCCACCTATTACCGGCAAAATTAATAATGCCAGTAAAAAGCGTGGGCTTAATTTAACTAATTTACTAAACATATCGGCGCTTTTATGTGGTTTAAGCGTTGGGCTTGCTGCTAACTTATTTGATGCAACACTCATTGGCTAACCCCAAAGCGCGCTTGCCAACCTTGCATAATAGCGTTTACCCAGCTTGGGTGTGGCTCACTTAGCGTGCGTTTAATGCTATTTAAGGGTAATGCGCTTGGATGCGGTTCCACCGTTTTAAACAAGGCTTGCTGCTCTTGGCTCAATGTAGATTGAATCAATACACTTTTATCCCCCCAAACTGAAGGTTTTTGCTTATGTGCTTGCGCCTCCGGGCTTAATAAAAAATTAGCCACCAATTGCGCACTTTGTGCATGGCTTGCATTATAAGGAATAGCGACGAAGTGAGTGTTACTTAAACTGCCATCTTGCAATGCATAACTGCGAATACTTTTTGGTAAATCATAACGTTTAACGGCGGCGGGTACTTCGGGCGCTGAAAACGTAAATGCTATGCTTAGCTCTGTGTCGCCTACTAAGCGGCGCATTTGTGCACCACTTTGCATAAAATGGCTGCCATCGCGCCAAAGTGTTGGGTGCAGTTTATTTAAAAAGTTCCATAATGGGTTTAATACTTGGGCTGTGTTTTGTGCAGTAGCTGGCTGATTTAACTGCGCTTTAAGTGTGTCATCACTTTGTTGATGTAGCATGACAAGCGCGTATTTTAAAAAGCTCATTCCTAAAAAATCAGATGGCTTTGGGTAACTAAAGCGACCCGGGTTTTGTGCGCTCCAGCTAAGTAATTGGGTTAGGGTTGTTGGTAGTGTGTTATTTGCAGTGTCGTCAATTGCTAAACTGTCGTAATAAAAGGTGAGCGATGCTTGACCCCAAGGTGCTTCCATTCCATTGGTGGGTATTCCAAAATCAAAATTAACAGCGGGGTTATTGCTAGGGTCGGTGTAACTAAAACTAGGCAGCTTATTAGCCCATTGTTTTAATAATAAAGAGTGCTCGCTCATGGTGGCAAAGTTAGCACCGTTTATCCAAATTAAATCTACGCTGCCTTTATCGTTATTGTTTGCTGATTTTTCAGCAAGTACCCGGCTTACTGCTTCGCTGGTATCACTTAGCTTTACATGTACTAAGTTTATGTTGTATTTGGTTTTTACTTGCTGTGCAGCCCATTGAATATACGCATTTATTTGCGCATCGCCACCCCACGCATAAAAATATACGCTTTGGTCTTTGCCTAAGCTTTCAACTTGCTGCCAGCGGCTTTGTAATTGTGTACTTGCTAGGCTTTTAAAACTAATAACAAGGCAAATGCAAAAAGCGACACAGCATAAGCTGTATCGCGATAATGTTTGCCAAAATTTATTGGCGAGCATTTAAATCCCAGTTGTAATCTAAAAACTTAATTTTCATGTCGTCATTTTCAAGCGCTTTTTGCTGAGCGGGTATCAGTTTTAGCTCGTCTGCGTATTGTGAGAAAAACTGTTGTAACGAATTAGCGCCTCTAAAACCTTGTTCAAAATCATCACCGTACCATTTAAATATTGAAGACACACTTAGCGTGTTATCTTGCGCCATATTACGTGTCATATCAGATAAAAAACGGTCAGTTTGATGGTGTAATTGTGATTCGAGTTTATATTCTGTGTAGGCTTCTTCACGTAGTGCTGGGCAGCCAATACTGGCACAATTTACAGCAAAGTGAATACGAGGGTCGTTGTATATAACACTGCCGCGTATTAAACCATGCTCAATATCATCAAGGCTACGAGTTTTACCAAGTAATGGCACAAACTCTTTGCTCCACGGCGAGCTAAAAAAGCTGCCTAAATCTTTAATCGATTTAAGACTTGGGTATTTAGTTAATATAAGCTCAACAGTAAAGGCGTTATACGCATTGATTAAAAAAGCCAGTTGCTTATGTTTGCTCCATTTATCAAACTCATTTTGCGTGACCGCCGATAGTGAATCTAAATAGGTTTTAAGTTCACTGTGCTTGGCTTTAATTGCTGAATAATCGACCTCTGTGCTGTGGCCATGATTAATAGCTACAACATGATTGTTTAATAATACGTTCCAGCTGTCGTGCATGTTTTGAGCATTGCTTGCAAACGATGTTGCAAGCAAAGCAGACCCTAACAATAGCGCTTTTAGAGGTGTTTTAAACATATTAACCTCTGCGCCATGAGTGGTATTTTTCAAGCATGTTAAGTACTTTTTCAGGTGCGTGCGCACGTTTCCACTCGCCGGCTGCGTACTTATTACCTTCAGCCCACGTAGGGTAACTGTGAATTGTGCCTAGTATTTTGTTAAGGCCTAAACCGTGTTTCATTGCCAGTACAAACTCAGCTATTAAATCGCCAGCGTGCTCAGATACCACAGTAACACCAAGGATTTTGTCTTTGCCTTTTGGTGTAATTACTTTAATAAAGCCTTTGGTGGCGCTGTCGGTAATGGCGCGGTCTAGCTCTTCAAATTCAAAGCGAGTAATTTCATAGTCTATGCTTTTTTCAATCGCTTCTTGCTCGTTTAAGCCAACACGTGCTACTTCTGGGTCAATAAATGTGGTCCACGGAATAACACGGTAATCTACTTTAAACTTTTTAAGGTTACCAAATAAGCCATTTACTGCGGCGTACCACCCCTGATGAGCGGCTACATGCGTAAACTGATACGGTCCTACTATATCGCCAGCGGCAAAAATATTAGGGTAGAGTGTTTCAAGGTATTCGTTAGTGACTACGGTACGATTAGTTTCTATACCAAGCTCTTCAAGGCCGTAACCTTTAAGGCGAGCGCTTCGGCCCACAGCACATAGTAGCTCATCGTATTCAATATCGATTTCGGTATCGTTATGTTTTACCACAATGAACTTTTTGCCATTGCGCGCTTCACAGCGTAGTGCCTGATGCGAGGTTAAAATGTTTACGCCGCTTTGCGTTAGCGCTTCGTGAGCAAAGGTAGACACTTCTAGGTCTTCTTTGATCATAATACGTTCAGCCATTTCAATTTGCGTTACATTTGAGCCTAAGCGTGCAAAGCTTTGTGTAAGTTCGCACCCAATTGGCCCACCGCCAAGTACAACAAGCTTTTTAGGGGCTTCTTCAAGCTCAGCAAATTTAGTCCATAATGTATCGCTTGTTACATAGCCTGTTTCTTCAATACCCGGTAATGGCGGTACAAATGGGCGTGCGCCAGTGGCAATAACAATAGTACGGGCGGTTAATGTTTGTGTGCCGCCATCGTTAAGCTTAATTTCTACCGTCCATGGGTCTAATAATTTACCGTAGCCTTTTACAACATCTACGCCTAGGTTTGTGTAGCGCTCAACGCTGTCGTGAGGTGCTATGTCGGCAATTACTTTATGTACACGTGCCATTACTTTTTTAAACGAAAACTGCGGTGTGGTGTTTTCAAGCCCGTAATGCTCGCCATGACGAATTTGTTCTGCCACTTTTGCACTTTTAATTATGGCCTTACTTGGCACGCAGCCGTAGTTTAAACAGTCGCCACCCATTTCGCCGGCTTCAATTAAGGTTACTTTGGCTTTAACTGCCGCTGCAATGTAGCTTGTCACTAAGCCGCCAGCTCCAGCGCCAATAACAATCATGTTTCGATCGAACTTTTTAGGTTTAGTATAATTTTTGTATACACGACGTTTTTTAAATACGTTTAGAATACTCTTCGCTATTAATGGGAATACACCTAACAGGGCAAATGAAAGGATAAGATCGAGGGATAAAATACCAGACAAGCTCTCAATTTGCGCAAGCTGAGTACCGGCATTTACAAATACAAACGTACCCGCCAACATACCTACCTGACTTACCCAGTAGAAGGTCCACGATTTAATAGCTGTAACACCCATTAGTAAATTAATTAAAAAGAACGGGAATACTGGCACCAAACGAAGTGTAAATAGGTAAAAGCCACCTTCTTTTTCAACGCCCGCATCAATAGCTGCTAAACGCTCAGGAAAACGTTGTTTTATAGAGTCGCGTAATAAATAACGCGACACTAAAAAGGCAAGTGTTGCCCCAATTGTAGATGCAAATGACGCAACCAATAAACCCTCAACTAATCCAAATAGCGCACCTGCTGCCAACGTTAAAATAGCCGCACCCGGTAAAGAGAGAGCTGTCACTACCACATAGAGTAAAAAGAAGCCGCCAATAACAAGTAGCGGCGACTGCGCCTTGTACTGGTCAAATTGGTCCATTGACCCTTTTAAGCCATCAAGTGTTAGTAACTGGTGTAAATTAAAATGAAAGAACGCGCCAATAGCAGCGGCTGCAATCACTATCAAAAATAATTTTTTTATCATGTTCTCTCTCTTAATTAGGGCCTATTGACCTTTCGTATTGCCCTAGGTAAACCCTTTGGGCTGCGCCTGTTTAGCACTCATTTTACTTTAAAGCCTATGTGAGATAATGACATCACATAGGCTTTGCCCTGCTTAAATACCTAGCAGGTTGATGTAAATTTAACCTAGAAAAGCTAAGTATTCATAAATCTTAAAATTTATGGGTCAGCGTTAGCTTGGCATTTATTGGCAATTCAGGGAATGCCAAGGTTGCGCCAAAGTAACCGCCTTCAAATACAGGGCGCCAGTTTTTTTGGTTTGTGATGTTATTCACATCTAAACGCAACTTGGTGCTAGGCGTAAATGCATAGCTAGTATTAATGTTTAGCGTGTATTGATCACGAATTTTAACTGTTTGTAAAAAATCTAATGGGTAATTCTTTGTATATAGACCCGAAAAGCCAGTTTGCCATTTCGAATTAATTGAATAATTTCCATTAAAACTGAATGACTGCTCAGGAATACCTTGTACTTGGCTGTTCGATGGTGCAAATGGTGTAAAGCTAGGTGCGCCAACGCCAGTACCTGCAATAATGTCTGGGCGTGAGTTGTCAAAGGCATCGGCCACTTGTGCTGAATCTTGACTACTTGCAGAATTATCGTATCGCGCATCAATATAGCTGTAACCTGCGCTTAACCAGTAAGGGTAAGCATCATAGAATACTTGGCTTTCAAAGCCGGTGGTACGAATACCTGTATTGCTGCCATCACGATTACGTAGGCTGCGGCGTTGGCTAAATAAGGCACCATCAGCATACCAATCGCTGTTGGTTGGTGCATATTTTAAACCAAACTCTACAAGCGTGTTTTCGGTTGCAAAGTTTTGTGCACTAATAACGTTGCCGCCACCCAGTACATTACCGCCAGCCATACTATTTGATGTGGCTTCGTTATAACTGGCAGCACCGTAGCCGGTGAAATCAACATTTAGTTTGTAATTAAAACTCACTTGGCCTGATTGTAGCGTGTCGTTAATGCTATCGCTGGCTGCAGTTTGGCCTTGTGGTGCAATTGGGTCGCGCGCTTCTACATCGTAATAATCAACACGGTAACCTACACTGGTATGAAATTTATCAGTCCAATCTGAGTCTTGTTGAATTGCAAATCCTGTTTGCCATGAACGTGAGTCAGTAGTGTCTGATAGGTTAAAGTCGCCGCTACCGTCGTTATTTATATCGTACTGCGCTCCAGGTGATACGAACACACCAGGGCGAAGCTCAACTAAACGTGCTTTTTGTGCATCGGTTAAGGGAATGCGGCGGTTTGAAAGTGGACCAGTTAAATCAATTGGTAAATCGGCCTCGGTGGTAAATTGGCTGTAGCCAAGTACTTTGTTATAGCGTACGTCGAAAGCAAAAATTGTTTGCTGGTCGCTATTCCATCGGTAGGTAAGCTCAGTGCGGTTTTGCGCAGTGTCGGCACCGTCAATAATTTCAACAAAGCTATTTTGTGCTATTTCTTCACGTTGTAAATGTTGAAAGTAACTAATGTTTTTAATAGAAGCATTTGCGCTTAGCTCGCGTTTGTAAATACTGTGAATTAAATAGGTTGTAGCTTCGTTTTGGTTATCAGGGTCGGTAAGTACGGTGCTGCGATCAATGTTTACTAGCCCAGTAGGCGACACAATTGAACCCGCAGCTGGTACTGTACTGCCATTTGCTTGTACGCCTTGGCCGGTAATATAAAGGCCATGATCGATAAGTGCTTGAGTAGGGCGGTTAATACCGGCGTTGTCGGTAAATTCAACTTGGTATAGTTCAAAGTTAATATCCCAGCTACTTTTGTCATCTGGTAATATTCGTAATGCAGCAAATAAGCTGTCGCTTTTAGTGCCCGAATAATCATAGTAGCTACCATGATCAAGGTGCTCATAGCTTACTCTAAAGCCTACTTTGTCTTTGATTATTGGGGCTGTAAAGTCAATTTGCGCACTGTATTGATCCCAACGGCCTGCTGATAAGCTCGCTTTACCCTTACTTTCGTCAGTCGACGCTTGTTTAGAGTGTAAATTAACAAACCCACCATTACGCTGACTCGAACCGAATAAAACAGGTGGAGCGCCTTTAACAACATCTATCTGTTCTATAGAGTTGAACGATAAAGGAACACCAAAACCGTTGTTTCCTGCTTGACGACGTGTTCCATCTTGAAAAAGCTCACCCAATTGGCCACGAATAGTAGGTAAACTTGGCGCACCAAATCCACTTGCAGAATAGGTGTTTGGGCTTACTGCTAATACGTCTTGTAAAGTAGTAATGTTTAGTTGCTCTATTAACTCGCTTGAAATAGGTGTTACTGAGCGTGCTATGTCTTGCAATGCTAAATTATCGCCAAAAGGGCCGTCAATTGTTTCATTTTTAACAGAAAGTCCTTGAGACTTTATAACTTGGCCTGCCACTTCAATATGCTCAATCGAATCTTGTGCTTGCGTTTTGTCAGCTGCAAAGGCTACAAGGGGAGTGTTTAATATAGTGGCTAAGGATAGTGCTAAGTATGCGTGTTTCAAGCGTTGTCTCTCTAGTGTAATTAGTTACTGGCGATAAAGACCGAAAGGAATAAAAATATCTTTCAATCAAAGTTTAACTTTTTTAATTTTTAGAATGGATGTTTGCAAATTATGCTTATTATAGTCTTTAAACGTTAACTATTGTTGATTACCAATTCGTATTAAATCTTAATAGTCTGAAATTAATCATAGCTTATACGGTCTTGTTCAATTCTTGGTTTATTTATATATTTTTAAAGGAAATTTTATGACAGGTTCTTTAAGTAGCGATGTTCAAAGCCGTTTACAGTGGTCACTTTTGTCGCTTCGTTTAGGTGTTTTTATAGTAATGATAATGTGGACTCTCGATAAGTTTGTGAATCCGGGTCATAGTGCACGTATATTCGAACACTTTTATGGGATTAGTGGCTCTACTGACGTTGTTGCTTATGTATTGGGCGCGCTTCAGCTTATTTTAATGTTGGCATTTTTAGCAGGGATCAAAAAACGAATTACTTACGGTGTGGTTTTTATAATGCATGGTTTGTCTACGTTGTCATCTTATAACCAATACATAGATGGGTTTAATAACTTATTATTTTTTGCAGCGTGGCCAATGTGGGCAGCATGTTTTGCGCTGTATTTATTACGTGATCAAGACATTAAATTCACAGTAAAGTAGAGCGCTTATACAAAAAAATGGTTATAAGCCAATTAGCTTATAACCAAAAGTACACAGGGAGGTGTATGAATTTGTTACCTGCAATGGTTAGTGCATTGCGTCGTTGTATTTATCGCCTAGGCGCTCTTTTTGCCCTTCAGACAGCGCTTTACCCGCTAGCTGAAATACCTCATGTTCTTCTTCATCTAAATGATGATGCACTAAATGATGTAATTTTTTAGCCTCGACCAACCATGCCGACGAGCTCATTTCGGTGTCTTCAAGTTGTTCAATTAATTCGTCTATTTCGTGGTGTTCGGCAACGCTGTGACGGGCTTTTTCTTGCGTTAAGTCTTCACAAATTAATGGATTATAAAAGTAGCGTTCTTCAAATTTGGCATGTTCTTCTAGCTGCGTTTTTAGCTCATCCATTAAGCTGTGGCGTTTTTGTGTATCGCCTTTTGTTTGAATAAGCGCATCAACTAATTCGCGTTGTTTATCATGGTCATTACGTAGTGCTTCAAAAATATTCATAAATCTTCCTAATTAATTACGTTGCTTGTAACGATTGAAGCAAACGTAGTGCCATAGTGTAACTTTATGAAATTACTTGGTTTTATATTTGGTGTGTTTGTTAGGCTGTTTTATCTATGTATTTTTTACAGACAAGAGGGTGAAATAATTTCTCACTTACCAAGCGTGCTAAAATTTGCTAAACCCTAATGTATCTAGGGCTGCTCTACATTAACTTGATTGCGGCCACTTTGTTTGGCTTTATAAAGAAGCTCATCAGCATGAATGATGAGTTTTTCAAGTGAGCGATTAGAAGAGGTGCTAATTGCTGCACCTGCGCTAAAAGTAATGGTTTCTGCGTTTTTTAAGTCTTGTATTTCACTACAATAATTAATTAGCGCATTAGCAATAGAATCGAATGTTGCTTCAACACTTTTTTTATCTACTGTGTTTAAAACAAATAACCATTCTTCACCACCATAGCGGCCAAATTGGTCATCATCGTCGAGTACACTTTGTGCTGCACGCGCAAAGGCAACAAGTACTGCATCACCTACATCATGGCCATAAGTATCGTTGATATGTTTAAATAAATCTAAATCAACAATAGCAATAGTTGCGTTGCTTTGTTTAAGTGTATTAGCGGCTTTTTTCATTATACCGCGTCGATTAAAACTTTTAGTTAAATAGTCTGTTAGCGCCATACTGTAGTATTTTTTACGCTGAAGTACCTGTTTATAAATGAGTAATAACGACACAATAACTAAAATAAATGCAATTGTTGCGCTTAAACGCCAAATAATTTTTTGTTGATATTCTTCTTTAGCAAGTAGCTCATTTATGTTTTTGTCGTATTCTAATTGAAGTATTTTTTCTTCTTTTTCTTTCACTTCAAATTTTATTTGCAGTGTTTTAATGTTTGTTTCGCTGGTGGCTTCGTAATGCTTTTTCATAAATGTAAGCATTTGCTCCATAGCATCAAATGCATCGTCTGTTTTGTTCAGGTTTCGTTTTAATTGATATCGCTTTTGAAGAAATTCAGCTTTGTAAATGCTGCGGCTAAAGTCGTCTAACATCGAAAATACTTGATCATTCATTTTATCGGCTTTTTCAGGTAAGCCTTGTTTTGAATAGATATCTAACATTAAGATCATTGTTGCTAGTTTCATATCGCCTATTTCAGCTGCACGGGCAACTTTAAGGTTTTTATTTGCTAGGGTTAAAGCGTCTTCATAGTTTTCTTGTTTATACAAAATGTTAGCAATTGAATACTGTGCAAAAGAAAGTCCTTTTTGCATATCAACTGATTCAAAATAGGCGAGTGCTTTATCAAAATAAATAAGTGCTTCTTGTAGCTTGTTTATTTCAAGTAATACGTTACCTAAACTCCAATAGGCTTTTGCTGTATATAAGCCATCTTGTGTTTGCTGGTAAGCAACGAGTGCTTTTTTAGCGTAAATAATGCCTTTTTCTTTTTCGTCTAAGTAATTATAAGCGTCGGCTATTTTTCTATAGAAGTAACCTTGCGATGCAATATCATTTTTTTGAATTGCTAGCTCTAATCCGTCAAGTGCAACACTTAAGGTTTTTTTTAGGTCATCTGTTTCTGTATAATAAAACGCGAAGGCTTTTAATATGATAATTTTTTCGGCGGGTGTAGATTGCGCATAACGCGTTTCTAATTTTTTAATAACATCGCTTGCTTGTTTGAGCTTTTTTTTCAAGCTCAGTAATTTTAGTTGTGACTCTAAAAATAGTAGTAAAATGTCGGGCTGTTTAGGCAGTTGTTGATTTGCTAAATACTCATTAAGGTGGGCATTTAGCTCATCATACTTTTCTTGTCTAAAAAGAAGCTCGGCATAAATGGCAGCGGATTCTAAATGTAGTGAGTTACTATACTTTAATTTACTCAGTTCATACGCTTGAGTAATTTGTTTTTTGTTTTGCAGGTAATCAAGCTTATCGGTTCTTACATTTTTAATAAGTACGCTTACGGCTTTTTGGCTTAACTCAATGGAGGACGTATTTGCAGAGTTAGCAGTACTTTGAAAAGTGGCAAGTAAAAAAAAGATAACGACAACCGGCTTAATCACTGCCCTGAGGTAGCTCATTTGCGTTTGTATATTTATCATCATGTTATTCCCTTACCAATTTAGTATACGTTACTTAATACTACGACAACGCTCAGTTATTTAAACTGTGTGCGTAAAATTACACCCAAAATGTGTAGCTAATAAAATATAAATAGATGTTTTCACGGCGTTAATCATGTAATCACATTATCATAAAAGTTATTTTAAAAAATATCTACGTCCATAATCTTAGTATTAGCACGGTATTAAACGCATAATTTAATGCTTAATTATTAAAAATCAGCGGCAACTTTAAACTCTAATCGTTCATGAGTAATCGGGTGTGTGAACGCCAAGTACTCAGCGTGCAGATGTAATCGGTCTGCTTTTTTACCATAGTGTGTATCACCAACAATAGGGGTATTTAAACCCAAAACATGTGCACAGTGCACTCGCAATTGATGTGTGCGGCCTGTTTTAGGATATAGCTGCAAGCGTGTTGTGTTGTTTTTTCGCTCAAGCACTTGCCATGTTGTTAGTGAAGGCTTACCTTTTTGGTAACACACTTTTTGGCGCGGTTTATCATCAAAGTCTGGTGTAAGGGGTAACTCTATAGTCCCGCTTTCTTGCTCTATGTTGCCGTCGACTAAAGCAACGTAGCGTTTTTCTATTGTGCGCTCAATAAATTGTTTTTGAATGGCTTTATGTGCCCGTTTATTTAGGGCAATAATTAATAGCCCGGAAGTAGACATATCCAATCGGTGCACAATAAGTGGGCCTGTAGCCTCTGGAAATTGTGTTTTCATACGCAAAAATACAGAATCGTCTATGGTAATGCCGGGTACCGATAAAAACTCTGCCGGTTTATTCACTATTACCAAATCATCATCTTGATAAACAACAGCAAGCTCTTTACCTTGTGCCGGGTTATTGAGAAGCGGGCTCGGTTCTACGTTTAAACCTTTTAACATGTGGCCCAAAATAGGTTGGCATTTACTAAAGCAAGAAGGGTAGTAGTTTTTATGTTGCCTAACCGCTGATTTTGGCGGCGCTCCCCACCAAAATTCACCCATAGCAATAGGCGTTAATTTATGTTTAAACGCATGCTGAAGTAACTTAGGCGCTGCGCAGTCACCTGCTCCCGATGCTGGCGTGTGCTCAGGTAATTTAGCAAAGATAGCATTAAGGTCTTCTGTTTCGCCCTCAATATTAAGAAATTGATACTGGGCAAATAGCATTTTTTGTAAGCTTTTAGAGAGTGTTTTACGGCGTTTTTTTAAATGCTCAAGCTCATCGTCTATTTTGCTATGCGCTTGTTCAAGCGTGACTAGCTGTGTTTGCCATTTTTGCTTTAATGCCTGAAGCTGTTTTTTTTCTTCAATACTCTGAGTTGCCAGCTTTTTTTTGAGTTGCTGAATTTTAGTCTTACTCGATTTTTTTTCAGCGTCGCTGCGTTGTTTTTTCCGCTTTTTTCTACTTTTTTGCATTAAAGCATGCTGCGCTTGCAGTTCTTTTTCAAAGCCTTCGTTGGCTGTTGCTAATAACTGGCTTATGCTTTTTAGCTGCTCACTGTGTTCAAGCTCGTCTATTTGCGCGTTTATGTCATTTATTATTTTACTTTTGGCTAAGTAGTTTTCATCGTTCAATTGCATACTTGAAATAGGGGGAACAAAGTCAATGCTGGCTTTGTCTGCATCAACTTGCCCTGAGTAGGCTGCTAAAAAACCAAGTTCGTTTTGCTCATTTTTAACCACTAATACGCCAAACATTTTACCCGCGTTTTCAGCTTTTAAATGTGGCAGTGTTTCGAGCTGCTGTTGCAATTGTTCGCTTGCTGCAATAGTCAGTGGGTGTGGCTCGTAAAAAAATGGGTAAGTAAACTGTTCCGGTAACGAAATAGTAGAAACAGGTTGAGCAAATGGAGTAAAACAAGGGCTGTTTGGCATAGCAGTCGAATTATGAGATTGAGACGAAGAATTGATTTAGATTTTACCACAGCATGAGCTTGGTGGGTGATATTGGTTATACAAATAATAAAAAAAGGCCAACAATAATGTTGGCCTCATTATTTAACTTACCACAAATTATTTATTGGCATCTTTTACAGCTTTAAGCTTTGCTGCATGGTCTATTTCGTAATCAGGCATGTCTTTTTTACCTTCTATTAAATAGTTATCCATCCAACGCATTAAACGTAGGCTGTAGTCGTATTGTGCTGCCACTTTACGGTTACCATGACCTTCACCTGGGTAATAAACCAGGCGAACATCTTTACCTTGTACTTTCATGTAGCGGTATAGCTCCATTGACTGTGCTGGATGAACGCGCGGATCGTCTTTACCGTGCATAATAAGTAATGGTGTTTCAGATTGGCCAGCCCAAAAAATAGGGCTGCGCTCTAAGTACCACTGCCATTTATCCCATGGGTATGAACGGGCATGTACCAAGTGCATTTCGTTAGAGATGTCAGTAGTACCAAACTTAGATAGCTGATTAGTTACACCCACAAACATAACGCTTGCTGCAAAATGCTCAGTTAGTTTTGTTGCACCCCAAGCAGAGGCGTAACCGCCGTATGAGCCACCCGTAATACCAACGCGTTTACTGTCAACTAAACCCATTTCTACTAAATGGTTTTTAAAGTCCACCAAGTCGTCAAACTCTTTACCCGCATAGTCGTTTTGCCCTAGTTTTGAGTAATCAACGCCTTTACCTGTAGAGCCGCGATAGTTTGGATAAAACACCGCGTAACCGCGTGCTGCACCCATTTGACCTGGGCGAGAGTAATTGGTGATCCACCCATCTTTGTCGTGACTTTCTGGGCCGCCATGTACTGACATAATAAGTGGGTAGCGTGTGCCTTTGTTGTAATCGAGCGGATAGACAAGTACGCCGTCTAACTCAACACCATCACGCGCTTTAAGCTTGATGGTTTCTTGTTTTGCAAAACGCTTATCGTTTAACCAGTTGTTAGAATCGGTTAAACGCTTTGCTTTTTTACTACGCACAATAAACACTTCGTTAGGATGTTTAGCGCTGTTACCACGAAGAGCTAATGTTTTATCTGAATGAGAAACACTAAGCTGCGTTGCAATGAATTGGCCTTCATCAACTAGCTTTTTGTACTTATTAGAGCCTGCTTTAATACTGGCAACAAAGCTTTGTGTACCTACACTGGCAATAAAGTTGAGTGTGCTGCGCTTATGCGACCATTCAAAATCAACTACGTGGCCCATAAAGTTAGGCAACCACTCAGTGATTTTTGCGGTTTCAGTGTCGGCAATAAATAAGCGTCCAGTAGCAGGATCATGCTGATCCTCTGCGCCCAAAATAGCCACATACTTACCATCATGCGATAGCTCTGCGTCGCCTAGTTTACCTTGTGTTTTAAGCGATAAAGTTACTTTTTCGTTAGCAATATCATAAAGGTGCCACATTGATTTGGTATAGCGATCGTCAATAAGTGCAGTAGGTTGGGTTTTAACGAGTAGTTTTTCACTGTCTGCAGACCAATTTACATCACTTACGTAGCTATCTATGTTTATGGCTGTTGGCGACAATGGTTTGTCAGCTTTAGCTAAATCAACAATAAAGAGTTGTTTGTTTTTTAAACCTAGTTCGTATACTTCTGCTTTAAAACCAAGTTTTTTTAATTCTTTATCTGATTTGTCAGCAGCTGGCATGGCTAATAACGCAAGCTGTTTGTTATCAGGGCTTAGTTGATAGCTTGAAATAGAAGTCCCTTTTAACGACATAACAGCTTGTGCTTGTCCGCCATCAACTGGGATCTGGTATAGAGAAGTAAATTTGTCGTCTTTTAATTTCGCTAAAAAGTATATTGTTTTACTGTCGTTTGACCATTGAATGCTTTTTATATTAACCGAGCCGGTAATAAATGGGCGTTCAATACCCTCATCGTCTACAACGTAAAGTTCGCTGTAATTACTGCCATTTTCGTCAACGTAAAGCGTGCGTGGTAACGAACGTGTAAATGCAACGCTTTCGCCATCAGGGCTTACACTTGTTTGTATTACCGATTTTACTTTTGGTATATCTTCAACTGTTATTGCTGATTGCGCAAATGCAAGTGAGCTTGAAAGCCCGATTGCCAGCGCTAAGCTAGTTTTTAGCATTGTTATATCCTTTATTTTTAAAATCCAGATTAGTATAACAAGCTAAGGTCAATAAACTAAAAAATGCGATTAATGCTCAAAAGAGGGCGTTAAATGAGGGTGATAAAATAAATGATGAGTAGCGCGGAATGACCCCGCGCTGTCTTTTATAAACTTTTTTTAGGTGGCAGGGCCACGTTTGCAAATATAAGCCCTGCTACAAGCGACATAAATATTAAAAACGTTTGCTGGCCTATATGCTCGGCATATACAAAGTCTTGGCCTTCAATAAGCGAGTTTAAGCCAATATAAGTTTTACTGCCGGGTACCAGTACAATTAAGCCTTGCATGGCAACAATGGAAGCCGGCGCATTAGCAACACGGTTAAATAAGTTACTAAAAATACCAACCGATAACGCGCCTACAAAGGTACCCAACGTGTAGTCAAGGTACATGGCAGAACCAATACTGGTACCATAGGCTATAAAACCTGATGCAATAGACCAACCCGCATGTTTTAGCTTGGTTCTAAATATGACTATTAAGCTGCTACACAATAAAAATATAGCAAGCCAAGGCGTCCAGCTTGGCAAAGGCTCTGGTTGAACAAAGTCTGCTTGGCCAAATAGTGCAAAGCCAATGCCTATACCTATAAAACCACCAAAATACAGCTTAAACAGCAGCATAAATGAGTCCATAACGCGTGCTGTGCCCGACACTAAATGTCGCGCTGCAAGCTCAGCCAGTCCAAGTGCAAGCGCAAGGCCCGGTATAAATACAATAATGGCCGAAAGTACCACCAAGCGTATGTTTACTTCAGGGGTAATATAAACACTTACAGCGCATGCCAATATTGCTGAAACAATAGCAACAAGAGGCTCAAGCATGTGCGCTACACGTTTAGAGCGCATAGACCACAAAACAAATAAATACACTACAAGGGTGAGCAACGCCGACCAAATTACATCGGTCCAACTGGTTCCCATAAGCATTGCAAAAGCACCACCCGAGGTTGCAAACGCAATGCCTGTGGTCAGTTTATTATATGGGTTTGGTGCATCAAAAATGATGTCGAGCTGTTGGTCTACTTCTTGAAGTGTAAGATCACCGTTGAGCATTTTATTTACTAGGTCGTCGGTGTCGGCGAGTGAGCCTAAGTCATGATCGCCAGGATCTACTCGTGCCACATGTGTGTATTCATCTTCATGGCCGTCGGTCCAAATAACAAAAGTAACTGAAGTAGGGGACATAACAAATGACGATTTAAGGTCTAGGTATGTGGCTACTTCCATTAGGTGAGCTTCTAGGCGGTAAGCAGGCGTACCGTACTTGTGAAGCATTTTACCTAATTTAACGATAAATTTGCGTTTTTCTGTAAAGGTTGCAGTTTTCAAATCTTATTTAGGCCAGTGTGTAGAACCAATCCGCAATAATACTTAATCATTTTGCGGGGCTAAACGTGTCGCTACTTGCGTTAAAAAATTCTCATTTAGAACAACTAAACGACAAATTTTTTGCCTTGCTATCAACATGTTTTTCCACCCTCAAAATAGATCACTTAATTAAGCGAGTTGGTATAAAAATTAGCTAAGAGTATAGGCTAAAACGCCCATGTGTAATGGGCGCGATTTTAAAGACTAATTGGTGTGTGTCTAGTCATTTTTAATCTAATTTTTTATTTTTTTCTGCTATCCATTGCGCCATGTATTGTGTGCTGCGCATTGTATGATGTTTGAGCATTTGTCCGGTGAAGTTCTTTTCGCGATGCGCGCTTAAATCATTGCTTATTAAATCTATTTTATTAATGAGCGCCGCGCTTAATTTTACTTTGTCGTAAACACTATTTAGTAGCGCATTACCAGCTTGTTGAGCGTGTTTAAAATCGGTTTGACTGTTGTAAAGCTCAACGGCTGCATTTGCAAAGTCTTCGGTATTATTAGCAACTTTACCTGGCCAAGGTAAATCGTTGTGCATGCCCTCTACACCAATGCGGGTGGTAACGCTGGGTGTTTGCATAATCATGGCTTCAAGTAATTTACCTTTTATGCCCGCACCAAAACGAAGCGGCGCTAAACACACTCGCGCGCTTTGCATAACGTCATAGGCGTTATCGGCCCAGCCTTTAATTAAAAATCCCGTTTTAGGGTTATTAAGTGCGGTGGCTTTAGGTGGCGGGTATGAGCCGTAAATGTGTAGTTCGGCTTTTGGAAGTTGCTTACGAATTAATGGCCATATTTTTTGTAAGTAAAGGACAGCATCCCAGTTTGGGGCGTGTCTAAAGTTACCTATAGTCATAAAGTGCTGACGTTCATCAAAGCTTTTTGTGGTTTTGGGCAATGCGCTTAAATCAACCATAAACGGTAAATGATGCAATAAACTTGGCTCTACCTTAAATACGCTATTGAGTAATTCCATTTCGTAGCTTGAAATAATTAAGCTTAGGTCACAGCGTAAAATGGCTGCAATTTCACGCTTTGCGATATCAGAATGTAAGTCACTGGTTGTAAATTCGCGCTCGCCTTTGTGGGCTTCATGGCGTGCGTTTCGTAAGCATTGTAAATCTTCGGTATCGAGAATTTTAATAGCATTAGGGCAATGCTTATCTACGCGCCAACCAAATTGTTCTTCCATCATAAAGCGGTCAAACATGACTATGTCAGGGCTGAACGCTTTAACGTATTCGTCAAAGCTTTCGCAGTTAAGGGCAATGCTTTGGCTCGTTATGCCAAAGTCATCAAGGTTTACCATATGATCTGTGCGTTGAGCAGGGGTGGCAAACTCTACTTGCCAGTTTTGTACTTTAAATGCATTTAATAACGACATCATGTGCGTGCCCGCAGCAGACGAATTGGGTTCTGGCCATACGTAGCCAATTACCAGCACTTTTTTCATTGGCTAGACTCTTTAATTTGTAAGTTCACATTTACCAGTGTTTTAACCGGTGGAGCTGTATTTTGTAGTAGTTCTTGAAGTACTAAAAGGCAACGCTTTGCAATGTCATGCGTGCTGATTGCAACACTTGTTAATGTATCGTCAAGTAAGGTGTTATTTTTTATTTGTTGGCAGCTCACTACTTTAATGCGTTGTTCAGCTGTTAAGGGCAATGTTTTTATGGCTGCTAGCACACCGTGGGCAATAATGTCATTTGCACATACAATGGCGTTAATAGCAGGGTTGTTTTTATAGGCCTGTGTAAAAGCGTTTTTGGCACTATGTGCGGTGTTTTCATCACATTCGATTGCGTTTAGTGGCAAAATACTGTGTTGTGCACATGCGGTATTAAAGCCGTTTTGAAGTGTTAAGCAGCTACTTAATTGTAAATTGCTGCCTATAAACGCAATGTTTGTAACCCCTTGAGAAAGCAAGTGCATGCTCACTATGTGGCTTGCTTTTTTGTAGTCGGGTAACACGCAAGGGGCGTTACTAAATGTAAGCTCTTGCATTAACGTAACAACGCTATGCTGAGTATGTAATGTGTCTAACCATTGGGTGCATGTATTAGGTACGGGGCAAATTATAAACCCGGCGGCGTTGTATTCTTTTAGTTTATTAATTGCCCGTGTTTGCTGCCCAACATTGTTATTACTGCTAACAATAACGGCCTGAAAACCCTCGCCATTTAATATTTGTTCAAGCTCGGTGGCCAATTGTGCCATAACAGGATTAGTTAAATCGTTTATCACTATAGCTATTAAATTAGAGCGCTTTGAGCGCATAGCGGCTGCATCGCGGTTATAAACATAACCTAGCTCATCAATTGCTTTCAATACCCGTTGTTTGCTTTTATCACTTACTTTTTTACTTTGGGTAAGCACCAAGGACACTGTTGACTTGGAAACACCAGCACGGTCGGCAACATCAAATATTGTGACAGATTTAGCTTTATTACGCATAGTTGTGTTTGCCGCAGTGATAAATTAAAAACGCGTTAGTGTAGCTTAAACAGGGCTGTTAAGTCATCTTTTGCATTGGTTTAAGCCACCTTAATGCTTTATGAACAAAGCAAAACGTGTTTATATACACATAATTGTGTAAAAAAATAACAAAAGGATAAAAACATGAACGCTTTTAGGCTGTTAGTTGCCTTTATTTGTTGTGTTGTATTACTGCCATTTAGTCATGCAGAGCAGGGCTACCAAACCCCATCTCCTAATTTGGCGGCAGTGGTAGATGCTAAATTGGCGCCCACAAGTTACTTATCAAGTGATGGTCAGTGGCTTGCGTTATTTGAACGCAGGCGTGTTGTATCGCTTGATGAGCTTGCAATTGAAGAGTTAAAACTTGCGGGTATTAAACTAAACCCGGCTAACTTTTCACGCACACGCGTTCGCGCAAATTTTAGTGCAGTAGAACTTAAGCATGTGCAAAGTGGTACCGTTATTAATATTAATAACTTACCTAATGGTATTATTCGTTCGCCCAAATGGTCTTCAAATAGCAAATACCTAGCGTTTATTGTTGAACAAACAAACGAAGCAAATTTGTGGCTTTATAGTGTTGAAAGCAAACAAGCAAAAATGCTTTCAAGTGCAGCGTTAAACTCGGTTTTAACGGCATCGCCATACCAATGGTTACCAGACAGCACGGCCATTATTGCAAACCTAGCTGTAAATGTGGGTAAACCACGACTTGAAAACAACAGTCAAAATGTGGTGCCAGTTATTCAGCAAAGCACTGGCGAAAAAGCCCCCGCACGGACGTATCAAAATTTATTAACGAGCCCGTTCGACGAAGCACAATTTAAGTTTTTTGGCCAAGGTCAGTTGGCTTACATTACCCTTGATGGCAAGGCCCAAGCTATTGGTAGCCCAGCGTTATTTAAATTGTTTTCGGTATCGCCTGACTCAACCAATATTTTAGTGGCGGGAATTAACGAACCGTTTTCGTATCAAGTCCCTTACAGCCGTTTTGCAACAACATGGCAAATATGGGGTATGCGCGGTTTTGCATTAGCAGAGCTTGCTAAGCAATCACTTGCCGATAACATTCCACAAGGCTACGACAGCGTTCGTACAGGAAGACGTAATTTTGAATGGCGAGCAGATCAGGGGGCTGAAGTTATTTGGGCTGAAGCGCAAGATGGCGGCGACATGAAAACTGATGTACCGCACCACGATTACATTTACAGCTTACGTGCGCCATTTAAACGCGAGCCAAAGTTATTTGCAAAAGTAGAACGTCGTTATGCGGGTATGGAGTGGGCTAACAACGACATTGCTATGCTAAGCGATTGGCGCTTTAGCGACCGTCAATTACGTACGTATGTTATTCAACCACGTAATGCCGATAGTAACCGAGTGCTGTTTTCAGAGCGTAGTTATAACGATGCTTATAAAGACCCAGGTAATGCTATTTACGACCGTAACGATTTAGGCGCTAATGTAATTAAAGTCGTTGGTGGGCGTTATATTTATCTGCGCGGCAATGGCGCGTCAGAGCAAGGTAATATTCCGTTTTTAGACAGGTACGATGTAAAAACGAATAGCAGCAAGCGTTTATGGCAATCAGAAGCGCCTTATTACGAGCGCGTACGAGCTCTACTTGATGAGGAAGGCGAGCGCTTTATTACTATTCGTGAGTCTAAAACTGAGCAGCCTAACTTTTTCATTCGTGATTTAGATAACGATTCGCTAACCCAACTAACGCAATTTGAACACCCATACCCTGCTTTTAAAGGGGTAACAAAAGAACAAGTGCGTTACACGCGCGACGACGGTGTTGAGCTTTCTGGCACTTTATATTTACCACCAGGGTACGACAAAACACAAGGCACTTTGCCTGTGCTTATGTGGGCTTACCCACTTGAATACAAAGACAAAGCCGTAGCGTCGCAAGTTCGCGAGTCGCCTTACGAGTTTACGTATATTGGTTACTGGGGCCCAATGCCGTACCTTGCCAAAGGTATTGCCGTGTTTGACGACCCTAAAATGCCCATTGTTGGTATTGATGGCAGCGAGCCAAACGATAACTTTAGAACACAACTTGTAGCAAGCGCGCAAGCTGCGGTAGATGTGTTAGTTAATAAAGGGATTGCTGATAAAGGCAAAATAGCCATAGCAGGGCATTCATATGGTGCATTTATGGTTGCTAACTTATTGGCGCATAGTGATTTATTTAAAACAGGTATTGCTCGAAGTGGTGCATATAACCGTACGTTAACACCGTTTGGTTTTCAGGGGGAAGAACGTGATTTTTGGCAAGCGCAAAGTGTATACGCCAATATGTCGCCGTTTTTTCACGCCGAAAAAATCAATGAGCCAATGCTCATGATACACGGTAAAGAGGATCCTAATTCAGGCACTTTTCCAATGCAAAGTGAGCGCATGTATGCCGCGCTTAAAGGCTTAGGAAAAGACGCCCGTTTAGTTATGCTGCCTTACGAAGCTCATGGCTACCGCGCACGTAAAAGCTTGTTACACGTACTGTGGGAGCAAGAGCAGTGGCTAGATAAGTATTTGTTAAATGATACAGCAGAGCCAGTAGAAGTAATTACTGAACCAGTGGCAAGTACTGGGCAATAGTAATAAACATAAGTAAGCAACAGCGCGGCTACTTATAGCCGCGTTTTTGTTTTGAATAAGAGTAAATTAATGATTGATGTAGCAGCACTGGCAGTTTTTATTCCTACCTTCTTTTTTGTGTCTATCACTCCAGGTATGTGTATGACGCTTGCCATGACACTTGGCATGAGCATCGGTGTGCGCCGAACCTTGTGGATGATGATAGGTGAGCTATTAGGGGTGGCGAGTGTTGCCGTTGCTGCGGTATTAGGTGTTGCAGGTGTAATGCTAAATTACCCAGAGGCCTTTGCTATTTTAAAATGGGTAGGCGGTGCATACTTAATTTATATAGGCATAAATATGTGGCGTGCTAAAGGTAAAATGTCGATTGATACACAAAGCCCGTGTGATGTAAGTAGGCAGTCGCTTTTTACTCAAGGATTTATTACCGCTGTTGCTAACCCAAAAGGGTGGGCGTTTATGATCTCATTACTCCCGCCGTTTATTAATGTTGACCAGGCTGTTGCGCCACAGTTATTTATTTTACTTAGCGTAATTATGATAACCGAATTTGTAAGTATGTTAGCGTATGCAACAGGTGGTAAAAGCCTGCGCCTGTTTTTAGCCCGAGGCGATAATATTAAATGGATGAACCGAATTGCAGGCAGTTTAATGATGCTTGTAGGTGTTTGGTTAGCCTTAGATTAATAATAAAGAGCACGTGGCTCTTTATTATTTTGCGCACATTGCTTTTAACCTTTTAATCAGAGCATGCATTATTTAACTGCGCTTTTAAAAATGGCGCCGTTTTACTTTTTTGTGACTCAGCGACCTTTTCAGGTTTACCTTGTGCAACTATTACCCCGCCTTCGTCGCCGGCTCCTGGGCCAATATCAATAACCCAATCACTGTTACTGGTTACTTGCATATCGTGTTCAACCATAATGACGGTGTTGCCAGCATCAACTAAACCATTTAACTGCGCCATTAGCATGGCTACATCTTTAGGGTGCAGGCCTGTGGTTGGTTCATCTAAAATATAAAGCGTATCGCCGCGCTGAGTGCGCTGTAGTTCAGTGGCAAGTTTAATGCGCTGGGCTTCACCGCCCGAAAGCTCAGTAGCAGGTTGGCCTAAACGTAAATAGCCAAGGCCCACTTCTAGCAGCGCATTTAGCGCACGTAAAATAGCGGGTTCATCAGCAAAAAATGTATGCGCCGACTCAACGGTTAAATTAAGTACATCGGCAATGGTTTTATCTTTGTAGGTAATTTCAAGTGTTTTTTGGTTGTAGCGCTTGGCGTTACACACAGGGCAAGGCGAATACACGCTAGGTAAAAATAACAGCTCCACGCTTACAAAGCCTACGCCCTCGCAATTTTCGCAGCGACCCTTTTTAACGTTAAACGAAAAGCGACCGGCATCGTACTTACGCGCTTTTGCCTCTTTGGTATTGGCAAACAGTTTACGTACGTGATCAAATAAGCCCGTGTAAGTTGCAAGGTTTGAGCGAGGTGTGCGGCCAATGGCTTTTTGATCAACCGTTATTAGGCGCTTTATGTGCTCAATGCCGTGAGTTATTTGCCCGCCGGTTGTTATATCGAGCTCTTGCTCGAGTAGCTCGGCTTCATCTGTAGGTATGTGTGGCTGCGATTTTTGCCCTAGTGCATCGTAAACCAATTCAACAAGTGCTTGGCTTACTAAGCTTGATTTACCTGAGCCAGATACCCCTGTAACACTTGTAATAACCCCAAGCGGAAATTCTACATTAAGCTTTTGTAAGTTGTTACGCTCAACATTTTTAAGCGTAAGCCATGCTTTTGCTGGGCGTTGCTTATTTTGTATTTGAGCTTGCTGAGGTTCGTTATTTTTAAATAAATACTGGCTCGTGTGTGAGCTGCTAATTTGCTTTAAGCCCTGAACGGGGCCGCTATAAACAATATTACCGCCACGGGAGCCCGCATTAGGCCCTACATCAACCACCCAATCGGCATGGCGAATAACACTTACGTCGTGCTCAACCACAAACACTGAGTTACCAGCGGCTATTAGCTCATCTAGTGCGGCTAATAAGGCTTGAGTATCGGCAGGGTGTAAACCTGCAGAAGGTTCATCTAACACATACACTACACCAAATAATTTTGAGCGAATTTGCGTTGCAAGCCTCAAGCGTTGTAATTCACCAGGCGATAACGATGGGGTGGTGCGTTTAAGCGATAAATACCCTAAACCAAGTTTGGTGAGTGCTTCAACGCGTTTAAGAATGTCGCCAGCTATACACTTTGCAACTATGGTTTTTTCGGGATTTGCAGCATTACTTTTAGCGGGGTGACTAGCAGCAAACTTTAATTTATCTGCCAACTCTTTGAGCGTTAATTGCGAAATTTCGCCTATATCAAGGCCTGCTACTTTAACCGATAACGACTCTTTTTTAAGCTTTTTACCTTCGCACTGCGGGCACTGTGATATTTGCATATATTGCGATACGCGCTTTTTAGTGCGTGGGCTTTGAGTGCTCGAAAACGATTGTAAAACAAAGCGTTTAGCACTTATAAATGTACCCATGTAGCTAGGGCTTTCTTCATTTTTAATTGCCGCTTGTGTTTGCTCAAGTGTGTACTCGGGAAACACGGGCACTGTGGGTGTTTCGTCGGTAAATAAAATCCAATCTCGGGCTTTTTTAGGCAGGGTATTCCACGGTTTATTAATGTCGTAGCCTAGCGAGGTAAGAATACGGCTTAGGTTTTTACCTTGCCAAGCCGGCGGCCATGCTGCAATAGCACGCTCTTTAATTGATTTAGTGGGATCGGGTACTAGCAGCTCTTCGGTTACGTTAAATACACGGCCAATACCGTGGCACTCTGGGCAGGCGCCTTGTGGCGTATTGGGCGAGAACGCATCGGCGTAAAGTATGCCTTGCCCTTTTGGATATTCACCTGCGCGTGAGTAAAGCATTCGCAGCGCGTTAGAAATAGTGGTTACACTACCCACCGATGAGCGTACCGAGGGTGCACCACGCTGTTGCTGTAATGCTACCGCTGGTGGCAGCCCTTCAATTGAGTCTACATCAGGCTCGTCTACCTGATCGATTAATCGGCGTGCATATGGGGATACCGAATCAAGATAACGATGCTGCGATTCGGCAAATAATGTTCCAAAGGCGAGCGATGATTTACCCGAGCCCGATATACCGGTAAAAACAACAAGTGAATTACGGGGGAGATCTACATCCACATCTTTTAAGTTATGAACACGTGCGCCTTTTACTTGAATGCTGTGTTCTGGGTTTAATAAAGCCGATTGTGCCTTACTAACCTCATTTGACTTTTTAGGTGTGGTTGCCATGTAATTTACTCCTGTTTAATGACCCTGTATTAATTAGCCTATTTAATAGACGAACTGAAAAGCCTTAATATTACAATTACCACTGTGAATGAGAGCTTATTATAGTAATAAAGTTTTTCTTCTATGTTTACATAATAGGTAAATACTGAGAGTATATTTTGCGCTTGCATACACAAATCGTAGGTTAAATGGAGAACACAAATATGGCTAAAATATGGATTATAATGTTGGTTATGCTTTCGTTTTCGGCATTGGCAAATAGTGAAAAAGTAATAAACGTAGACAGAGCAATACCCAATAGCTTGCATTTAGCATTTCCAAACGATGCTAATATCACACCAAAAAAAGGCGACTTTGAGGTGTTAAATTACATATTAATGAGTAATAACGAAGGCGAACGTTGGGCAGTTATCACATTAACTAATGTATCATCGGGAAATAGAGAGCTTAACGAAGATCACTTACTCGCTTTATTTGCAGATGGTTCACGACTCCCTCCTCAACCTTTTAAATTAAGTTTTAAAGGTAACGAAACGCAATCAGTTACCGTTTCGTTTGCGGAATATAAGTTTCCTATTTTAAGTGTGTATTCAAGCAATGATCAGTAACACATTTTTAGAAAATCTAAATGTGTAGTAATTGCTTTAGTTTATCGGCACCGGCTCTGCTGGTGCTTAGCTCTGATTTTATATCGTCGTTTACAATCACCATCAATTTGCCGTTAAACCAGCGCTGTATTTCTTTAATGTGGTCAACGTTAACCAAGTAACTTCGATGAATTCGTACAAAGTTTTTTGTTACTAAGGCATGTTCAAGCTGATCGAGTGTATCGCTTAAGTGATGAAATGTGTCGCCATTCCATGCCAAACTATTACCTTGTTCTGATTTAATAAATTTAATGTCACCCGGGGAGAGTAAAAATATACGCTCACCGTTTTTACTAATTAGCTTATTTAATGTGTTTTCGGATAATGCAAAGGTTTGCTCGTGTTCTGGGCTGTTAACTTGGCAGTGGGCACGCTTTTGCTCAAGTAGCTGCTGAGCTTTAGCGAGTGCTTTTTTTAATCGAGCAATAGGAAAAGGTTTAAGTAAGTAATCTGTTGAGGCGTGCTCAAATGCTTCAATCGCAAATTGGTCATACGCTGTTGTGTAAATAATAATGGGCTGGTAGTTAAGTAAATCAATAAGCTCTAAGCCGTTAATTTCAGGCATTTGTATATCAAGTAATACCACATCGGGTTTTAGCTCATTAATTAATGAAATGGCCTCTTTGCCATTTGTAGCCATACCCACTACATCAACATGCTCCATTAAGCTCAGTTGGTGGCTTAATTTTTCACGGGCGGGAAGCTCATCATCGGCAAATAATACGCGCATTTTAGCGGCTGTATTTGGCTGGTTTTTATTGTTCATAGTGTTAGCTCCAACGTAACCACTGCACCATTATTGTTGCTCAGTAGTACCTTACTTTTGCCAAGTTGTTTAACGCGTTTTAGTATGTTTTTCATCCCTATACCACTGCCATGCCCGTGTTTTATAACATCACTCGAAAACCCTTTACCATTATCGCTAATTTGTATTTTAACGCCGTTAGGTAGCTCACTTAACGTTATATTAAGTATTAACGATGTTTGTTTAGCGTTATGTTTAATGGCATTTTCAATTATGGGCTGAATAAGTAGCGGTGGTAGCGATATATTTTTAAGCGTATTGGGAATGTGGTAATTAACCTGTAGCTTATCGCCAAAACGTGCTTTTTCAATATTTAGGTACTTTTCTATTATTGTAAGCTCTTGCTGTAAAGGTATTTGCTGTTGCTCGGCAGTATCAAGCGAGTACCTTAAAATATCAGCAAGTTCATGCAGTACTTCATCGGCTAAATCGGGGTTTGTATGAATATAAGCCGAAATTGTATTTAAGCTATTAAACATAAAATGTGGGTTTAACTGGTAGCGCAATGTAGCAAGTTGGGCTTGTTTAAGCGCGTGTTTTTCGGCTGTTGCGCGTTTTTTGTTTTCAATAAAAATACTGGTAAAGTAAATACACGAGCCCCAAAGTAAGCCGTTAAATACAACAAATATCCCCATGGATTTATGCCCATCAAAAAGCAGTGTGAGCGCTGTATCGGTAATCACATTACCGAGTGCCATAAATACAACGACAATTAACCATTCAAATGCTATTTTATTAATATGCTTATTGCGCAGGTAAAAAATAACCGCTGCCGCACTCCATACCGGCACCCAGTAAAAAGTAACAAACCACACGGTGGCAGCGAGTGCACTGCCGCCTGTTAAGGGCGCAGAGTTAGCAATTATCAGCCCAAGGGCATAAGCAATATCTACAACAAGTAAAATAAAAAAGCTGTATTTATAAAAAGGATGTTTGAGCATAGTAGGTGCTTCTTTTTGTAAGTGATAAAACCATAACAAAAAACAGTCAAAACCCAAAGACTTTGTGTTTTGACTGTAACTTATTTAAAAGTAAGTTAGCTCCTTGATTTGTAATGTGTTTTTTAATGGCTCGTTGCTTGCGCCTGGCATTTTACGCCACATTAAGTTAACCCCTGTTAATTCAGTGGCCGACCACGTAACCGGGCTACCAAAGCCAAATTGTTTAAAAGTGGAAAAAGGAATATCAAGCGTTGTCCACTCATCGCGCGGTTTTAAAAGTACACTAAAGTGATCCCAATCTTTTACATCACTATGATAAACAGACATAGCAAAAGGTGTAGTTGAGCCTTTATAGGTTAACCGAATGCCTTTAAATGCTGAGGCATCAGCCGGCGATGTAAATTTAATTTCAGCGCCTGCCCACGCGCCAAAGCTGGTTGGCTTTGTAATGGTTGTATTTATGGTTAAGCTATTTTTATTCGTGGTAAGTGTTGCCACAGATTGACCACCCATTACCGAGTCGCTCAAGGCTTGCCATGGTGTTTCACCGGTAAAATCATCAATAACATGCTGCGCTTGGCTACTTGTTATTATTTCATTACAAGCGGGGCCTTGTGGCTTTATGGCTTTGTTTTGAGTTATAAGCGCTGGGCGGTCTACTTGTATACCTGTTTTATAAACCTCTGAGATAGTGTGAATATGGCTTATATCATCAAGCGGGTTTTGCTTAAGTAGTACAAAGCTTGCCTCAAAGCCTTTAACAAGCTTGCCAATGCTCCCGGATTTATTAATTGCCATCGCACCATTTACAGTGGCCGCATTAATTATTTCACCATTAGTAAGACCCGCTTTTTTAAGTGCATCTAACTCGTTGTGTAACCCAGTACCGTGCAGCGTGTAAGGGTTACCGGCATCAGAGCCTGTGCCAATAGTAATATTAGCTTTATGTAGCTTTTGTATATTTGCATAAGCGGTTTTACGCTCATCCCACGCGTGCTCTTTCCATTTTGAAGGTGCAGGCACGTTTTCAAACAAACACCCTTGAAGCTTTTCAGGAATGGTTTTTAGTAACGCGCTTTGTGAGCTAATAGTATGGTTATGCTTTTCATCGCTATGATTGTGGTACACCGCAAGGGTAGGAATGTAGGTTACATTATGCTTTTTCATTAGCGTAATAAACTCATCGTCAATCGCTTCGCTATTAATACCGTGAGCTAAAGCCGTTGCACCGGCCTTAATAGCGCGTTTACCATCATTTAGTGTAGAAACATGCACAAAATACGGTAAATTAGCGGCCTTAGAGCGTTTACCTAACTCGCTTAATTGGCTATCAGTTAACGATTTACCCACACCACCAAAAGTTTCAATAACCGCTTTAGTTACATGAGGATTAGTGCTTATATGTTTTTGCCATAGCGCTGCTATGTCTTCATTTTTTGCAATTTCGTAAGCTTGGCCGCCAAACTGCGTGCCATGTCCGCCAGGGTTGGTAAACAAAGTACCTGCATAAAAAAGGTTAGGGGTTAGTTGGGCTGCTTTTAATTGCGCGGCTTCGTTTAGGGTTTGCTCAAACGAAAATAAATCAACAATATTAGTTACGCCTAAATACAAATTAGAATTAAAGTGCGACTTAACCGGCAAATACTGAAACTCAGTAAAGTTACTGCCCGATGAGCCCAAATGAACATGTAAATCAATTAAACCGGGTATTGCGTACTGGCTGTTGGCATTAATTGTTTTATCTGCGTTTTGTAGTTGGTCGGTCGTTTTAGTAATGTTTACAATTTTACCATCGTCAATATAAAGCGAACTCGGCGCAGAAAAGCTTTGCGAACTACTTTGGTATAAACGAATGTTGTCGACTCGCAAGTCAATGGCGTGAGCACTAAAGTGGCTTGCTAAGCTTAGTGCTAAAACTGTCTTTGTAATAATGTTCATGACTGTATTCCTTATCAAAAAAATAGGTATTTGGCGTTTTGTTGATAAAAAATTTAGCGAGTTTTTTAACCTGCATCATTAATAGCTATCTGAATCGACATTATATGAGGTTGAACCGACATAAAAATAAATGGGCGTTGTGGTGGGGCGGTTCAGGTTCACTAAATTAAGTGCTTTGAATAAGCGATAGGTTCCATCGACAGGGGGGCCTATTTTAAGGCAAAGCTTTAAAATTTGATCATGTTAGAATGGTTATCAAGGGCAGCTATGAGAGAGAAATAGTTAGTCAAAAGTCTTAATGTCTGAAGTCAAGGTTTGACCCTCATTGGCTTTTTATTTTAAGGCAAAGCTTTAAAATTTGATCATGTTTGAATGGTTATTAAGGACAGTGATGAGCGAGAAATAGTTAGTCAAAAATTTTAATGTCTGAAGTCAAGATTTGACCCTCGACTTATACTCGACTTATTTAAAGTATTGAGCTGCAAATTACATGTAGCTATTAGTCAGCTTAGAGCGAGAAACAACCGTTGAGATTGGCTAAATATCGTAGATAATTGATTGGTCAAACTGCGCTTTGCGCATCCATTCATGAAAATGAGCGACGCGCGCATATTGGTTAATTTAACTTTACCTAAAATAGTTAGAAAACTTAGTGATAGTAATACCTTAGGTAATTTGTTAAAACTATATAATGTAGAAAAATGAACGTAGCGTCGGCAGAAATATGCGCGATGAGCGCACTATTAAAATGTTAGTTTTCAATGGAGAGTAGATGAACACTTTAAGTAAATTAGTCACTGTCAGTATTGTATTACTCATTACTGGGTGCGCTGGTATTTTAGGTGTCACTGGTGCGGATACTGGAAAAAGAATTAGCGATGACTGGGTTGAATATAACGTCACTCATCCGGGGCTTACAATTAAAATTATCGAACCTTATGCTCCAGATTTAATGCCAATATCTACGGTTGGTAAATCATCACCGTCGCCGTTGAGACATACCATTATATTTGGAACCAAATCAAATCAGCATGAGCTTGAAGTTATAGGTAAGTACAAGAAAGAACTGTACTTTGATAATAGGTTTTATGGTTCAATTTGGTCAGGTGACGTTTTGATTCGAGACGGTAGCCTTTCAATAGACGGTAAGTTGGTATCAGTAATAGAAAACTAACAAAAGCAGCCACAGGACAAAAAAACGCTCCGCAATTTTTTGCCTGTGCTGGCAGGCGTTGAGGCTGTAGAATTACCCTTTTTAAAGAAAATCGGCCTGTTTTATGAGTTCCAAATGCATTACCTAATGCTTTAAAAGAGCTTAGAGTTAATTACAAGAGCTCGTTTTTTAATTGAATTTGGCTGTTGGAGTTATTCTACGGTCTCGTTATGTGGCATTTAGGCTAGGAGTATAATTTGGGGCCTCTTTTTCAATTAATCATAGTAGGGATTCTTTATTTCTTACTCGCAAGCATTATTGGGCTCGCACTGATGTTAATTGCTAGGTTAATTATGCTGTTAAAGAAAAAGACTGATATTTCAGTTAACCAACTTTTTTGGTTCCCATTAAAGTTAGCGCCTTACTTTTTGCTGGCAGTTATTGCTAATGTTCTAGTTTGTGAGTTCGTTAGAGATGTAGATCCTCCTCTAACAGATTATTGGTCGCTTCCTATAAATGATGGACTCACTATGGGAGCCATAGATATTTCTGATAAATGGTATTTATGGCCTACTCGAGAAGGCGGTGAAGCAATCCTCAGTAATATTGTGTTGGTAGGTATTAGTAATAAGGCTCTATATGGTTCAACTGAGTCTGATGAGTATTTCATTTATCGTTTCGATTCAAAGAAAGCGGTGGTGAATTTATCTAAAGATGAATTGAAAACTGAGGCAAATAAAATAGAAGATTCTTTACCCACACTAAAGAATCCATCTGATCTTTACTACGATAATAGAGATTTTGGTGATTTAATTACTTTTTTATTGTTACTGCTATATCCTTTGTACCGTTTTTATAATGTTTGTAATACATTTTGGGCTTTAGTTAGTAAGCAGAATATTGAGCATTTAAGTACTGCCGCATAACAAGTGACCATGATTATGAGTGTCCGCAATTGGCACTTTAACGAAGTTCGGCTTGGAGCGAATAGCGGTCATTAGAAAATTATTTTTCAACACTGATTTTATATCCAGTTGCTATGTGTTTCTCCTATATTCAGGAAACGACCCATTTGGTCGTTTTTACCCTTTTCATAATTTCTATACTGATTAAAAGTTTATCTGTAGCAACAAGTTAGTTAGTGTGATAGAACTGGTATAATGATAAAAATGACCCGCGGCTCGGTAGAAAAACGACCCAATGGGTCGATATTAAATTGTTAGGTTTTTATGAAGCTTTTTTTGAAATGGACTTTAATACATTCAGTATTCACTGGTGTTAATTTATTTGCCCTTTTAACTGTTTCATTTGGCTATGGATTTAGTGATGAAACTCCCGACTATTTAAATAGAATCGCAACTTTCTGGGCTACATTTGTAGAGCTTTTACTATTTCCAATTAATGACTTCTATGCGACTCTACCAAGAGAAGGCTTTTTAGGTTCCGACTTGTTTTACTTTGGTTTGTATATTTCAAATAGCATGTTGTGGGGGCTAGCGATTGCTATGGGTCTCTATGTATACAGAACCACCAAAACCTAACAAGCCAATAAACTCACTCACTTCGTTCGCTGGGACGCAGACACGCGGGGCGGCTTCGCCATTATGCCTCACATGTCTGCGCCCGTTATTGGAAAGTTATATGCCAATGATGAAATCGCTAACTATTGCGCTATTTCTACTAGCTTTAATTACTAGCTGGAGTAGCTTTGCAAACATTGATATTGAATATCAGGTAACTGAAGTTGCTGGTAGTAATACAAGTTATGGTTTATCCGTAATAGCACCTGCCAGCGATCCTGAACAATTAGTTCCATATTGGCATCGTAAAGCTGTCAAAATTTGTGGTTCTAAAAAATATAAAGCATCTGCGTTAATTAAAAAAGAAACGCAATGTGGTGATGCTATTAAGGTTACGAGTACAGGTGAAAAGTGTGAGGTTATTCCTGCGTCAGTTTTCGGTACTTTAAGCTGTAATGGCATAAAAGTGAATGGGGTCAAATCTTGACTTCAAAGTGAATGGGGTCCAAAGTGAATGGGGTCAAATCTTGACTTCAGACATTAAAAACCTTCGATGTCTGCTTATGGCACTTTGCAGATTAAACCTAATCTATCGAGTTAAATGAAAAAAGTGAATGGGGTCAAATCTTGACTTCAGATATTAAAAACCTCGATGTCTGCTTATGGCACTTTGCAGATTAAACCTAATCTATCGAGTTAAATGAAAATTTAACGAAATATGAGTCAGGTGAGTTAAAGTAAGTACAGGCATAACTGTCTGTAGTTTTCTTAAATCGATGATTTACGCCAAACATTTTTTATTATTGCTTTCCCGATGATTACTTAGCGGTTTTGTGATATTTGCGTGTACTGCATTCCTTTTGGTTTTAAGTGTTTATTTCTGTTTTTATTTAGCTAAATATTGTCTTGCTTAGGTTTTGGCTGAGTTTTAGTACGTTGTTAATAGCAGTAATTAGCAGTAATAAACGGTTAAATAACGGTATTGAAAATACTTTATTATAGTTATTACAGGTACCTACCTTGTTGTTAATTTTATGTATAATGTTATTTAAAATATTAAGATTTATACAGTGGGATTAAAATGCTCATACAGCTAATTATAGGAACGTTTGTTATCTGTGGCACGGTGCTTATACAAGCAATGTTTATTGGTGTTTTATCTAAAGTGTTGGCCAATATTAGCGACTGGTTATTAAAGGACTCTAAAACCTTAAAAATGATTTTTGTGGTAACGGCGATGGTAATTTGGCTCGTTGGAGGCTTAACGGCAAGTGCGTGGTTATGGGCTGCTATATTTTTAATTTTTGAGGTGTTTAGTGAGTTAGAGCCAGCACTTTACTTTTCGGTTGTTACCTTTACAACGCTTGGTTACGGCGATGTTGTATTGGGAACTCAATGGCGACTGCTTGGCAGTTTAACAGCTGTAAATGGGTTAATAATAGTGGGCCTAAATACCGCATTTCTCATTGAAGCTATTTCCCAGATCAGAAAAGCACAATCAAAGGACTTAAAGTGAATATTGTTAATGTAGATAGTTTTTTAACTTACACTATTGCTATTTTAATCTTTTTTGTGGGTATATATTTAACAAAAAAAATTCCCTTTTTAAGGCATTTTAATATACCTGAGCCGGTGACTGGTGGTTTGATCGCTGCGATAGCCATTACTTTTGCGTATTTTTTCTTAGAAAGTGAAATAAACTTTGATTTATCAACCCGCGATAGGTTGTTAGTTTACTTCTTTACAGCCATAGGCTTAAATGCTCGGGTGTCTGACTTAGTTAAAGGGGGTAAACCCTTATTTATATTACTTACCCTCACCTTAACATTTATTGTATTACAAAATGTAGTAGGTGTTGCTGGGGCTTATAGCCTTAATATATCAAAAGAAATAGGTATATTAGCAGGGTCGTCGTCTCTTATTGGAGGACATGGAACAGCTATAGCTTGGTCGCCCGTAATTGCAGAAAGAGGGATCGAAAGTGCGCTTGAGATTGGTATAGCATCAGCCACATTAGGTTTAGTTATTGCTAGTTTAATTGGCGGACCTATTGCTAAATATCTGATAAATAAATATAAATTATCCAGTGAGTCATCGTCTTTATCGGTAGGAATTGAATACACTAAATCTGATTCTGAAAATTTTTCTCACTTAAATTTTATGGCCGTTATTTTAGTTATTCATATCTGCATTATTGCAGGTTATATAATTAATGAATATTTGGTCAGCTTTGGAGTTAAGTTACCTTTATTTGTTTCGTGCCTATTAGTTGGTATGTTGTTATCAAATACGGTTCCTTATTTATTACCAAAGCTAAAGTGGCCTGCAAGAACAAAATCTTTGGCTATTGTGTCTGATTTTTCTCTTAGCCTGTTTTTAACTATGTCGTTAATGAGTATGCAATTATGGGTAATTGCAGATTTAGCGAGTGATTTACTGCTTATTTTAGTATTTCAAACGTTAACTGCGGTGATATTTATTTTGTTTATTGTTTTTCCTTTAATGGGAAAAAATTATGAATCAGCAGTTTTAAGTGCAGGTTTTGGTGGGTTTGTACTGGGAGCGACACCAACGGCAATCGCAAACATGACGGCAGTGACAAAATCTCATGGGCCTGCACCAGTTGCGTTTATAATATTACCATTGGTTGCGGCATTTTTTGTAGATATTAGTAATTCGTTTATTATTAAATTTGCGCTGACTTTGTTTTAAGTCAGCGCATTATCGTGTTACTTAGCGTTATGGGCTGAATTAACTGCTTTAGTAAAGCCAATAGCCCAGCGGTCAAACGCTGCCTCTATGTCACTAAATGTACTCCATGGTTTATCTTTAAATAGGTAACTTCCTTGGCTACCTTCGTACACGACGGCGTTAACTTTTCTGCTTATAGAGTCTCTAAAAACTCCCTCAATAGATACTTCACCGACACTGAGTGTTACGCCTGGTACTACTAACAGTGTCGCATTCATTAGCGATGACGGAGCTTTTAAGTTAGATAAAGTAAACGAAATTCTTAAAACGTTTTTGTCTGGTTGTGTCACAACTTGATAGCCTGAATTATTCAGTTCAGTGGTCATCGCTGATAAAAAATAACTTTGCAAAGATTGGATATCCTCGGTAGATATATTTTTTATATCTGGATCTGAATAATCGATTTTGATTGGATCAAACATAAACTTTTTATAATCTGCGAGTGTGGGCGCATCAGGCCTGATGTAAACTAACGCAGGTTTCATTGACTCATCTTGAATTAAGCCCGCTAAGTCAGCATTTATATCTTCTTTTACTACATTCTTACTTATTCCTGTACAAGCACTTATAAACAGAGTGGTAGATATAATAGATCCAGAAATTAACTTTTTAATTTGTGATTGTTTCACTGAGAAAAACCTTAATTAATTTGGGGCTCAAAGAGCCCTGAGATTTATAGTTGCGAACTATTTGCTGTTTCGTTTGATGAAACTTGCAAAAATGTTGCATAAAGCACCGGTACAACAAGTAATGTGAGTAGTGTGGCAAAACTGAGACCAAATACTATAACCACAGCCATTGACTGAAAAAATGCATCAAAAAATAGCGGGATAACACCTAGCGCAGTAGTGAAAGATCCTAATAATACTGGTCTTACACGGCTAGACGCCGAGTCAACAATTGCATCAAAACGAGGTTTGCCTTCTTCTATTTCAGTGTCCATTCTGTCGACTAAAATTATACCGTTTTGGATTAACAATCCTGAAAGCGAAAGCAACCCTAAAATACCCATAAACTCTAGTGGTACACCGGTCACAACTAAACCAAACACAACACCAATTAAAGCCAATGGTACAACAGACCATATGACTAACGGCTGCTTAATTTTGCCAAATGATACAATTACAACAAGCACCATAGCTAAAAAGCCAAGGGGTATTGTTGACATTAAATCACCATTTGATTCGCTCGAATCGCCAAACTCACCACCCCACGTTAGGTTATATCCAGAGGGCAATGCAATATTTTCGATTTGTGGTTTTATTCTGGCAAGTAATTCACTCGAAAGTTCGCCAGCTATAGGATCAGACTGTGCCTTGATCATAAATATACGGTCTTCCGCTTTTATTTTACTGTCGCGCCATTTGGTCTCAAATCCATCAGTTACTTGTAAAATAGGAACAGATTTACCCGTTACCGAGCTTATAACCTGTATACTTTTTAAGTTGTCTAGCGTAGCTGAACGAGTTGTTGGTGTTTGAGATATTATAGGTATTAAATCGTTACCTTCTCTGAAAGTACCAATTTTTTCGCCGTTGTAAAAGTGAGCGATTGCTTGGGATAAATCTTTACGAGATACGCCCGAAAGCCTTGCTTTATCTTCTGAATAAATAGGCTCAATAACGGCTATTTTTTGTCGCCAGTCGTCTTTAACAGATACAGACTTACGATCAGAGGACATTATTTTTTTAGCTTGTTCAGCCAAGGAGCGAAGGACAACAGGGTCGGGGCCGCTGAACTCGGCTTCAATAGCTGAGCCGCCACCAGGCCCTAAAATAAAACGCCAAGCTTTTGATTCTGCTTCTGGGAAATTCTCCTCAACGTGTTGTTGAATAACAGGAGTCATGGCATCAATTTTTTTATAGTCGTCGACTTTTACAAGAAGTTGGCCGTATGCTGTGTTAGCTGACTGTGGTGAATAGGTCAGCATGTAACGAATTGCACCGCCGCCAATCAGAGTTTGCACACTGTTAACGTTATCTAAAGATTGAACGAATGATTCTAGTTTGATCATTTCGCGCTCAGTTTTTTTGATGTTTGTTCCTTCAGGTAGCCAAAAGTCAACCACCATTTGAGGTGACGTAGAGCGAGGGAAAAAACCTTGCGTCATAAATTGCGCACCCCAAATTGAGATAGCAAACAAAACCATTACGCTTGAAATAACTAATGCACGCGACCTTAAACACCAGCGCATAAGCGCTTTATATTTTAAGAAAAAAGCACTTTCTTTTTCTGTTTTTGAATCGTCTGAATTTTTTGCGTCACTTTGCGGGAAAAGCCAGTAACAGGTCAATGGGGTAATGGTTAATGCTAATACCCAGCTGAAAAGTAATGAGATCATAACAACCCAGAAAAGTGAGCCGGTATACTCAGCTGTTTGTCCTGGTGCAAAGCCAATTGGAGCAAAAGCAATTACGCCGACTAGTGTTCCGGCTAAAAGAGGCCATTTTGTCTGCATGACAATTTCTTTTGCTATATCTAGCTTACGTCGTCCCTGTTTAACACCTACTAAAATAGCTTCTGTTATTACTACTGCGTTATCAACCATCATTCCGAGTGATATTATAAGAGCACCCAATGATATGCGGTGAAGTGGAATGCCCATAAGTTGCATAGTCGTCAGCGTTGCGCCAACAGTAACAAGCAAAATAAATGAGATAACAGCCGCTGAGCGTACCCCCATAGTGAACAATAAAGAGCACACTACAATTACCAATGCCGATATTACATTGACTAAAAAATTAGTAACTGATGCTTCAACTACTTTACCTTGGTTATAGTATTCGCTTACTTCAATACCGAATGGGCGACGGCTATCAGATTCTTTTATTTTTTCATCAACAGCTTTGCCTATTTCAACAACATTACCACCAGAGGTATTAGATACCCCCATGGCTATGGCTTTTTGACCATTAAAACGGATTAGCTTTTGCGCTGGTTGTTCGTAACCTCTGTATACATTAGCAATGTCTTTTAGATAAATTACACGGCCTTCTGTTGAGTCGGTAACAAGTAAATTTTTTATTGAATCAATTGAATTTAAGCTACCTGATGGACTAAAGCTTAAACGTAAATCGCCAACGTCAACACTACCTGAAAAAGTAATACTATTTTGTTGTTTGAGTATGTCATAAATTTTGTTAATTGAAACACCCAGACTTGCAGCGTTCTCTTGCGAAATCTCTACAAAAATAGCTTCTTGTTGGCTGCCTGCTAATTGTACTTTAGCGACGCCATTAACTTGTAAAATATCTTTTTGTAATTGCTTTGCGTAATTTTGTAATTCAGCGTAGCTATAATCATTACCTGTAATCAAATAAGAGAGGCCATATAAATCGCCAAAATCGTCATTAACAATAGGTGTTAATGCATCTGGAGGCAAAGTGCTTTTTGCATCACTAATTTTATTTCGTAACTTGGTCCATATGACTTGTAAGTCTTCCTTAGACTTTGAAAATTCATACTTTATTTCAACATTAATCTCCGAGACACCTGCGGATGAAGTAGAGCTAATAGACTTAACTTCTTGGAGTTGTTGTAAGGCGGTTTCAAGAGGATCAGTTACTTCTCTTGCTACTTCATTAGGGCTTGCTCCAGGATATTGAGTGTAAATAAGCGCATTTCTTATGGTGAACTCTGGGTCTTCAAATCTTGGCATTGTGGTGTAAGCATTGATACCGCCAACGAATACTAAAATTATTGCAATTACACACAGTAATTGATTTTTAATGGAAAATTCAGCTAAGTTCATATGTCACCTATTGCTTTTCAGACCATGCATGAACTTGTATACCTTCATATAAGCTCGCTATACCTGCTGTTACTATTACATCGCCCGAAACTAAGCCTTCTTTAATAATCGCATTTTTTGTTGCTGACTTTTCAAGTGTCACAAATTGTTTAGACACGGTGCCAGTATCGGGTGTGACTTTCCAAACGTAGGTTTTTTCGTTATCGATGCCAATAGCACTGAGAGGAACTTGGACTAGACCTTTATCGTTGAGTGTACTTGTTGGGTCTTTAAACCAAACAGTTGCGTTCATTCCTGGCAGTATGTTTAAATTTTCAGGTGATTTAAATGCAAATTTTACTTGGTAGGTTTGTGAAGTCGCATCAGCGTTTAGGTTAGCTTCTTGAAAAACTGCGGGTAATTTATTTGAAGGGTCAAATACAAAAGTAACAAACGCGGCGGTATTACTTGCACTTTGCGGTTTTGCTGTTGCAATAACACTTGCCGGTAGATTAATAGTTGCTTCCATTAACCCATCGGCAATGATATTAACGGCGGTACTACCGGCTTGAACAACTTGTTTTTCTTTAAGGTTAAGCTCAGCAATTAAACATGAAAATGGGGCTTTTAGGGTTGTGTCTTCAAGCGCTTTTTTTGCGGTTTTAAGTTTTGTCTCTGCAACTTCTTTATCAGAACGACGTTTGTCTAATTCATTTTTAGCAATCGCATTTGTGCCCATTAATTTTAACATACGCTGATATTCTTTATCTGCGATGTTAAATTGCGATAGCGCTGCATTATAACTTTCTTTAATGTCTCTTGAGTCTAAAATTGCAATTACATCACCTGCGTTTACACGTTGTGATTCAGTAACAAGCACTTCTTTAACAATGCCTGATACTTCAAAGCTTAAGTCTGAGGATTTTTGGGGTTTAACGGTTGCTGGATAGCGAAGAAACTGTTCTAGGTTGCTTTCTTTTATTGTAAGTAGTTTAGCGGGCTTACTTGCAGCAAGTGTTGATTCGTTTTGGTTGTTGTTGTCACTACAGCCATTTAAAAAATAAACGCTTAATATGAATACAGTGAGCTTTAAATAATTGAAGATCATAAATAATTCCTAACTTTTAATTTTTAACTTTAAAGCCAATCTGTAAGCTTTACACCAATGCTTAAACGAGATGAGTGTTGGTTATAATAAATAAGCCCATCGCCATAGCCATTAAAGTATTCTACATAGCCTCTTAAGCGGTAAGTGAGAGGGAAAGACCAACCAAGTTGAAAGGTACTTCGGTTGTTACTTTTTAGATTATTGCGAAACATCAAATCCAAGTTATGGTCATTGTTAACTTGCCACAACACACCTAATTCACCATATCCGTAATAGTTTTCTATATTTGGGTTATCGTCGCCATCACTTAAAAAAGATGATTCTTTGTCATCTTCAGGGAGTCGCCACCAAGCTTTAAGATTCCAAACTAGGTCATCATCAACAATAGTGACAGCTCCAATTACTCTATTCCAACTGCGAGATAAAGTACCTGCTTGGCCATTAGACTGGTGATTAAACGATAAGGAGGTGTTGCTAATATCAACACCTAAAAATTGCCACGGACGACTATAATTGAATATTAATTCTGGTTCGTAGTTAGTTTCTCTGAATGGCGCTGAAATATCGCTATTATATGATTGCCACCAGCTAACGGCTGTAAACGCTGCATAAATGTCTAAGTCGTCAAAATACGCATTTTCCATAGCTAAATATTTTAATGAAACCTGAAACTTGGTTTCGACATCATCAAGTGATTCGCCTTCTAAACGTTCTTGATAAGGCACTGAGCTTACATTGGAATAGCTAACAGGCAAAACGTAGTTGGGTTTGTGAGGTAAAATAGAAAACGGATTAGGAGATGCTTGGTTTTCTAATACCCTCCTTTTTTCGATAGAGTTTGTAAGTATATCGGAGCACTGTTTTTTTAGTTCGCCAATAGTTACATTATCATCGGCATTTATACTTTTTTCAGCTATACAGGCTGATAAATCAGCGGTTTGCGACAAGGTTGAAAAAGGTATTAATACACAAAGGGCAAATGGCAGCTTATATTTAGACATTATGTTTACCAAGGCTTTCTTGTAATTATACATGTTGTTTACTCTTTTGTAACACAGCTTTATTGCAAATTATTGAAATTATATACTAAAAGTGCATGATTCAATTTTTAATAAATACAATTGAATTAGTTTTTAGGTAGGAGTCGCTAAATAATACATTAACAGTTATGAAAAGCTGTGACCTAAATCAACTAAAACCATTTTTTGGATAGATTTAATTTGCGTGCCGTGTTCACTTTTTAATTTTATCAGAGAAGTAAACCTGATACTGAGTATATTGAAGTAAAAATTATGGCGAAGGTTCCTTTAAAAAAGGGATCCCTTGCTCTAAAAGGTATTTTTGAGCCTCATCAGTATGGGGCTTAAATGCCTTCCAACGGCCAATTGCTTTGTTGTTAAGTGGTTGGCGTACCTGCATTTTACTGGCAGTAGACACCGGTGCGGTGTTTAGGTGAAAGTCTATACACTGCTCTTGCCACTCTAAATCACAAAAGCTGACTAACTCTTTTATTTGCTGTTCGGGCTGTGCGACTAGTTCTTCGTATTTTACAATTTTAATATTGCTGTGCACGGTGCTGAAGTGCTGCATAAGTGAGTAAAAGCGGCTATAAAATTTAGCGGTGTCGAGTAAATCGAGTGAATACGCGTAGTAAGGGTTGTTAATAGTAAATAGCTGGCGGTAGTTACCAATACAGGTGTCCATTGGATCGCGCAGCATACAAATAATTTTAGCGTTTGGCAGTGCTTTAGTGATTAAGTCGATATAAAAAAAGTTAAATGGAAGTTTATCTATAAAATGTGTATGGCTGCCAGTAGTTACGCGTGTGGCGTTTAAATACGTTGAGCCAAGCTCATTAAAATCAAGCTCATACGCTTTAGTTAATGTTTGTATGTCGAGCACTTTAGGTGTGGGTGTGTTGCTCAATCTTTTTACGCTTACGCCGAAGTCTTGTAATTCACCGGCTGACTGCACGTCACTGTGGCTCGATAATATTCTTTCAACTAACGTGGTACCAGAGCGGGGCATACCTAATACAAAAATAGGCTCAGCGGTGGGGTTGCCGTTTACTTGTTGGTTTTTGTGTTCAGCACTGAGTTGTTTTATGTGTTCGAACAACACGTTTGACGATGCGTTATCAAACGGGGTAAGCGCATGCTTTGCTGCTTTCCCTTGTTTTAACGCGGTAAAGGCGTCAGAAAATGCCCCAATATCTTGGTATTCTTTTGCCAGTGCATGACCTATGTGTAATTTAGCATCAGGGTGTGAAACCTGCTCAAATACCTGTTTTAACCTTGTAATATTGTTTTTTTGCTTTGTTACTTTAGTTAAATCACTGAGTGCAAAGTGGCTTTGATGATGAAGCGGATTAATAGCAATGGCATGTTCAAACGCGGTGTGTGCTTTTTCAAATAAGCCCAAAAACTTGGCGCTAACGGCAAAGTTATAATAAAACTGGGGCTGTGGTTGCTGTTTGGCACTGGCTAAAGTCAGTGCGCAGTCAAAATAATTGAGTGCATGTTCGTGAAGGCCTGCTTGCGTAAGTGCAACGCCTAAGGTGTCGGCGTCGAGTGCTTTTTTTATTTTTGCTATCGGTACCGATAGCGCTACAGTTTTTGCTTTTTTTAACTCACCCGTAAGTGCATAACATTTTGCCAGTTGTGCGGTATATTCAATACTTGAACCCAGCGTTAAGGCTTTTTCGATTAGCTTTATGGCCTTATAAATTTGCCCTACCTGCAAGTTAACCATTGCCAGTAAAAAATAGCCGTCGGCAAAGTCAGGTTTTTGCGAAACCAGTTCTACTAAGTTTTTGTGGGCAAGTTGTACTTTGCCTTCGTTTAAATATTTAATGGCGCTTTGATGGAGTTGCTTTAAATTTGGCTGCATTTTTTAATTTGTATTGTTTAGTTACGCGTTAATAAAGAAAAAAGGCTCAAATAAATTTGAGCCTTTTGATTGTACTTAAACTTAGCGGTTAATTATATTTCAAACTTATAATTAAATTTAATACCTACCGTTAATGGACGGTTGATAAAGTAACCATAGTTACGTTGTATGTCAGTTCTATTTGCTGAGGTAATATCAGCGTCTGAACGGCGAACAGACGTAACGGCGTATTTATTAAATACGTTGTCTACGTAAACGGTCGCAGACCACTCATCGGCCGTTAGTTTAGCCGATATGTTGCTTAAGCTATAACCCGGTAAAGTTTCACCATTGTCGCGTAAGCCAACACGAGAAATCACATCGCTTTGAGCGGTAATACCGTAGTTAATATCAAGCGTTTTGTCGTTAAACACGTCGGTTTGATAGTTTACACCCATTGAAAACTGGTGTTCAGACGAGCCAGGTAAACGGTCGCCATCTTCTGCGCCATCTGTGCCATCTGAATTAAATAAGAACGGTGCGTCTGATGTTAACTCTGCTTTTGTGTATGCATATGTAGAATACACAGAGAATGAGTCAGATAAAATTGCACGCGACGATATCTCTATACCTTTTGCATTGGCTGAACCGGCATTAGATAAGTACGGTAGTTGGCCTACCTCGGTTGCACCGGCAACTTGTGCGTCGTCCCAATCTATATTAAATAATGCGGCGTTAAAGTGTAAACGGCTTCTTAACCATGTGCTTTTAAAACCAAGCTCGTAGTTAGTTGTTGTATCTGCATCGTAAAGCATTTCACTTGGGTTACCACAACCCGCTTGGTTAGCTGGTAGTGGATCAGGACAAGGTGCTAAGCCATTTGAACCACCAATTCTGAAGCCTTCACTTATTGTTGCATAACCCATTACAGAGTTAGTGAATTGATACTTGGCATTAAATTTAAATAGGCTGCCGTTGTCGCTTGCTTCATTTTGTTCAAAGTTAAGTGTTACGTCGTCTGGGCCTGCGCCGCCAAATAAGGTATTAAATAATGGAAAGTCGACCGCTGACTCAGACTCAACATCGTACTTGTAAAAACGAGCGCCTACAGTAATATCGAGTTTGTCGGTAACTTGGTAACCAATTTCACCAAATAAAGCTGACTCTGTTATTTCAACGCGATCAACTGAGTAGTATTCAAGTTGGTCTGGACGAGATTGATCTGCGCCAAAATTTTCTACTGCAAAGTCACCAAAGCCTGGTGTGTACTCTTGACTAGACGCATCGCTTTCAATTTTGTTGTAAAAGCCACCTACAATCCAGTTAATGTCACTGTCGTTTTGTGATACTAAACGTATTTCTTGTGTGAACGTGTCTTGCTCTTCAAGCTCACGCGTGAACGATGAGAATGCAGGAAATTCTTCATAACCGTAATCAAGACGAATAAGTAAATCGGTTTGGTCACGTTGGCCGTCGGCATCAAAGTTTGAAATACCAGTTGCCGATACTAATTCAGCAAAACCTAGGTCTGCTTTTAGCTCTAAACTTAGTAATTGGTTTTCTTTTTCACGCGGTTCTTCGTAGCGGTACGCTGATTCGTATTTACCAATGATGTTGCTAAGGCCGTTATCAGCACTTAATGTGTTGTAATGAACAATTGAACGACCTTCGCTGTCTTGGTTTTGGTAAAAGTAGTTAAGTGTGCCTTCAAGTGTTTCGCTTGGTTTAAAGCGAACAGAAATACGCCCTGTTGTGGTGGTTTCACCGTTAGCGTCTTCTACATTTTTAAGGTTGTTGTTAATTGCTGCGCTGTCGGTCCAATCTGGATCGGGTAACGATACGCCTGGCTCACGTACTACGTAGCCGTAGTCAATAAACCCTGGGTCTTCGTAAACGTTTAAGCTCGCACGAACGGCAAGTTTATCTTCAATTAATGGTAGGTTGAAGATGAATCCACCTTCGCCGCCAATAGAGTCGCTTTCTTGTGTTTGCGATACATTGCCAAATACTTCAAGTGATGTGAAATCAAGTTCAGGCTCTTTAAGCATGTAACGAATGGCACCTCCTAATGTGCCCGCACCATAAAGTGTACCTTGTGGCCCAATAAGGACCTCTACGCGCTCTACATCAACTAGGCGCATATCAATAGCAACTGGGATTTCATTAATATAAGTAGCTACTGTGCCACCGTCTGACGATGGGCCAGATGAGTTTGTGTTTAAACCACGTACAATAATAGGTGATCCAGAGCGACCACCTTGATCGGTAATTGTTAAACCAGGTACCCAACGTGCTACGTCGGCAAGCTCGCTGATGTTTTGATCTTTCATTATGTCGGCATCAAGCGCTGTAATGTTAAGCGGTGCGTTTTGCACTGAGCCGCTACGTCGTGTTGCAGTTACTTCAATAACTTCAAGTGATTTGTCTTTTGCGGTTTCTTGCTCTTGAGCAAGTGCTGTATTTGGAAGTAAAAAAGCGCTAGTAAGCGCGCCCGACATAGCCAAGGTCAACAGGCTTGGTTTAAACATAAAAATGATCCCCAGTTCAAAGATTTAACATAAGTAAAGTACATGGAATATATTATCAGTCACAATTAGATCTGGGAATGAATAAATTGAATTAAAATTCAGTTTTTTAGAATAAAAAAGGGTTAAAGTTGTGTTTTTTAGTTAATGAGTGATGATTTAAGCTCTTTCCTCATAATGCATACCTACTACAGGTACGTTTTTTGAACTGTTTTACTTGTATTGAGTGTGTGAATAGCTATTCATGCTTGTTAGATTTGCGTGTTTTTAATGATGTTAATTTTTTTGTTTTTTTTGGTTTTTTAAGTTGTGAATCTTAATTTTTGTGTGTTTTGGTTATTTAAAAATTATTGTTACTCCCCATAATCTACTTTTAAACAAAGGTTTTTATTGAGTTTAATGGGCGAATAGGGGGGCTTGTTCGTACATTCAATTTGATTTTTTACTGTGCATCCATCAAGGACTTGTTATGAGCCAACTTTTTTCACCGTTAACTATTGGTGAACTTACCCTCCCTAATCGCATTATTATTGCGCCTATGTGTCAATATTCAGCAATTAATGGAGAAGCCACAGATTGGCATACTATTCATTTAGGGCAAATGAGTTTAAGTGGTGCAGGGCTACTAATTTTAGAGGCGACCGCTGTTAGCCCCGAGGGGCGAATAAGTTATGGCGATTTAGGGCTTTGGAACACAGATACTCAGTGTGCACTTGGCAAAAGTTTAAACGCGGTTAGGCAATACAGCGATATGCCCATAGGAATACAGCTGGCTCATGCCGGACGCAAAGCGTCAACCGGTAAACCGTGGGACGACGTAGGTGCTATTTCACCTAGCGATAAAAATGGGTGGCAAACTATTGCGCCATCTGCATTGGCTTACGATGAGCATTCGTTTGAACCTGTTGCAATGAGTAAAGCGGATATAGCCCAATTAATTGCTGATTTTGCAAGTGCAGCCAAACGCGCCGACGAGCTAGGCCTAGATCTGATTGAATTACATGGTGCACATGGGTATTTGCTACACCAGTTTTTGTCGCCAATTACAAATAAGCGTGACGATGAATATGGCGGTAGCCTCGCCAATAGAATGCGAATTGTAATGGAGGTATTTAACGCCGTGCGCACTGAGTTTAACCCTAGTAAACCAGTCGGTATTCGCATCTCAGCGACTGATTGGGTTGAGGGTGGTTGGGATCTACAGCAAAGTATTACACTTGCTCAAGCGTTAGATGACGCAGGGTGCGATTTTATTCATGTAAGCACCGCAGGTTTAAGCCCTTTACAGCAAATTCCTGTTGAGCCTGGCTTTCAAATTCCTTTTGCTACGGCAATAAAAAAAGCGGTTAGTATGCCGGTTATTGCGGTGGGTTTAATTACCGAAGCGCAACAGGCAGAAAATATTTTAAAAGAGCAACAAGCCGATGCAGTCGCATTAGCGAGAGGTATTTTATACAACCCACACTGGCCATGGCATGCTGCCGCTGAACTTGGTGCCACAGTAAGTGCGCCTAAACAATATTTACGCTCAAGCCCATATGGAAAGCCGTCGCCCATAAAGTGACTTAATAGCCAACCTCAGTTGCTTGAGGTTTTATTTCATTTATTTTGAGAATGCCATGTCTAAATTAAGCGCCGAGCCTGTGCAAATAAGCAGAGCTCTTGTGAGCGTTGTTGCGCTGTGTTGTGGGTTAATTGTTGCCAATATTTACTATGCGCAGCCTATTATAGAATTGTTAGCCCCCGATGTTGGATTAAGTGCACACAGTGCTAGTTTTATTGTGTCATTAACCCAAATTGGCTATGCCATTGGATTATTTTTTTTAGTGCCGCTAGCTGACTTAGTTGAAAATAAACGGTTAATGTTGATTACCCTGTCTGTTACATTTTTTAGCTTAATTGGAGTGGGGGTTGTTCAAACACCAAACGCCATGTTGGTTTTGTGTTTGCTGGTGGGGGCAAGCTCGGTATCGGTGCAGGTACTTATTCCGTTAGCGGCACATTTATCGTCAGATGAAAAGCGTGGGCAAGTTTTGGGCAATATTATGGCGGGGCTTTTGCTAGGTATATTGCTAGCAAGACCTGTGGCCAGCCTAATTGCTGATCATTTTGGCTGGCGTGCCGTGTTCTTTTTTGCTGCTGGGTGTATGGTGTTTATCTCCTTGGTTATCTACTTTGTTATACCCACAAGGTTGCCAACGCATAAAACAAGCTACTTTGCGTTATTGAGGTCACTGAAGTCGTTGTTATTGAGCCAACCTGTGCTTCGTCAACGCGCGTTTTATCAAGGGTTAATGTTTGCGTCGTTTAGCGTGTTTTGGACCACAGTGCCCGTTGTACTAGCCCGAGAATATGGTTTTTCGCAAACGCAAATAGCATTGTTTGCTTTAGTTGGTGCCGCGGGGGCCGTTGCAGCGCCTATTGTTGGGCGCTTAGCTGACAAAGGCTATACCTACGAAATGTCGTTATTAGCTAAAGTTATCGCGGTGGTGTGCTTTTTACCTAGCTTATTTGATTTACCAAACGGCATTATTATATTGGCGCTAACGGGTGTATTTATTGATTTTGCAGTGCAAGCTAATATGGTACTTGGTCAACGGGTAATATACTCACTTGAACCACAAAGCCGCGCTCGGCTAAACGCCATTTATATGACCAGTATATTTTTGGGCGGGGCTATTGGTTCGTTAATTGCTAGCCCATTATATGAATTTGGTGGGTGGGAAAGTATTGCCTTATTTGCAGCTGCTATGCCGCTTATTGCGTTAATAGGTTTTATTTTTTCTGCTAAAAGGGCAAAACAAAAAGCACATCTAGTTTAACAAAAAAGCCATCTTAGTTGATGGCTTTTCGGTTTAGGCTACTTTTTTGACTCGCCAGAGAAGGAGCTTCCTGCTGAGGCAATAATTACCAATAAAATTGCTAACCACTGCCATATTGTTAGTAGCTCGCCCAAAATAACAAAGGCGGCAAGTGATGCAATGGCAGGTTCAAGGCTCATCATGATGCTAAAGCCTTGTGAAGGCATATTACGAAGTGCAACCATTTCTAACGTGTAGGGTAACGCGCTAGATAAAACTGCAATACCAATTCCCAGTGGAATAATTTCCCATGTGAATGCGCTTGCTTGCATCATGCCTCCGTAGGGCACAAGCACTATGGCTGCGACTGTCATACCTAGGGCAACCGTTGCACCACCTGAGCTTTGCATTCCGGTTTTTTTTCCAAACAATATATAGCCTGCCCAACAGGCACCCGCTGCTAAGGCTAAAATAACACCAACAGGATCTAGGCTGTCTTTACCGCTCATATCGGGTAGTAAAAGTAAAATACCGGCAATGGCACACGCAACCCAAAATAAATCGCGTTTACGGCGTGAAGAAAACAAGGCAACGGCGAGGGGGCCTGTGAATTCTAGTGCGACACCAATGCCTAAGGGGATACGCTCAATTGCGTAGTAAAATAAAATGTTCATTCCACCTAAGCTTAAACCATAAACCACAATAGCTAAGCGGTTTCCTCTGGCGGGTATATGTTTCCATGGTTTAAACACTAAACATAATATAAGTGCAGAAAAACCAAGCCTAAGCGCGGTTGTCCCTTCGGGGCCAACAATAGGGAATAGTTGCTTTGCAAACGACGCACCCGATTGAATGGTCATCATGGCAATTAATAAGCAAACAATTGCTAATATGAAATCTTTGGTACTTGATTGCATTGTCGTCCCTAATGTAAAGCACTGTTAATAGGGATTAGTAAACTTACCCTGTTTGAGATGCTATAGCTGTATTTTGTGGCGGGATAATATCTGCTTTTAGTCCGATTGGTAAGTGTTTGCGATTAAAAAATAAGTGTGGCTGTTTAGAGTAGGATTTAATGAAAGGCAACATACTAGCAAACAGGCATTTGCTAGTATGTTTAAACTTAATGAGCGTTTTTGTTAACTAAGCCGTCTAACGAGTACAGGCCGCGTTTTTCGTCATTTTTACGCTTTATTTCTTCAAGTGCGCGGGCTTCTACTGCATCAAATAATGCATTAATTAAGCGGTTAAAGTGTTTATGCATGGCAGTACGAGCGGCACTGGCGTCATGCGCTTTTAGTGCAGTATAAATCGCGGTGTGCTCATCCATTACGCATTCGTTATTGTTAGTACAAACGCTGCTGTAATCGGCAACAATTTGCGGGTTTTTTAATCGTAAATCCCACAAGTTAGAAACAGCAAACTCAAGTGCTTTATTACGTGTTGCTTTGGCGATAATCTCATGAAATTCGCGGTCAGCCTGTTCTACGTAGAGGCCTTTTTCCATTGCTATTAGCGTTTGGTTTAGCTGCTCGAGTTCTTCTTCTGTAATGCTTTGAGCCGCCAGTGCTGCAATTTCGCCTTCAATAAGTGCACGGGCTTGTGTTAGTTCAAATGCGCTGATCTCTTTTGATTTTATAGAGGCATTTTTTTGCTCAACAACATACACACCTGAACCGGTTTTAACCTCAACCCGGCCACGTACTTCTAATGCAATAATTGCTTCTCGAATTGTTGGGCGACTTACGTCAAACATTTCTGCAAGTTCACGCTCAGGGGGTAAACGACTCCCAGCAGTAAATTCGCCTTGATTTATTAAAGACTCTATTTTATCAACAATGCGCCAAAATAAGCGACGATTACCCATATTGTACCTTCATACCCTAAGGAATATTGACCATTTAGGTCTAAAAATTTATAACATTTGTTAACCAACAAGGTTACCCCAAACCCCACTAATTTGTCAAAATTCTAGCACCATCATTTGGTTATAAAACAACATTGTCGGTTGGTTTAATTTGTGTAATACCAATTTAGTTTAAAATTACACAATTGGCCAGCTTGATTGGTTATGTTTTTTTATGTTAGTTTAGATTTATGCTGTTAAGATTGTAATGGCTGTTTTCTGATTAGGATTAAGTAGTCGATCTATTATCAGTTAGGAATTGGTAAATACTTTAGGTCATTATATCAAATTGATTGCCCACGGATGGGGATCGTTACTTAAATGTGCGTAGGTAACAAGTGTGCAGTTGGTATAGTGATTTGCATTTCCCCATGGGCGTTAACTGTCGTTGGTTAACGCCCATATACAACTTCTCCCAGTCGAGGTCTAAATTAATCTGTTTTATCGTTAGGGTAAATCACGCCTAACTGTTTGCGAGCTTCGTCAAGTACATTCATAACATCTAGTGACAGCGCGAATGTGTTTACATTAGACTCCCACTGATTTTTTGCTACTAACTGCATAAAATGAGCAACTTCAAATTTCATGAAATGCTCATCAAATTCTTCCGATAAGGTTTCTGATTCGCCATAGTTAGCAATAAACTCTACTTTTTTGAGTTGCGATACGGCTTCAATACGAATTCTGCCCAGTTCACCCTGTATTTCGGTTATGTTGTCACCTTGCGAAATTTTTGAGTAGCTAATAACAGCTTGCTTGTCTGAATAATTAAGCAGCACATCGCCAGCCCCGTCAACCCCAGTATCGAGTAACACGCCACTGGCATTTACATTTTGCGGTGCGCCCCAAAGCGCTATTAATAAGTAAAGCGGGTATATGCCTAAATCGACCAAGGCACCGTTAGCAAATTCAGGTAAAAAGGTGTTTGGGCGTTCGCCATTTTTATATTTATCGTAGCGCGAAGAGTACTGGCTATATTGCCCTATAAATTTTCTGGGAGTGCCTATTTTAGAAAGTGCATTTTTTAATAATGTAAAGTTAGGCAAGTGCGTGGTCATCATGGCTTCCATGTACAAGCACTGGTTTAGCTTAGCGGCGGCGATGATATTTTTTAGTTCTTGGCTATTAGCTGCGGATGGCTTTTCACCAAGTACATGTTTACCAGCGTTTAAGCACATAACCGCATATTGTTTGTGTAAGCTATTGGGGGCGGCTATGTAAACTGCATCAACCTGTTCGTCTTGGCAAACTTGTTCAATATGGGTAAATATTTTTGCTTGGCTACTTTTTGGGTGTTTTGCTAAAAAAGCTTCACCGCTTAAAAGCGCGCGTGAACAAACGCCATATAAATTAAAATCGGCTAGGGTATTTGCGGCGTCAAGTAATGTGTCGCTTATAAAATTAGTACCTACAATTACAAAGTTCATACTCACTCCTTAGAATAATGTTTATTTAAGTTTATCATTTTTTTAGCTCTGTATGCTCGCGGAGAATACCCAAACCAACGTTTTACACTGGCGCTAAGAGTCGCTTGTTCTTGATAGCCTAATAGCTCTGAGATGGTTGAAATACTGTAATGGTTTTGCGCCAAATAGTGCGCAGCTAATGAACGTCGGGTTGAGTCTTTTAGTTTTACAAAGCTTGTATTGTGTTTACTCAGTTCTCTGTGCAATGTTCTAGGGTGCATACCCAGCGCTTTAGCTATGGTCTCGTTGGTGCATTGGTATATTGGCAGCATAGGCCTAATTAAGGCGCTTACTTGGGTGGGAAGGGATTGATTATGCTGTTTACTTTGAGCTAAAAATTGCAGTGCGGCAGGTACTTTATCGTATTGATGTTGTGCAACCGTTAACGCTAAATCGGTTTTTAGAATAACAATACCGGCACTATTTCTATTTTGTGTGACTTTGCAACCAAAGTAAGTGTTATATGCGCGAGTATTAGTGGGCTGTTTTTGGGGCAAGAATACGGTTTGTGGTTTACAGGCGTTATTACTTAATTTTTTTATTACGCCCATGGCAAGGCCGATAGTTAGTTCGAGCACTTGAGTTGTTTTAGGTAATGGGTTTAAGCTTATTTGAAACGATAAAAAGAGCGTTTTATCAGCTTCTAACGGATGAATAGTTAAACTTAAAGCTGGGGTGTGTAGGTGCAAATATTTAATAACCCAGTTAAGGGCATCACCTAAATTAGTGCTACTTTTTGCTGCAATAGCAATAGGGCCAAGTATTTCAAAGCTTTGCTTATTGGCCAGTTGCAGCCCAAAGCTTGGGCAGTTGAGCGTATGTGCACAATGCTCAAGTAGTTCGGCGTAAGTGCTATAGGGCAAGTATTGTTGCTCTAAGTTATTAAAGCAAATGTTAAGGCCAAACTGCGTCATTATTTGTGTTATGTCACCGCCTAGGTGCGTAACAAGTGAGTCCATTCCTTGTAGTGATGTGGCCTTAATAAAATTATTCATGTAATGCTCCAATAACTTGGTTGTCTAAAAATATCAAGTTTTGGTGTGTTTTTCTATGCAGTATTAATAAGGTATTAATTTTTCATAAGAGCTCACATGCAGAGCACAACATTTGATTACATTGTTATAGGGGCTGGTAGTGCTGGGTGTGTTATTGCTTCGCGTTTATCTGAAGATAAAAATGTGAGTGTATGTTTAATTGAATCTGGCGGGAGCGATAAAAGCGCTTTTGTTCAAATGCCAGCTGGAATTGCTGCGAGCGTTCCTTATGGTATTAACAGTTGGCATTACAATACGGTACCTCAGAAAGCACTTAATAATCGGTGTGGTTTTGTGCCAAGAGGCAAAGTACTGGGTGGCTCAAGTTCAATCAATGCAATGGTTTACATTCGTGGTAATAAATACGACTACGACCAATGGGAGAGTTTGGGCAACACGGGTTGGGGTTTTAAAAATATGCTGCCTTACTTTATAAAAGCTGAAAACAACAAAGCATTTAATAATCACCCATTGCATGGTGATGATGGGCCGCTTCATGTGCAAGACCTCAATGCGCCAAGTTTTGTTAATCAATATTTTTTAAATGCCTGTGTAGAACAAGGAGTATCATTAAGCAATGATATTAACGCAGAAGAGCAAAGTGGCGCACGTTTGTCGCAGGTTACGCAGCATAATGGAGAACGCTGTAGTGCCGCAAAAGCGTATTTAACACCTAATTTAAATAGGCATAATTTAACAGTACTCACACATTGCCATGTTAATAAAATAAAGATAAAAAATAAAACCGCGCAAGGGGTGCAAATAGAGCAGAATAAAAAGCAAATAGAGTTAACAGCTAAAAAAGAGGTGATTTTAAGTGCGGGCGCAATTAATTCGCCTCAGATATTAATGCTTTCGGGAGTTGGCCCAACAGACCACTTAAAATTACATAACATTGATGTAAAGGTTGCGTTAGAGGGAGTCGGCCAAAACTTACAAGACCACCTTACAGTTGTTCCACTTTTTAAAGCTAATAATAGCGCGGGCACCTTTGGTATTAGCCCAAAAGGTGCCCTTAAAGTTGCCAAAGGGGTTGTAGATTGGTTTAGTAATCGAAACGGGTGTTTAACAAGTAACTTTGCGGAGTCTCATGCGTTTATTAAGTTATTTAAAGATTCACCTGCGCCCGATGTTCAACTCGAATTTGTAATTGGTTTGGTAGACGATCATAGCCGCAAGTTACATTATGGCCATGGGTACAGTATTCATAGCAGTATTATGCGACCTAAAAGTAGAGGGACTATTAAGCTTGCAAACAATGACCCACACGCAGCACCGCTTATTGATCCTAATTATTTGAGCCATCCGGATGACTTAAATATAATGTTGTTAGGTTTGAAAAAAACACTCGCAATAATGAATAGCCCAGCCTTTGATGAAATACGTGCAGATATGGTTTATCCACTGGATATAAATAATGATCAGCAGTTAATAGAGTTTATTCGTGAAACAGCTGACACTGAATATCATCCCGTTGGGACGTGTAAAATGGGTAATGATGCTATGTCGGTTGTCGATAGCACATTGAAAGTGCATGGCGTTAATAATTTACGCGTTGTTGACGCGTCAATAATGCCCACAATTGTCACAGGTAACACTAATGCACCCGTTATAGCGATTGCAGAAAAAGCGGCTGACTTAATAAAGGCAGCCAATAGTTAGCTATAAAAAGTGTTTAGCCAATGCTGCCAATCAGATTCTAGGCGTAACATTTGCAGGTGCTTTTTAGCTTTAAAATGTTTGATTTGGTCTTCGTCAGCTATAAAAGGCCCTACTCGGCAAAGGGGGCAATGGTTTGGTGATAAGTAGCTTGGCTTAACTAATTGTTTGGCTAATTGTGGCTCTATAAAGCTACTTTTTGGGCTAAATACATACGTGATCCCGCTGGTGTCTTTAACGTGTTTGTCGCGGTCAACATTACGAATTTTATAACCCGAAAAACGTGATATATCAAATGGCATTTGGCCGCAGTACTCGCTGCTCAAACGTTCGTTTAAACTGCCTTCTATGTTCCATTCACGATAAGGTTTTACATCTTTAGAGGTAATAAAGCACAGCATTGGGCCATTTGGATTTAGTGCAAACTCAGTGGCGTATTTAATAAATTGATGTAATAAGGCTCTATTTAAAACATTCATACTTGATTGACGAGTATTAGCTTCATATTCCTTTTTACCTACAAATGCAGGAATAAGTGGAAACTGAAAAATAACAACGTCAAAGCATTGATTATTACTTTTTAACGCTTGCCAACACGCTTTGTTTGTCACATCAAAACGATTAAGAACTTCAACACTGCATTCACGCAATTTATTTAAAGCGTTATCAGGGTACTTTTGTTCTAAGGTTTGCGCGCTATCGTAAGTTGAGGCTACCAACGTGTTTGGTTTTACGTGCTCATAAATTGCATGAGAAAACGATAAGTCGCCATCGCCAACGGTAAGTATTCGCCAATTAGAGTTTAAATACATACTGTGCTAAGTGTCTTGCTTATGAACGTTTTGAGATTGTTTATTCGCCGCATTTAAACGTTCAAAGGCAAGTCTTGTTTTTAGGCCTTCGATGGCTATTTGTTTAATAAGTAGGTTAAAGGTGATCACAATCGCAAACGCAAAGTGCAATGGGCCGTCTGTAAATCCGCCGTCTGCTTTATATAGCGTTACGCCAAATAATATGAGTAACACAACTAAAAATATCTCAATAAGTTGGTTTGAATAAAAGTTGAGGCGATTTTCATTTTTGTGATCTTTTTTTATGCTAATAGCACAAAAAAATGGAATGACCTTTATTTTAAAAGCGGCGTTTTTTTCTACGTAATTTTCGCCAAGTTCGTTAAGCTGCTGGCGTAATTGGTCAATCATGGTGAGTCCTCAAATAGCTGTGCGCGGATGGTACATTATTACCGCGCAATATTTAAGGTAATAGCTGCTATTTTGGGTAAATACTCATACCAATAATAAATATGTGGCACACAAACACGACCGACGTGAGCACAAAGCGCATTTTTTGATAGTCTTTATGGTAGGTTTGCCATTGTGGTGTAGATTTTTCAAAAAGTAAAACCAGCCAAAAACTCAGCGATAACCATCCTAAAACCCATTCAATAGGTAAAAATGCTAAAAATGGTACTGGAATAACAGGTAGTACCGCTTTTATTGCATCTGCATAGCTTTGCATCCCAGCATGCCAAAGGTTACCAGCCATAAAGGCAAGTATAGCAATGCTATAAAAGGTAAAAAACTCTAAGTTTACACTGTTACTACCGAGCATTAGCGGCCAAGCTAAACAGGCTAAAAACGGAATTAGGCCAAGGTAGCCTAATTGAATGTGATTGATAAACTTGTTCATAACAGTGTGCCCTGAATATTTTAATAGTAAGCGAGGCAATTGTATCAGCCTTGCGTGTGCAAACCGATATGTTGCAATAAATTAAATACGAATCTATCTATAATTTAGTTTCATCTTAAAAATCGATTGTTTTAATCTAAACAATCAATTTTATTTAGTTTATCAATAGGCTTATTGTATTAATCAAGCCAGCAAGGTTAGCCAACAAATCTAGCCTTGCTTGGTAACTTAAATTAATACATTAAATAAAAATGAGGAATACTATGAGCACTTCATTAATCAACACAAAAATTCAACCTTTCAACGCAACTGCATACCACAATGGTGATTTTGTAGAAGTATCTGAAAAAGATGTACTTGGTAAGTGGTCAATCTTCTTCTTTTACCCAGCAGATTTTACATTTGTATGTCCTACAGAGCTAGGCGACCTTGCAGATTACTACGCACAGCTTCAAGAAATGGGCGTAGAAGTTTACTCAATATCAACTGATACTCATTTCACTCATAAAGCATGGCACGATACGTCAGACACAATCGGTAAAATTACTTACCCAATGATTGGCGACCCAACTGGCCGTATTACTCGTAGCTTCGGTGTAATGATTGAAGAAGAAGGTCTAGCACTTCGTGGTACTTTTGTAATGAACCCTGAGGGCGAAGTCAAAGTAATCGAAACTCACGATTTAGGTATTGGTCGTAGCGCTAAAGAGTTAGTACGTAAAGTACAAGCTGCACAATACATTGCAACTCACGACGGTGAAGTTTGTCCTGCATCTTGGCAGCCAGGTGAAGACACACTTGCTCCTTCACTAGACCTAGTTGGTAAAATCTAAGTATAGATTTATCCCTACTATAAAGGCAGGCAACTGCCCTTAAACCAATAAATATTCGTTTATTGGTGCCTCCTATCTCAATTTGATAATTAAGCACATGCGTTTATTGGCATGGGAGGCTTGCTGTTTAAATTTTCCTAAAAAGGGTTAAGCCATGTTAGATAACAACATTAAAAATCAATTAAAAAGCCATTTTGAATCGCTTACTCAACCTGTTGAGCTGCTTATTGCCTTGGATGACAGCAAAAAATCAGCAGAAGTTGAAAGCTTAGCAAACGACTTAGCATCATTAAGCGATAAGTTTACAGTAGTTACCAACCCTGATACCAGCGCACGACGCCCGTCTATGGTTGTACATTCACCAATTAAAAATACCCACATTACGTTTGCAGGCGTACCGATGGGACACGAATTTACAAGTTTAGTGTTGGCGCTTTTACATACTGGCGGACATGCAAGCAAAGCAAAAAGCGAAGACATTGAACAAATACAATCACTTGATCAAGAACTTAATTTTGAGATTTACATTAGCTTGAGTTGCCAAACATGCCCACAAGTAGTGCAGGCGCTAAATACAATGGCGGCGACTAATAGCAAAATCAAAGCAACAATGATTGACGGCGCACTATTTCAAGAGGAAGTAGAAGAGCGCAACATTTTAGCCGTACCGGCTGTTTATTTAAATGGCGAACCATTTAGCCAAGGTGCATTAAGCCTAACTGACATATTAAACAAAGTAGATAGTAAAGGTGCAGCACGCCAAGCTGCGGCACTTAGTGAAAAAGATGAATTTGACGTATTAGTAGTAGGTGGCGGACCTGCGGGTGCCTCAGCTGCTATTTATTCTGCACGTAAAGGGTTAAATACCGGTATTGTTGCAGAGCGATTTGGCGGGCAAGTTGCTGACACATTAGCTATTGAAAACTTTATCTCGATTAAAGCCACTGAAGGCCCTAAGCTTGTTGCACAGCTTGAAGAGCATGTGAAAGAGTACGATGTTGATGTAATGCATAACCAACGTGCTGCAGGGCTTGAACGCGTTAATAACAAATACGAAATTACGCTTGAAAACGGGGCTACTTTAAAAGCTAAATCACTTGTTTTAGCAACCGGTGCACGCTGGCGCGAAATGAACGTACCCGGTGAGCAAGAGTACCGCGGTCACGGTGTAGCATACTGCCCGCATTGTGACGGTCCTTTATTTAAAGGCAAGCCCGTAGCTGTAATTGGTGGTGGTAACTCTGGTATTGAAGCCGCAATCGATTTAGCAAACATTGTTGAGCATGTAACAGTACTTGAGTTTGCAGATACATTACGTGCCGATGAAGTACTTATTCGCAAAGCAAACAGCTTAAATAATATTACTATTATTAAAAATGCCCAAACTACAGAAGTACTTGGCGATGGTAAAAAGGTGACAGGACTTACATACACAGACAGAGTAACAGGTGATAGTAAGGCACTTACTTTAGCGGGTATTTTTGTTCAAATAGGCTTAATCCCTAACACTGAGTGGTTAAAAATTAGTGACTTAGAGCTAAGTAAATTTGGTGAAATATTAATTGATGCAAAAGGTGCTACGTCATTACCAGGTGTTTATGGCGCAGGTGATGCAACAAATACCCCATTTAAACAAATTATTATTGCGATGGGCAGCGGCGCAACAGCAAGTTTAGGTGCTTTTGATTACTTAATTCGCAACAGCGAAGAAAGCGAGCAAGACAAAACAGCTGCTTAAACTGTAAAACCCTCTCTTGATATAACAGCAAGGTACACCCAAAGCTGTTTGTTAACCCAAGCCGCCCTCTCCAAAGGCGGCTTTTTTATGATGCAAATAACCTTTTTAAAAAATAGGCTAATCGCCGCCACAACTAGAATCTGAGCCGCTGCAACTATTATCAGAGTAACTTGCGCCGCCACTGTAGCCTGTTGTGCCGCTATTTGACTTTGAAGTTATGAAACTGAGCAATAGTAAAAAGCCGCTGATAATCAACACAACCATGACTGATTGCCAATCATCTGATGAGTAACCGGCGAAAAAAGCAATACTAAAAATAGTAATTAATAGCGTTCGAGCTATTAGCTTCATTGTTATCTCCTTTAATCTATTTTAATTATTTATCTAATTAAGCTTAAATTTGGTTTAACAGTTTTTATTGCTGATGCTATGGCTGATTCTAACGAATACATTTTAAATGGCTTTGATATAAATAAATCCATACCCGCTTGTTTACACGCAAGTTTGTCTTGAGACGATGTATTAGCGGTTAAAGCAACAATATAGGTCTTATCAGTAGGGCAAATATTTTGCTCTCTTAACTGCTTAGTGGCCTCAAACCCGTCCAAAATAGGCATGATACAATCCATGAAAATAAGGTCATACGGCTTTTGCTTACATTTTAAAACAGCGTCTTGCCCGTCCACAGCAAAGTCGGGGTTTATATCAAGCTTATTTAAGGATGCGTTAAGCACTAATCTATTGATGTCGTTATCATCAACAACAAGTACAGATAACTCATTTGTATCAATATTAATATTAGCGAGGGGTTTGTCTTCAAGTATTTGCTCCTCGCCTCGGGTTATTGGAATATAAACTGAAAATGTAGAGCCTTTATTAATTTCGCTACTGACTTCAATTTGACCGCCCATGTATTGCACAAGCTCTTTTACAATTGCTAGGCCTAGGCCAGTGCCACCTTTAGTATTTTTAGAATCGACTTCTTGCGTAAATGGCGAAAATAGCGATTTTAGAAATTCAGGAGTCATTCCTCTGCCTGAGTCGGTTACGGTAATAGTGAGTGACAAATTACCGTCAGTATTGGTTAAAAACGTGTCCAGCTTTACAATACCTTGTTCTGTAAACTTTAATGCGTTGCTGAGTAAATTAGAGGTGATTTGACTTAGGCGTGTGTTGTCGAAAAAGGCCCAGCAATCGTCATTAATTTCATTTTTTACTTCAAGTGCAACACGCTTTTCAGTAAATAAAGGGGTATAAAGTGAAACAAGGTCAGTAAAAACAGTTTTTAATAAAACATTATTCGGTTCTAATTTAAGCTCACCATGATTAATTTTTGAAAAATCAAGAACCTCATTAATAATATTCAATAATATATCTGAGCTGCGTAGCGCAACTTTGATTTTTTCTGTTCTTTTTTCTGGGTCATGCTCATCTATCAAGTTGGTGAGCATGCCTGTGATACCATTAAGCGGTGTTCTGAGTTCATGGCTTATTTTTGCAAAAAGCATGCTTCTGTCAAAAAGTAAGCGTTCAGCCTCTGCTTTTTTACTTTTAAGCTCTTCGCGTAATCTCATCGACTCAGTAATATCTTGAAATGTACCAAATAGCCTTACGCAGGTGTCGCCTTCAAATTCAGCTTCACCGAATGTAGAAACCCAGATGTTGTTATTATTTGCGGTAACAATTTCTAGTTCTAAATTCCATTTTTCGCCTTTTCCAACGGCTAATTCTACTGCTTTAGTAATATTTTCGCGGCTAGATCCTTCTTTGTAGAAGTTGATTGCTGTTTCCATCATTGGTTGATAGTTTTCATCAACTTCGTGAATAAGCTTGGTTTGTTTGCTCCAATAAATTTTATTGTGAGCAATATCAACTTCCCATGTGCCAATATTTGCGACGCTTTCTAGTTTTAATAGGCTATTACTGTTTTTTGTTAGGCGGTCTTTAGTTTGGTTTCTGGCAAACTCAGCGCCTAACCACTGCGCAAATAACTCTATATAGTCATAGGCCTGATCGGTAAATACCGGAGATTGATTGGCTGAGGAAAAGTTAACTGTGCCAAAAACCTCGTTTCCAACTTTAATTGGAGCACCAATGTAAGACTCTAGCTGAAAATTAGTAAAGCATGGGTGATCGGCTATTTCGCTTTGCGATACATTATGAAACGCAAGTGCGGAGCCTGCATTGAGCGTATGAACGCAGTAGGTATCATTTAAATTAAATTGTGTGCCGATGGCAAGCCCGTTGTCAGGAGTCACTGCATATAGAACAGTGTAAATACGTTCTTGTACTTCACTGATAATAGCTAAATCGAGGCCAAAGACTTTAAGCCCAAAATTTAATAATTTTTGCGTTTTATCATCAAAAGCCAAATTTTGGTCAGAGACTATGTCGTGAAATTGCCTAAGAAAATTCAATAGAAAAAGATCCTTTAGAAATAATTTTTCAAACTCAATTTTAACTAGCAGCTAATACAGATAGAACAAAATTGAAACAGTGATGATTTATTGCTCACAAACTAAATAATATTAAGACGCTTTTTATATAAACCATAATTAAAAAAATATTAGTTATTTAATAAGTTGAGTTAGGTGTATATTCAGGGTTAATATCGCCATCAACTTCTTCTGGGTCAACATCGTTTATAAGCAGTGTTTCTCTTACCGCTTCAATATGACTCAGTACTGTTTGATAACGTTCACCGTATTCGTATTTAGTTACTTCAATAGCTTTTGGCATATACGTAAATGCTATTTTAAGAGCATGAAGGGCATCTTCGTTCATTTTTTCACTCATCAATTTCTCCTAACCAAATACAATTAACAAATCAAGGTTACTATCGGCAGCTAATGTTTTTTCTTTAATTATTTCTATAGCTTAACATGACAATAAATAAGTACGGGCTTCTTCTAAACCTATGTTATAGCCATTATTTAAAACATCAAACGATTTAGTTGTTCTGCCTACCTTAAATTGTTTTGGTGGTGCAATAATATTAATTTTGCAATCACTGGGCGGGCTTAATATGAAGTCGATACTTTTATTATAAACTTCGGCTCTGTTTAAAGTTGCATTAATTAATGCAGGGTAGCCTTTATATATTTTTTTTGTTAGCCAAGGTGCTTTTGTTAATTTTTTACGATAACCAAGCGAGCGAGACAGTATAACGGTTATTTCGCGTGCTCCCATTTCGTATGCTTTAATCACAGGTATAGAGTCTGAAACACCCCCATCGGTCATTTGTATTTTATTGAGTATTGGGTAATCACGATATGCAATGGGAATAGCACAGGATGCTTTTAGCTGCTCAACCATGCTATTGCTTGTTGCTTTTAAGTAGAGGGCTTTGCCTGAATAGACTGCCGTGGTAACAATGTAAAATGATTGTGGGTTTTGTTCAAAGACTTCTGTTTGCAAGGGAATATCACGAATTGTTTGCTCCCATAGCCAATCGAGGTCAAACAAATGCCCGCCTTTAACAAATCTTGCTAGATTAATAAACTCAGGCCTGCAAGAGTAATCGGTTATTACTTTGTGGTTTCGCATAGGTTGATTACATAAAAACGCGGCGACATTTGTTGCCCCTGCTGACACACCAAAATAACAATCAAAGGGTTGATAACTTTGCGTTAAAAATTCATCAAGCACGCCCGCCGCAAATATACCGCGCATTGCGCCGCCTTCGACTACAAGCGCATGTTTTATATTTTTGGCCATAATTATAACTCCTTTTAATCTGTTTTTATGCTAGCAATTAAGTTTGAGTAGAGCGAGTAAAAAATTCATATAATCAATACGTTATTTTACTAATGGTTGAGTGTCTTACACAGGTTAATAGTTCATATATTAATTCATTTACACACTAGTTTAGTGATATTTATGAATATTTGTACATCTAACCAGTGATAACCTTTGTTGTGCAAGTCTGTGTTAATAGGAAAGAATATTTAATACTAATTCGTTTAATTGAGTCTTAGTGTGAATTGGTATAGGAGTTCTTTCTATGCGGCTACTTAAAACGATGTTGCTGTGATCAAAAGCAGCAGTTTGAGGAGGTGCTATATATTTTTTACTAAATCGATGTTATCTATAGGGATTACCAAAAAGTAGCTATTTAGGCAATTTAGTTTGTTGCCTTAAAAATGCCCATTTATACAAAATTTTAATTCTGAAAGGTCACAGGCTTTAGTATGGCTGATTTTAAGACAATCCTATTTAGTAAAGTACAAAACCAGCTTGGAGAAAGCCCTCTTTGGCATCCAATACTTGATATGCTTTTTTGGGTTGATATCAATAAAAAACTGTTATTTTGTTGCTCATTCGATGAACCAGAAAAAATATACTCGGTTGAAATGCCTTTTATAGTGACCGCTATAGCTTGGCATGATGCAGAACATTTGATTTTAGGAACTGAGTTAGGTATTTATCGCTATAACATAAACAGTAAATTCACTGAATTAATTATAGAACTTGAAAGTAATGAGCTTAATAGACGCTCAAACGATGGGCGAGCCGATCCGTGGGGTGGCTTTTGGTTAAGTACCATGGATAAGAGTGCCGAAAAAGGGCAGGGGAAAGTATACCGCTATTACAATAAAAAGCTTGAGTGCATTATTACTGATTTAACTATTCCTAATGGTTTGTGCTTTGATAAAAACCGCTCACGTGGTTACTATTGTGACTCTTTTACAAGCTGTATCTACCAGCTTGACCTTGATGATATTACAGGCGAAGTTGTTGGTACTGAAAAGGTATTTTATCAATTTAGTAATACAGACATAGACCCAGATGGATGCGTAATCGACAGTAAAGGTAACTTGTGGCTAGCGGTATGGGGAATGGGGTGCGTTATGTGCTTATCGCCTGATGCCGAATTACTCCACACAATAAAAGTAAACATCCTTAATCCTACATGTACAGCATTTGGTGGAAAACAAGGTGAGCTGCTATTTGTAACTTCAGCACTGTGCGAATCTAATAATGATTTACAAAATGTACAAGGGACGACATTGCAAATAACCGGAATAAAAAACGGGCAGCTAGAGCCACCCGTTATTTTATAATTAGCTTAAAGATTACTAGGCTACGGGTTTGACCCACATAACGCCAACATCTTTTTTTATAACGTATACGCGAGTGCCTGCACTAATTAGCTGCTCACTTTTTAATTTCCAGCTAATACCTGAATAATTATACGTAGTTAACCCTTGATCGGTAACGTCGTCATCAAGAGTAAACGTAAGCTCTGCAAAGTCGTTTGTTACGGGTTTGGTATCTACACGATTTTGCATTTTTTTTAGTGGTTTCCACAAACCAATGGCTAAAATAGCCGTTACCACAGTATTACTCCAAAGTGCTGTTGTTAATGAGTCAGGTAAAATACCAATGCTCATTGAAAAACCCGTTATCAGCAGCGATAAGCCAAAAAACAATAGAATAATAGTAGAGAGACCAAGCACTGCTACCTCTACTATCAAAGCAAGTATACCCAGTACCATGAGTGCTTGCGGTAGGTTTTGCAAAATAAAGTCCATACTAGCCTCTCTAATTCTTAGCTTTTGTTTTGTTTATTTAAGCTATTAATAATTGCCATACCTTGAGCAACCATTGAACTTGCATCTGTTGCGTTATCAGGTAGTAAAACAACCGATGATTCGCGTGCTATTGCTTCTTTAGCTGATATGGCTTTAGTTGCTAAATCAAGTTGAATTGCTTTTTGACCTTGTTCGGTATCTGCAGCTTCACCAACTTTTAGTAAGGCATTTGCTTGTGCTTCTGCAACGGTTGTAATTGCAGTTGCTTCACCTTCTGCACGTAAAATTTGTTCAGCTTTATCGGCTTCTGCTGCAAGAACTTGTGCTTGCTTTTTACCTTCGGCCACATTTATGTTTGCTTGGCGGTCGCCTTCAGACTCTAAAATTTGGGCACGTTTTACTCGCTCAGCTTTCATTTGTGCTTCCATAGCTTCCATAATAGAGTTTGGTGGCACAATATCTTTAATTTCGTAACGCAATACTTGAATACCCCAAGGCTCAGATGCTTGATTGATTGCAGCTACAATATTGGTATTAAGTAAATCACGTTCTTCAAACGTTTTATCTAGCTCCATTTTACCGAGCTCAGAACGCATTGTTGTTTGTGACAGTTGCACAACCGCAAATGTGTAATCGTCAACACCATAGGTTGCTTTATATGGATCGAGTACTCTAAAGTAAAGTACGCCGTCTACAATTAATGAAATATTATCTTTGGTTATAGCCGATTGAGATGGAACATCTTGCGCTTGCTCTTTTAAACTGCGATCAGCAGAAATTCTGTCAATAAACGGAATAATAAAGTTTAGTCCGGCTTCTTTGGTTGATTGGTATTTACCAAAACGTTCAATTAGCCAAGCTCTATTTTGAGGGACAAATTTAACACTGCTTTTTAGAAGCACAATAACAAATATGAGTAAAAATGCCTCGACGGTAAACACGATATCGAGTATTTGAGATACTGGATCCATTTAAATATTCCTTTTAATAGTTAGTCATAAAATGGTGTATTGTTTTAATTTTAAACGGTTTAAGATTAACACTCATCAGGGCAATTACCTACAAAAACAACATTGTAAGCAACATATATTATTTAGGAGAATACTCTGAGATTTTATTTCGGCCTGATTCTTTGGCATGATAAAGAGCAGCATCGGCTTTTGAAATTATATCTTTAGCTATTGTTTTAGTATTAGGGATAACACTATAAAAACCAATACTTAAAGTAAGCTGTTTGCTTACATCTGATTGATTATGTTCAATGTTTAGTCGCGCTATGTCATTTTGAATTAAGGTAGAGAAACAATTTGCATTCTCTGAGTCTGTGCAGGGTAAAATAATTGCAAATTCTTCACCGCCATATCGAGCTGCCAGGTCGCCGGGGCGTTTACATAAATTTTGAAGTGTTTCTGCAACGTATTTTAAAGCCTCATCTCCTTTTAGATGACCATAGCTATCATTGTACTTTTTAAAAAAGTCGATATCGCAAATAATTAAACTAATGGGTTGCTGATAACGAACGCAGCGTTGTATTTCATCCTCAAAGGTTTTGTCAAAACACCGACGATTGGCAATTGTTGTTAAACCATCAGTGTTTACTAATTCGCTTAATTTTTGATTGGCGGTTATGAGTTGCTGCTGCGCTAGTTCTAGCTTTTGTTTGTAGTTTATATTTTTGAACGCATTAGTAAGTATTTCACCAACGAGTTTAATTCGAATTAAATCAAGGTTCGTCCACTCACGTTTTTCAGCTACGCAGTCGCAACCAATAAAACCAACCAGCTCTTTTTCGTAGCTTAGGCCAATACACAATACAGATTTAATTTTTTGTAGTTCAAATTCTTTTTTTTCCCCCCCCGCAGAGGCAGGTAGATCCGAAACATCATTAACTTTAAATAAGTATGTGTCGTTCATTAATTTAAAAAAGTAAGGTAGTTCGCTTTTAGGTACATTTTGCAACGAGTCCTTAAAAGGTACTATACCTTTATTCACCCACTCATGCGTATTACTCATTTGAGTGTTCTCGTCGTTAAATTTAAAAAGGTAACTACGGTCTGCTTGGCATACAGTACCAATTGCTTTAAGTGCGTAATCTATATGGCTATCTATATCATCGTTTTGAATATCAATGAGATCTGCAGATATATTCGATATAACAACATCAAAATCATATTGTTCATCGATTTTGTGTTTTTCTATTTCAAAGGTAATCATTGAAACGGTCTCGGTAATATAAGCAAATTTAATATTTAATAAAAAGGCTGTTTCATTAATTTCAAGTACAACGTTATTTAACACATTTGGTATTAGGTAAACATCAAACAGGTTTTGCAGTAATAAAGGTTTTTTACTTAATGGGCTTATAAGCTTAATGTGGCCAAAATGGTTTGCGCACAGGTCATCACCCTGTTCTAAATTAAACAGTTTTAAGGCTTGATTATTCGCTTTGTAATTGCGTGTTTTTGAGTCATGTACTAAAACAGCAAAAGGGAGGCACTTTAATGTTCTCCATATGTCTTTTATTGAATTCAAGGCTTATGACTACCTCTTGTTAGTTCGAAGCTTGGTTGCGTTCGTTTGTTATTATTTTTATATAGTATGTTTTAGTACACTTTTGTTGATATTACTAACTTTTTAGTGCGTTTAAATGAACGACGTATTATAATTGATACTGTATATCATTACTCCTTTCTCCAGTGAGCCTCAAATGGCTTACTTGCATTTTAAGTATAGGTAATCCAAGCATTTCATGACAGAGATCACAACACATCAAGCTTCTCGCCGACGCTTACTTATTGCACTTGCCATTACATGTTCATTTATGGTTATACAAGTGATTGGTGCTTACTACGCTAATTCATTAGCTGTACTAGCGGACGCAGGGCACTTATTTGTTCACAATAGTTCGCTTTTTATAGCATTAATCGCTTCAAGTTTTGCAATTCATTTAGCAAAAACATATAACGATGGATATCAACGTGCTGAGTTAGTGGGGGGGCTTGTTAATGGCATATTGTACCTTGCGATTAGTTTGGTCATTTTATACGAAGGTGGTGAGCGCTTTATTCATCAGCACGAGGGTAATGAGCTTGAGATTAATAGTTATTTAATGTCAGTTATAGCTGGTTTAGGCTTTTTGTTTCATGGTGCAGCTGCTTGGGTTTTGTACAAAGGACGTAAAGCAAGCATTAATGTATACGCTGTGTTTTTACACTCATTTTTTGATTTAATTTCAACAGTATCTACATTCGTTGCTGGTGTATTAATATATTTAACAGGCTTTGCAATTATCGATATTTTATCGAGTATGCTTATTGCGTCATTTGTGTTGTTTACGGGTATTAAAGTTATTATTAGTTGTATTAAAGGCTTACGTTTAAATAAAGCTAAACTTCCTAAGGTAACTGATATTGAAAGCGAAATCACAGGTATGGAACACGTGCATAACGTACATAATGTGACTGTAACACGTAACTACGATGGCTTAGTAGTGGGTGCTCACGTGGTACTTAAAAAGCATTGTACTATTGAAAAACACGATGAAGCATGTCGCTTAAAGGTGGAAAACCTGCTTGCTGAGAGGTTTAAAGTTACCAGTAGCGTACTGCAAATTGAAAGCCATGAGTGTCATCATATTCATTAGGGTTCATTAACTTTCAAAGTTTAATCTTTAGTATTTTGAATGATATTTAGGTAAGGTAACGCCTATGAAGTGCGTAATTCTCTCAAATAAACTTTAGCGCAGCATCGATGCCAAATAGACGTGTCCCCGAAGGGGCTTCCTCAGAGCAATTTACTGCTTGTTGCTTGGTATTGGCTTGTTCTTATATGGATGTAATTCAGTAAAGTTACGTAGGAGCATTTATCAAGCCCACAAGGTTATAAAACCTCGCGCTGCGATTAAATAGCTTCTAGCTTGAACGGGGTTTAGTCAACAAGGCCAATTGGCCCTAATATTAATTAAGTGCCAAGGTTTTAAATCCTCTTTTTAGATATTTTAAATAAGCTCAATAATTTTGCTAAAACAACTACTTTCTTTAAGAGCCTCAGCACTCATCGGCCTTGCAAAGTAATAACCTTGAAGCACATGGCACCCCGCGTTAGCTAAAAACTCCATTTGCTCACGATTTTCAACGCCTTCGGCAATACAATATAAGTTTAGGTTTTCAGCTAAAGAAAGAATAGTTTTAATAATTGACTCGTCTCCTTTATCTTCACCAATACTATTTACAAAACTCTGATCTATTTTTATAACGTTAATCGGAAATTGACTTAAATAAGTTAATGATGAATAACCTGTGCCAAAGTCATCAAGTAATAATTTAAACCCTGCTGTTTTCAACGCCTGTAATTGCTTTGCAGCTTTGTATTTATCTTCGAGCAAAATGCTTTCTGTAATTTCGAGCCTTAGCTGCCTGGTTTGAACATTAAATTCTTTTAAAATATGCTGCAACCGATCCGTTATATTCGCTTTTAAAATGTGTTTAGGCGACAAGTTTAAAGAAATATAAAATAAGGGATTCTCATTAAGCAATGGGGCTAATTCAATAAGCGCACGTTTTAGTGCAAGCTCAGTTAGGTGTTCTATTAACCCTGTTTCTTCTGATATAGGAATAAACACCGCAGGTGAAACAAATTGTCCTTTGTTTTTCCAACGCATGAGTAACTCCACGCCGTTAATCGTTTTTGCTTCTATATCAATAATGGGTTGGTAATGATTAAACAAAAGGTCGGCTTTTACCGCATCTTTTAAATCATTTTCGAGCAGCAGTTTTTGTTTTATTTGTTCATTCATTTCATCGCTAAAGAAACTGAAGTCATTCCTACCATTTTGCTTAGCTTGCATCATTGCAACATCTGCATTTCGAATTAAAATGTCGGTTGTGATGGCGTCAAAGGGGTAAAGAGCTACCCCTATACTGGCAGAAATATTAATGGCAAAGTCTTCAATTATTACTTTATTTGCTAATTCTTTACTAATTAGTTTAACGGTTTCCTTCAACGAGTCTTGCGATTCTACATTTTTGATAAGAACTAAAAATTCATCCCCGCTTTGTCGGCCAAGCTGTGCATTTTCGTTAAGTATATTATTGACCCGCTCAGTAATATTGCAAAGAAGCTTATCACCTACAGCATGACCAAAAGAGTCATTCACTGGTTTAAACTTATCTAAATCAATAAACAAGAGTGCGCAATGTGTATTTGAGCTTGCAGCTTGCTTAATAGCTTCCTCAATGTTTTGGTACATTAAACTACGGTTTGGTAGTTTTGTAAGTGCGTCATAGTTAGCTAAATATCGCAGCTCATTTTCAGCTCTTTTTTGCTCAGTTAAGTCAGAAATAACAATTACATAGTAGCTTACTTCTGTTGTGCTTTTAGCAACTGCAGTCACATTAATATGCACTGGGTGCTTATTATTTTTAGCTGTTTTTATTAAGGTATCGATATGCCAGTTTTCAGTTGGCTGCAATGCCTTTAATGTTTTTGCAAATTCTTTGCACTTTTCTATACCAAGCGATTTTATAAATAGTTTAGGGCTAATATTTGTAGATGTTTGTGTATCAGAAAACGTTCTTATGAAACTAGTATTCGCGGAAAAAGGCAGTAAGTGGTCGTCTAAAATCAGCAACCAATCGTTTATTTGGCCAAATGCTTCACCTAATATTTTAGCTTGCTCTTCATTAGCACGCTGCTCAGTAATATTGGTATAGATACCTGATACATATAAAGGCTTGCCTGTTTGAGTATCAAAAATTATTTGGCCTGTGTCTTGGTACCATAACCAATGGCCATTTTTATGGCGAAGACGAAATGTTAATTGCCAATTTTTATTTTTACTTTTATTACTTATGTAATTTTGCCATTTGGTTTCAAAGCGGCGCTTATCGTCAGGATGTATAATAGAAAAAAACTTCTCTATAGCTACCCGTTCTTCTAAGTTTTCGTAACCCAGTTCTGTGCCACGTAAAGTATTTACTGAACGGTCTAAAAATTGATAATCCCATACGCCACTTTTATTGTTTCTAAGGGCGAGTTCTGTTTGTTTTTTCGAGTTTATGGTGTCTGTATGCGCTTGTTGAATAACATTTTGACGGTTTCGGTACTGCCAAAAAAATAAAGCGAAAAGGGTGAGCGTAATGATAATATATGTGAATAGCGCAAAGGGTGACTTCCAGGGTGCATGGGCTACATTTATGCTGAGCTCTACTGGTTTAGCTTTAATTACACCATCTTTGAAATGCGCGTTTATAGCGAGAGAGTAGTTGCCTGGTTGAAGTTTAGTAAAAAACACCTGGTTTGATTTTAAGTTTTCATAAGTAAGTGATGTTGGGCCATCAAGAACCACATCATAAAACGTTTTATTTGTATCTGGATACGAAAAATCAGAAAAGTTTACTGTTAACCCCATATCGTCATGGTTCAGTTTGAGCGCTTGATTACTGTACTTAAGGGGAGAAAAAGGCAATTCCCTCGTTAATAAACTGACATCTGTAATAGCTAGTCTATGTTTTTCGGTTGTTTTTTTTGTTTTGAAGTCAGCAGGGTTAAAAAGTAGGGCGCCTGCGTTACTACCTAATATTATTTGCCCATTATTCAATTTCTTTTGTGTGTAGTCTGTAAATTTACTGGTGTTTAAACCATCTTTAACCGAAAAACTTGTAACATTGTGTGTGTTGAGATCTATTTTGTAGAGTCCATTGTCAGAACTGGCCCACAGGTAATCTTTTTCATCAGGCACTAAAGACAAAATTGAATTAGAATTTAACGAGTTTTTAAGGCTTAAAGAATGCTTTTTTTCGTAGCTTTGTGGGTCTACGCCAATTAAACCTTCATGAGTTGTTGCAAGCCATAAAATATTTCTTTTTAAGTCAAGGTAGTAATTATCTACGGTGTAATAAATGTCGTCTTTAGTCTTTGATGACTGAAATATTTGAGTTAAGTTTTGTGATTCTTCGTTATACCTAACCAAGCTATTACTCATACTAATTAAAAGTTCGTTCGGATGAGTTTCCAATGGCGGAAGAAACACATAGGCATTTATCGGATCTAGGAGGTTTTTAAGTCCTTTAATAACCCTTATACCACCCGTTTTTTCGTTGAACAGGTAAAAGTTTTTGTCGTTTGCAAATGCAAATAGATGGCTGTCAATTTTGGCAAAGCCAAAAATAGTCGGTTGAGTAAGTAAATCGTTATTACTACTTAAATTTGATACTAATTGTTTACTGTTTTTATCAAACAACTCAAACCCATTGTATGTATACAGCCATAAATATTGGTTGTTTCCTAGTGAAGATGCAAAAACATCATAAATTGCTGAAGAGCCAAACACTGCTTTAGTATCGGTTGAATTTAAAAAAGTACGCGTGGTTTTTGTTTTAGGGTTGTATTGAGCTAGGCCATCGTTTGTGCCAAACCATATAATATTATCTTCGTCTTCGTGAATTTTGTTTATGGTATTATTGACAGGCAAATTAATATTTTTAAATCGCCTAGTGTTAATAGGCCATGTGAATACCCCCTGGCTTCTTGAGGATAACCAAAGTACTCCGGTTTGGCTTATTGTTAAATCATCAATTGAGTTATCGTTTATGTTAAATTTACTTTTTTCATAATTTAATATGAGCTCTATTTCGCTGTTTATTCGGCTAAAATTAAATAACCCTTTTTCGGTTGCTACAAAATCACCATCATCAGAATTAATGTAATCCCAAATATTGAGGTCGGGAATAAGCGTTATTATAGAACTGAGTAATTGGTTATCATTTAAAAATTCGAATCTATACAATCCTTCTACCGTACCAACTAGAAGACCAAGCTCTTTGTCTACCTGTAAAAACTTTACATTAATGTTGTCTATTGTTGTCTGTTCGGCAGGGTGCAGTGTAACTTCTGCAAGTTGATTGCTAATAAGGTTGAACGTATGTAGGCCATCATTGGCACCAATATAAAGTGTATTATTATATAGTGTAAGAGCACGTATATATGATGTTTTATTAGCTAAAACCGCTGTTTGTGTAAAAGCACCAGTGGTTTTATTGTAAGAGAGTATTTGGTTATCAATGGCTAAATAATAAAACTCGTTTTGTTCGGCCATTGCTGATACGGAAGAATAAATTTGTGTTTCTTTATCAAGCTTGCCAGAGAAGATTTTTTCTGTTTTGAGAGTTTGTGGGTCTATTATGTATGCACCCGATAACTCAGTGGAAACAAGTAGCTTACCGTCTTGTGTTTTCAAAACTGTGAATATGTAATGCTTGTCTAGCTCAAAACCACCGTCGAATGTTTCAACGGTATAGCCATCAAACCTGTTTAACCCTTGTTGTGTTGCAATCCAAATGTATCCAATTTCATCTTCTTGTATTTTTACAACGTAGTTTTGTGAGAGCCCTTCATCTGTAGAAAGGCGCTGTAATTGTTGGGCATAATTTTGCGATGCAAATGCATTAGTAATACATAACATGAAAATTAAAATAAAAAGGCAACGTTTACTAAATGGCACTGATGACCGATCTCCACAACAGGTAATGCATTATTCAGCTAAGTGTTAAATATAGCACAAGTTTTATTTTTTAATTACGAATAATAAACAGAAAATATCAATGCTAATTTAATGTTTTGAGCTAATATTTAAGGCTATTAAAGAGTTTTAGAGAGGTCCTTAAATGGTTTTAACAAACATACAAGCTAAAGATAGCCTTCTATTGATTATAGACATTCAAGAGCGACTTTCCCCTATGATCAGTGATATTCAAAATCTTTTAAAAAACACCCTAAAATTAGCCCAGGCGTCAATTGTGCACGATATACCGACATTGATCTCAGAGCAGTACGTACATGGATTGGGAGAAACGGATAAGAAAATTAAATCGGTTTTACCGCGGGCTACGTATTTTAGTAAGGTTCATTTTAGTGCATGTGAAGAAGTTGGCTTTTTGGAAAAATTAACTAGTTTTAATAAAAACACTATTGTTGTGGCGGGCACTGAGGCGCATGTATGTGTTCTTCAAACATGTATCGATTTACTAAAAAGTGGATTTGAGGTGGTTTTAGTAACCGACGCAATTGGATCTCGTAATATCGAGCATAAAAGCATCGCAATAGAACAACTAAAGCATGGCGGAGCGGTAATTTCATGTGCAGAAATTATTATTTTCCAATGGACAAAAGCTGCAGCTACGCCTACGTTTAAAAAAATACTACCTATAATTAAATAGGTTATTCGCATATAATGTAAATTAAATGTTTACGGTTTATTATTTATTGACAAATTTGGTACTATTTGTCTTTGTTGTATTAAGCTAAATGTATTAGTAAAACTAAAAGTTAGGTTCTTTATGTCTAGTGTTAGCCGCTTATTAACAGTTATTTTTATCCTATTATTTGTTGAATCTATAGGCCTTGGCCTTTATTTTGATACGTTGGCTCAGGCATTTGTAGTCGGTTTGCCGCTGTGTTTATTACCAATATGGTTACTAAAAACGCAAGAAAACAATCCTGTCACCCCTCACATAGTTGCTGCTGCAATTATGATGTTTTCTTTTTTACATATACAACAAGCATTTGGCCTAATTGAAGTACATTTTGAAATATTTATATTAATGCCAATATTGATTGTTTTTGTCCAGTGGCGCGTATTCATAACTGCTATTTTATTTGTAGCAGTCCATCACCTTTCTTTTTATTACTTGCAAACGCAAAACACGGGTTTTTATGTTTTCGACCCTGACAGGCTCGCATTCAGTACTGTAATAATCCATGCGGTATATGCAATAGTAGAGGTGCTTGTTGTTGGTTATATAGCTATCACTTTAGAGAGAGAGCGCCGAGCTGGAACATCACTTAGTTCAGCAACTGAGCAAATAATGGAAAACTCTGAGCACATTAAATTATCGCTTAGAGCCGATTACACACAAAGTGAAGCTGTTGTAGGTTTTAACACCTTACTCGATTACTTGTCGGACGTTATTAAACAAGTTAAAACCCAATCATATTCGCTTAAAACCAACTCCGGTGAATTAATTAATGTCCACGATAGGCTAGCAAATGGTGCACAGCAGCGCACTCAGCAAACAGATGATATAGCTAATTCGGGCGCTCAAGTTGCGCATGGTTTTAAATTAGTTGAGCAAGAAAGTGAAGTGTTAAAGCATCAAGTCGATAGCATTACAGAATCGGCCAAAGGAGCGTTAGACGACGTATTACAGACCGATAGCAAAAGTAGAGAGCTACTAAATTTGTTAAATCACACTGAAGAGCAAATTATTCAACTCGTTGCTGCTGGTGATGTTATCTCAAGCTTATTAAACGAAATTTCAGGAATTGCTGAGCAGACAAATTTATTAGCGCTCAATGCAGCTATAGAGGCAGCCAGAGCTGGTGAGCACGGAAGAGGCTTTGCCGTCGTAGCAGATGAAGTTCGATCATTGGCAAATCACAGTAAAGCAACTACAGATAAAATAGGCCTGACACTTAAAGACCTTGTTACAAATAGTAAAACGTCTACTCAATCAATGACTCAATGCGTAAGCTTTGTTGTTGATTTAACTGAGATAAGCACTGCAATGAAAGAGAATATCTCAGCAATGAGTGAACAAATAAAAGCGGTTTCAAGTAGTACTAGCTCGGTTGCACAAGTTGTTTCAGAGCAAGCTGGTAACACAGAACAGATCGCTAACAGCACAGACCAAATGCGCCAAAACCAGTATGAAGACGCCAATATTGTTAAGCAACTCACCGACAAAGTTCAGTTAATCGACGTGAGCATTGATGTACTTGAGCAATCAATTGCCAAATTTAAGTAGCTCAACTTTTTTAAAGTTTATAATATTCTGCTGGTTAGGATTTGTAATATCAGGCCTAGTCTACTTTCAAGCTGAACAGTTAAAGCCGTTTGATAGTGACAAAGTATTATTGCAAGATGGTTGGTTTTTGAGTTTTAAAAACCAACTAGGCTTGAATACGCAAACACATCAGGCGTCTTTGATTCTTGTTTTAGAACAAAACTGCGGTTGCACAAAGCAGGCTAAAAGTCATATTACTGCTCTTAAGCGCTTTGCAGAAGAAAAAGGCTTTAACATCATTCAGCATCCTTACTCAGCTAAGCTAAAGCACGTTATTCCAGCAACACCAGCTGCAATAATTATGGACAAGCATGGCGAGTTTGTTTACGCAGGGCCATTATCAGAAGGATTAGCGTGCTCGCAGGGCAGTGGTTTTGTAGAAACGGCAATTAATAACTTAGTTGCGGGGTTTAATTCGGGTTTACTCGTCGCAGATACTAAAGGTTGCTATTGTAAAAATATCGTTTAGCTTCATACCGCCGCTTATTTAAAAACAAATGCCTTGGATGTTAATTCGCACTCGACGTCCTCCTTCAAAGACAAGCTAATTAACTTAGTGCTTATATATGGTTTGAATCAGTGTTAGCAGGCAGATTAAAGCAACACTTTTAGCTGTCCACTAGCTGAACTAACATATCAACTTCTACCAGTAGCAATTCTAAACAAGATTGACAAAAACTTAGCTGTTCACTGAGTAATCACTTTTTATGTTAGAGGTTATTTTAACGGCATTATGGGAGTAACAATAAAAATCAAATAAAGCTAGAATGGCTATTGATAACTATTACCATTTAGATTAAGATGAGCATATCAAAAGTAATTAGAGTGGTTTGTATTCATGTATATTTGTCTATGTCACGGTGTGACAGATAAAAAAATTGAGCAAACAATTGACGATGGTGCAACTACCATGCGTGAATTAACCAGAGAGCTTAAAGTGGGCAGCCAATGTGGTAAATGTTGCGGTTGTACTAAAAAGATCCTTAATCGTAAACTTATCGAAATTGCAGATATTACTGATCAAGTAGCTTAATTACATTTTAAAAATTCATAAAAAAAGCAGCTTTATTAAGCTGCTTTTTTTGTAACTAAATTATTGTTTAAAGTTGAGATTGTAGGTAATTTTCGATCCCTACATTTTCAATAAGCTGCTGCTGTGTTTCTAACCAATCCATTTGCTCTTCTTGCTCGTTTAAAATATGGTCGAGCGCCTCTCGGCTAATGTAATCTTTTTTACTTTCAGCTAGTTTAACGGCAGCGCGGAGTTCGTCTATGGTGTCGAGTTCGAAGCTCAAATTAGCTGTAATCATTTCTTCGCTGTTCTCACCTATACGTAAACGACCTAGGTCTTGAAGGTTTGGTAAACCTTCTAAAAACAAAATACGTTCAATCAAACGGTCAGCGTTTTTCATTTTCTGAATGGACACTTTATAATCGGCTTTATCAAGCTTACTAAAGCCAAAATCTTTAAACATGCGTGCGTGTAAAAAGTACTGATTGATGCCGACAAGTTCGTTAGCAAGTACGTTATTTAACGCTTTAATTACCTCTAAATCGCCTTTCATAACTTTAGCTCCTGCTAACCCATTTGTGATTGGTGGTAATTTTCTGAGCCAATTTTTTCAATTAGGCCAAGTTGTTGTTCTAACCAGTAAACGTGATCTTCTTCTGTATCGAACAATAGCTTTTGAAGTATTGCACGAGATTGATAATCTTGCTGTTCTTCACAGATGGCAATAACATCTTTCACGCAGGCAACCACTTCTAGTTCAAGTGTTAAATCATTTTGCATCATGCTTTTAACATCGTTACCGATAAGTAAATCACGACGCTTAGTAAGGTTGGGTACACCTTCTAAAAATAAAATACGTTTGATCAACCAATCTGCATGGTCTTTTTCTTCTTCCATCTCATGATTAAGACGCTCATAAAGTTTATTCAATCCCCAATCGTCGTACATGCGCGAGTGTATAAAATATTGATCGATTGCAGCTAACTCATTGGCAAGGAGTGCATTAAATGCGTCGATTACTTTTTGATTACCTTTCATGATACGTCACCATAACTTTTTTTGATTGTAGCCAGTGTAGTGTAAAACTAATTAATTGCAAGTTTTTCTCTATAAAAATCATTGTGTTACTATTGGTTTTGATTCTTATTTAAGTTTGCATTGCTGCTTGCTTTACATACAGTGTTTTTGATTTCAGTTTAAATAAAATTTTAATTATTATCAGGTTAATATAGTTAAGTACTTCTGACGGAAGTAAAATAGGTGTTATGAACTAACAACACCGTTAAAGCATGTATGGTAGGCTTTATAGACATAATTAGCTGTACTCACGAGCAAAAGATTTCAGCAATTAAATACAGCAATTAAGTTAAACCATTAATACAGGGCAAAATAACGCTTTAACTATTTAAATGTATTGATGCTTAATACTTAATTAATTTTATGAAAAATATACTTTAATCTAATAAAAGCAAAGCACACCAGAGGAAAAACACTATGAGTCAGTCGATTATAATTCGCGATGCTAAACCTAGCGATGCAAATACTATCCTACATTTTATTACTGAGCTTGCAATATACGAAAAAGAACCCGATGCTGTAAAAACAAATGAGCAAGCAATTTTAGACACCTTATTTAGTGAAGGCGCCACTGCGCACAGTATTATATGTTTAGATGGCGATGAGCCAATTGGTTTTGCGGTTTATTTTTACAACTATTCGACTTGGTTAGGTAAAAATGGGTTATATCTTGAAGACTTATACGTTAGTCCAGATAGTCGTGGTAAAGGTGCAGGTAAAGCTATTATGAAGCATTTAGCCAATAAGGCGTTGAACAACAATTGTGGCCGATTTGAGTGGGTTGTGTTGGATTGGAATAAGCCTGCTATAGATTTTTATGACAGTATAGGTGCAAAACCACAAACTGAATGGATTATTTATCGTTTAACGGGCCAAGAGTTAATAGATTTCGCTAAATAGTTGAGTACCGATTGTGGCTAGCAATGGTTTAAAATTTATTTAAACTTTGTCGCAGTCAATTATTAAAAGAGCTGTTTATGATTTCATCTTACTGGCAAAAAGCACGTCAAAGTCGCGATCACCGTTTTGATGGTCTTTTCTATGTTGCAGTAAAAAGTACAGGTATTTATTGCAGGCCTATTTGTCCGGCTCCCACGGCGCTTGAAAAAAATGTTGTTTATTATGAGTTTGCTCATAATGCGGCACAAGACGGTTTTAGGCCATGCATTCGCTGTAGACCTGACAGCGCACCTGGAAGTGCTGCTTGGCAAGGGACTAAAACAACCGCTCTGAGGGCAAAGCAGCTCATTGACCAGCACAATGAACATGATTGTGAGATGCTAGCTGAAAGATTAGGTGTAAGTAGTCGATATTTAAGACGGTTATTTAAACAAAATTTTGGCTTGTCTGTCACGCAGTACCGTATTTTTAACCAGTGTCATTTTGCAAAAAAACTAATTCAAGAAACCAATTTACCGCTGACCGAGATTGCATTTTCAGCTGGCTTTAAAAGTACTCGACGCTTTAATGATGCATTTTTAAAGCAACTCAATATAGCCCCTTCAACACTGCGTAAAACTACTAATGTCAAACGCTCAACACTTGAATTAATCCTGCCTTTTAGACCGCCTTATAATTGGCTTGCTTTACGCTCGTTTATAGAAAAACGTTTAATTAAACCTGTTGAATGGGTCTCAGAAAATAGCTATGGTCGCACGTTTTCAAATGCACTGTATAAGGGGAGTTTCACTGCTGAATTTATTGAATATAAACACCACTTTAAAGTGAAAATAGACATAGACAACACACAATATTTGCAATCTGTTATTAATAATATACGTCGAGTGCTAGATTTAGATGCTGATGTTAATTTAATAGAAACTCACTTAAGTAAAAACATAAACGATGCATTTCCACTGTGTATTGGGCTAAGGCTGCCTGGTATTTGGTCAGACTTTGAGGCAGGTATTCGAGCGGTGCTTGGTCAGCAAGTAAGCGTAGCTGCAGCGCATAACCTAGTCACTAAACTCGTTGCTGAACTTGGAGAAAATGACCTAAAGCATGCGTATTTTCCGAGTGCTGAACAAGTAGCACAAAGCAATTTTGATTTTTTTAAAATGCCACAGACGCGAAAAAACGCACTGCATAATTTAGCCTTATTTTGTAATAATAATCCCGGCAACAGCGACTTAGATTTATGGCTTGATTTAAAAGGAATCGGCCCATGGACAGTAAACTACGCTAAGTTAAGGGGGCAGAGTCAACCCGATGTGTTACTTGAAGGTGATTTAGGAATTAACAAAGCACAAGCTGCGGCGAATTCATTTAATAGTGAAAAGTGCACTCCATTTCGTTCATATTTAACGTTCCAACTTTGGCAGCAACTATCATGATTATTCAAACATACATATCAAGTCCTATAGACAATATAATAATTCAAGCAACTGAAAAAGGGGTGAGTTACGTTGGCTTTTATCCGCTTGAAACCTACCCACATGTGCCTCTTACTAAAGTAACTAATGAGCCGATATTGAGCTGTGCGCTACAATTAAATGAGTATTTTAATAAAAATCGTAAAATTTTTGATGTTCCCTTAGATACTAAAGGGACTGAATTTCAAAAAAGTGTATGGAACGCACTTTTAGATGTTCCTTACGGTAAAACTAATACGTATGGTGATATTGCTCACGCATTGAATAATCCAAAAGCGGTAAGAGCGGTGGGGGCCGCTAACGGTAAAAATCCGATTAGTATTATCGTACCCTGCCATCGAGTTATTGGCGCAAATGCAACGCTTACAGGGTACGCTGGTGGACTAGAAAGAAAGCGTTGGCTTTTACAACACGAAGGATTACTGTGAATGTGTTGCTATAAACTTTGTATCATATGCCATAAGGGTTAAACTATAAAAAACACCTTAATTAAAATAGCCATGCAAGTTGTTACACTATTTTACATATTTACTTTTTTAGCGCTCGTGACATTCAATAACGCGAGCGCGGCTGATAAAAAACTGCTTTTTTGCTATGAAGACAAAGAAATTGCGCCGATGTTTTTAGGTGTAGGACAAGAGATCCCGATTCAAAGGCCCGGTGCTTCGGCAGACGTATTACGGCTATTGGACGACGCGGTTGATGGCGTTGATATTGAGTTTGTAAGGAAACCTTGGCGAAGATGTTTGAAAGATCTTGAATCAAATAAAGTAAATGCGGTTATTGCAAGCTTTAGAAAAGGCAGAGAGCGAATAGCCGTTTACCCAATGAATGAAAATGCAAAACCTAACACCCAGTTTGCCATTAGTAAGTTTGGTAGTTGCTTGTTAGGTCGTGATAAGTTCCGCTCACAATGGCAACTGCGTGACGAGTTAAACAGCAAAATATTTACGATTGCAGTGCCAAGTGGCTACGGCTTGGGCACAACTTTAGACAAAGAACCTCTTTTTGTTCACGAAACAGTGTCTAAAAAAAGTGCATTTGAATTACTTAATAAAGGCGTAGTAGATTCAAGCATCGATATTTGCCAAGTTGATAAAACCAAAACGTCAAGTTACCCTCATAACGACACTGATGTAGCAGCGATATACCCTCCATATGAGTTCACTTTTGGTTATTTAGTTTTTTCGCATCAATTCTATGAAAATCATCCGGTGCTTAGCCATAAAATGTGGCAATGGATTAGTGAATTTGATACCGCTCCTATCTACATTAATTATTTAAATTCAGCAAAACAGCCTGAAAACTAATGCTTTAAACCATAATCTTATTTAGCGTTTGAAATTGGTATTCATTGAATATTAGGGTAGCATAAGCGCACTTTTTGCAACTTGGCACCATCATGGCTCAATTATACTTTTACTATTCTGCAATGAATGCGGGAAAATCTACCACCTTATTACAATCGGCTTTTAATTATAAAGAGCGAGGAATGGAGCCGGTAATCCTCACTGCTGCTATTGATAATAGAGCCGGTGTGGGTAAGGTTTCGTCTCGAATAGGTTTGCAAGCAGATGCACATGTATTTGATGCAAGTAAAGATGTATATGAATTGATTCAATCGCTTAATAGTGAAAGAAAACGCCATTGTATATTAGTCGATGAATGTCAGTTTTTATCTAAAGAGCAGGTAATGCAGTTAACGGATGTAGTTGATGAGTTGGGCATTCCTGTGCTTTGCTACGGTTTACGAAACGACTTTAGAGGTGAGTTGTTTGTCGGTTCGCAATATCTTTTAGCTTGGGCTGATAAGTTAATTGAGCTTAAAACAGTGTGCCATTGTGGGCGCAAAGCCAATCACGTATTACGTACCGATGAAAATGGTGATGCGATTGCCGATGGTAATCAAGTTGAAATTGGCGGCAACGATCGTTATGTATCGGTGTGCCGCAAACATTATAAAGCGGCTTTAAACATGGGCCGATAACGCGTTAATAAACGTGTCTATATCTTTTTGTGTTATCCCTAAATGCGTTACTAGCCTAAGTTGTTTGCTTGGGCTTATTAGGATACCTTGCTGCTTTAGATTCTGGGCTATATCTGCAATATTAAAATCTTCGACATAAGAGGCATACACCATATTGGTCGTATTACTCATATCTACGTTAAAGCCTTTGAGTGCACTTAAACTTTCAGCTAGGTAGCGCGCATTAGCATGATCGTCTTTTAAGCGGTTTACGTTATTTTCAAGCGCATATTGCCCTGCAGCAGCGAGCATTCCGGCTTGTCGCATGCCACCACCGAGTACTTTACGCCAGCGTCTAGCTTTGTTTATTAACGTTGACGACCCCAATAATAATGATCCAACCGGTGCACCTAGCCCTTTAGATAGGCAAATAGACACAGAATCAAAATGTGTGGTTATTTCTTTAATATCAACTTTCAACTCAGTAGATGCATTAAATGCGCGAGCGCCATCTAAATGCAGCGCTAAATTATGCTCATTAACAAAGTTTCGTGCTTGGGCGAGGTATTCTAGGCTAAGTACTTTGCCGCCAATGGTATTTTCTAGGCTTAATAGTCGAGTTTTCGCAAAGTGACTATCGTCTGGTTTAATTGCTGCGGCAATTTTTTTAAAATTAAGTGTGCCGTTTAGTTCGTTTTCTATCGGTTGTGGCTGTATAGAGCCTAAAACAGCTGCACCACCACCTTCAAATTTATAATTATGCGCATTTTGACCGCAAATATATTCATCCCCACGTTCACAATGTGCCATTAATGCAAGTAAATTAGCCTGCGTGCCAGAGCTGCAAAAAAGCGCGGCTTCACAATTAAAACGGGTAATGGCGAAGTGCTCTAAGTTATTGACACTTTCATCATCGCCGTATACATCATCACCGACTGGTGCGCTGTACATGATATCGCGCATTTCTTTTGTTGGTTTGGTGACCGTATCTGAACGAAAATCTATCATAGTTTGCCTTATTCTTAGTTAATCAAGTTCATTACAAATTTGTTCACGCGTTTCTTTATCAAAGTAGCTCCATGCTATAAATCGACTGACTTTTTGTCCCTGCGCCATTTCAATAATTTTATATTCGGCAATAGGGCATGTTTTTAGTTTTGCTTCAAGTGCAATAAGTGAGTCTTTTTTAGAGATTAAAGACGTAAACCATAATACCTGTTCAGCAAATTCTTCACTTTCAGCAATCATTGTTGTAATGAATTGTACTTCGCCACCTTCACACCAGAGCTCGTTACTATTTCCGCCGAAGTTAAGGGTGTTATTTGGCGATTTCCCTAGGTTTTTCCATTTGCGCTCACTGCCTTTGTTTGCTTGTTCCTCACTGGCATGAAAAGGTGGGTTACAGAGCGTTAAGTGGTATAAATCTTTTTGGTTGATAACACCTTTAAAAATATTAGCTGAGTTTTTTTGCAGCTTGAGCGTTATTTTTAAGGCATTAAATTGCGCAATTTGCTTGGCTATTTTTATAGATATAGGGTCTATATCTGAGCCAGTAAAGTGCCACTTATATTCACTTGTTCCTGTTAATGGGTAAACTAAATTTGCTCCAGTGCCTATATCAAGTACTTTAACCTGCTTACCCCTAGGAATTGTTTGCTGATTATCTTCGCTTAATAGATCGGCTAAGTAATGGATGTAGTCTACACGTCCAGGTATTGGTGGGCATAAGTTGTGCTCTGGAATATCCCAAAACTCAATATTATAGTGCGCTTTTAGTAATGCTTGGTTGAGTGTTTTTACTGCTTTATTATTTGCAAAGTCAATGCTTTTAGTACCTGCAGGCGTATTCACTATATATGGGCAGAGAGCCGGCAGGGCAAGTGTTAGTAATTCAAAATCGTAACCACTATTATGCTGATTGCGTGGGTGTAGTTTTGCACGTGGCGTATTTTTAGTCATGGATTTATTTTGGCAATCTATATCAATAGTTAATTGTAACAAATCCTGGTAATTAAAGTGCAGACAATTACTTTGGCATATTTAAAAATACTGGTACGATGAGTTAGGGTAATAATAAGGAACAAGCGTGACCATCTCTCAACACTCAATAACTATAAATTTAGCAGCTGAACAAACACTGCATTTACGCAAAATATTCGATGAAAAACAAAATGGTCCCATTGTATTTTTTATGCATGGTGCAGTTGAAAATGGCAAAATTTTTTATACGCATAGCAATAAAGGCCTTGCTCCATTTTTAGCTGAGCACGGCTATCGTTGTTATGTTGCTGATTTGCGTGGGCGCGGTGAAAGTAAGCCCGTCATTTCTAAATCTGCTGCGTATGGTCAAACAGAAGCTATTTTAGAAGATATTCCTGCGTTTATAAATAAAATTGAGCAGCTTGAAGGTCATAAACCCGATTACTGGGTTGCGCATTCGTGGGGTGGCGTTTTAATGAATAGTGTCTTCGCACGTTTTCCACATTATATTGATGATGTAAAAGCATGTGTTTATTTTGGTTCAAAACGTTCTCTGTTTAACAATCATCCAAAAAAACTACTTCAGGCCAATTTTATTTGGTATTTTATGGCGCCATTGCTTGCAAAAAAACACGGATATTTACCTGCAAGGCGCTTAAAGTGGGGCAGCGACGATGAAACCCAAAAGTCTCATTATCAAAGCATGCAGTGGGCTAAAAAAAGGCCTTGGATCGATTCAGACGATAATTTTGATTACGCAAAAGCATTGCAAACACTTCATTTACCTCCTACGCTGCATGTTGCAGCGGTTAAAGATAAAGCGTTAGCACAGCCAATTGATATTCAAAGGTTTATTGATGAATCAGGCCCTGGTATACAACAAATGCGCATTTATGGTCGCCGCCATGGACACCGCATAGATTACGATCACATAAACATGTTAACTCATCCGACAGCCCGAAAAGAGCAATTTAACGATTTACTTGAATGGTTTAAGTGTCACCCTTGTTGATTAGTTTGAGCAGGGGGACTTGGTATCGCTCCCATTTATTAACGGCATTTGTATTTACTGGCTGACGAACAGCTTGTTTGCTGAGTGTTGTGACGGCTCTTTTTTGTTTGTAAAACGTTAAGCAATTTTGCTCGTATTTACAGCCTAAAAAGTCAAAAAGAGCACTTAGTTGGTCTTCGGGGTTATTTACTAAGTCTTCATAAGCTAAATTAAACACCGGTAGTTTTAAAGTATTCCAATGTGTCATTAGTTTTTCATATAAGCCATGGTAGTGCTTAAACTCAGTTAAAGAACAAAAGTACGGTTCGTTTTCAGAAAAATAGTTACTAAATACCGAGAATGCAGTGGCGTTAATGTTACGTGTTAAATTTATAAACTTAGCGTTAGGAAATAACATATAAATCAGTCCGAGAGATTGATAGTTACTTGGTAGCTTATTAATAATAATAGGCCTTAACGGTTTGGCTGCTTTAAGAGTATCAATATAAATATTGCGAGCTTGATTAATTAGGCTAGGCGTTAAGTTGGTTAAGCACTGAGGATACGGAGTTTTGGTTTGTTGTTCTAAAAAAGCAACAACACTATTACTAATACTCGCGTTTTCACCTAGGCTTGAACATTGACTATGATTTGAAAGCATTTGTTCAAGTAGGGTTGACCCGCTTCTGGGCATGCCGATTATAAATACAGGCGTGATTGTGCCAGAAAAGTCTTTTTCAGGTGAAGCTAATATATCTTGAGTGTTGTATTTAATAATCTGATCATAAAAAGGGTCGAGCTCTTTGGTTTTAAATGGGCTTAATTTATATTGCAGCGTATTTGCTAGTTCAAAATAGTTAAAAGCTTGATCTGTATCACCTAGTTTATCGTAGCTCTTGCCCAATGCGTAATAACACACCATTTTAAGGCGTAGGTTGTTTGTTTGAGTTAATAAGTGATGCAAATTACTAATGTAATTGTGTTCTTTATTAAAACGACCTAGTTGTACTAATTCAAATAAAATATAGGCGGTAACAGGGTATAAGCCCATGCTTAATGCGTGTGCAAATGTGGTGTGCGCTTTATCTAAATTACCATGTGTTAAATAATGCTGTGCTAAGTAATAATGTGGCTCAGGGTTATGGCTTGCTATGCTTTTTGCGTATTCTAATACAGTAAGTGCGTCGTGTGGTGAATTAACACCATTAAAAGCGTCTGCCAACGCGTGCAGTGGTTCTAACATGTGGGGTAAACGTTCACAGGCTTTTTGTAGTAAATAAACTGCGGCATCAAACTTTTCTAGTCTTAGTGCTATCTTACCTAAACCAAATAAGGCTTCGCCATTTTCAGGCTCACTAGCAAGTAGCGTTTTGTAATGAAACTCTGCTTCTTTTAGCTTGTTTTGTTCGAGTAGTTTGTTGGCTTTATCTAATAACATAGTAGAACATTTTATTTTTTATTCACTATAAAATAAAAAAGGCGAAATGTCTTAACATTTCGCCTGAGTGCTTTCATTCTAAAAATTAGAAAGTGTACGTGGCCTTAGCGTAGTAGAAGCCACCGTTAATACCGTAAGGAGATGTTTCGTAGTATTTACCACCCCAGTTATTGTTTGGGATACCAGTCGCATCTTGGAAATCAAGTTTTTCAGCATCTTGGTCAAGTAAGTTTTGTGCACCTACAGAGAAGCTGATTGAGTCATTCACAAAGTACGTAATTTCTGCATCAAGCGTTACAGATGCGTCTGCTGTTTTAGCTGTTGCGTCGTAATCTACGTGAACGCCTTGATATTCGCCATAGTAGTTAAGACGAGTAAATGCAGAAATTGACTCCCACTGTTGAGCCCACGTAAGTGTTGCACGGTGGTTTGGTAAGTCTTCTTCTAAGCGTTTAACTTTAAACTCACCGGTAATGTCACTGAATTTAGTTACTTCAGTTTCATTCCAGTTGTAAGCAAGGCTAAATGTAGAGCTGCCACCTAAAATATCTGCTGTGTAGTTAGCTACAACATCAACACCTTGAGTTGTTGTATCAAAGTCATTAGTGAAAAAGCTAACTTGCGCAAGGCCTTCAACATTAGGTACGCCCGCAGCTGTTAGTGTATCTTTATCTGCTTGGCTAAGCGTAATTTTTTCAGATTGACTTATACGGTCTTCAACTTGAATGTTGTAGTAATCAATTGTTAGGAACAAATCGCCAAGTGTATAAACAGCACCAAATGTGTAGCTTTGCGATTCTTCAGGCTCAAGTTCTGTACCACCTAGTTGAACAGCAACTGGGTTTGTTGGTGGTAACAATGCAGAATCTCTTAGCACACCATCGCTTAGGTTTGTTTGAACGTTACTAACGTTTGCTTGACCAACGGTTGGTGCACGGAAACCTGTGCTGATTGAACCACGGATATTTAAGTCTTCAGTTACATGATACTGAGCCATTAATTTGTAGTTTGTTGTGCTACCAAACGAGTCGTAGTCTTCAAAGCGAAGCGCTAAACCCATTAAGAAGTCTTCTGTAAATGGTGCTTCAATGTCTACAAATGCTGCGTAGTTACGGCGTGTAAATTCACCCGCTTGCGACGGTTTAAAACCAGGGAAACCGTTTGAACCAATGCCAAAACCTTGCGCTGTTAATGGGCCCGCGGTGTATGATGCTTCATCACCTGAGATGATTGTAAATGTTTCTTCATGCCACTCTAAACCACCGGCTACGTTCACATCGTAAGCTAGGTCAAAGTCGAAGCCTTTAGATAGGTCTAAGTTAAAGTTTTTCTCTAACTGCTCATATTTACCTGGGCTAAAGTCACGTGGTGTATCTGGACCTAAAGACGCATTAACTGTGTTGTAAATAAAGTAACGAGATTCATTTAGGCCAACAGTACCGCTTAAATCATAAAGTACGTCTTTCATGAAGCCGTCTGTAAATTCACCTTTAGTACCAATGGTTAAAGAGGTATCAGTGATGTTGCCACCAAAGTTTGGTGTAAAGCCACCCGGGATCATTTCGTTAAATGCAAAACAATCTGGATTGTTAGCTACACCGTTAATGTAAGCAGGGTCGTCTAAAACGTTACCGTCTGTAATTGAAATAGTAGGACAGTTGGCGCTCATGTCGTCAGTTAAGTCTGCAACAAGAAGTGTTGCGCCATCATCGTTTGAGTATACACCAGAGCGAGTATGCGGGTTACGGTAATAAAAACCACCGCGTACATCGCGCTCAGAGTAGTTACCAAACATGTAAAATTGTGAACTGTTTGTTAGGTCTAGGCCTACATTACCAAAAAGTGAGATATCGTCATCAACCTCTGGTGCACCCCAAACTTGAGCAAGAGACGAGACTTCAGGTACACCTGCTGCTGCAAAACCTGCTGCATCTGGGCGTTGAACTGAGCGACTAGTCGCATCTGCTGTTTTATATTGGAAGCTTAAGTTGGCAAAACCACTGTCTGTAAATGGTAAACCTACGTTACCAGAAATTTGAGTGGTATCGCCGTCGCCTTCAAAATATTGACCTTTACGAACTTCGAACTTACCGCCTTCTGAAGCGTCTTTTAATTGGAAGTTCATTACACCTGCGATGGCGTCAGATCCGTACTGAGCAGCTGCACCGTCACGAAGTACTTCAACTTGTTTAATTGCAATGCTAGGAATAACTGAAATATCTGAACCTTGTGCACCATCGTTAATACCACCACCTAAAAAGGCGATTACAGATGCACGGTGACGACGTTTGCCGTTTAAAAGTATTAAGGTGCTGTCTGATGGCAAACCACGAAGGTTAGCAGGGCGAACTAGTGATGCTGCATCACTAATCGGGTTTTGATGAACGTTGAAAGAAGGAACAGAGCCTTTTAGAAGTTCTAGCATGTCAGTATTGCCTGACTTTTCTAGTTCTTCACCACCAATAATATCAATAGGTACCGGTGAGTCACCAATTGAACGTGGAGCTGAACGCGTACCTACTACAGCGATTTTCTCTACATTTTTATTAACTTTAACTTCGCTTTGTTCATCTGCTGCTATTGCAGAGCCCGAGATGAATAATCCGGCGGTGGTTGTGGCTAATGCAAATTTAATCGCTTGGTTTAGCGCATTGTTTTTTAATTTCATTCTAAATTTCCCCAGTTAGAATAATTTTGTTTTAGTCGTGCTTTAAAGCACGCCTTAATCATAATTGTGGAACGAACAGAGTGGTTTAAGCCGATTGAAATATCGATTCAAAAGAGCGTAAATGCTCAGCTTCCGTTAATTCCTGAATACAGACTATACATAAAAAACGACAAGAGCAATTATTAATTAACTATTAAATAACAAAACTTTAATTGGGTAAAAAATCCAAAGGTGGTGCATTTTAATGCCGATTATAACCATTTGTGTGCAGGTTGAGTGGTAATTGGGAATATTAATGCAGGTGGTGAGGGGCTTTTCGAGGTTGGTTTTTTAACTTTTATCCTGTTTTTTTGTTTTTGTTTGCAAATTTGTTAATTTCCATGTTGTTAATTTTTCTCTATATTCGTCCCACACACATGAATAACAATTGCCACTGCCGCAACATTCATCAGATTTTGGTTTTTCAGGTTTTTCAGGTTTTTGTGGAATTTGAGTTGTGAAATCAGGCATAGTTTATTCTTTTGGGCACTAGTTTGGTGCAAAGGATAAAGTATAGTCATAATCAAGTAAATTATTCTTTGTTAACCCATCAGCATGTGTGAAAATATACACATGCGATTATATAAAGTTATCCACCGTGCTCCTTGGCGTGTAGTAAAAATTAGTAAAAGACGTCAGCAGCTTCGTTTTCGTCGTGCTATGGTGGCGCTTAAAATTGCACTTGCTCAAGAAAAACAAGAAACCAAAGAAATGCTTTCTATATACAAGCGATACACACAAGGGCAAACAAACAGTGCAGAGCTTAAACGCGCCAATGAGCAGTTTGTTGATATACTGAAAGGTTTAGGCTTAGGTATATTTGCAGTGCTTCCTTTTGCTCCACTTACTATCCCTCTCGTCGTTAAGTTAGGTCGCCTTGTTGGAGTTGATGTTTTACCCAGCTCGTTTAGCATAAATAAATCAATAAAAGAACTTGATAACGAGATAGCTCAAGCAAATCAAAATTCAACTAAAAAAAACATATTAAAAAAGTAACAACAAAAATCCTTTAATTAGCGATACCTTTTAATAGTGCTTATTGGTATGCTCATAAGTACCATTTTTATAATATATGAGCTATTTAATGAGTGCATTACTTCGCAATACATCCTCTGGTATCCCTTTATCATTTATTCTTAAAAGCGAACTCTCTGATTGGCAAGCAAAACAGCCTTTATTTATACAAAATTGGTTAAGCAATACCGGTTTTGAAAAGCAAGGTTTAGCGTTAATTCCAGATCCTGACTCAGGGCAGCTAAACCAAGTAATTTGCTTAATGCAAAGCGCAGATGACTTTTGGGCTGCGGGCAATTTAGCTAATGCGTTACCTGCAGGTAGTTATCAAATTCAAGGTGATGACACGTTTATAGAGCAAGTTGCTTTAGGCTTTGTTCTTGGCGGATACGAATTTAGTGAATACAAAGAAAAACCGACGCTAAAAGCAGAGCTGTGTATTGAAAACGAGCTTTTATACACACGAATTAAACAACAAGCCGATGCTATTTTTTTAGCGCGTGATTTAGTCAATACACCGGCGGTTGATATGATGCCGCAACATTTATCGCAAGTGATGGAAGATTTAGCTTCATCTCATGGTGGAGAGTTTTCACAATGGGTTGGTGATGAACTGTTAGAGCAAAACTATCCAACAATCCATATGGTAGGCCGTGCAAGTGAAAATAAACCGCGTTTACTTGATTTGAAGTGGGGGGCCGATGATGCACCACTTATAACGCTTGTTGGTAAAGGGGTGTGCTTTGACTCTGGCGGGCTCGATTTAAAGCCAAGCTCTGGTATGCGCAACATGAAAAAAGACATGGGCGGTGCAGCGCATGTAATTGCATTAGCCCAGTTAATCATGGCGGCTAAATTGCCTGTTCGTTTACGTGTGCTAGTACCCGCAGTTGAAAATGCGGTATCACGAAATGCATTTCGCCCAGGTGATGTAATAAAAACGCGCAAAGGTATTATGGTTGAAATTGATAACACGGATGCTGAAGGGCGTTTGGTCTTGTGTGATGCGCTAAGTGAAGCACAAAATGATAATCCAGAACTTATTATTGATTTTGCAACATTAACAGGGGCATGTCGTGTAGCGTTAGGTACTGAGCTACCTGGTTTCTTTTCTACAGAGCGTGATGTAGCTAACGGTATAATTGATGCGGGCTTAAGTGTGAACGACCCTGTTTGGCAATTACCCTTGTTTGAGCAGTACCGCGGATTTTTGAAAAGTGACGTTGCAGATATGGCTAACTGTTCAAGTACGCCATTTGGTGGCGCAATTACTGCTGCGCTTTACTTAAAAGAGTTTGTAGAGCCAACCACACCTTGGGTACATTTTGATGTAATGGCGTGGAACCTTCGTTCGTTACCAGGTCGCCCAGCAGGCGGTGAAGCGCTTGGTATTAGAGCCGTGTTTAACTATTTACAAAACCGCTTTAATCATTAATTAACCGTGAAACATTAGCGCTATATGAAGCTTAAACTTCATATAGCTCTAGCGGCAAATCATCAGGGTCGGCAAAAAAAGTAAACTTTTTACCTGTAATTTCATCAATTCTAATTTCTTCCACAGCCACACTTTTACTTTCTAAATATTCTTTTGCTTTAGTTACATTGTTAACTTTAAATGCTAAATGGCGTAAGCCTTGTGCTTCGGGGTAACTAGGCCTTGATGGTGCACCTTCAAACGAAAATAACTCAACTTGGCTTCCATCAGGCATAGCTAAGTCTAACTTATACGAATTACGCTCAGCCCTGTAATGCTCGTTAACAATATTAAGTTTTAAAATTTCACTGTAAAAATGTTTAGAGCGAGCATAATCACTGCAAATAATCGCAGTGTGATGAATACCTAAAAGCTCCATAAATGTGTCTTCCTTAAACAAAAAACGCACTAAAAAGTGCGTTTTAATTCTATATTTTCAAAGCGAGCTTATTCAGCGTCTTTACATGCTTTAACAGCCGGAGCAACTAACTCTAAACCTGTTTGAGTGCAAGGCGGTAATTGTGCGTCGCTAAGGCTAATTGGGGTTACACGTTCACCCCATTTTATATAACTTGCAGCCCATGTTAAACCAGCACCAAATGCTGCAGACATAATGTTTGAATGAGGCTTTATCAACCCTTGTTCAACCGCTTCACATAGCGCAATTGCAATAGTGGCGGCTGATGTGTTGCCATAATCTGCAATGTTAACCATTACTTTTTCATCAGGCACTTTTAAACGGTGCTGAATTGCTTGAATAATGCGTAAGTTAGCTTGATGTGGTACCAGTACGTTTATGTCGTCTAGGCTTAAATTAGCTTGTTCGAGCACGTCGTCACAGGCTTCACTCATTCCTTTTACGGCACGTTTAAATATTTCGCGCCCTTCAAATAACAGATCAGACGGACCAATGGGCTCATATTTGTTTAAATCACTACCAAAGTTAGTGATATGAAGAATGTCGCGGTCTTCACTATCACACCCTGTTTTAGTGCCAAGTAAACCTGCGGGTGTTTCTGCCGCTTCTAGTACAACGGCACCAGCGCCATCACCAAATAGCACGGCACTGTCGCGGCGCGCCCAGTTTACGTACCAAGTCATTCGCTCAGCAGCAATAACAACCGCTTTTTTGATCATGCCAGCTTGAATTTGCGCAGTAGCAGCTTGTAATGCATATAAAAAGCCAGAGCACGCAGCATTTGTATCCATAGCAGCTGCGCCTGTTGCGCCGATATTTTTTTGCACTTGCGATGCGGTATTTGCAACAACTGTTGAAGGCGTACAGGTTGCAAGTATGACAAGATCAATCTCTTTTGCGTCAACACCTGCGCAAGCAAGCGCGTGTTTTGCAGCAATGGTTGCCAGCTCTGCTGTACTTACATGGCTTACACGGCGAGATTTGATGCCAGTACGCGTGGTAATCCACTCGTCGGTGGTATCAACTATTTCGCTAATTTCATCGTTGCTAATACTTGCTGGTGGTATGCATTTGCCCCAACCAGTGATATGTGCGTATGGCATAGTGTGTTCTCTTAAGGTGGTATAACTTCAATTTATTACCGGCAAGTTATACCAAAAATCAACTTGTAAGACTAGTTTATAGCGTGCTTTGTATCGTAAATATTCGCTATTAAAGGTTTTTTAAGGTAAACCTAGTATAAAAAAGGAGCATCTATGAAAACAGCACTCACAACATTATCGTCAATTGTATTGGCAATGTTCGCTAATAATGTAAGCGCAGGACATTCTAAAATTATTTACGCAGGTAGTTTACTTGTGGCACCTGAGCAAGCGCTAAAAAAAGAACAAACCTTGATTGTTACCCATGACAAAATAGTGTCAATTAAAGATGGTTATATATCAAAGTCAGCACTTAATTTACCCGATGCTGACATAATTAATTTAAAAAACCAGTTTGTTATGCCTGGTTTGATTGACATGCATGTGCATGTAACTTTTGAACGTGATGCTAAAGCAAACCCTCACCGTTGGGCTACAGAATATGAGGCCGATTACGCGCTGCGTTCCATTAAGTATTTAGAACGTACGCTTGATGCGGGTTTTACGTCGGTGCGTGACTTAGGCAGCGATTACCAAGTTATTTTTCCGCTAAAACGCGCTATTGAGCGAAAAGATATTGCCGGTCCTCGTATTTTTGCAGCGGGTAATACAATATCCCCAAGCGGCGGTCATGCTGATATGCATGGCTATAGAAAAGATATAACCGATGTTTTTAAAACGACACTAGGAATTTGTAATGGCGCTGACGATTGCCGCCGTGCAGTGAGAGAAGTTATTAAAAGCGGTGCCGACGTAATTAAAATTACCGCAACGGGTGGTGTTTTAAGTAATACCGCAGCGGGAGTGAATCAGCAACTTACTGATGATGAGCTGGCTGCTATTGTAGATACGGCTCATCATTTAGGACGCAAGGTAACAGCACATGCCCACGGAACAGAAGGTATAAAAGCAGCGCTTAGAGCTGGGGTTGATTCAATAGAACACGGTTCTTATTTAGATAGAAAAACAGTCGATTTATTCAACAAAACGCAGGCCTATTTAGTTCCTACTTTGCTTGCTGGTGCCACGGTAAGTGAAGAGGTACTTACTAATCCTAATATGCCAGCGGCAATTGCCAATAAAGTGCGAGAAGTAACGCCTAAAATGCAAGCATCGTTTAAATTAGCGCTTAAAAATAAGGTCAATATTGCCTTTGGTACCGACTCGGGCGTATCCCGTCATGGTCTTAATGCAAACGAATTTAGTTTAATGGTTGATAATGGAATGAGTGAGGCGCATGCAATAAAGTCAGCCACGGTATATGCTGCTAAATTGTTAGGACAAAGTCATCAGTTAGGCGACTTGAGTGTTGGCAAGCAAGCAGATATTATCAGCGTAAATGGCTCGCCACTTGAAGACATAAACGTACTTAAAAACGTGCGATTTGTCATGAAGGCAGGGCAAATTTACAAGCAATAGGGAAGCACATGAGCAGCAAAATTAAAGCGTCGTTGTTTAATCATTTAATTGAGGCTGAGCGTCAATTACTTGAGCCTGAGGTTCGCCAATCAGAACGTGCACTCGATGCTTTACTCGACGATGAGTTTATCGAAATTGCTGCTAATGGCACGTCATTTAATAAATACCAAGTACTCACACGCCTACCCACTGAAGTGGTGCCGCAGTTTTATAATCAGCATTTTAAAGGCCGAATGTTGAGCGTTGATGTGGCGCAAATAAGTTATCAAGCAGCGTATAGACGCTCTGCCCGTGCCGAATTTAATTATTCACTTCGCATGTCGTTATGGCGTAAAAATAGCGCACAGCAATGGCAAATGGTGTTTCATCAAGGCACACCTTGCGCTGCTTTTACAATTTCAATGGACGATGAGTAGCGCTCTACCAGAGTTTATTTTTATATATTAAATTGGAAAATCATTGTTTTGTTAATGCAAACCGATCCCACTATCAGCCGTTTACTTATGTTACGAAGCGGCGCCATTGCAGTACAATTAGTTGCTGTATTAAGTGTCTATTTTTTGCTTGATTACCAGTTAGCGTTACTGCCCTTACTTGGTGTGATTGCTTTAGAGGCGGTATTTCAACTAATCAGTTTATTTGCCTACCGACACGTTAGTCACGCTAAGCCCTCAGTTATGTTGATGCAACTCACTGCTGACGTTTTATTTTTAACTATTTTGCTTTCTTTAAGTGGCGGAGCTACCAATGCCTTTGTATCTTTGTTGCTGCTACCCATTATGATAGCAGCGGTCACATTGCGTGAAAAAGGCTTAGCTTATATTGCGTTACTTGCCATTGCAGCATACAGCTTTTTATTAATAAATATGCCCGATCACAGTATGCATCAAATGAACATGAGCGGCCATTTTATTGGCATGTGGGTTAACTTCGTTTTAAGTACCAGTGTAATAGCGCTTGTAATAGGGGCCATGAGCCGCACGCTAAAAGAACGCGAACGCATTATTGGCAAAGCAAGAGAAAAACAATTACGAAATGAGCAGTTAGTCACGCTTGATGGCGCAGCAGCACAAATAACTCATCAGTTAGCAACACCGATAGCTAACTTACAATTACTGTTTGAAGAGCTATTAGAAGACCAACCTGACAATGCTATTGTTAAGCAAATGCAACCTCCTCTTATACAATGTCGAGCGCAACTTAATAGTTTTAGAGCGCTTTCAGAGCAAATAAGGGTTAAAAATGCTAAAGATCAAATAACCATAACGCAGTTACAAACAGCCATCAGCGATACCTTTGTATTACAATACCCTGATCAACACATAAAATGGGCTGCTTCCTCAATTACCGCCGTGCTTTTAAGTGATGCAATGTTGTTACCGGCTATATTAAATTTGTTGCAAAATGCGGCTATTGCAAATCAAAAGCAAGGTAAAACAAAGCTTGAATTAAGTTGGGAGCTAAGCCCACAAGAACACCACATATACTTATTAATTCGTGATTTTGGTAATGGTTTTACCGATTCACAATTAGCGGAGCTAGGCGGGCAAGTAATGCCTAGTGAGCAAGGCATGGGGTTAGCTGTATTGTTATCTAACGTCACGTTTGAACGTCTAAATGGCTCGTTAACGTTATTTAACCATAAAGAAGGCGGTGCCGTAGCAAAGGTTAAGTTAGCCATTATTAATAGCGAGCAAACAGCATAATGAAGTTACTGATAATTGAAGATGATATAAATTTAGCCAGTACGCTTGCTAGGCGTTTAACTAAGCAAGGCTTCACCTGTGATGTTGCGCATAACCAAAGCGACGCATTATTGCGTGCGCGCCAATTAGTACCCGACTCAATTTTACTAGACATGAAACTTGGAGACGACAATGGCTTAATGCTTATAAAGCCACTGCGCAACTTATTAGAAAATACACATATAGTCTTACTAACTGGGTTTGCTAGCATTGCCACTGCGGTTGAAGCAATGCGCTTAGGGGCAAACGATTATTTAACTAAACCTATTGATATGGCAACATTATTAAAAGCACTCAATAACGAAACAAGTGAACTTCAAACGAGTATTGATGATGCTGTTATGTCGCCTGAGCGCTTAGAATGGGAGCATATTCAGCAAGTACTACACAGTAATAATGGCAATATATCGGTCACAGCTAGGCAATTAAATATGCATAGACGCACATTGCAACGTAAGTTACAAAAAAAGCCGGTTCAGCACTAACCGCTTAAGGAAAATAAATGGGTGAAAATGCAGGCACACTAATGCGTAATCGAAAAATTATATTATTCGACTCACAATGTAAATTATGTAGTGCGTGGTGTAATTTTATAATTAGTAACGATACCAATGCTATTTTTAAACTATGCAGCGTGCAATCCCCAAAAGGTGAGTTGCTATTAACTCACTTTGGCTTTTCAACTACACAATACGCCTCGATGGTGTACTTAGAAAACGGCAAAGTATTCACGCAAAGCCATGCTTTTTTTGAAGTAGTAAAGCAGCTTGGTTACCCTCACAAACTAGCAACTATTTTTAGTGTTTTACCTAACACATTTAATAATTGGCTGTACGATAAAATTGCTCTAAACCGTTATACCTTATTTGGCAAATACCAATACTGCAGAGTCCCCAGTCCAGATGATGCAAAACATTATTTAATTTGAACGCAGATACAGAGATTTATTAACGTATTGAATCATATTCTCCATTAGACAAATATATAAAGCAGTATAATAATCGCAATGATAGGATATGCTGTTTATGCATTGGACAGCTGTTTCAGACTTTCCAATATATTACAGCACCGACTTGTACAACTAATTGATTAAGTTAAGTAATTAAGCAGTTTGAAAAATCTACACGGTATTGCGAAGTCCCAAAAAACCAGGTCTTGAAATGTTTAAAAAAGTAGAGGTTTTTGTCTTTGGCTGATTACTGCTAATCTTGAAGTGTTAATTTATAAAAATTGATAGGTTATAAAATGCCAGGGCTCTTAAGTTAGAGTGTACGAATACGCTATAGAACATTCTTCCCCAACAATTAATAGAAACCAAATATGAAAAAATTTATATCTAAATTATTAGTTTTAATATTAGTTATTTTTTCTGCAAAAGCATTTCCTTTTCAGGAAAAAATTGAATGTGAAAAAATATCTTGGGGCGAACTTTTCAAGAATCAAAATGATTTGGTTGGAACTAAGGTGTGCTTAGTTGGACATTACGGACACCTTGATTTTTATGAAGATCGTGCTGCTTTAGAGAATATGTCAAAGCAATACTTAGTATTCCCATTTTACGGTGATGTAACTGAGGGGTTTGTCAAGCGTTGCAGTGATAGAATGCTTTTAGTGGAGGGCGTTATTTCCAGCCATGAAAAAAGTAAAGCACCACGAATTAGAAAAGTAACTAGGTTGAGCCCACTCTCGGACCCTGAATATAGCTGCTTAGAGCAAATATCAGGTTTCGTGAATTAAAGCGTACTATTGGTGGACCCAATTATGTGATTGGTCAGCTATAAGTAGATGCTTGGCTTAAGTGGCTGTGCTAAAATCGCCGCGTTTTAAATTATCAGGGCTTTGAAATGGCAAGTACAGCGCACGCACTCCACATATTGGTTAAACACAAAGAAATAGCAGAAGACATTATTAAGCAATTAGGTAAAGGTGCAAAGTTTCAAACCTTAGCTAAAAAATATTCGTCGTGCCCATCGGGTAAAAAAGGCGGTGATTTAGGTGAATTTAGACGAGGACAGATGGTCCCGCAGTTTGACAAAATAGCCTTTAATGGCGCTATTTTAGAGCCGCACTTAGTTAAAACTAAATTTGGCTGGCATGTTATTAAAGTACTTTATCGTACTTAAAGTAAATTTATTGGGTTATTAAAAAGGCTGCAACGCGCAGCCTTTATTGTTTGCCTAACTCATTAAGCTTCTTGCTTAGCCTCTTCTTCACTAATTTGTTTAAGTGCTTGAATGAATGAGTCGCTTGGTTGCCCGCCAGTGAGCGCATATTTATCGTTTATGATAAACGTAGGCACTGAGGTAATACCCATTTGTTTAAAGTTTTTTTGCTCTTGGCGTACAGCTTGAACGTATTTGTCTGAGTGTAAAATACTGCGGGCCTCTTCTTTATCAAGGCCAACACTTTGCACTACATCAAGCAGAGCGTCTTCTTGATTTAAATATTTTAAATCAGTGAAGTGTGCCTCAAAGAATGCGAGTTTAAGCTGTGTTTGTTTATCTTCTTCACGTGCCCACATTAATAAACGGTGCAAATCAAAGCTGTTGATCATGATACGTTTACCATCAAAGTTAAACGTAAAGCCAGCACGCTGTCCTGCTTCGAACATATTTTTACGATTTTCATCGCCTTGCTCTTCAGTTAGGTTGTACTTTTGCATTAAGTGCTCGTTTAAGTCTTGACCCTCAACTGGCATATCTGGATTTAGCTCAAAAGGATGCCATGTAATATCTGCACTCATTTCGTCTTTGAGTTGGCCAAGCGCTGTCTCTAGGTTTTTATAACCAACCACACACCATGGGCACATTACGTCTGACACGATATCAATTTTAAAGTTTTTCATATTCATCCTTTTGCGGATTGCTTTGGTATAACAGGGATATTGGGATGAAGTATGCATTATCAATCCTTAAACTAAAAAGAGCAGCTAATGGCTGCTCTTTATAAAGGGTTTAAGCATTAAGCCCAAACGGGTCATCAATACTGTAACTTGGTTGTGTAAACCAATGCGGGCCGTTGTCGGTCATATAGAAGTGATCTTCTAAACGTACGCCAAATTCATCGGGTATTACTAGCATTGGCTCGTTACTAAAACACATGCCCGATGCAAGTGGGGTTTTATTTCCACCTACTAAATAAGGCCATTCGTGAATGTCTAAGCCAATTCCATGGCCCGTACGATGCGGGCAGCCGGGTGTTTGATACTGTGGCCCTAATCCTTGTGCTGCTAAATAGTGACGAGCACTTGCGTCAACATCTTCGCAGGTAGCACCAATACTCGCGGCGTTAAATGCGGCGAGTTGCGCTGCTTTTTCATGATCCCAAAACATGCGTTGGCGTAGTGTTGGTTCACCAAATACATACGTGCGGGTTATGTCTGATAGGTAGTCGTGTACTTTGCAGCCGGTATCTATTAATACCATATCGCCTTTTTTAAGTACTTGCGCATCTTTAACACCATGTGGAAATGACGTAGCAACACCAAACAATACAATGCAAAAATAGTTACCTGGTGCACCTACCTTTTGATGCGCTTTTTTAATAAAAGCTTCTACTTCTGTGGTGGTAATACCTTCGTAAAGCATACTGGCGGTTGCTTGGTGCACAGCTAAGGTCATGTCCATTGCACATTGCATAAGCGCTAATTCGTTTACCGATTTATGCATTCTGCAATGTGCAGTAACACTTTGCGCATTAATTATATTTAAGCTTTTTTGTGCTTTGTTAATGCCATCGAATATAAAAAATTGCGCACTTTCATCAATGCCAATGGTGGCGTCGTTACTAATATTGAGTTGCTTCAATACGCTAACAAATAGCGCATAAGGATTTTCGTGCTCTTGCCAGCCGTGTATTGGTCCTTCAACCACTTTAAAGCCATTAAGGGTACCAATTTCAAAATACGGGGCTATGTATTGTACTTCACCAATCGCAGGTAAAATTGCGCCAACCATTCGCTCGCTTGCGAACCACTTCATGCCTGTAAAGTAGGTCAGGTTAGTGCCTGCATTTAAGTATATGGCATCGATGTTGTTAGCCGCCATATAAGCTTGTGCTTTTGCTATACGTTCAAGGTGTTCGTCAGCCTGAATAGGCGTTAACGATTGGGTCATATTACTTAAGCTGGCTAATGCTTGTTCTGGGGTTTGTGTGCCAATACCGATTGTGCTCATTAGGCTTCTCCTTGGAATTTTAGCCATTGTGAGCAATGCCTATTCTAAATTCAATGTTATGCGACTAGTAGCATGGTTAAGTATTTAAAGATTGCTTGGAATGAGTCGAGTTAGGTGGTTGTAAAATAAAAGGGGTGAAATACACCCCTTAATGTTATTTTTTTGCGTAGGGAAGGCGCGTTAATTTATTGGCGGTGTGGTAGCTGTCAAGGCCCGTCACAGCCACAGTATCAATGGCTTGTAAATCTAGAAAACCATCGCTTTGCAAAGCGGTTTCATCTAAATACACGTCTACAATTTCACCAATAACCAGTTCAGTACCATTAATTTCAAGATGTTTGCTTTCAACAAATTTAACAGAGTATTTTAATCGGCTTTCTTCAACAAAAGGGGCTGAAAACTCATTTAAATACTCAGGAGTAAGTCCCGTTGCGTCAAATTCAGATTCGTCTTTGTCGTAGCGTGCTGAGGTTTGATGCGCTTGTTTATAAATGGCTTTATTAACCTGATTAATAGTGTAAACACCTGTTTGTAATATATTTTCAAACGTGTGTCGCGGTACACTGTGTGGTCGCATTATCATGCCAACCAGAGGAGGATGAGCCCCTAAATGAATAACCGAACTGACAATCGATAAATTAGTGTTGCCTAGTAGGTCTTGTGTGCCTATTAAGTTTGCACTTTTAAACCCAGATAACGAGTTTATTAAATGTGTACGAGTACGTTTTTCAAGTGCGTCGATGCGCGCTTTAGTAAAATGCATTTTTAATCCTTACCACGGTATAGTTGTGCCTTGCCAATCTAAGTAGGCCGGGTCGCCATTTAGTTCTAAATCAGGGTTATTATTTGTTAAATCAAAAAGTTGGTGTGCTACAAATTCGGGTGTAAACAACTTGCCTTCGGGTACATTTTTTTGAAATGGCTTAGAAAGCTCGGTATCGGTTGTACCGGGATGGAACAGCACAAGTTTGGTGTTCTTTGCACGACGAGCGAGCTCTATTGCGGCAGTTTTAAATAGCATATTTAGGGCTGATTTAGATGCACGGTAAGTGTACCAGCCCCCCATTTTGTTATCGTTGATACTTCCCACACGTGCACTGAGGGCTGTTATTGTACAATGCGTTTTATGATTAATTAAAGGTAAAACGCTTTGCAAACAAAGCAATGGGGTGAGCGTATTAGCGTTTAGTAACAAGTTAAAATAATCAGCGTTGATGTCCTCAAGCTTTTTTTCTGGCATGTGTTCGGTGTTATGTAACTTACCGTTAAACATAATTACTTGGTGTATGTCGGCTTGTTCATCTTTTAAATGCTGAGTCAATCCAGATAAGCTATCCGCAGAGTAGTCAGTATTATAATAACTAATGTTGTCACTATTTTGTGAAACTGTGTTGCTTGAGCTTACACATACAACATTAAATTTATTTGCCTGGTTTTGAAGGTGCTTTACGTAGGCTTTAGCTATCGCGCTACTAGCACCAAAAAGGATGATAGTTTTCATTTTTTACCTTTTGATTTTATGGCGCACTGGCCGTTATTGCATTGGGTGTTAGGCATTAAAAACTGGCTAATAGAGTGCCTATGCTTTGCAAAAAAAACATACCCCCAATCTGCAAAAATTCGAATAACGGGTAGGCGAAGTAGTTTCAACCACCTGTGTTTACCAACTGTTTTCCAAGACTGATACGTTACATCTAGCCCATAAATCATCTCACCAGTGTCTAATTGCGCTTGCAGGTAAGCAAGTGCTTGAGTTTTATTCACATGAGCATAACGATGGCTAAAGTCGTTTGCATTTAAGTCTTCAAGCGTGATGAGATTGTGCTTGTCGGCTTGCTTTAGCTGCTGCATCTCGGTGCTACAAAGGGGGCAGTTGCCGTCGTAAAAAATGATCATATCGATGCTTTGTGATTATTTTATCTATATTTTTTTACGACATGACATTGCAAATGGATCTATTAAATATGCGCTCTTAATGATATTAATAGTCTTCCATGAAACAAAGGAGACTGAGAAATGAGTGAACAATATGCCGCCCTGCGAGGTAATGTAGGTCTACTTGGACAATTATTAGGTCAAACTATAAAAGATGCCCAAGGCCAAGCAATTTTAGATAAAGTAGAAGAAATTCGGGCTTTATCAAAATCCTCTCGCAGTGGTAATGAAGACGATCGCAAGGCGTTAATTGAAGTATTACATGCGCTTAGTGATGAAGAGCTTTTACCGGTTGCCCGTTCATTTAATCATTTTTTAAATTTAGCCAATGTGGCAGAGCAGTTTCATACTGTATCGCGTTTTAATGACGCTGGTCTTGGCCAGCAAAACCCTCTCACTCAAACATTAAAAACGTTAGCCGCTAAAGCACAAGAAGGTCAGCTAGATTCTAACCACCTTGCTGACACACTCTCAAAACTCCACATTAATTTAGTATTAACTGCTCACCCCACTGAGGTTACTCGTCGTACAATCATCAATAAGCACGTAGAGTTGAGCGACTGTTTAGCATCGCTGGAACGAAAAGATAACTTGGAACATGAGCGCGAAGCTATTTTAAATAGAATTGCCCAGCTAATAAGCCAAGCGTGGCATACCGACGATATTCGCCGCTCGCGCCCAACGCCTGTAGATGAAGCTAAATGGGGCTATGCAGTTATAGAAAATAGCCTGTGGCATGCAGTACCTCGGTTTTTACGTGAGTTTTCGGAACACGCAAAAGAGCAGCTTAGTTTAGAGCTGCCCATTGATTACAGCCCTATTGAATTCACATCTTGGATGGGGGGAGATCGGGACGGTAACCCATTTGTTACTGCGCAGGTTACTTCACAAGTACTTGACCATGGTCGTTGGATGGCGCTTGATTTATATGGCCGAGATATTGATACGTTATGCGCTGAGTTATCTATGTCTGATGCTAGCGAAGAGCTTATTGAGTTAGCTGGCCAAGACTTTGAACCCTACCGCACAGTGCTCAAAAAGCTCAAAGGCGAAGTGTCTGAAACAGTGGCACATTTAGGTGCAAAAATTAAACACAAACGCACTGACGCACAAGATCTTGTGACTGATATTAACCAACTCAAACACCCAATTGAGGTGTGTTATCGTTCGTTATTAAAATGTAACATGAAAGTCGTTGCTGACGGGTTACTGCTTGATTTAATGCATCGTTTAAACAGCTTTGGCCTGCGTTTGGCAAAATTAGATGTGCGCCAAGACTCATCGCGCCACAGTGACGTTTTTTCTGAACTTACGCGTTATTTAGGGCTAGGGGATTACAACCAGTGGCAAGAGCAAGATAAGCAAGCCTTTTTATTAGCAGAGCTTAATTCGCGTCGTCCGCTTATTCCTAAGCATTGGCAACCAAGCCCTGATGTACAAGAAGTGCTCGACACCTTCGATGTAATCGCACAGCAAGATGAAAAAACATTTGGTTTGTATATTATTTCAATGGCACGCACTGCATCCGATATTTTAGCTGTTCAGCTTCTTCTTAAAGAAAGTGGCTGTAGTTTTGAGTTGCCGGTTGCTCCATTATTTGAAACATTAGACGATTTAAATAACGGTAGCGACGTGATCACCACATTACTCGATAATGTGTGGTACCGCGGCCATATTCAAAATACACAAAATGTAATGATCGGTTATTCCGATTCGGCAAAAGATGCCGGTATGATGGCTGCCGGTTGGGCTCAATACGAAGCCATGGACAAACTAGTGCAACTTGCCGATGAGCGTGGCATTGAGCTTGTGTTGTTTCACGGCCGAGGAGGAACCGTTGGTCGCGGTGGTGCACCGGCTGCGCAAGCATTGCATTCGCAACCACCAGGCTCACTTAAAGGTGGCTTACGGGTAACAGAGCAAGGCGAAATGATACGCTTTAAATTTGGTTTGCCAGATGTTGCACTGCAGAGCTTAAATATATATGCAGGTGCTGTACTGCAAAGTAACTTATTACCACCGCCAGAGCCTAAGCCACAATGGCGTGAAGTCATGAAGCTTATTAGTGAGCAGTCGTGTGAGCATTACCGCAATGTTGTCCGCCACGATGAGAATTTTGTTCCTTATTTTAGAATGGCAACGCCAGAGTTGGAGCTCTCTAAACTTCCGCTTGGTTCTCGCCCTGCAAAACGCAACCCTAATGGAGGCGTTGAAAGTTTACGTGCTATTCCGTGGATTTTTGCATGGAGTCAAAACCGGTTAATGTTGCCTGCTTGGTTAGGTGCGTTAACAGGCTTAAAAAAGGCACTAGACCAATATGGCTTAGAAACACTAAACGAAATGAGCCTCAATTGGCCATTTTTTAGAGCCCGTTTAGAAATGCTCGAAATGGTATTTAGTAAAGCCGATAGCTGGTTAAGTGAGCATTATGATAATGCGCTGGTGGAAGACATGTACAAGCCATTGGGTGTAACTTTGCGAAAAGAGCTTGAAGAAGCTATTGAGCTTGTGCAGTCATTAAGTCCACAAAAAAGCTTACTTGCCGGTCAGCCTTGGATCAAAGAGTCGATTAGTTTACGAAACCCGTACACCGATCCGCTCAATGTATTGCAGGTTGAATTGCTTCGCCGTGCTCGCTCTAACGAGGAGCATAACGAAGGGGACATCGATAATGCATTAATGATCACCATGACAGGTATTGCTGCAGGTATGCGTAATACTGGTTAATCATTAACGTTTATTATTTAGCAAGGGAACACGCTGTGTTCCCTTTTTTATGTTTAATAACCTAGCAATTTGGGTCTTAACCTTTTAAACTACTTAGCCATTGAATAATTAAAAAACCTTATGGCTTCATCAACTTTTACTGTGCAACAAGACACAGCACTTATTAATAAACACATCTCTTTAAACGTAGCGCAAACAGCGTCTTTACGTAGCCAATTAAAGTCGCAACGCGGCATATTAAACGCAAACAACATTGAACAGCTGTGCAAAGAGTTTAATGTTTCAGTCGATTCATTATTACAAGGTTTAGTGCCTTTAGCGTCTGAGTTTTCGGTGGCTCCAGTATCACATTTTCATGTGGGTGCTATTGTCAAAGCCATGGATGAGCAGCAACAAATCAGCTTTTATTTTGGCGCTAATGTAGAGTTTGATCACCAAGCGTTGAGTTTAGTTGTTCATGCAGAACAGTCTGCCATTAATAACGCTTGGTTAAATGGTGCTAAAAAAATTCTTAAAATTGCTATAAGCGATGCTCCGTGTGGCTACTGTCGCCAATTTATGAACGAATTAGCCGATGCGAAAGAATTTGATATTTTACTTCCAAGCCAACATTTTAAATTAGCAGAGCTATTACCTCACTCGTTTGGGCCAACCGATTTAGGTAACGAATTTAGCTTGTTTAATCCAAAGCCTCAGCTTGCGGTTTTTGATGATGAACAGATTGAAGGTACTTTTGCTGGCTTTGCGTTAAATGCGTATGTACCGTACAGTCAAAATTTTAGTGCGGTAAAAGTAAGTACATTTAATAATGGGGATTTTTACGGCAGTTATGCAGAAAACGCAGCCTATAGTCCAAGCTTATCGCCTCTACAAAGCGCGTTGAGTCAGTTCTTTTTAGCTGGCCTTAGTTTTGATAAGGAGACAGTGAAAGGCATCACACTGTTAGAGACGAAAGGGCACGAAAATCAAGCGGGCGTATCGAAAGCGGTATTATCGGGATTTACTGATTTGCCAGAGCTACAAGTAATTAGCGCTGCGCTTAAATAGAGTCAAAAAAGCACAGCTAATAAGCTGTGCTTTTACATATCAATTTACTTATAAAGAAATACTAACCGAGTAACACTTTAGCGGCTTCTAACACAACAGCCACTGATTTCCTTTCTATTTCACCGTGGTCAACGTTAGGGATTTCTTGACGAGTACGGTTAACTAATACACCGGCAACACAGGCAGCTTGCAAGCCAAGAGCTGCACACATAGTGAATAATGTAGCCGACTCCATTTCGTAGTTCATTACCCCTAGCTTTTGCCATTCTTCGCAGCTGCCTTGAAATGCTTTTGGCACATAACCAGAATGTGTATCGTAGCGTTCTTGGCCTGGGTAAAAAGTGTCGCTAGATGCAGTAATACCAATGTGAAAATCAATGTTTAAATTTTTACATGCTTCAACCATGGCCTGTGTTGCATAAAAGTCAGACACAGCCGGGTAGCTAAGCGGTGCAAAATGTTGGCTTGCACCGTCTAAGCGCACAGACGCTTGGCTAATTAATATTTCACCTTCATTAATGTGAGGCTGAATAGCACCCGTAGTGCCAATACGTAAAAATTGACGCACGCCTAGTTGAGCAAGTTCCTCTACTGCAATCGATGTAGATGGGCCGCCAATACCTGTAGAGCATATAACAACTGAATGGCCATTTAATTGACCAAGATAAACATGAAACTCACGTGTTTGAGCAAGACAGGTTGGGTTGTCTAGGAATTTTGAAATGCGTGCAGCGCGATCTGGGTCACCGGGTACAATTGCAAGTTTTGCACCTTGTAGATCGTCAATACATAGTCCTAAGTGAAATACCTTTTCCATATCTAAGCCTTTTTAAAATAATTTTTTTCAATCTAGCATCTTTGCTAGAAACCTACCTTAAGTACAGGACGTATGTCCGTATTTATAAAATTGAGCGCGTGCCTAGGCCAGTAAAACAGGGCTGTAGCGTATTTTATGCACCAACTATGAATATTCAAGCACACTCATAAATTTATGGTTTACGTGTGCAGTTGACTTGTGAGCGTAGACATTATAAGTATCACTCAATCAAGTGGTTAGTCATGAATGACAATTGCCAGTATTAATTAAAATTTATTAAATATCAGTGTTTTATGTTTTTATTTTAAATTTTTTTAGAATTAATTTTAATTATACATACGTTAAAAAATTCCAATTTTTAATTTTTTAAAGTTTAGGTCTGTTTAATCATTTTGCATAAATAATCACTAAAATACGCACAGAACAATTCATAAGGATTTATTATGAGTCAAGAAATTCAAGCATTTAATAGTAAAGTAGAGCACTGCTTATGTGCTCCTGGCGATGGTGTTTTTACTGTTAATACTGCAAAAGAGCGAAAAGCAGCACTTCGAAATAAACTGTACGGTCAAACCGAAAATGTAGAGACGTTATGGCGTGAATCGTTAAATGAGTTGCCACACTCTCCTCATAAAGCGGTAATGCTTGGAATTAGTTCTGATTGTGGTGGTGGTATTCTACGTGGTGCTAATTGGGGTCCTTTATTTGTTCGTTCAGCATTAATTGATCAGCATCCCGAATGTCATTCGTTTGACTTAGGCGATGTACGTGTTATTCCTCATTTATTGCACGACAAGTACCTAAACGACGCAACTATCTCTAATTGCCAAAAAGCGCTATACGGAAACGAAAATAACGATTACTACGTCAGTCCGCTATCAATTACCGAAGATGTGTGCGACAGCTTTTACGCGACGTTTAAAGATAAAGGTATTTTTGGTATTGGTGGCGATCACTCTATTAGTTACCCATTAACCAAAGCTTATTTAAAAGCTAAGCGCGAGCAAGGGAAGCGCACGGCTATTATCCACTTTGATGCGCACACCGATTTACTTGTGGAGCGTCTAGGCATAGATTTATGTTTTGGGTCTTGGTGTACACATATTTTAGAGTTTTTACCTGCACCACATCACTTAATTCAATTTGGCATACGCTCAAGTGGAAAACCAAAATCACACTGGGAAAACACATTTGGGGTTAAACAACATTGGGCGCATGAAATTATTGAACGCGGTGCAGCCGCTATTGCCGCAGATACTATTTCACAATTAAAAGCTGATAATGTTGACGAAGTGTATGTTAGTTTTGATATAGATGCCCTCGATGCAGAATTTGCTTCTGCAACCGGTACTCCTGAGGATAACGGGTTAACACCTCAACATGCATTAGATATTTTATCGGCCATTGCAGATGAGTTTCCTATTACAGGCGCTGACATGATGGAAATAGCACCATTTACCGACAGTTCTTTAGTTGGGCAAGCGAGTTCTGAAACAACGTTAAAAGAAGGCGCAAAAATTTCAGCCTTTTTGATTAATGCGATGAACAAATAAAAATTAATACTATAGGCTTAATTGTATCTAATTGACTACTCAAAACTAGCAGTCTACTCAGCCTCAACTATATTTATTGAATAATTACACTGAGGTTTATTGAATGAAGGGATTCGTTTTTTTACTTTGTTTTTTATACCCTGTTGCTCATGCTAACGAAATTAATATAGTAACGGAAGTTTTCCCTGACTTTCAATATCTCGATACAAACAACCAGTTGGCAGGGCGCTCTGTAGACAAGGTAAAAAACGCCCTTAATGCTGCTGGCATTAATTACACTATGTCGGCTAACAATTGGAGTGTGTCTTATAATGCAGCCCTTAGAGATAAAAACACCTGCATTTTTTCAATTGTTCGTTTGCCACCAAGAGAAAATAAATTTGTGTGGATAGCTGAACTTGAAGAGTTTGAGTCAGCGATTTTTGGACTAAAATCTCGTGGTATAAAATTAAGGACCTTACATGATGCCAAACGCTATAAAATAGCAGTACTAAGAGATAACTTTAGCCATCATTATTTACTTGAGCGCGGTTTTAACGAAAGCCGACATCTGTTACTAATTGATAACCTAGATAAAATTGATAAGTTAATTAGTGCACGCCGTGACATTCTTGATTTTGTTGTCCTAAGTAAAAAACAATTTAATTATCGTCTCAAAACATCACCAAAATTAAATTTACTCGAGCCAGTGCTTGATTTAAATACGGCTCAATCTCCGTTATATTTTGCGTGTAACATAAATATGGATGAGTCGTTAATTGCAAAATTACAGTTTGCATTTAGACAAACTTCCTCCCTTAATTAATGGCTAAAATCCATTTAACTAACTGAATAATAAAAACTTAAACATAAATTAAAAATATCAATTGCTGCGATTAAAAAAGCGACTATAATCAGCTGCTTTTTATATAAAAAGCGCTAACTTTTTGGAGCGTCAAATGGGTGATTTAATCGGGATTAGTCTATTGATCTTGATCAGTGCGTTGTTTGCTATGTCGGAAATAGCAATTGCAGCGTCACGAAAAATAAAACTTCGCGTAATGGCAGACGAAGGCAGTTTAAATGCGGCCGCAGTATTAAAACTGCAAGAAAACCCGGGCGCGTTCTTCGCCATGATACAAATAGCACTTAATGCTATCGCTATATTAGGCGGCATTGTAGGTGAACAAGCGTTATCGCCATACGTTGAAAAAGTATTGGTTTTATTTTACCAGGGTGCGTATGTAGAGAAAATTAGCTTTTTATTCTCATTTTTTACTATTACCTCGTTATTTATTTTATTCGCCGATTTAATGCCAAAGCGATTAGCGATGATCATGCCAGAAGCTGTTGCTGTTAAGGTTGTTAATATAATGCGTTGGGTTACATTTGCGTTGACGCCTTTGGTGATGTTTTTTAATGGGGTGACTAACTTTGTGCTGCGACTATTTAAAGTTCCCGCAGAGCGTGAAGATAATGTCACCACAGAAGACATTGTTGCCATGATGGAAGCTGGCGCTGAGTATGGCAGTTTGCAAAAACAAGAGTATGATTTAATAGGTAATGTGTTTGATTTAGAAGCACGCTTTTTATCAAGCGTAATGACACCGCGCGACCAAATTGTGTACTTTGATTTAAACGAAAGTAGCCATGATATTGCGACCAAAATTATTGATCATCCGCACAATCATTTTTTAGTTGTGTCGGGTAACTTAGATAAATTACATGGCTCTGTTGAATCAAAAGATATTTTACGTCAAGTGCTCAAAGGTGAAGCTGCTAATATTAATGAAGAATTAGTTGATACCGATGTATTTTACTTACCAGAAACATTAAGTTTATCAGAGGCGTTAAATGCATTTAAAAGTGCCGCTAAACCATTTGCTATTGTGGTAAACGAATATGCGCTACTTGTTGGTATTGTTACTGTAAAAGATTTGATGAAAGGCTTTATGGGGGATTTAATAACTCACCAAGGAGATGAGTTAATAATCGAGCGAGATAAAACTTCGTGGTTAGTTGACGGGCTGACGCCAATTAGCGATTTAGCTAAAGTGCTCGATATAGAGGAGTTCCCAGAGCAGATGCATTACGAAACGGTGGCAGGCTTTTTAATTTATACAATGAAGCGTATACCAAAACGCGCTGAGCATATAAGTTACGCGGGCTTTAAATTTGAAGTGGTTGATGTTGAAGGTATCCGTGTTGAGCAGTTGCTTGTATCTAGGTTAGCCTCAAATTTGTCATCCTAATCACTTTATAAGCCGCTTTAATAAGCGCTTAACTTCATCATTTTAAACAAAGCCAAGCTTGCCTTGGCTTTTTTGTTAATAAAAGTTTATTAGTTTGTTCATTACATAAACTATATATGGCTATACTCAGGCTGTTACGTAGCAGAATGGCTTTTATTTTTAATTATATGAAATATAACATTTAAATCTCTTCACTATCTACTTTTAGGCTTTACTATGAACAAGCAGGTTTTTGCGTAAGTTATCTTCGACTTTAAGATAACTCTTTGCAGTGAAGGCGATAGCTAGCTTGTAGGTGTAAATATATTTTACAAAGAACGTTATTAACATTACTTAGTGTTTAAGTATGAGACTGCATGGTTGAGTGTAATTTTGTGTAAAGATCTGCTTATTAAGATGTATTCTCACTAACATTTAATTTAGAATGATCGTTCACTCTAAATTAAAGGTATTTAACATGCAGCGTTCTAGCACCGCTTTATTTGTATTTTCAGTTCTTCTAGGCTCAGTTGCGTTGACTGGTTGCGACCAAGTGGCAGAGCAGTCGCAGGCATCAGCTCCTAAAGCTGTACCAGTCGGGGTTATTACGCTAAAAAAACAAACGCTAACTTTAAGGCAAGAGCTGCCTGGACGTATTAGTGCATTTCAAATTGCAGAAATCCGCCCGCAAGTGAGTGGTATTGTGCAATCGCGCTTATTTACCGAAGGGTCTCAAGTAGAAAAAAATCAAGCGCTATATCAAATTAATCCTGCTACTTTTGAAGCAAACTTAGCTGCAAGTGAAGCAGCTGTTGCCCGCGCTCAAGCAAGCATTGCAAGTAGTAAAGCTAAAGCGTCTCGTTATAGTGAATTATTAAAAATCAAAGCGGTAAGCCAGCAAGATTACGACGAAGCTGATGCAGCCTATAAACAAGCAAAAGCAGAACTTCTTACTGCCCAAGCGCAGCTGCAAACCTCAAAAATTAATTTAGAATACAGCCATGTATCTTCGCCTATTAGTGGGCAAATTAGTAAATCGAATGTCACAGTAGGTGCATTAGTGAGTGCTAACCAGGCCACTTCTTTGGCAACAGTGACACAACTTGATCCTATTTATATTGATTTAACGCAGTCGAGTAACGAATTAACCAAGCTCAAAAAAGCGATTGTTTCGGGCGATTTAAGTGTAGATTCAACCAGTCAAACCGATGTTGAACTCACTATGGAAGATGGCTCTGTTTATTCCCATAAAGGCACTTTACAGTTTTCTGAAGTGACAGTTGACCCAAGTACAGGGTCGGTTACATTACGCGCTAAATTTCCTAACCCTGAAAAGTTACTACTTCCGGGGATGTATGCTCGCGCCTCAATTGTTGAAGGTGTTAAAAACGACGCTATTTTAGTGCCACAGCGTGGTGTTAGTCGAAATTCAAAAGGTGAACCTACAGCAATGGTTGTTAGCAAAAGTAACACAGTAGAGAGCCGTGTTTTGAAAACAGACCGCACCATTGGATCTAATTGGCTTGTCACCGATGGTGTAATGGAAGGTGATAAACTGATTGTAGAAGGGTTACAAAAAATTCGCCCAGGCGCACCGGTTAGTCCATCTGAAGTTCAAACCGCTAAAGCGCAATAACGGAGAATTTACATGTCACGATTTTTTATCGATAGACCTATATTTGCTTGGGTACTTGCCATAGTAGTGATGCTAGCAGGTATTTTAGCTATTAAAAGTTTGCCTATTGCGCAGTATCCATCTATTGCGCCACCGGCAATAAGTATTACGGCAACCTACCCGGGGGCATCGGCTCGTACGCTTGAAGATACCGTTACCCAGGTTATAGAGCAAAAAATGAAAGGCTTAGATGGCTTGCTTTATATGTCGTCAACGTCAGAGTCTAGTGGCTCAGCAACGCTTACACTTTCGTTTAGCGCTGAAACCGATCCTGATATTGCTCAGGTTCAGGTGCAAAATAAACTAGCTACTGCTACACCACTTTTACCAGAGGCCGTGCAACGCCAAGGTGTTGTGGTTGCAAAGTCAGCTCGTAACTTTTTGATGGTTTACGCGTTTATGTCAAAAGATGGCAGCATGACCAACATTGATATTGGCGATTATGTGTCATCAAACGTGCAAGACATTGTTTCGCGTGTTGAAGGTGTGGGTGAAGTACAGTTATTTGGCTCGCAGTATGCGATGCGTATTTGGTTAGATCCTGCCAAGCTTCAAAACTATAAATTGACGCCTGCAGACATTAGCGCGTCTATTAGTGCACAAAACGCGCAAGTGTCAGCCGGGCAATTAGGCGCTATGCCAGCAGTTTCAGGTCAGCAACTCAACGCAACTGTGACCGCGCAAAGCCGCTTACAAACACCTGAACAATTTAGAGACATTTTAGTTAAAACAAATGCTGATGGCTCTTTTGTAAGGTTGAGTGATGTTGCTCGGGTTGAGTTAGGTGGTGAAAGTTACCGGGTTGTTGCGCGTTATGATGGAAAACCAGCCTCAGGCTTGGGTATTAAATTGGCCAGTGGCGCTAATGCGCTTGATACTGCGCAGGGCGTAAAGGATGCAATTGCAGAATTAGAGCCATTTTTTCCTGAAGGGCTCGAGGCGGTTGTGCCTTATGACACAACACCGTTTGTGGCGCTTTCAATTGAAAAAGTAATTCATACGCTTATAGAAGCTGTTGTGTTGGTGTTTGTTGTTATGTATTTGTTTTTGCAGAACTTTAGGGCAACGCTTATTCCAACAATTGCAGTGCCAGTGGTATTGTTGGGTACGTTTGGTATTTTATATACTTTTGGTTACTCAATTAACACATTGACTATGTTTGCCATGGTTCTTGCCATAGGATTACTAGTTGATGATGCCATTGTTGTTGTAGAAAACGTAGAGCGTCTGATGACCGAAGAGAAACTCTCAGCGTTAGAAGCAACTCGTAAATCTATGGATGAAATTAAAGGGGCGCTTGTTGGTATTGCAATGGTGCTTTCTGCTGTATTTATCCCTATGGCCTTTTTTAGCGGCTCTACAGGAATAATCTATCGTCAGTTTTCTATCACTTTAGTATCTGCTATGGGGTTATCGGTTCTTGTGGCGCTTATACTTACGCCGGCATTGTGTGCAACTCTTTTGAAGCCTAGCCATGTTCATAATGATAAATCGTTATTTGGTAAGTTTTTTATAGGCTTTAACCGTGGGTTTGATAAAACAAATTCGGGTGCACAAAGCTTTGTAAGCCGCATGATCAAGCATGCTAAACGTTACCTTGTTATATACTTCTTAATTGTGGGTGGAATGGCTTATGTGTTTTCAAATTTACCTACCGCATTTTTGCCTGACGAAGACCAAGGCATACTGTTTAACCAAGTTTCATTGCCTGCGGGCTCTACAACTGAGCAAACACTTGAAGTGGTTAAAAAAGTAGAAAACCACTACTTGAACGAACAATCTGAGGCAGTAAACGGTATTTTTACTGTTACCGGGTTTAGCTTTGCAGGTTCTGGGCAAAACTCAGCCATAGGGTTTGTTAATCTTAAGCATTGGGATGAACGCCAACGTGATGATTTATCTGTGCAAGGTGTGGCAGGTAAAGCTATGGGGTATTTTTCCAGTATTAAAGAAGCGTTTGTGTTTGCTTTCCCACCGCCTGCAATTGTAGAGCTGGGTACAGCGAATGGTTTTAATATCTTTTTACAAGACAGAGTAGGCTTGGGCCATGATGCGCTTTTAGCTGCGCGTAACCAGCTATTAGGTTTAGCAAGCCAAAGTCCGGTATTGGCTGGTGTGCGCCCTAATGGCCAAGAAGACATGCCTGAAATACAACTCGATACTGATTTAGCTAAAGCACAAGCATTGGGTGTCTCGCAAACCGATATTAATAACACCCTTGCTACTGCTTGGGGCAGTAGCTATGTCAATGACTTTATTGACCGTGGGCGAGTTAAAAAGGTGTATATGCAAGGTGATGCTAAATCGAGAATGGTGCCTGAAGATTTAAATAAATGGTATGTGCGCAACAAAGATGGCGATATGGTTCCGTTTTCTGCCTTTGCAACTGCATATTGGACTTACGGCTCGCCTCGTTTAGAGCGCTACAATGGTTTTTCTGCAATGGAAATACAAGGGACCGCGGCGCCTGGCTACAGTACAGGGCAAGCAATGGATGAAATGGAGCGTTTAGTAAAGCAGCTGCCAAATGGTATTTCGTCAGAGTGGACAGGCATTTCGTTCCAAGAACGTTCTAGTAGTGGCCAAGCACCTTTGTTATATGGTTTGTCGTTGTTATTTGTATTTTTATGCTTAGCGGCACTTTATGAGAGTTGGTCGGTACCGTTTGCCGTCATGATGATTGTTCCGTTAGGTATATTTGGTGCTGCTATGGCTGCATTAGGTAGCGGATTATCAAACGATATTTACCTGCAAGTGGGCTTATTAACTACGATAGGGTTAGCGTCTAAAAATGCCATATTAATTGTTGAATTTGCTATACATAAAATGGATGAAGGGCTTGGTTTAGTTGAAGCGGCCGTGGCTGCAGTAAGACTGCGTTTACGCCCAATTTTAATGACTTCAATGGCCTTCATTTGCGGCGTTATTCCTTTAGCTATTGCATCAAGTGCAGGCTCTGGTGCGCAAAATGCGTTAGGTATTTCTATCATTGGTGGAACACTTGCCTCTTCTATACTAGTTGTTGTTTTTGTGCCGTTATTTTTTGTATTAGTACGCCGGGTTTTTCCTGCAAAAGAAAAAAGCACTAACGAGGAGGCTGCATAATGGCTATAAAAACGTTTTCGTTAAGTGCACTGGCTCTCATTGTTTTAAGTGGGTGCCAGTTGGCACCTGAACAGCAAGATTTAGTGTTGCCAGTGCCAAAATCGTATGCAGCTCAGACAGAGCTGGCAACAGTTAATACGCTAAAGTGGCAGCAGTTTTTTAGCGATAAAAAGCTTCAGGTGCTTATAAATCAGAGCCTTGAGCACAATAAAGACCTACAAATTGCGATGCTTAATGTGCAGCGGGTACGTGGGTTATATCAAATAGAAAACTCAACATTGTATCCGTCGTTAAGTGTAAATGGCTCGGGCACGCGTCAGCGCCTGCCAGCAAGTTTGACAGGTACTGATGAGGCGAGTATTAGTTCGCAATACAGTGCGACTGTAGGCATTACCTCTTATGAATTAGATATATGGGGTAAGGTTCGAAACCAAACACAACAAGCGCTACAGAATTTATATTCCTCTGAGCTGACTCAATATAGCTCGCAAGTATCGTTGGTGGCAGAGCTTGCAAATGCATGGCTTAATTATGCAACAGACCAACAATTACTTGGGCTTGCTGAAGAAACGTTAAAATCGCAACAGGCGTCGCTTGCGCTTACTCAGCAAAGCTTTGATTTAGGCGCAGCATCAAAAATTACGTTAGAGCAACTTAAAAGCACCGTTGCCAGCGCTAAGGTTGATATTGCAACGTATAAACGTTTACTGAAACGCGATAAAAATGCACTTGATTTATTAGTAGGAAAACCATTAAGCCCTGAACTCCTACCAAATAAAGAGCTGGACTCGTTATTAGCGTTGCCCAAAATACCGGTTGGTTTACCCTCCGATTTATTAACTCAACGCCCAGATATTAAAGCAGCAGAGCATCAGTTACTTGCGGCTAACGCCAATATAGGTATTGCCCGTGCAGCATTCTATCCAAGCATTAGCTTAACGGCTAATGCAGGCACTGCCTCTAGCGATTTAGGTGGTTTATTTGATGCAGGGTCGGGTACATGGAGTTTTGTTCCATCAGTAACTTTACCTATTTTTAATATGGGCAGGAATCAAGCTCAATTAGATGTTGCTAAAGCTGACCAAAAAATTGCGGTAGTTACTTACCAGCAAAAAATTCAGCAAGCATTTCGTGAAGTGTCTGATGCGTTAGCCGATAACGAAGGCTATCAAGCGCAATTAAATGCGCTTGATATGTTACTACAAAGTCGAGAGTCTACCTTTTCGTTATCAAAGGCGCGTTATGAAAAAGGCGTAGATAGCTATTTACAAGTCCTTGATGCACAACGCAGCTGGTACAGTGCACAGCAACAGCAAATTTTAGGTCAACAAGCGTTGCTTGCTAGCCAAATTAGCTTGTATAAAGTGGTTGGTGGTGGCTGGGAGAAAAGCGCTCAAGCCAATTAAGTATAGGTTTATAGCTGTAAACACTGTGTTGCAGCTAGTTAAAGTTAACGAGATTTTAAAAGGGCTGAATACTTATTTTTTTAGTGGCAGGTTTGTTTAAAAATAAGTAAGTATTTGCCCTACTGTCGAGTTTAATAATTCGACAGGGGAGCTTTGTATGAAAACTAAAAGACAAACAGATCCAGCTATAGCAAAAGCGCGTCGTGATCAGGTTTTAACTGCGGCGGCAGAATGCTTTCGTCGTAAAGGCTTTCATGCTGCAGGAATGGCAGAAATATCCAGAACAGCAGGGATGAGTGCTGGCCATATTTACAATTACTTTGAAAGCAAAGAAGCCATTATAGAAAGTATTATTGAAAAAGATATGGAAGAAATGTTCTCTATTTTTGAACATTTTGAAGGACAACCAGAAGACACGCTTACTGTATTGTTGAACGGCTTAAACATAGGCGTACAAAGGCACATGGATACTGGAGAATGTGCGGTCGATTTAGAGATGTTAGCGGAGGCCGGGCGAAATAATAAAGTTGCTAAATTATTACGTGATGCAGATACGCAAGCACGAAATAGAATGCGCCAGCTTTTAATAAGTGAACGCAGCGTGATAAAAGACATAGATGAGGCAGAACTAGAAAGCCGCATAAATGTTATTTTTTCAGTAATGGCGGGCTTACTTTTACGAAAAGTACTTTACCCCGAACTTACCGAAGAGACTGTTTTAATTGCGCTTCGCCCTGCAATGAGAACGTTATTAATGCCCTTTAAAGATTAAAGTCATGCTATTAAAATCCAAATACTATACACCCGCAATATTAGCGGGTTTATAGTATTAACGGCCGTTTAAGTTAATACCAATTAGCAATAATACATAATCATTTTGCGGGCTAAAAGTATCGCTATTTAGTTAAAAATTCTCATTTACGACTGCATGTATGCAGAAGGTAAAGCAATGCAGGAGCAATTGCCGAGAACAACTAAATAGCGAATTTTTTGCTCAGCTATCAACACGTTTTTTCATCCTAAAAATAGATCATTTACGTAAGCTAATTGGTATAATTATGTTTAAAAGCGTTCTATAGACCATTTTAGAGCCACAATGGCAATGCCTATAGACCCTGCAGGCATTAACCATTTTACATACCAAGTGGTTTTTCTAAGTGCTATTAATACAGGTAACGCCACAAATAAAATACTCAGTTGGCCTATTTCTACCCCTAAATTAAATGCCAGTATGCTCATTAATTGGTAGTTACTCGATAAGCCTAATTCTCCAAGTACACTCGCAAAACCCATACCGTGTAGTAATCCAAAGGCAAATGTTAACCAGCCTAGGCGAAGTATGAGTGGCCATACATTATTCAGTGCCGCAAATAAAACGGATATAGCAATAATTAGCTCAACCCAGCGAGTATTGAGTGATATTAAATCAAGCGCTGTTGCTGTAAGCGTTATAGAGTGAGCAAGCGTAAATGCTGTAACAATCCATGCAGTGTGTTTAATGATGTGTTGTTTAGAGCCAATGGCCTGCCACGTGTTTTTATCACGGGTTAAGACACAGGTAAGTAATAGCGCAATTAAAAATAAAATATGATCAATGCCTATCCAAATATGCAGTACGCCTTGGTATACATATTCTGTAAAGGTGTCTAAATAGCTTGATTGCTTTGTATTAAAGGTTTGGTTAGGTTCATTTATGCTAAAAACACGTGCTATGTTGTCTACATTAACAATAACTTTATGATTTGCGTCATCTTGAAAAAAAGCTGAATACTTAAGAGTAATAGGGCCATTTGTGAAACATGAAAATGACACGGGCAATACCAAGTAAGGCTGATTAAAGTGCTCATTAAGCTGGTAATTATTATTTACAGTGAGTGAACACGTTTGCGTGTTTTGTTCCGCGATAAGATTGTTTTTAATAAATGCGTTAATTGCTACACGTTTTGCTTTTATTTCAGCCCAAGTAATGTTGGCGTTTTGGTCTAAGTCGAGTGCTATAACGTGCTCTAAATCAGCCACGTTGATTTCCCAATTTCCGCTGTATTGAGGTGTATTGTTGCTATTAAGCGTAATGTAGCCAGTACTTAACTGGTGTGCAAAAGCTGCTGTTGTAAAAAATAAGTTTAACAAAATAATCGAAAATACGCGTATTAATTTACTCATATTATTTACATCCTTTTAGCTTGAATAATAAGCGCTTGGTCGATATTCATCTTGGCTTGTTGCCAGTTAATATTGGCCCAATACAGCGCTTTTGATTTGTTAGGCTGCACATGAATATAGTAGTTTGCTAAATCACTGGCATGAAAACTGTCGTGGCGCACTTCTCTTAGCTCTACTCGTTGCTTCATGGTGTTTTGCCATGTGTATTGCGTCGTGTTTAGTTGTTTTTCTGCAATGGCTAAGCGAAGTAAAAGCGCGTCTTCTAAATCGTGTGGTTCTTTTATTAAGTTACTTAATTTGTTGATTACTTGCTGTGGCTTATTTAAGCCCAGTTGTATGTCTGCCCATAGCACAATAAGGCTTACTGGCGCGTTTACTAAGCTTATATTTTCAAGGTGCTTTAATGCGTTTGTGTAGTTTTGTAATCTAAAGCTCATTTCAGCTAAAACATGTTTTGTGTTGAGGTCAACAGGCTTATTATTCGCAAGCTTCACTAAAGACTGATAGCTACCTAATAAATTACCGTGCTGACTTTGCACATCTAGGACACAAGTACTTGCAGTTAATGTGCTTACTCTAGTTATAAGTGCTAAACAATGCTGCTTGGCAAGTTCAAATTGGCCTTGTGTCATGTACAAGTTTGCGAGTAATAGATGAGTATTGCTGTGATCAGGCATTATTTTTAAAACATTGTTTGCCACGGTGATAGCGTCATTAAATAAATGCTCTTTTTGCAAAACGCGTGCATATAAGTAGCCTATGTCAGGGGTTGGCTCGCTAATATATAATCTAGACAACTTATTTTTTAATACGCCCTGCATATTTTCTGTTTGCCCTACAAATTGGCTTTGCTCCACCACGGTTTTTATTTCACTGAGCGATAAAGACGCTGTTATATTTGATTTAGTAACAGCAATTACGTCGTTATCTTTTGGGGTGTAAGCATTTGCAAAAAGGTTAAATGAGCATACTAAGCTTAATGCAATAATGAATTTAATGAGCCCTAGTTTCATATTCGTATCCTTAAAATAGCCATCCATGGCCGGTCAGCTTATTTACTGATTACTATTAATTAAATTATTAATATCGGTGTCTTTGTTCGTGAACTCACGTCCATTGATAGGGAGTGGCTCTGCATTAGGTGCTTGGTTAAATGCATCAGTAGCAAACTGAGCAAAGTCAACTTGCAAGGCTTCAATAGTGATATTTACTATTGCACTTACTTGGCTATTTACGCCATCAGATACGCCAAATGTAAAGCTATCTGTGCCCGTAACCTCTTTATTTGGTATGTAAGTAAAGGTGCCATCAGCATCAATATTAACCATGCCTAAAGAGGGCTCGCTGACCAATGAATATGTAAGTGAATCACCTTCTTTATCAGTGGCTGTCAGTGAGTCGGTGATATTTACCTCCGTTTGCGTTTTTAACATAATGTCGCTCACAGATGGGGCTGTATTAACCACAGGCAACGGCTTTTTATTGTCGTCGTCATTGCTACATGCTCCCAACGTTAATGCGCCAAGTAATACACCTATATGCGTTAATTTTAAATGTTGCATTAGTTTACTCCTTATTTAGAGCCCGCAAGAGGGGTAGCTAAGTACGGAAAGGTTGAGTCCATCATTGTTGCATCAACAGGTGCACCATCAGTAAAAGGCACGGTGCCAACGCTTGCATCTTCAGGCGCACACAAACCTAGGTCAGTATCTTCGCCTGCTACAGGAATAGGGTGACATAAACGACCCATTACTACACGCAGAGCAATATCAACAACGTCATCGCCAGGGCGTCGACCGTTTGGAAAGCCAGCTAAATCGTTTCCTGCAACACCAAATGCAGATTGCTCATTTTGCGGTGTTGCCGCAATGTTTGTGTTTAAACGGAGCATTTCAGACGGCGTCACCGTGGCTTGTTGATTAACACCCGCAAAACCGGTTAAAAATGCGGTAATTAAATCGGTACGAGGGAAGTTTGTTGGTGCTAATGTTTCAAGGTTAGCGCCAAGTGTCGTATTAACAGCATCTTTAAATAATATGTTTAACAGTTCAGGAAGAGCAGGATGCGACACGTAATCTAAAAACTGACCATCATCCTTAGGGTGTGCCGTAGAGAACGTATCTTTATCTTTTATACCAATAACAAGCTCATTAACCAGTGGATTACCCAGACGTGATACTTGGGTAAGTGCACCACCATTAACTGCATTATTAGCAAATTTAGCATTCGGGTTTAGTATGCGAGCTTGCGGCAAGCTTGCAGTGGTCCACGAACCAACAACGCCATTACCTTCGCCTACAATACAGCTTTTTGGTACTTCAATCGCAATCGATGTTACGTTTTTATCTGCCAGGTCGTCATTGTCAGCCGATTGAGTAATGCCTCCAGGAAAACCGCCTGCATCGCCAGCACCTGGTGCACTGTCGCCCTCTACCGGTACGTAGTTTACTAAATCGAACGTTTTACCAAGGTTAACGACAAAGGCGTCTTTTCTTTGGCCAACAAACACTTGTGCCATGCTTTCACAACCGGGAATAGACACGTTATATACAAATTGATCCGCATAAGTTTGATAGTCAGCTTCAGAGCTAAATGTTTTATTACCAATATAATCAAGTGGTTTGCTAAATGTAGATGTGCCAGTGGTTGTATTATTTAATAAGGTTGCAGCGCCTGTACGTTGTGGCCCATTAATCATACTCAGTGTGTAAGATTCACTAAAATTAGTTGCGCTGTTATCACCTGCTGATACACCGCCCACATTTTTAAGCGGAACAGAAACAGTACGCTTGTTGCCTTCAGGGCCTACAGCTAACTGCACACCTTGATTATCATTTGGTAACATGCTTTGAAAATTAAAAGCAAAGGTAATGTCTTCGATTGCATCACCATCGTTATCTATGTGTATGTTGTAAGTTGCATCCGGGTCCATAGCAAAATAATTAGGGCCGCCGTAGGCATCCTGCAATGGAATGTAGTTAGCAATTAGTGTGACGTACTCTTCTTTTCCTTGTTCATAGCTATTAAATATATAAAAATCGGTAGAGTCTAACGTTGGGAAGCGACTGATATTAGGTGCTTCTCGGTGGCTTGATGCGTTAATTGGTGCGCTTATAAAAGTGCTGCATATTACTACTGCGAGTATTGACGGTGTTAAAGCTTTCATGACTTTTTCCTTTAGTTTTAAATAGAAGTCATAGCTAATAACGGCGGGCAATTTAAATTGGATGCAAAAAAGTTAAATTTTATTTAAATAAAAAATGGCTGCTTATAAAAGCAGCCATACAGGAGATTATAGTAACACCAGCTCGGTCGTATAAAGTACCTCGGTAGGTAAGCCATTCGGTGAACCACCTAAAGGCTCTAAACTGACTGCTAGCAGTGAGATATCATCCGCATTAAAGCGTTTATCTTTTAACAAAAATTTACCACCTTGTTTAGGTAATATCCCTAACGAAACAGGTAAATCTTGTCCTTTTAAGATCATCCATAGTTGATAATCTTTGTCTCTTTGGGCAACTAATTGACTGCTGGCTTTTATAGTTAGTGCATCTTCGTTTACTTCAATAACCCATAATGACTGCTTATCTTGATTTTGTACGAGTGCAATTTGCTGATATTGCGATGGCTCTTCGATCGGCTTAACGACTAAAAATGCTAATACAATACACGCGGCGGTCGCTATAAACGACCATGTCTGCCAAAGCGACGGCTTAGTTTGCACCACTGTTTTACTTGGCTGTGGTTTAGACTCAATGCCTTGTAAAATGTTTTCCCAAACAGAATCGCTAGGTGTTTGAGGTGTAATTGCACTTGCTAAATTATTGAGGTTTTGTTCCCACATAAATATTGCCTCACGTGCTTTGCTTGAGCTGAGTAATAAACGCTGAAAACGCTTTCGTGCCAGCCCCTTAAGTGTGCCCAATACGTATTGCCCTGCGAGCGCATCTAATAAGTCGGGTTTTGTATAATTCATAATGTTAAACACCTTTGAAGTTGCGTAAGCCCGCGCCTGATCCAACTTTTTACTGTGCCCAATGGCGACTCTATATGGTCAACTAGTTCACTGTGACTAAGCCCCTTGTAGTAAGCTAAATGAATAGCCTGCTTTTGTTGAGGTTCAAGCTGCTCTATACAGTTTACTAATTTAGTATTTTCGTCGTAGTTAACATCGACGCTCTCAATATCGAAGTCATCATCTCCCATTGCTTGCTCTTTTCTTACCTTATGGTAACGCAACGCATCAAGACTTCTATACCTGACTATACTTATCATCCAACTAATAACGGTGCCTTTAGAGGCATTGTATTCTGAGGCGTTATGCCATATTTTAATGAAGGCGTCTTGCAGCACTTCTTCGGCATGAGCTCGATTAGAAAGCATATTTAAGCTAATGGCAAAAAGCTTTCCGCTTGTTTGTTGGTACAAGGTTGAAAATGCATGCTTATCGCCTTGCGACGTATCGTATAACAAAGACAGTAAATTATCGTTTTCCATAAAAATCCTATTTATTTTTATTCTCTTTTATAAACGTGTGTGGCCTAAATTTGGATGCAAAAAAGTTAAGTAGCATGTAACAGTATACTTTTTGTCCTTTTTTGCAATAAATGTATTCGTTATAGTTAAAACTGATTGAGCTTTTAAATCTTATGAGGGTAAACATGCTCAGCCCCTTGAACTCAATCGAGCAGCGACTTATAAATTCTCAAAGGGGGCCGATAAGGAGCTAAGCAGGACGCGAAAGCTTTGAACAGCTTTTATTTAGCTCATTAGCTTATAGAACACGCGCCGCAATTAAGTTGCCTTTAGGTAAGATAAATTTAATCCTTAAAAATAAACAAGCTCTAGTTAGTTCCTTTTATAGTCATTATAAAATCAGATTCGTTTTAATATTTTAAGTGTGAAAAATTAACATGCTTGTTGTGTAAAAAACGCAAAATAAAGTAATTTAAAATACGTAAATAAAAATAGCCTTATACTTCAATGTATTAAAGGTGTTGCGAGTGCCTTTTTATGGCGTGTTAATTGCAGCTATAACTATAAAAGCTGCTTGCTATAGAGTGAACAGCAATAAATACAAATGGAGATTTTATGTGGGCTGCAATTAGTTATTTGATACTGGCATGTATACTGATTTTGATAGGTTGGGAAATAAACTCGATTTATTTTTCACTCTTTTTTTACTGGACCGCGCTTTCGCTTTTTTTGGTCAGTGGGGCCTACATTTTTAATATAGGTAAAATTTTTAGAAAACGTGAAAGTGGTGTTATTCCATTTTATATACGTTGGGCGTTCATTCCTTTTCTATTAGGTGCACAAGTTTATAACGCGTGGTCACGCAAGCGCGATAAGGTACCGCCTATCCAGCAAATTAACGATAACCTTTTTTTAGCATGCCGTTTATTTCCCTCAGATATAGACACATTAAAAAGCAACGATATAACCGCTATTTTAGATGTTACCTGCGAGTTTGACGGTTTAGAATGGAGCTCTACGCAAGAGCGTATTAATTATTTAAATATTCCAGTGCTTGATCATAGCGTACCAACACATTCACAGCTCAATCAGGCAATAAATTGGATCCATCATCAAATTCAAAAAAATAATAAAGTCGTTGTCCATTGTGCGTTGGGTCGAGGCCGTTCAGTGTTTGTTATGGCCGCTTACTTGCTAAGTCAAAACAAACACGCCGATGTACACGATGTGCTTGCCCAAATTAAAGAAACGCGTGAAACTGCTAACCTAAATAAGCGCCAATTACGTCACTTGGCAAAGCGACATAAAAATGGTGAATTGACGATTAAAAATCGTGCATGTTTAATTGCCAATCCCGTATCGGGTACAAAAATATGGCAAGACAAAGAACAATTTATAATTGCCCGTTTGTCTACTTATTACGATTTAACCGTAATGACCACAAGTCCAGACATTAACGGGATAGAGCTTGCCAAACAAGCGATTGCAGAAAAGCCTGATATTGTTATTGCTTGTGGTGGCGATGGAACAGTAGCTGAAGTCGCGAGCGTATTAGTTAATACATCATGTAAATTAGGTATTATTCCACTGGGGACCGCAAATGCGCTAGCCCATGTATTGATGGGAATAAGTTCAAAATTTATACCTGTAGAGCAAGCATGTGATTTAATTATTGATGGTCAATCTACGTTAATCGACACCGCTTATTGTAACAACGAGCTAATGCTACTTTTAGCAGGCATAGGTTTTGAACATGCGATGATTGAAAAAGCAGACCGTGAATTTAAAAATAAATTTGGACAACTCGCTTATTTAACGGGTTTTTTTCAGGCATTTTCTGAACAAAAATCGCAACAGCTTAACGTTAAGTTGGACGATAACGACCCGATGACTCTAACCACAAGCAGCTTTGTTGTCGCTAATGCTGCACCGTTTACAACGCTGCTTGCTCAAGGGGGAGGGCAACCCAATCATAGCGATGGGCTTCTTGATATTAATTGGCTTATACCGAATAAAGAAAACTCCACCACGGTATTGAGTATTGCGGAGCTTATGTTCAGCAGCATAACGCAAAGTCATTTAGCGATTAACTCCCAACATACTAATGCTAAAAAAGTCGAAATAACTTCAGATAATGGGATTAAATATGTCATTGATGGAGAGGTGAAAACAGCTAACAGGCTTGTGATTGAAATACAGCCAGCATCACTTAATGTGATCAGTAAAGAAATTTAGCGAAACTAAAAACATAAAGGCGCAATAAATTGCGCCTTTATTTTTATTTTTTTATTGATGGCCAAACAAAGCCCGTTGTATTAGGTGGGGGGCTTGATGCCTTGCGTGGTGCGCTTTTCGGTTTACGAAGTGGTTTGTTATTTATTGTATGAATATATAACGCTTCAACTTTGTCTCTTGCCCAAGGCGTTTTTCGTAAAAATTTTAAACTAGATTTTATGCTAGGCGACTCTGTAAAACATTTAATTTTTACTTGTTCTCCCAACGTTTTCCAGCCCAGTCGCTGCTCTAACTCGACTAAAATTTGTTCTAGTGTGATCCCATGTAATGGGTTTTTAGGTTGATTATCCATAGCCATACTGCTTATTTAAACTATGTGTATTGTAGCTTAAATAAAATTTGTAGGCTAATTCACTGTAATTTTTTTAGGTTGCTTAGGGTAAATAATCTTCCCTTGTTCATTAAGCTTAAGCCACATTAATGCGCCATTGGTCTGATTGGGATTTTTAGCACTGCATAGCAAAGTAAACGTCTTAACGCTAATTAATGCGCCTTCACTGAAACGTTTGTCATCGTACCAACACATTGTTTGATGTTGAGTCAACTGATTGGCGTTTACAAATGTGCGGCTGTTATGTGGCTCTGCATTACAAAATAACGATAGTGATAAGCTTAAAAAACAGACGGATAGAATAATTAACGTGCGCAAAATATTCTCCTACAATAGACTCTAAAAATAGTACGTAATGCTAAAAAACATGCTAGTGTAATATTACACACTAAGAAATACACAGAACAATAAGAAGGTGAACACACATGAAATTTAACCAAATGATGATAGATGAATTCACATTACTTGCAAAGTTTCCGCTCGATAGCAAAATGCAGGGGATTAAATTGCACTCAGACGCAGAAGCAAGTTTAATTGATGCAGCACAACGATTATTTGATAAAGGCGTTATAGATAGCCCTGATGGCGGTTACTTGACGGATTTGGGTTTAGATTTAATTGAGCACGTTACGGTTATTCATAGCGTGCTCAAAAGTTAAGCTTAGCGGTACTCAGTTCGCATCGGGTTGATTTTGCGGTGCGGCGTCATTAAACGCAGCTAATTTATTACATCGCTCATAAATGGCTGCAATTTTTGGATAGCGACTCATATCAACATTAAAACGAATAGCATTAAATACTTGCGGTACTAAGCAAACATCAGCAAGGCTTGGCTCGTTCCCAATACAGTAATCATCGTCTGTGAGCATTTTTTCTATTTTATCAAAACCAACTTCAATCCAATGCCTGTACCAGGTGTTTTTAGCATCATCGTCTACGTTTAATTCATTAGATAAATACTTGAGTACACGCAAATTATTAACAGGGTGTATATCACACGCTATTGCAAAGCTTAAATTTCTAATTTGTGCTTTTCGCCAAGCTGAGCCGCTAATTAATGGTGAATGTGGGTATGTTTCATCAAGCCATTCTAAAATAGCTAATGATTGACCAAGCACACCTTCGTCGGTTTCAAGGGCTGGTAAAAGCCCTTGTGGGTTTAATGCCAAGTAGTTCTCATCAAGCTGTTCTGATTTTAATAGGTTAACAATTGCCAGCTCGTGATCAATTTTTTTTAGGTTTAACGCAATGCGTACGCGGTATGCAGCAGATGAGCGAAAATAACTGTATAGCTTCATAATTAATCCTTGTTGCCTGAATAGTGTTTTTCGATTGTTTGCCAACAATCCGTGTAATTATGCTGACGCTCTTCACCTTCTAACGCGTATTTAGTCGGTGATATGATGTAGCGCGATTCAAACATGAAGGCGAGCGTATTTTCATATTTTTGTGGAATAAGCTCTGCGTTTGACGCTTTTTCGAATACGTCAGCTTCTGGACCGTGTGGCGACATACAATTATGTAAACTAGCGCCTCCTGGTACAAAGCCATGCTCTTTAGCATCATATACACCTTCAATTAAGCCCATGAATTCACTCATGATATTTCTATGGTAGTAGGGCGGACGAAACGTGTTTTCAGCGACCATCCAACGGGGTGGAAAAATAACAAAATCAACATTAGCCATCCCTTCTGTGGCTGACGGCGAGGTTAAAACGGTAAATATAGAAGGATCCGGATGGTCAAAGCTGACTGTATTCATGACATTAAATCGCGATAAATCGTATTTATAAGGGGCGCTATTACCCGTCCAAGCGACAACATCGAAAGGAGAGTGTTTTATTTCACAGCTGAATAAGTTGCCATTAAACTTTGATATCAGTTCAAAATCACCTTCTTTGTCTTCAAAAGCAGCAACTGGATAGTGAAAGTCACGGTCGTTAGCATAGCCGTTTGCACCAACCGGGCCCCGCTCTGCAAGCTCCAAAGCATGACCATAGTTTTCGCATATATAACCACGGGCGGTTGATTGTATTAAATCAACTGAAAATTTCATTCCTCGCGGTATGACTGCAATTTCACCTGGCTTTACAAAAAGCTTACCGCACTCTGTATGTAAGAGCAGCTCGCCTTGTTGTGGTACAAATAGCATTTCACCATCAGCGTTATAAAAGTAGCGGTCAACCATCGATTTATTAGCAACATAAACATGAATACCAATGCCAGATTGCCCATTAGCGCTGCCGTTTGCAGCCATTGTTATAAGGCCATCGATAAAATCAGTTGGCTTTGTAGGAATTTCAACGGGGTTCCAGCGCAGCATAGTAGGAGGAGTTAAGGCTTCTGTAATAGGTGCGGTTCTTATCAGGCCGTTATCAATTGATTGGTAGTCACCTTGTACTACCGAAGGGCGTATGCGGTATAGCCAAGTTCTGCGGTTAGCTGCGCGAGGCGCGGTAAATGCAGTAGAGCTAAATTGTTCAGTATAAAGATCATACTTAACTTTTTGAGGAGTAAATTGCCCTATCGGCAAGGCACCGGGTAGCGCTTCGGTTTCAAATTCATTACCAAAACCGGTCATATAGTTTAATTGTTCTGCCATTGGTGACTCCTGTGAGAGAAGGCTAGTTTTATGTTTTATTTATTTCAGTTAAGATACTCTCAAGTGAGAGTAATTTCAAATTGCTCTCTGGAGGCGCTTGTAAATAAAAATGAACAGTCAGTAAACCTATTTAACGGAACAACAATGAAACTCAATTTAGATACTTTTTTAGCGTATCAACTAATTAATGCTGCAAGTTTGGTAAGTAATGATCTTGCACAGGTATATCAAGCCAAATTTGACTTAACAATACCTCAATGGCGAATTTTGGCTAACTTAGCGCAATTTGGTCAAAGTAATGCTAAAAACTTATGTGAGCAGGCAAATATGGATAAGTCGACCGTGTCGCGTGCAATAAAGGTATTAGTAGAAAAAAAGTTGTTAATAACTCAAATAAATTCAGAGGATAAGCGCGCAGCAATACTTTCATTAAGTGAATCGGGAAAGGAGTTATATAAAAAAATAGTACCCGAAGCGTTAAAGTGGGAAAAAGAATTATTGGCATCGTTAAACACACATGAACAAAGCTTATTAGTAAGTGTACTTAATAAGCTAAAAAATAACTTACAGGCATAAAAAAGCCCATCAAATGATGGGCTTTTATAATTTTAACTAATCTAACAAATTAGATTAGAAAGTGTAACGTACACCTACACGCATTTCCCATAATGACGCACCAGTTTGCACTGAAGTATTTGCGTTATTACCGTTAAAGCCTGAGTAAACGTAACGACCTTGGTCATCAATAGATGTTGAGATCATGCTTGCGCCTACGAAAGGACCTTTCTTAAGTACGCCCCAGTCATCATTTAGCATGTTTGTAAGGTTGTCGATTACGAAGAATGCTTCACCTTTATGGCCTTCCATAAAGCCTGGTAGTTCTTGTGTAATCTTAAAGTTAAACTTAACAAACCAATCAGCATTTTGTTGGTTACGGCCTGCAATTTCACCACGTTTAAGCCCTTCAGAAGCAATGAAGTCGTTGAACTCATTGATTTCAGCTGCAGACATGTTGTAAACAACGTTAGGATCGTTTTCAAGTGGAACGTACATTAACTGACGGTTGCCATTCCAGTTGTTATCACCAAAGGTGGTGTTGCGGTTAGCATCTGTGTTATCGCTACCATCAAACGTGAAGCTGTAAGGTAGGCCTTTGTATGCTTCACCGTAAAGGTTAAAGCGTGTTTCAAAGCCGTCTACAAATTCGTGTTTGTAACCAAGTGTCATAGTGAAGCGATGCGGAATTTCATAATCTGAAGACGCAACACCAGGGTTACCTGGATTAGTAAGTGCGATGTTACCGTAGTTAGAACCGGCTACAGAACTAGTCATTGGGTTTACATCGTCTGCATCCGTATACGCATAACCAAAGCTAAAGTTAATGCCGTTGTCGTACATTTTGCTGATTGCAGCAGAGATAACAGAAGAGTCACCACTATCACCACTAACATTCGTTAATAAATACTCATTACTACGTCCTTCGATTGACTCGTAAATAGGACGGCCATCAAACGTAGTTTCACCGCTTTCTCGAAGTGCGATATCACGCATCAATGCAGCATCTTTCTTCTTCGAGTATAAGTAGTCTACAGAGATTACGTATTCGTCTTCAGTTGTGTATGTAGCACCAAGTGAATATTTCCACTCTGAAGGAATTTCAAAATCTGGGTCTACAGCATTAACTGTTGCATCGCCTACACCAATTTCTGTATTTGCAACAATGTCAAACATACCTTGTGGTACGTCAAAACCAGGTGTACCGCCGTTTACGTTAGCTGTATTGAATAAATCTACACCACGGAACTGCGTACTAATGTTTGTAATACCATCGTTAGAGTACGAGTTAGACAGCCATACGTTCGGGTTACCACCAGAGAACAAGCCTAAGCCAGCGCGCACTTCAAGTTCGTCAGTTGCATACCATTGGAATCCAACACGTGGCTGCAGTAAGTCAATACCGTCAAATGTAGACTGATTGCTGAAACCATAACGGTTAGTGAAGTTTTGGTTAAAGTTAGGAACGTCATCACTTGTGTACTTGTCGTAACGTAAACCAAACTGAATGGTTGCATCTAAGTCAGTGAATGCGTATTCATCTTGAACATAGAATGTATGCTGTGCATATTTAAAGCTTGCAGCCGCATCATTCGGGTTATTAGTACCTGCAGCATTGTTGTAGTAGATACGCGCTGCTTGACCTGCTTCAAAGTCGTCAATTGAGTCAAAGCGCCACTCACCTTCTGTATGCTGTACGAACAAGTTGAAAACAGATAGCTCTTCGAACTCGTAACCAGCAGTAATTGTGTGTTGATCTAAGTAATAAGTACCAGCAACTTTAAATGTCGTTGTGTCGTAATCAAGGTCGTTTGATTGACGAGAATCATCTGGACCAATGAATACAGTACCGCCATTATCAGTACGAATCTGCATTTCACCAAAGCTGCTTGCAGCATCTAATGACTGAACCGTTGCGTCTAGCTCTGATTTACCTAGACGAATTTCAGTAGAAAAATCGTCTGACCAATCAGAGTATACAGAACCAATAATCGACGTAAACTCGGCGCTTTGATCATAGAAGTGGTTTGATAAAGAAACACGGCTAGAACCAGTATCAGACTGAGAAATTGTATTACCGTCGTTGTAGTTATAGATTAAGTTTGCACGGTGATCTTCGTTGATGTTCCAATCTAGTTTTACTAAGATTTTTTCATCTTCAACAGGCATACTTGATGGCATACCACCAACATCATATCCGTATATAGATTGAGCGATGTTAGTGATGCGTGTAATGTCATCAGCTGTTACGCTACCAGTGTTTAAACCGTCGTAGTTAAACTGGCGAACACCTTCAAGTTTTTCGTATGAAGTGAACAAAAATAATGTATCTTCAACAAGCGGAAGACCTACATTGAAACCGTAACGCTTTTCAGTGTAGTTACCGTTATCAACTTCGTTACCTTCAATTTCATCGCCTTTCATTGAATCGCTTGTGTAATCGAAGAAAACACCACCATGAACGTCGTTACCACCCGATTTTGTTACAGCGTTGATGTTACACGATGTAAAGCCACCGTATTGAACGTCAAAAGGAGCTAGCTCAGCTGAAACTTGTTCAATAGAGTCGAAAGAGAAAGGGGCACGGATAGTTGGGTAACCGTTTGAGCTTAAACCGAAGTTATCGTTCATGCGAACGCCGTCAAGCGTTAAGCTGTTGTAACGTGGGTTACCACCACCACAGTTGATTGAGCCACGGCTATCATCGATTGTGATACGTGGGTCAATACGAATAATATCTTTTAAATCACGGTTGATAGCTGGTTGGTTTTCAAGGTCAGTCAGCGTAAAAGTAGACGCAGGACCTGTACCACCAGACATAGCACTGATAGGAGCACCTGTAACTACAATTTGCTCAATGTTAGAGATATTCTCTAAAGAAGCATTTACAGGGTAATCGTTACCAATATTAAGAATAATATTATTGAACTCTTGGTCTGCATAAGTGTCAGAATCTACAACTACTTTATATGGACCACCAACACGCAGGCCTTTAGCTGTGAAATAACCAGCGTCATTAGTTTCAGTAGTTTTAACTGAGCCTGAAGGAACGTGTAAAATTGTAATTTTAGTGCCAGCAGCAGGGTTGCCGTTAGGACCAGTGATTTGACCTTTAATTGCAGATGTTGTTTCATTTGCAATTGCAGCGCCACTAACGCCAACACATGCTGCAATAGCAAGTGATAGGGCCGTTTTGCGTATTTGAGTTTTCATTTAATTTTCCCGTGTAGTTAATAATTAAATTTTTATATTTTTATTTTTTGGTTTTCAAAAAATAAACTAAATGCAGGTTTATAATTTAAAAACCATTGCTATTGTACCCCAATTGTTTGTTACAAATAAAATACAACTGCAATGTTTTTTTAATAAATAGTACAAATTTCGACTGTTTTTTACGTTTTTTTGAGTAATCACTCTATTAGCGAGCTCATACTACCGATGTTTTATGACAAACTTGTGAAATGTAAAACAAGCCTTAACAAAAAATCCCCGTGTGTAGGTTTTATGTGTCACAAATTACATAGATACTTTTTTTAACGCTGTTTCCAGCTCTTTAGCTGAAGGGTCAAACAGTGCGTTTAACAAGCCAGCCAATCGAACACCTGCCTGCAGAAGGCGTGTTTTTACAATAGGTGTATTTTTGTAGACATAGCTGTAGCCAACTTCTTCATTTGTAGACTTATAAAGTGCGTTTGCTAAATTGTGAGACTCTTCAATCCACGTAGTTGGTGTACTTTCTAAATATTCGGCGATTAGTTCGCTGTTGTTGGTGTTTATAAACTGCGCGTATTCAGTAAATGATAAGTTTTCGTTTTCAACTAACTTAGTATCCCACAAGCTGTGTAAGTTTGTATCTTGACCAAAAAACGAGACTTTAATACGGTTTCCGCCTCTATCTTCGCTTCTTCCTGCGTGGAAGGGTTGATGGCTATCACCGACCAAGTGAACTAAAAAACGTAAACTGAACTGTTTTGAGTCTAAACTACTGTTTTCGTCTTTGAGTGTTTTTATAGAATAGTGGATGCCTTCAAGAATATTGCTAACCGATTCTTTATTATTGGTATGGTCGTGATTGATTGTGAAGGACTTATTAGGTGCGGCATTAATATAGTGCCAGCGAGAAGATTGCTTTTGCCAAAACTTGCCGGGGTTTGAGCGCATTTCATCAGGCCAAGTTGAAACTTGTGCGAGTGATTCTCCCGCTAAAAATGGTTGAATAGCTGATTTTGTGGTTTCTGTTATATGGGATTCAGCAATTTTACCTACAACACGGTGACCATTTTGGCCCCAAGCAAGTGAATCGCTACTTGTAAAAATGGCACTTATTAAAAGCGCTGACGTTACCGAATATTTTACATTGCTACGCATTAAATATCCCTTAATGATTTTGTAGTGGTGTATTGCGTTGTAATGAGGTCAATTGTCCTTACTTTTTATGTAATTAGGAAGGACTCAATAAAATTCATAATTTCTTGTTCATATTTATTATTAATCAATAGTTTAGTAGTTATAGGTAAAATTACTTGTTGTAATAAGTAATTAATATTGTTCAAATGAGAGAGTGTTCTACTTTAGGGTGTCTTTAGTTTGGATATTAAAAATAAGCTGTTGCATAAAACTTCAATTGTTACATTTTTGTTTACAGTGATGGTTTTTGCTTGGATGTGTGGTCAATTAATTGTAAATGATGACGAATTAGTATTTCCTATACTTATTGAAACATCAACAGTATGTAGTACCTCGGCGACCGCAAACGACAATGAGCTGATTGTATTTACACCGTCTAAGAACATTGCAACTGAGCTTTCACAGAAGTTATGTGATGATAGTGTGGTTGCTAAACAGTACGGTTCGGTTATTGGCTATTGGGGATACAAAACATCAGACAGCTTAGAGTTTGTAGGTAAAGGAATTGCAGACCTAATTCTCGCAAAAAACAACATCATGACGGCTTTTAAGGCTGAATCTACCTATAATTATATGCCAGTTGTCGGTTTTTCTGATTACACCGCATTTTTTATATCTTCAAAAGAAAAACCCATCATTTCAAAATCGTATTTTTTAGACAAAAAAATAGGACTGCTGGATTACCCAACGAGCCGCTCTGGGCATATTCTTCCAAAGCAAGTGTTTAAAGATCTTGCTATAAATATTGCAAATTTAAATATAACATACGCAAGTTCTCACAATGAACTGCGTGACTTATTAGCCAATGGTAAAGTAGATATTATTGCGTCGTTTTGGAAAGAAAGCGATAAAGACCGTTTCTCAAAAAACTATATAACCCCACTTAGCAATAATATAACAGGCACACGTTGGTATTTAAAAATGCAACAAAATAATACTGATTTGTTGTGTTCGGTGCAAAATCACTTAATGAATATGTCTAAAGGGCAAGCCCTACATTACTATCAAAATGTAACCGCATTTTGGCTGTGTGAAAATAATACTGCTGTTTTTAAAGTAGGGGAAAATAATGAGTAGGCGAAAGTTTTTATTAACGTTCTCGTGTATATTTTTAATATTATCGTTTGTGTTTTATATATCTGTAGTGAATAAAACCGAGCGCGCAACTAAACAGCAAAAGGCTCAAATTGAAAAACAAATTGCACTGGATTTAACATTACTCGATTTGCCCAATGAGATTTATAAGCATGCAGGAAATAAAGAGGCGGTTGTAGCTTATATAGACTCGCTGAATAGTTATTTAAAAACAAGTAATTTGAAAGTCGACAACATTACCTCAGGCTTAATCAGTGAAAACGAGTTAAAAAAAACTCAATTTACAAGCCGTTTAGCGACAAGCGAAGGTCCTGTGATAATTGTTTTTAGTATAAACGAGCATTACTTCACACCTAAAAATAAGATGTTCTTTTTATTTTTTTTACTTATCAGTATTTTTGTAACGGTGTGGTTAAAAGTTGTAGAGAGTAAAAAAAGCAGTGTAAACTTAAATAAAAGCATTAACCCCGTTGCATCAACGCCGATGCCTTTAGCGCTCATCATTGACTTACGCAATAAAACACTTTCACATAGTTATGATAAAGAGCAAAGTGTTCAATTAGCTAATAAACCATTGTGTTTTTATCTCGCCCTTGTTGAATACTGTTCAGCGAATAGTGAGGTTACGTTGAATCACAACAAAAATGTCCCTGATGAGCTGATTGAACTTGCTAACAAGTATTTCTACCGTTTAACAGAGCTTGGACATACGATCAGGAAACGCCCGAACTTTAATAATAGCCTTGAGAAAACGTTGAGTGAAATAAGAGCGGGGCTTGACGAAGTATTAAATGAATACCCTGAGGAAAAAGAAATTTACTACCCACCTAAAGCGTATGGAGAAGGTTCACGCTCTCGTTTGCACAGTTACGGGCTTATAAATATAGCGAAGGGAAATATTGAAATAATAGGGAAGTAATTTTGCTTCCCTATTATTATGGGCGTTTATTTAGGGGCAAACTCAGCCGCTTTTATTGGGCTGTGTTGCGATATAAACGTTTTAAGTGCTTGGGCGTCTGTTTCGTCAGTACTTACAAAGCCTTTTAACGTATTTATAGTAGGATAACCATCACCACCAGAAGCGTTGTAACTATTTAAACTCATACGGTATGTTTTGTTTTTATCAAACGGTTTACCATTAATAAATACGTTTGTAAGCTTGTCATCTTTGCGTTCAAACGAAAGCTTGTGGTATTGCAAGTAAGCGCCAGCATCAGCAGGAAAGCTTGTAACTGTGTTTAAGTAATCCCATAGCTCAGCGCCTTGCCAGTCAATATAGGTTATACGATTTTTAAAAGGGTGAACTTTTAATATGTCTTTATAACTTATTTCACCCGCATTGATTGAACTGCGAATACCGCCACCACTTATTAACCCAAAATCTGCACCCACAACGTTCATCTGTGCTTGGATAATAACGCGAGCAAGGTTAGTTTGTTGATAGCGTACTTTGTTTCTATCGCCTTCTAATCTAGCATCTACCGAGCCAATAGTGCCTTCAATTTGCTTTGCGCCAATCGCTTGGTACTTAGCTAAAAACGCTTTTAATGCAGGGTCTGGTTTTATATATTCGTTCGCAAGGACTTCTTTTGATGTGCCGTCAGTTTGTGTTTTTTCAACATATAAATTAACTGGCATTAATTTATAATCCAGTAGGCTCAATTCACCATTTTCTAATTTGAACTCAGCTTTACCAACGTACTTACCCCATTCATGAGCTTGCATGATCCACGTGCCATTTTGCTGATCGGGTTTACACGCTAGACCAGGTTTAAAATTATCATCGTTTACATTGTTTGATGCCATACAGACGGGTTCTTGAGAGTGACCACCGATGATCATGTCAAGCGTGTTAGTAGGTAATGAGCGGGCAAGTGTTACATCCCCTGGTGCATTGATACCATGGTTAGCATCAATAAAATGGCCCATGTGCGTTACAGCAATAGTAATATCTGGGTTGTACTTTACTTTTATTTCTTCAGCTAATTTGGCAGTTACTGAAACAGGGTCTTTAAATTCTAAATGACCAATATATTGAGGGTTACCTATTTTAGCTGTGTCGGTTGTAGTTAGGCCAATAACAGCAATAGATAACCCATTTTTTTCAAATATTTTGTAAGGGGTAAAGGCATTTTTACCAGATGATTTTTCAATTATATTTGCTGATAAAAGAGGGAAGTTAGCCCAAGTTTGCTGTTTTTCTAATACGCTCAGCGGGTTATCAAACTCATGGTTACCCAGTGCCATTGCATCGTAGCCAAGTAAAGACATGCCTTTAAAGTCAGGTTCTGCATACTGAAGATCGGACTCGGGTATGCCTGTATTTATATCACCACCAGAAAGTAGTAAAACGCCATGGCCTTTCTTTTTAGCTTCACTGCGCAATTGATCCAGAAGCGTTTTACGAGCGGCCATGCCGTATTCGCCTTTTTCGTTATGCCAAAACCGCCCATGGTTATCGTTAGTGTGAAGCACGGTTAAGTATTGAGGAGAAGATGTTTTTTCGTCAGTTGTTGCTGATGTACATCCCATCACACTCAAAATGATAGAAATAATAAAAATTATACGCATAAAATACCTATGAATTAAGTTGTACTTAATGTTTTAGGCGGCTAGTTTAAACTAGTTTTGCTTATAAAAAACCTAGTTACTTATATTTTTTGGTTAATCACGGGTTGTTGCTGCAAGCTCCCTTCGCTTTAGTTCAGTGCGAGCGTAGTGTGATTTTTCATGCTTTGTAGCAACCATCCAATTTAAAAAGCTTGCTGGGAGCTTTGTGTATGCTTCACCTTTATGTAGGCCAAAGTCGCAAATTGTGTGTGGTGTGTGTGTCATGTGTGTATCCATTATCTATGTTATTTAATAATTAACAATGAGCAAAGTTAAACATTTACTCGGTTTACATTTTCATAGAAAATATAAATCAATAGTGTGTAATTGAAATGTTACCAGAACGGTCTAATTTGTATCAACTGCCTTAAAGCTATCGATTTTTTGAGTCAGTAACCTTAACCTAAACAAAACTTATTTTAAAAAATATAATAATAGGATCTAACATGAAAAAATGTTTACTGGGTTCATTGCTCGCTTCACTAAGCTTTGTTAGCCATGCAACCATAGTCGAGATGCAAACCAGCCAAGGTACAATCCAGATTAATTTATTTGATCAGCAAACACCAAAAACTGTAGAAAACTTTTTAAGCTATGTACAAGACGATTCATACAATGAAACCGTTATTCATCGTTCAATAGACAATTTTGTTATTCAAGGCGGTGGATTTACGTTTTCAGACACATTAGACCCTATCACGACCAAACCTGCAGTTATTAATGAACCTGTATTTTCTAATGTTAAAGGTACCATTGCCATGGCTAAGTTAGGGGGCAACCCTAACAGTGCCACTAGCCAATGGTTTTTTAATATGGCTAATAACAGTGCGGGTAGTGCGGCACTTGATACACAAAATGGTGGTTTTACCGTATTTGGACAAATCACTGCGGCGAGTCAGTCAACGCTTGATAAAATTGCAGCGTTAGTTCATTGCGGTGAAACACCAGTAGTCGATATAACAGCAGAGCAATGTGCCAGCAGTGATGTGTCTATTAGCAGTGCTAATTTAGTAACAATCCAAAGCGTTACAGTATTAGATGACGATCCTAATTCGGCAGCCGGATTAACTGTTGTTGAAAATACGCTGATTGACGCCGATAACTCTGATGGCTCAGGCGGTAGCTCGGGTGGGGCTTTAATATGGCTGCTGGGTGCTTTTTTGTTAGCTGTACCACGCCTTAAAAGAAATAAGTAATCTCATTCACAGCAATTTAAACTGCGCAGCTATTTTATAGCTGCGCTTTACATTAAATAAATAGTCGCCAAATCATCGCAAGCCACATCGCAAATACAGACACGCAGCCAATTAAAAACGCATTAAATCGAGCTCTTACGTTATTTGTTCCTAAATGAATAATACTATGTAGAATGCGTGTCGCTACAAATGCGCAGGCCAAAATTGCAACCACTACGCTTGCACTGTTTAATTGCAAAGCTAATAAGCAACCTACATAAAATAAAACCGGTATTTCAAATTGGTTGGTAAAGTTTCTATCGGCCACCCTTACATGGTCACCTGCGTTATCTAATCGCATCGTTGCAAAATCTTTTAAATTGAGCTGCTTATTTTTAGCTGCTGCAAAGCGTCTTCTCCCCATAATAATCATTACAGCTAAAGAAAGGGTGACTTGCACAAACATGGCAAGTATTATTATTTTTTCCATTGTAGTTCCTTGTTATTGTTTTAATTAGTAAGTATGCAGGCATTTTTCACAATGTGTTACACAAAATAACGCTAATTGCTAGAAACTGATCAGCACAAAGTGTTAGTTTATACTATTAAGCTTGCTTTTGAATTAGCATAACCTATTTTGCATCATGCCTTTAATGGAAATAAAATGAAAAAAATTATTTGTCTAAGTGCCATTGCAATCGCTGTTCTCAGCGGTTGTTCGAATACATCTTCACCGGTAGCAACCTCGCCAAAAGCATCATTATTGTCAGACACCTTAGTGGTAAGCCCAAATGATAATAGAGAATATAAAACACTAAAGCTTGCTAACGAAATTGAGGTTATTTTGGTTTCTGATCCAAGTGCCGAGAAGTCAGCAGCATCGTTAAGTGTTGGTGTGGGTTTACTGCATGACCCTATGTCTCAACAAGGTATGGCGCATTATTTAGAGCATATGCTTTTTTTAGGTACAGAGAGATACCCTGATACAAAAGGGTATTCAGATTTCATGACCAAAAATGGTGGGGCGCATAACGCCTATACATGGCTTGAAATTACAAACTATATGTTCAAAATAAATAACGATGCCTTTGATGAAGGGCTTGACCGTTTTTCTGACTTTTTTAAAGCCCCTGAGTTATACCCAGAATATACAGAAAAAGAAAAAAACGCAGTAAATGCTGAGTGGTCAATGCGACGTGAAATGGACTTTTTTGGCCAATTTAAATTAGCACGTAAGATGATGAGTGAGCATCCAGCTAATCGTTTTTTAATTGGTAACCTAGAAACACTAGGCGACAAAGAAGGCAGCTCGCTTCATCAAGAAACTGTCGACTTTTACAATAAATATTACTCGTCGAATATTATGAAGGTGGCGCTTATTTCTAATTTGCCAATTGCAGATATGGAAATAAAAGCGCAAAAGTACTTTGCTGATATAAAAAATAAAAATATTGAAAAACCAACTGTTACGGCCGAACTTGATTTTGATAAAGCCGGTGGTAAACGCGTATTTTACTCGCCAAATGAAGATGTAAAACAGTTAAAGCTTGATTTTACTATTACCAACAACAGCGATGAGTTTGCCGTAAAACCAAACCGCTTTGTTTCATACTTACTTAGTAATGAAATGCCGGGTAGCCCTGCGCAAATACTCAGAGATAAGGGCTGGGTTTCACAGCTATCGGCATCAGCTTCACCAACACAGTATGCAAACTATGGTGCGTTGACGGTTGATATAGAGCTTACTGATTCAGGTATGCAAAACCGCGAAGCAATTGTTGCAGTTGTTATGCAATATATTGATTTAATTAAAAAGGAAGGGGTCGATAGCAAGTACTTTAACGAAATACGTACGTCGCTCAATAACCAATTTAAATTTTTAGAAAAGGGTGACGAGTTTAACTATGTAAGTGCTCTTACGGGTAGCATGCAGGTTTACCCACTTAATCACACGATTAACGCACCTTACCACTATGCAAAATTTGATGCCGACGCTGTTAACAATGTGCTAAACCAGCTTAATGCAGATTCGCTGCGTATTTGGTACATTTCACAGCAAGAGGAAACAGACTCTCAGTTATATTTTTACGACGGTAAATATCGCATAAACGACATTAGCGCTGATGAAATAGCAAGCTGGAAGAAGCCAAGTGAGTTTAAATTAGCGCTCCCTAGTGTGAACAACTTATTACCTGAAAGTTTTGCAATTAAAACGGCTGAATTTAAAGAACAAAAACACCCAGAGCTTGTTTACGATAAACAAGGCATAAAAGTATGGCGTCAAGCTAGCCAGAAATTTGCCGAACAACCGAAAGGGTTAGTTGAGGTATACATAAATACGCAACAAGGTCTGAGCGATATCAGTGCTGAAGTACTCTATTCTGTGTGGGCAGATTTATATAACATTCAGCAAAGCCAATTAAGTACTGAAGCTGCGGTCGCGGGTATGGGCGTAAGGCTTGCACCAAGTAATGGGCTTGTATTATCACTTAATGGATTCACTGATAAGCAAGATGTATTGCTTAAACAAGCATTGAGTGGATTAAACGTTGAGGCTACTTCGCAAGCATTCGAGCAAGCTATTGACCGCTACACTCGTGACTTGTTGAATCAACAAAAGCAATTTCCTTATGCTCAAGCCTTTGGTGCTTACTCTAAGTTAACACGCACGGGTAGTTTTGATACCGATGAATTAATTAAAACTGCAAAATCATTGCGTGTTGCTGACTTAACAACGTTACAACAAGCCACATTCTCTAACAATGATTTACGCGTATTTAGCTACGGTAATTATAACCAGCAAGATATAGAGTCAATAGCAGGCGAACTCACAGCTGTTTTACCTAAAAATCATACGGTGAGCGAGTTTGCTCGTAGTAAAGCGTGGTTGCCACAACCGGGTGAAACGTTAGTACTACAAAAGGATATAGATGTAGCCGATGTTGCTGTGGTTGATATGACCGTTCACCCAATACCGGGTTATAAACAAAAAGCTCAAGCTGCTGTATTACGTGATCACTTTAGAACGATCGCATTTGACAAAATGCGTACTGAAGAGCAACTAGCTTATGCAGTAGGTGCTATTGCAAGTCCAATTGAAGATTATTCAGCGGTTGGTTTGTTTATTCAAACGCCTGTAAAAGGCCCCAAGGAAATTCAAGCTCGCTTCGACCAGTTCAAAAAAGAGTACGCGGTAGAGCTTGATAACATGAGCACTGATACATTTTTACAGCTTAAAAATGCGACTTTGGTGTCACTTAAAGAGCAACCTAAAAACTTAAACGATGAAATGGGTCCTTTGATCAGCGATTGGTACCGAGAAAACTTTAATTTTGATTCCAAACAAAAGCTAATTGATGAAGTGGAAAAAGTAACGCTTGCAGATATAAAACAGTACTACAAGCAAACCATGCTAAACCCACAAGCAGCGCGCTTAAACGTGCAGCTGCGCGGTACTAAGTTTATTGAAAGTGACTTTGCTGATTTACCTAATCAAACCAAAATCACTACGCTTGATGCTTATTACAATGGTATTAAGTTACAAAAATAAGATTGATAAATAGATCAAAAAATAAACCCCCAATGTATTGCTACATTGGGGGTTTTATTTATTTCATTCTACCTATAAGTATTTATGCCATAACAATAAAGCCAATAACCGCCAATGAAGCCGCTATTAATGTGTACGGCAATTGCGTTACTGCATGGCTCATTAAGTTACAGCCAGAGCCTTGGGCTGCAAGTACAGTAGAGTCTGAATAAAAACACGCTTGGCTACCAAATGATGAGGCCGATAATAACGCGCCAATTACTAATGGAATATTTGCATCAACCGCCGTTGCCAGTGGCATAACGATAGGGATAGACACTGCAAAAATACCCCAGCTAGAGCCTGTAGCAAACGCTAACACTGCCATCGCGATAAATACCACTGCTGGTAAGTATTGCGCCGTCATGTAAGGGCTTAAACTGCCTATAACAAATTGCGGTAAGCCTATTAAATCGCACACATCTTTAAAAATAAAGGCGGCAATTACAGTGCCAATAGCCGGTATCATACTCTTAAAGCCATCAAGCATACGTTCAATCATTTCGCTAACGCTCATTAATTTTTGTAGTGCATAAAAAGGCAAAGTGACCGCCATGGTTGCCAGTAAGCCTTTATATACATCTATTTCAAAGTAAACGGTAAAGGCTACAAGTAAAATTATCGGCAGTAAAAAGTTATGTAATTTCCCTTGAGGATCGGCATCTTCAAAGTTTTCTTCTACTGCTTTTACTGCGTATTCGTCAGCTGTTTGAATATCACTAAACTGAGCTGGGTCTACGCTGGCTTGCTCTATTTGTGCTATTTTTTCGGCTTTTGTCATGGGCCCAATAGCAGGTATAACACCTAATACCACTAACAAAACCACCAATACTGCAAACCAAGCATAAAACATATAAGGAATTGCTTGAATATATACAGCAATCCCTTTGCCTTCTTCGGCAATGCCGTTATCTACTAATAGTCCGCCAAAAAATACTGCCCAAGTAGATAAAGGGACAAGTACACAAATCGGTGCTGCAGTTGAGTCGACTACATAGGCAAGCATTTCTCGGCTCACTTTAAACTTATCGGTAATGCGTTTCATGGTTTCGCCAACGGTAAGCGCATTTAAGTAATCATCAATAAAAATAACTACACCTAAGCAAAATGTCATAAATAAAGATGAGCGTTTACCTTTAGTGTATTTTAGTGCCAATTTTCCAAACGCTGACGCACCGCCAGTACGCACTAATAAGGCTATTAAAGCACCAAAGCCACCGCATACGAGTATTAACCAACCTATGGTTTCGTCGGTCATGACTTTGAGCGATGTGCTGGCAAAGTTAGCAAGTACCTGAGCCGGGTCGGCTATTACTAACCCAACTAAAGCACCAATAAGTAAAGATAAAATAGGGCGGCGTAAAACAACAGCCAACACAACCACCACCGCCGGTGGCAGTAAACTTAACGCAGAAGGTTCGAGCATTTAAGTGTTCACAAAATTAAAAGCATATTTAAAAATTTAAATTGCTTATACAAAAACAAAGAAGATGATAGTTTGTTGTTAAATCATTTTCCAAGTCACTGCTTTTGTACGCGAGAGGAGTATTTAAACGGTTATGTTAAATTAAAGGTTTAAATAACACGCGTTGGCTTTGGCGCCAGACGGAGCAAGGAATGCATACCGCTATTGTTGTGCCTGTAAAAACATCGGTGCAAAAATAATCTGGTTTTGTATTTCAGTCAATAAAATTTACGTGCAAAGTAACTTTTTAAAGGATAAAACGTGGTGACCGTATTTAAAACCAAACGCTTATTTCTTCGCTATGCAAACCAGCACGATGCAGCAATATTACTCACTTTAGTGAATCAAATTAATTTTAAAAAGTATATTGGCGATAAAGCAATTTATACACTTAGTGATGCCAAAAATTATATTGAACAATCATTTATAGCCACGCATAAACACCAAGGGTTTGGCCCTTATATTATTACGTTACACAGTGGTGAAGTGGTAGGAATAGTGGGTTTTTACAAACGGACAGTGTTGCAATTGCCAGATGTAGGTTTTGCCTTGTTAGCGCATCATGAAAAAAATGGTTATATTTTTGAAGCGGCTAAAACGCTTTTACAAAATAGGCACACACTGGGTATTGATCGAGTAAGTGCTATTGCTTCGGAAAATAATAAAGCTTCGCAAAGTGTACTGCTAAAATTAGGTTTTAAAAAAGTGGGCAAGGCGGTTATTAGTGATGATAAAACCGCCATTGATATATATGGTTATTAAAGCTGTGCTTGCTCTATCGCTTTAGCCACATCTAAGTTTATGTTTAGCCAGGTTTGTTCAAGCGTGGCAACTAAACTATCGTAGCCATCGTCTTTTATGGGGAGCACGCTAGAGAAATTATGCACACTAATCAAGCGGCGGCCGGTTTCTGGGTGAGTATAATATAAGCGCCAAAGGCCAGATATATCTGCATTACCTTGCATATCACCATTAAAATGGTGAATTTCGTACTCCAGCTCGTAAAACGTTTGCTGATCTAATTCAGTTATTACAGGCAGCCCCTTAATCACCATCCAATTTGGCATGTTTTTGAATAAAGTTTGTTGGGCAGTGGCAGTAAGCATAACGTCAGGAGACTCGCCCCATAAATGATAATTTGCAGCATGAATTTGATTATTATCAATTTTCATCGCTATACCTAAATTATTTAATGCGCCTCTTAATACCACAGTTTGTACTCTCAGCTGTGCACTGGTTTCACTAACATTACGAGACGATGATTCAATAGGCTGTTCAAATTGGTAGTACTGCGTTGTTGTTTGTATTGCTGAACTACAGCCCGACAATACTAAAAGCACACTTGTTATTAGTAATAGCGTTTTCATTATTGCTTCCTTGGTATTGGATCTGCGGGCAGCGCTTTGTCAAAAATCAGCATGTTTGGTTGCTCATTTAAACCACGTGTCAAAGGTTGTATTTCTTCACTTAAGCGCTTAAATTCACGCAGTGTTTGTTGCAATTGGTGGTGAAATTCAGACCCAGCTTGATAACTTGCCATAGTTTTGTCAAATTGACGCATAGTCACTTCAAACTGCTCCATGCTTTTAGTCATTTTTGCAAAGTTGCGATTTATATCACCAGGTAAGTTTTGAGTATCTTTTTCATTTAATAGCGTGCGCATTTCATTAGCAAGAGACTGGTAGTCGGCAAAGGCAACTTGTATTTGCGCTAAGCTTTCTTCAACTTTTAAATTATTTACTTTGTTTAATACATCAGAAACTTGGTCGGCAAGAACGGTAATCCCACTTGATACACTAGGAAAAACGGTGTACTGGCCCAGTTTTTCAAAGCCAGCTTCTGGTGCGTCGGGGTACATGTCAAAATCAACATAAACTGCACCGGTTAGTAAATTACCGGGCTTTAAAGAGGCGCGCATACCAATGTTTATCCAGCCCTTTAAGCTATCTTTCCAAAAGTCTTTAGCGGTTGCGCTATGGTGATAAATACGTCCATATTCTATTTTTATCAGCACAGGCACTGATGTATTTGCACTTTTAAAGTGGGCTGGTTTGCCATTAACAATTATGTTTGCAGGGGCTTCAACCACTGTACCAATACGGATCCCTCGGTATTCAACAGGGGCGCCGGGTCTGAGTCCTCTAATAGATTGTTCAAAATCTATTATGTAATAGTCAAAGTCGTAAAAGCGTTCTTCGAGTGCTTCTTTATAGCTTTGACTGAGTGAAAAGTTGTGGCCATCGTTAGCTATTTCACCCGGTGTTTGGTTATCGGGTAAGCCAACTGAAATCCCCCCTTTTAAAAGCTTACTCAAAGAACCCGTATTAATATTTATGCCATCGGCAGATAAATCAATTTCTATACCGGCGTTGACCCAAAAAATCGAATTGTTGGTAATTAAGTTTTGGTACGGCGCTTTTATAAAGATACCGTATTTCATTGCTTGGTTTTCCCAATCAAATGTAGCAGTCTCTATTTGGCCAATTTTATAATTTTTAAAAAATATCCCGGTGCTAACATCAAGTACCTCTGCGTTATAGCTAAGTAGTTGGAAGCGACCGCCTTGCACGTCTTTGCCAATGAGCGCAGGCTCTTCTTGGAGGATGAAATGTTCTTTTAGGTTTTCACTTTCACCAGGTGCAAACTCTAAGTAAACTCCAGATAATAAGGTGCTCATTCCACTTATACCGGTTTCATCAATACGTGGCTTTACCACCCATATTTTAGCGTCGTCGGTGAGTAGGTCATCATAGTTTTTATCTATTTGAGCCCGTGCAATAACACTGTCTTGAGAGTCGGATAAACGTACGCTGTCAATTTGCCCTATTTTTACACTGCGCACTTTTATCTCTGTTTTACCCGCAATAATACCCTCGGCTTGCGGCATTTCTATATATATAGTGGGGCCTTTATTTGCTTGATATTGATAAAGCATCCACACACCGACAAAAAGCGCTATGGCTGGAATAATCCAGATAGCAGAGATTTTTGGTTCATCTGTTACTTGGGCGGTTTCGGTCATGTTTTGGTCTCTGATGATTTATTTTTAGGTGAATCCCATAACAGGCGTGGATCAAATGAGTGAGCAGCCATCATTTGGCATATTACCATAACGGTGAAAAATGCAATGCCTAAACCTGGTGTCACTGACATTAAATTACCCAGCTGCACTAGCGCTACTAAAATGGCGACAACAAAAACGTCTATCATTGACCATTTACCAATAAACTCAGTGAGTTGGTAAATTCTAGTATAGCTTTTAGTATGCCTGTTTGCGGGTTTTGTTACCATAATACACAAAAAGCTTAGTACACATGCTTTGGCTAAAGGAACAACAACACTCGCAAAAAAAATAATACCCGCAATAGGGTAAGAACCACTTTTCCAGAGTAAAATAACCCCGCCGATAAGTGTCGATGGGGTTTCATCACCCAAGCTCGTGGTATTCATAATGGGCAATACGTTTGCTGGTATAAAGCAAACAATAGAAGTAATGAGCCAAGCGGTTGCTTTTTGAACGCTATAAGGGTTACGTACATGTGTTTTAGTGTGGCATCGCTGGCATATGTTACTGGTACAAAGCTGATGACACACATGGCAGGCTTTAATATTTTCGTCGATTGCACGCTTAGCATGTTCAACACCCTCTAACTTCTTTTCAGGTTTAATTTGTGCCCATAGCCTTGGGCGATTTAAGTGCACTAAAGCGGCAATATATAAAAAAACAAAGGCAGCGTAGGCCCAAAAACTTGCGCCAAAGCTTATATCAGCTAAAGACATAATTTTAACCATGCTGACTAACACACCAATTAAAAATATCTCAGACATAATCCATGGCTCAAGTGCCAAAGTAAACTTAAGTAACCGACGAGCAATACCCTGTGGCAATGTTTTTAAAATACCTAAGTGAAGCGGGATCAAAATAATTAATAAACTCATTGGCAACGCAATAATGCTTAAATCAATAAAAAGCCCCAATAATTCACTATCGTAATTGAACAATATTCGGGCTGCATCGGGTAGGGTAATCGTTTGGGTTATGCCATTACTACTAAAGGATAAAAAAGGGTAAAACATACTGCTTAATAGCATGAGTAGGGCACTAAAACTCAAGGCCACTATGCGATTATCGTGGTTTACGTTTGCTTCGCACAATTTATGATGACAATGCGGGCATATCGCCATTTGCTTAGCAATAACTCTTGGTATATCGATGATCAGGTCGCAGCAGGGGCAAACAGTTTGCAAATTAGTACCAACCAACAAGGCATTTACTTGATTTTGCAATATTTGGGGCTGTAATACAACGCGAACAATTAACTTTTGTATACAGGCCAAGCAATAAAGTATCTGATTGGATTACTTTTTTATATATGGGTTTGTTGGCCTTTCAAGATTAAGTTTGTTGCACCAGCCTGTTTGGTGTTCAGGCAAGGCAGAGCCTATGTAGTGTGGTTATTCACCATAAATTGGCGATAACGCAGTATTAATACCAACAGGCGCTGCCCAAGGTGGGCTTCCTAGGGGCTATTTACACTTTGCTGCCTGCATAGATGTAAGCTAGAAGAATAAGACAAGAGCAATTACCGAGCCCACTGGGTTACAAACCTCGCGCCGCGATTAAATAGCCCCTAGTTTGAACACATTTTAATCCGCAAAGATCAATAGACCCTAATCAAAAACGGCAACCGTTTGGCGTGTAAGGGCAATAAGCTCACCTGATTGTGACCAAATACACCCATCTTCTAAACCATACCCATCTTTAGAGTGATGCGTGATCGCTTCAAAACCAAGCCACTCGCCAGGCGTTAAATTGGGGGATTGAACAAACTCTAAATACCACGACATACTACTTGCAGGCCCGGGTTGCTTAAACATTTGTAATAACGTGGGCGGCCATGCATCGGTTAATGCAATGATATGCGCCTCTGTAATGGTTTCGGGTGTGTGTTTAAGTCGCATCCATCCACCTAAATGTGATGTGTCTGCCCCTGTAAAAGGCATTGCGCCTTGTTGCGGGCATAAATCCACGTGTTGAAAAAATTCAGGCATTTGGCCTTTTATAAAGGGTAACGTATGGCGCTCGTTAACGGGGCTTAAACCTAATGTCTTTGAAACAGGAACATCAATAGCTGACTCTCTATTTTTAGCAAAACAAGCCTGAACAATGACGGCTACTTGCTCATTTTGAATAGCTTTAGCGAGTACTTGTGTGCTGTTTTTACCCTCACGTAATATTTCAACGTACAGTGAAAAAGGGGTATCGGCCAATAAAGGCCCCACAAAATTGGTACTCAACGAAAGAAGGCGGCGGTCATTACTCACTTGGCCTCTAATAGCTTGATATAACAATGCAGCTGATAAACCACCAAAAGCGGTTCTTCCTTGACACCAATTTTCAGGAAATTGCATGGTAAGCGTTGATTGTTCGATTTTATCTGATTGACCTATTTTAGCGGCTTGCTCAAGTAGTTGGTCAAAGTGCATGGGAAATATCCTTTAAAAGTGCAATTTAATAAATTTATAACACAATCAAACTGGTCAGGCCAGTAATTAAAGGCGTGTCAAACGCTCTAAAAATCATCATTCCTTACAATAATTAGGGTTATTTTGTAAATAAATCATAAAAAATGAATTTTTTTTCATTTTTACAGTTGAATTAGTTTTATGGCATCCCTATTTACTAGTCATCGAACGTATTAACGAATTTTGAAGTTGGAGAAGTTTCATGGGTAAAATTATCGGAATCGATTTAGGTACTACAAACTCTTGTGTTGCAGTACTTGATGGTGACAAAGCACGTGTTATTGAAAACGCGGAAGGCGATCGCACAACCCCGTCTATTATTGCTTACACGCAAGACGGTGAAACATTAGTAGGTCAATCTGCTAAGCGTCAAGCGGTTACTAACCCTACAAACACATTATTTGCAATTAAGCGTTTAATTGGTCGTCGTTTTGAAGACGAAGAAGTACAACGCGATATTGGTATTATGCCGTTTAAAATCATTAAAGCCGATAACGGCGATGCGTGGGTAGAAGCAGGCGGCGAAAAACGCGCTGCACCGCAAATCTCTGCTGAAGTACTTAAAAAAATGAAAAAAACAGCTGAAGACTTCCTAGGTGAAGCCGTAACTGAAGCTGTAATCACAGTACCTGCATACTTTAATGATTCACAACGTCAAGCGACTAAAGACGCTGGCCGTATTGCGGGTCTTGAAGTTAAACGTATCATCAATGAGCCAACAGCTGCTGCCCTTGCTTACGGCATGGACAAAAACAAAGGCGAAAACATTGTAGCTGTATACGATTTAGGTGGTGGTACTTTCGATTTATCAATCATTGAAATTGATGAAGTTGAAGGCGAGCACACATTTGAAGTACTAGCTACAAATGGTGATACTCACTTAGGTGGTGAAGATTTTGATAACCGCGTAATCAACTACTTAGTAGCAGAATTTAAGAAAGACCAAGGCTTAGATCTAAAAACAGATCCACTTGCAATGCAACGTGTTAAAGAAGCTGCTGAAAAAGCTAAAATTGAACTGTCATCTGCACAATCTACAGAAGTTAACCTTCCGTACGTAACTGCTGATGCAACAGGTCCTAAGCACATGAACGTGAAACTAACACGCGCTAAGCTTGAGTCACTTGTTGAAGATTTAGTAACTAAATCTTTAGAGCCGCTTAAACGTGCACTTGCTGATTCTGATTTATCAGTAGGCGACATCAACGACATTATCCTTGTTGGTGGCCAAACACGTATGCCTTTAGTACAAAAAACAGTTGCTGACTTCTTTGGTAAAGAGCCACGTAAAGACGTTAACCCTGATGAAGCTGTTGCAGTGGGCGCGGCAATTCAAGGTGGTGTACTAGCAGGTGATGTTAAAGACGTACTTCTACTAGACGTTTCTCCGTTGTCTCTAGGTATTGAAACAATGGGTTCTGTAATGACAGCACTTATTGAGAAGAATACGACGATTCCTACTAAGAAATCGCAAACTTTCTCAACAGCAGAAGATAACCAATCTGCGGTAACCATTCATGTGTTACAAGGTGAGCGTAAACGTTCAAGCGACAACAAATCTCTAGGTCAATTTAACCTAGAAGGTATTCGCCCAGCACAACGTGGTACACCACAGATTGAAGTAACATTTGATGTTGATGCGGATGGTATCTTACATGTATCTGCTAAAGATAAAGATACAGGTAAAGAGCAAAAAATCACGATTCAAGCCTCTTCTGGTTTAAGCGATGAAGAAGTTGAAAAAATGGTTCGCGATGCAGAAGCCCACGCTGAAGAAGACAAAAAGTTTGAAGAGCTTGTAGCTGTTCGTAACCAAGCTGATGCAATGGTTCACGGTACACGTAAGCAAGTTGAAGAAGCGGGTGATGCACTACCAAACGAAGACAAAGAAGCCATTGAAGCTGCAGTTGTAGACTTAGAAGCTGCAATTAAGAGCGACAATAAAGAAGAAATTGAAGCTAAAACGCAAGCACTTGCTGAAAAGTCTCAAAAGCTAATGGAAATTGCTCAAGCTAAAGCGCAGCAAGGTCAAGCAGATGCAGGTGAGCAACAACAATCAGCTAAGCAAGATGATGACGTTGTTGATGCAGAGTTTGAAGAAGTAAAAGACGACAAGTAATTGTTGCTGACGCTTCTAGCTAACCAAAAACACTTAACTCGGTTAGGTGTTTAGGTTAGGATGAACAAACGAGGCGCGCGAGCAATAGCTTGTCGCGCCTTTTGCATGTATTTAAGGTTCATAATTCAATGATAAATCGATGAGATTTATCGGTTTATCCCGCAGCTTACGCTGCAAAATAGAAAGAGTAGTGTGATAGATATGTCAAAACGCGATTATTACGAAGTCCTCGGCGTAAGCAAAGATGCGAGTGAGCGAGACATAAAAAAAGCGTATAAACGCTTAGCGATGAAATATCATCCAGATCGTACCGCAGGCGATAAAGAGCTTGAGACCAAGTTTAAAGAAGTTAAAGAAGCGTACGAAATACTAACTGACGACCAAAAACGTCAGATGTACGACCAATATGGTCACGCAGCCTTTGAACAAGGTGGTGGCGGTGGTCATGGCGGCTTTGGCGGCGGCCATGGTGACTTTGGTGATGTATTTGGCGATGTGTTTGGTGATATTTTTGGTGGCGGCGGTGGTCGACGTCAATCTCGTCAACAACGCGGATCTGATTTACGTTACAACATGGACTTAACGCTTGAAGAAGCGGTTCGTGGAAAAGAAGTAGAAATTAAAGTACCTACATGGGTAAGCTGTGATCCTTGTGATGGTAGTGGTGCAAAAGCAGGTTCTAAACCTAAAACGTGTACAACCTGTCATGGTGCTGGCCAAGTTCAAATGCGTCAAGGTTTCTTTGCCGTTCAGCAAACGTGTCCTACGTGTCAGGGACAAGGTCAAATTATCTCAGACCCTTGTAATAGCTGTCATGGTCAAGGTCGTGTAGAAAAAACTAAAACGTTGTCGGTTAAAATACCTGCAGGCGTTGATACGGGCGACCGTATTCGCTTATCTGGTGAAGGTGAAGCCGGTGTGCATGGCGCACCAGCAGGTGATTTATACGTACAAGTGTCAGTGAGAGAACACGAGATTTTTGTACGTGAAGGTAATAATTTATATTGTGAAGTCCCAATCAGCTTTACCACATCAGGCTTGGGCGGTGAGATTCAAGTACCGACCCTTGATGGTCGTGCAAAACTTAAAATACCGTCAGAGACACAAACGGGAAAAATGTTCCGTATGCGTGGCAAAGGTGTTAAGTCTGTTCGTAGCGGTGCGCAAGGCGATTTAATTTGTAAGGTGGTTATTGAAACACCTGTCAATCTAAACGAGCGCCAACGTGAACTACTTAAAGAGTTAGAAGAAAGCATGGGCACAGATAGCTCAAAAAACCGTCCTAAAGAGCAAGGCTTTTTTGATGGTGTTAAAAAGTTTTTTGATGACTTAACTAAATAAACATGATTATTGTTTAAAAACGGTGCTTTACAGCGCCGTTTTTTTTGCTTTAAATTTGCTAACTCCTCAGTGAAAAGTGAAAACGAAATGACGCCTGCAATCGCACTACTAGAAAAACAAAAAATAAGGTTCGAAATACTGAGCTATGAGCACGATGCAAAGAATGGTCACTATGGTTTAGAGGCGGTTGAAAAACTTAACTTAAATAGCGAGCAGGTATTTAAAACACTGGTATTAGAAACACACGAAGGCCAGTTAATAGTGGCTATAACACCCGTATCTAAACAAGTTAATCTTAAGCTGCTTGCTAAAGTAGTAAAGACAAAAAAAGTGGCCTTGGCTGCGCCTCAAAAAGTAAATGCAAGTACCGGTTATATACTTGGAGGTGTAAGCCCGCTTGGACAAAAAAAACGCCTTCAAACCTACATACATAATAGTGCCAGAGAGTTTGATATTGTATATGTAAGTGCGGGTAAGCGTGGCTTGGAGTTAAAGTTAGCCATAGACGATATAGCTGAATTAACACAAGCCACGTTTGCATTGTTTTAATTGTTTGTAGTTATTTAAGTGTCGGTTACATTTTAGTATTTGCTGCTTTAGTTAATATTAACTACATTAAAAAGACGTTAGGATTCAGGAAACTTCAGTGCAGTATGAATTTCTCGGATATTAATTTCATTTCAATACTAGTAGCCGCGCTTTCATCGTTTACGCTAAGTAATGTTTGGTATTCAAATATGTTATTTAGACAAGCATGGTTAGAAAGTTGTGGACTAACAGAGCTAGACTTTCAAGGCGCTAGCAAAAATAAAGCATTTGTGGGTACGTTTTTGTTCTCGTTTGTATCTGCGTTTTTATTATCGATATTTTTAGGAAACGATTCAGATTTAGGTTTAAGCGTGGTTACTGGATTTTCTATTGGGTTATTTTGGGTGAGCAGCTCTTTGGGTTTAAGTTATATTTATGAGCAGCGTCCAGTGAAACTTTTTTTGATAAACAGTGGTTACTATGTAAGCCAATTTTCGTTAATGGGATTAATTATAGGTGGTTGGCCATAATTGATTTATAAATACAAAACTGTTTATCTTTTTACTTATTCAGGCAACTAAATAATATGAAAATACTTGTTGTTGATGATATGCCACTGATGCGACATGTATTAATTAACATGCTTAGAAATTTAAAATACCTTGATTTAGTTGAAGCAACAGATGGTATTCAAGCACTTACATTATTAAAAAAGCAGCCGTTTGATTTAGTTATCACAGATTTATATATGCCAAAAATGGATGGCAAAGATTTACTAAATAGAATAAGAAATGACGAACAGCTTACCTCAATTCCTGTCTTAATGGTGACATGCGAAGATAACTCTAAAGCTATAAAAAATGTAATAGCAGCTAAAGTATCAGGCATTATTGTTAAACCTTTTAGTCTTAAAGTGCTGAGTGACCACTTAGACCGTGTTTTAGCCGCAGCCCATAAGCCATAAACAAAACAACTTAGGCACGCCCTAGCAATTACATCTGTTTTAATTCAAGGACGACTAAATTAAACTTACCGTATTATACCTAAAATATAATCGTTCAATTACGGAGGTGTTTTGGCACAACCAAACAAAAAAGGCCCTACAAAAACCGTTGATATTTTTTGCTCTTCATGCAAAACGCAGCTTTTTAAATACCGAAAGGGAGGCAAAGGAGCACTTGTTAAATGTTTTAAAGAACGTATATCTCAAGACTTCACAAAAACCCCTTGTATTTGCCCAAGTTGTGAGCGGGCTTTTGCAAGGCCCGCTTTAATTCGCGGTGCACCTGCCTATAAAATGATTGGTGGAAAAGTTACATTTAAATAAGCTAAAAACATAAGCGGACATATGCCCTTGTTTGAATCTACTTTGTTGTTATGATTGCCCGGTTTTGCTGTTTCAATGAATGAAAATATACCCTCCCCATGGATTGGGCCAGTTTTTTGGGTTATTTAAAAAATGGATAAAGGATAGTTTCGTGATAGCACTCTTATTTGACATCATCGGTATGACAGGTACTTTTTTAGTTGTAGGGTCGTTTTTTTTACTTCAGTTAGGTAAAACAACACCAACCAGCCTGACATACAACATGATGAACTTAACAGGAGCGATTTTATTATTAATTAGCCTCTGTTATAACTTTAATTTGGCAAGCTTTGTGATAGAAATATTTTGGATCGCAGCCTCATTAATTGGTTTATATAAGTACCTAAAAAATAGATCAGCATTAGCGACTAGTTAATTTTGATATGTTCGCCGTAGGCCTTTTGTTTACGGCGTTACTTTAAATCCCCTTTTTGATTTTTTTATTCCTTAAATCTTAACACTCTCACTAAACGCTTTAAATATTTTACTTTATATTTATTGTGTTGGGTGATGTGTATCCATTTGACAAGTCCTCACCATCTTATTTACTGTAACGTCTGTTAAAAAGCTTTTGGCGCAGTAATGTTAAGCAATCTAAACAATATTAATCAAACATATTCAATTATGCGAAGCTTGTGGTTATGGCTTGGCCCCATTGTCATGCTGTTAACCTGTTTATTAGAGCCGCCAAGCGGCCTGTCTAATACAGCCTTTAAAACAGCCGGTTTAGCGTTTTGGATGGCCTCTTGGTGGGTAACTGAGGTTGTGCCTATTCCTGCGACTTCTTTGTTGCCGCTCGTCATAACGCCACTTGTGGGTATTGCACCTATCAAAATTACAGCAGCACCTTATGCACATCCACTCATATTTTTATTTTTGGGTGGTTTTTTAATATCAATAGCTATGGAGCGTTGGGGGCTACATAAACGAATTGCGTTAACCACTATGCTCTATGCGGGTAAAAAGCCTAGCTTACAAATATTAGCCATGATGCTAGTAACAGCATTTTTATCTATGTGGATGTCAAACACAGCAACAACGGTGATGATGTTGCCCATCGCGTTATCAATTATTCATTTAGTGAGTAATTCTGATTCTAGTGAAGATGAATTTGCAAAAGCATTACTGTTATCAATTGCCTATGGTGCCAGCATTGGTGGTATTGCTACGTTAATAGGAACACCGCCTAATGCCCTTATGGCAGCTTACTTATCTGAAAGTTACCAAATTGAAATTGGCTTTGGGCAGTGGATGATGGTAGGTGTACCTTTGGCAATTGCCATGTTGTTGGTGTGCTGGATATGGCTTACTAAATTTAGCTATAAAGTTGATAAAAATGCAGAAAACATACTAGACAGTAAAACCATGTTTGTTGATGAGCTTGCAACACTCGGTTCGTTGCAACGCGCAGAAAAAGGGGTGTTTTTAGTATTTTCACTCGCAGCGCTCTGTTGGATTTTTAGACCGCTATTAGCTGACTTATCGGGTCTTGGTATTTCAGATACAGCTATTGCGATTGCAGCAGCCCTGGTGTTATTTGTTTTGCCAGCTAAAAAGGGCAGTGACGAGCGTATTTTAGATTGGGCGAGTGCGTCTAAAGTTCCTTGGGGTGTGTTATTACTTTTTGGTGGGGGCTTATCATTAGCATCACAAATTAAATCTTCTGGTTTAGCGCAATACATTGCACAGATGATAGAAGGTGCGAGTGCTATTCCGTTCGTTATGGGAATTCTTGTGGTTGTTGCGCTCATTACTTTTTTAACTGAAATAACGAGTAACACAGCCACGGCAGCTGGCTTTTTGCCGTTATTAGGCCCTGTTGCTGAAAGTGTTTTTGGATCGCCCTTAGTATGGGTTATTCCTGCTGCTATAGCATGCAGTTGTGCGTTTATGATGCCTGTTGCAACACCACCAAATGCCATTGTGTTTGGCTCGGGGAAAATTAAAATTCGCGATATGATCAAAGCAGGCTTTGCACTTAACCTAGTCGCTATCGTGTTAATTACACTTGTAACCATAACGCTCGCAAAAACAGTATTTAATTTTTAAAATGGAGTCCCTTTGTACCTCAAGCAAAGCGACTCTTAATCAGTATGTATGTTGTTGTAATAGGTAAATTAGTGTTATTGCTCGAAAAACAGAACAAGGTTATAGTCGACAATAACTTTAAAAATCGAGTAACCTATTTTGACGACAGACACAGTACAAGCAGCTTCTTTATCAACGCAGTTTAATAGTTTGCAAAATGCGTTTTTAGATAACCCTTATCCTACAGTTCATTCTCGATTAGCCATTTTAAAAAAATTACGTTCGCGCATTGTAGAGCTTGAAGAAGAACTTATCAGTGCGGTATCTAAAGACTTTGGTTACCGTACTGCGTTTGATACCTTACTGGGGGATATTTTACCTACCGTGCAAGGGCTTTCGCACATTATTAAAAAGCTACCTAAGTGGTCAAAGCCGAGTAAACGTTCTGTGGGGCTTAGCCTATGGCCTTCAAAAGTAAGTGTTACCTATCAGCCAAAAGGCGTTGTAGGCGTTATCGCACCGTGGAATTATCCAATTCAACTTGCAGTTGTGCCAGTGATCACCGCAATTGCAGCGGGTAATAAGGTTATGTTGAAGCTGAGTGAATTTACTCCTCATACCAATGCTGTTTTAGAAAAGCTTTTTGATAATAAAATGAGCCAGCACGTATGTGTGGTCCAAGGTGGTAGTGACGTTGCAAGCGAATTTTCGTCCCTCCCTTTTGCACACTTATTATTTACCGGCTCTACAGGAGTTGGCAAATTAGTAATGAAAGCCGCCAGTAAAAACTTAACCCCCGTTACTTTAGAGCTTGGCGGCAAGTCACCAGTTATTATTACTGAGCAAGCTGATATTAAAAAGGCTGCGCACGCACTTTTATTTGGAAAAATGGCGAATGCCGGGCAAATTTGTGTTGCACCAGACTATGTATTTGTGCCTAAAACCTTAGAAAGCCAGCTCATTAAACAGCTATGTGATCTTTATAAAAAGCACTTTAAGCAAGGTGTTGAAGGTAAAAATTTAACCTCTATTATTAGTGATTCGCATTATGCGCGTTTATCCGAATATTTGGTACAAGCGCAAGCACTTGGGGCAAATGTCATTAAGCCACTTGAGCAAAATCAACAAGATGCAGATAAGCATCGTATGGGTCTGCATTTAGTCACAAACGTGACTGATGACATGCAACTTATGCAAGACGAATTATTTGGGCCTATATTGCCACTTAAGAGTTATGGGAAGTTAGAAGAAGTTCTTGATTATATTAAACAGCATCCTAACCCACTTGCTCTTTATATTTTAGGTCAAGATAAACAAGCGCAAGAGTACATTATTAAACAAACGCTCAGTGGCACCGTTGCCGTTAACGATACTCTGGTGCAAGTAACCGCTGACGACGCGCCATTTGGTGGCGTAGGTCACTCAGGTATGGGGCACTATCATGGTAAAGAAGGGTTTTTAACGTTTAGCCACGCTAAAAATACACTGGTTTCTGGTTCTTTTAACCCCCGTATAGGGTTGTTACTCAAGCAAAGCAAACTGCTAACTAAACTATTAAAGTGGCTATATATTAAGTAATACAAATTAAAAAAGCTGAACTCGTTATGCGCAATGACACTAAGTTCAGCTTTATTTGTATTGCTTGACTTAAAACAGACGCCCTTCGCCTGCATATGTGCCTGCAAGAATTTTAGTGTAAATTGCGTCGGCTTTTTCTTTTGCTTCTTCAATTTCTTTTGGTAGCATGGAACGCTCATCCAGCTTTCGACTGTGGCTTGCTTGCATGTTGCCATTGTATTCGGCAATCGTATTCCATATGTATGACTTTTCAAGGTTTTTTGGCATTCCTAACCCCTCAAAGTACATAAGCGCTAAATTAAATTGCGCTAAAGAATAGTTGTTACCTGCGGCTTTTTCGTACCAAGTTTTGGCAAGTTTGTAATCGTGACTAACACCATCACCATTTGAATACATAACACCTAAGTTAAACTGTGCGGCAGGCATGTTTTTTTTGGCTGCTTTTTCGAATAGAGATAAAGCCATTTGTTTGTCTAATTTAACGCCTTTACCTTCATCGTATAATACCGCTAATGCAAACATTGAGTCTGCGTGGTTCTTTTTTACGCCTTTTTTGTATAGGTCGGCTGCTTTGTAATAATCGCGTGTAACGCCGTGGCCTTCTTCGTATAACTTAGCAAGTTCGTAAATGCCAGGTGCAAACCCTTTGTCGGCAAGGTACTCAAATTCTTTTAAAGCGAATTCAAAGCGACCTTCGTTTGCCGCAATAATACCTTCTTCAAGAGTCGCATTGGCAAAAGGGCTAGCAATTAAAGCACCCGTAAGTAATAACGTTTTTAAATTAAACTGTGACATAGCGATATCTCCAACAAGTAATCGTTTCACTGTGAGTTAAATAAAACCATTTTCTTTGCAATACTATTGCACTCACACGTAATGAAGGGCGTATAACATTGCTGTATTTTAGGTTTATTGTATTGCTACAAAAAAATTAGCGTGCATTTAGGTTTAGATAAACACTGTGTGCCAATATAGCATAGCTCAAATCGAGGTTGTTTTACCTAACCCGTTTGATGTAATAAGCGTAAGATACAGATATAACAGAAAATTTAAAAGAAATAACTAGGTCAAAGCACGGCTAAAAACGTGTTACTTTAATTTTATACTTTTGAGCTTACGTGCGATAAAAAAGAGCGTGTTCGTAATACGCAAGGTCATTATGTAAGTGCTTAGCTAAGTTAAGCGTTCATGTTTGCAGAGGTGAAAATGTTTAAAACAATAAAAAATAAGTTGTCACATATAACTATTGCGTTAAGTGTATTGCTATTAACGAGTTGTTCTGCTTCGTTTACTTATAATAATTTAACATGGTTATCGTCATTTTGGGTTGATGACTACGTCGATTTAAACAAACAACAGAACAAACAACTAAAAGAAATTATTAATACCACACAGCAATGGCACCGCGACACACAATTGCCAGCATACAAGCAGGATATTGAAAATTTAAAATTGTTGTTTAATCAACAACTCAATCATGCCCAATTAAAAGAGCAGGTGGTATTTGCCAGAACGCATTGGAAAAACCTTCTTGAACATGCGCATTACCCCCTTGCACAGTTAGGGTATACGCTTTCTAAAGAGCAACGCGACGAATTTATACAAAATATACAAGAGCAAATTAACGAAGATCGTGAGCGATATAACGAACAATCTAGTAAAGAGCGCAAAACTAAACGCCTAGAAAACCAGCTAGACTACTATTCAGATTGGCTTGGTAAGCTCACTGACCAGCAAAAGCGACTCATTGCAGACGCAAATAATGAACACACAGAATCAGGGGCTCTTTGGCTCGATTACAAACAAGCTCGCTTAGATGCGGCTAAAGTAATAATGCATAATAAAAGCTTACCAGAAAACGAGTTTGTAAATAAACTGAGCCACGTAATAAAAGAACGTGAGGCCTTTATGAGCGAAGAACAATTAGCCATAAATGCAACCAACCTCGATTTATATGTCAATTTATTAGTCGAACTCGCTCCTACATTGAGCAACAAGCAGCGTGAAAGCGTTAATGATGAATTTGACAGCCTGATTGAAACTCTAAATGATTTAATGGAATCGTAAATAGTAAACCTTTACAGTGGCTGATAATGCTTTATTTTATATAATATAAATATGATCTTATCGATTGGGTTCAACGTAAGGTAAGGCGTTTTAAAGTTAGTCAGTTAATCACAGTAATATTTGTATATTTTGAAAAATACATAATTAAAGGACTCTAATGGCACATATATGGTAACTGATTTAAAAAGCATGCTGGCTACCTGGCACCCTTTGCGAGACGAACAGCAATGGGTATTGGCAACATTGTACAAAATTGAAGGCTCCAGCTACCGCAAGCTAGGCGCTATGATGCTTATTTCTAGCCTAGGCCAGCGTTTAGGTATGCTTTCAGGTGGGTGCCTAGAGGCAGATATTCAGCGCCACGCTAAACAAGTAATGACCTCTTTAAAATCAAAAACCATTACTTATGACGCAACTGACGAGGATGATTTAACTTTTCAATTAGGCATTGGTTGCGGTGGTATTGTTCATATTGTTTTACAGCCAGTGAATGCTGCCAATGAATACTTAAGTCTCGATTCAATTTTTAATGCCCTAAAAGAAAAAGTGTCAGGTTACTATTCACAACCAGTTCAACCTGTTTGTGCGCTGGGGCAGGGCGTTTTTTCAAAACGTAATGTTTCTGATGGCCTTTCTGTTAATCGTAAAGCACAAATCATTGAAAAAAATAATCAGCATTGGCTACAAGTAGCCGTATACCCAGCCCCCCATATTTTAATTGTGGGTGGCGGTGCCGATGCTGTTGCAGTTTATTCGATAGCAAAGCAACTAGGTTGGATCGTGACCGTATGGGATCCGCGTGCAGCTAATGCTAAAAGGCAATATTTTCAGCAGGCAGATACAATTTTACGTTGTCCCCCACAAGAGCTCGCTCAATATTGTGAAATGCAAAAGGTAGATGCCAGCATATTAATGGCGCACAGTGTTGAGCTTGATGCAAATGCACTTTTTGCGTTGAGCCAATCTAATTTAAAATATATGGGATTGCTGGGTCCAAAGCACCGACGCGCACAGGTTTTTGAGCAAGCCAATACAGCTGTTGAGGATGTTAAAGCACCTGTTTTTGGTCCTGTAGGACTTAATTTGGGTGGCGACTCGCCAGAAAGTATTGCATTGTCACTTATTAGTGAAATACATGCTGTGCTTTCTAATAAAGATGCTAAATCCCTCAGTAATTGGGGCCAATAAAGTATGCGCATAGCAAAAGTATTGTTAGCCGCCGGGCAATCGTCTCGTTTTAATGGGTGTAAATTAATAGCTAATGTTGGCAACAATAAAAGCATGATCGCGCGTGCAGTTGAAGTTTTACAGCAGTTAGACGCAAGCCCTGTTTATATTGTTTCTGGTGCGTGGCATAGCGAAATTACTCAAGCGCTTAAGCACTGTAATAACATTGAAATTATTCATAATTTACATTGGCATCAAGGTTTAGGTAAATCAATTGCGCTTGCAGCCAATCACTTAAAGCATAGTGGTGATTGGGATGGTATTTTATTTACGCTAGCAGATCAGGTTGAATTAGAGACTTGCGATATTCAGCTTTTAGTTACTCGATTTCAGAAAACTCCTACCCGATGGTGTGCTAACTACGGAAAGCGCTTAGGTGTGCCAGCAATATTTCCTCATGATGATTTTGATTTACTCACCACTTTAACGACTGACAAAGGTGCGCAACACTTACTTCGGAGCTCGGGTGATATTGTAAACAGCATTTTAATTAACCAGGCAGGCACAGATATAGACACCGTTGAGCAGTTAAAACGCTACGCCTCTAAAATAGGGACTTAGTTACTAACGTGCACTATCGCTTATAAATCTATCGAAGCAGGTTCGGGTCAAATATAAAAAACAAACTAAACTTTAATTGAAAATTTTTAGATGCCTTGCAAATACAAGACTTCATCAATATTTGTAAGCGCAAAGGCATACTGCGCAGCGTGTAAACTTGCGTGCACTACTTAAGAGCAATGTTGAAGGGTCAAGTTGCTTTAATTTTAATGGTACTCCAACTGTTCAGCACAACTCGCGGTGCAGTTGATTGAAAGCTTATTCAAGGGGCGAGTTATGGTAACGTTTACAATTAATGGCAAAGTGATTGAATCACATGCAAGTGAAGATACACCCTTGTTATGGGTTATTCGCGATGAAATTGGGCTAAAGGGCACTAAGTTTGGTTGTGGCATAGCAATGTGTGGTGCTTGTACTGTGCATTTAGATGGACAGGCTACGCGCTCATGTGTTTTACCTATTGCTGCTGTAGCAGGTAAAAATATTACTACTATTGAAGGTCTTAATAACGAACATCCGCTGCAAAAAGCATGGGTTGATGAGCAAGTACCGCAATGTGGATATTGTCAGTCTGGCCAGATTATGCAAGCAGCAACATTGCTTGCAGACAATCCATCACCAACTGATGAAGAAATTGTCAATCATATGAATGGTAATTACTGTCGTTGTATGGCTTACAAACGTATAAAGTCGGCAATAAAACGTGCGGCTGATGAATCACAAAGCGCAGTACAAATGTTTAACCCAAATGAGCAAGACGTTTAATTGGAGCGGATAATGAAAAAATTATTTCAAAAAAATAGCGAAACCGTCAACTTAAATCGTCGTTCATTTATGATTGGCAGTGCTAGTGCGGGCCTAGTGATGGCATTTGCACCTGCGTTATTTACAGGGTCTTTGAGCGCCAAAGAATCAATTTCACAACAGGCATTTTCACCAACTATTTGGTGGACTATGGGGGTCAATGGTGAGGTAGAGGTTAGTATAGCTAAAGCGGAAATGGGCCAGCATATTGGCACCGCATTGGCGCGAATAGTGGCCGACGAACTAGAGTGTGATTGGGATAAGGTATCGATTACTTACGTAGACACCCATGAAAAATGGGGATATATGGTTACCGGCGGTTCGTGGTCAGTGTTTCAAAGCTTTAAACCGCTATCACAAGCTGGTGCCGCAGGGCGCTTAGCGCTTATTGATGCAGGGGCTAAAATGCTAGGGGTTAAACCAGAGCAATGCATTGCACAAAAAGGGCAAATTATTGCGGGTGGACAATCAGTAAGCTACGCCGATATTGTACAAAAAGGTGAGTTTAATCGTACCTTTACAAGTGAAGAGGTCGCACAGCTCCCTTTAAAACCAGCCAATAAACGTCATTTAACGGGTTTAAATCAAGATTTTAAAGCATTAGATATACCAGCTAAAACAAACGGTACAGCGGTGTATGGTATTGATGTTGAAATAGAAGGGATGGTGTATGCACGTCCGGTTATTCCTCCAACACGATATGGAAGTAAAGTAACAAGTGTTGATGACAGTGGCGCAAAAGCAATTAAAGGTTACCGCGGTTTTGAAATATTAAACGATCCGAGTAATACCGTTGAGGGATGGGTGGTTGTACTGGCTGATAATTATCACAGTGCAATTAAAGCGGTTGATGCCTTAAATGTTAATTACAAAGTAGGTAACACTGCTAACGTTTCTGAAGCCGATATTCAAGCGCAGGGCAAAAAATTATGTGACGATAGCGCATCTGGTACTTTATTTGTAGATGAGGGTAACACGCCTAAGGTCCTAGCTGATGCAAAAAATAAATTTGATGCAACCTACACCACCGCAACAGCAAGTCATTACCAGTTAGAACCACTTAATGCCATAGCTGAATTTAAAGACGGAAATTGGATTGTGCATACGGGTAACCAATGGCAATCACTTACGTTACCGGCGTTAGCTAAAGCCCTTGATATAGAACAAAATAACGTAATAATTCGTCCTTATTACTTGGGGGGCGGTTTTGGCCGTCGATTATTCGGCGATTGGACGGTACCCGCTGCGTTAACAGCTAAAGCAATAGGTAAACCGGTTAAGCTCGTGTTTACTCGCGCCGATGACAGTTTATTTGATCAGTCTCGCTCGGCATCTACGGCTAAGTTAACAGCCTCGTTTAGTGAAACGGGTGAGCTTAGTGCGTTAGAACATGCCTTTGCTGCAGGTTGGCCAACCAAAGCAATGGCGCCAGGCTTTTTAGCTCCGGGTGTTGATGGTAATGGTAAATTTGATTCGTTTTCTGCCTCTGGTGCCGATCACTGGTACAGCATGAGCAACCATCGTGCTCGTGCTATTAACAACGAGTTAGCGCAGAGCACATTTACACCAGGTTGGTTACGTTCAGTTGGCCCTGGTTGGATTGTTTGGAGTCTTGAGTCTTTTATAGATGAAATAGCTCATAAGCAAAGTATTGATCCGGTTAAGTTTCGATTATCAATGCTTGACGGTAAAGGCAAACAAGCGGGTAAAGCACCAGAAAGTGTAGGTGGCGCGCGCCGATTACATGATGTACTCAAAAAAGTGTCAGACAAGGTCAGCTCAATAAAACTCAATGAAAACGAAGGCATTGGTTTTTCAGTTAGTTCAGGGCAAGAGCGCCATATGCCAGCATGGATTGGCACCGCAGCACATGTTCACGTTAACAAAAGCGATGGCAAAATTACCCTTAAAAAGTTATATGCTGTTGTTGATGCCGGTTTAATAGTGCATCCTGATGGCGCATTAGCGCAATTAGAGGGGTCATTATTGTGGGGAGCCAGTATGGCCTTACATGAGTCCAACTCATACAAAAACGGCCAAGTAGCTGCTACAAACTTTAACACTTATCTGCCGCTAAGAATGCAAGACGTACCAGACATGGACATTGAATTTGTGCAAAGCGACGAGTTTCCTGTAGGGTTAGGGGAGCCAGGTGTTATTGGCGTTGCGCCAGCAATTGGTAATGCTATTTTCAATGCAGTAGGTGTGCGTTTACGCGACTTGCCAATGAAACCAAGTGCAGTTTTAAAGGGCTTAAAAGCCTAATTAAACGCTAAAAGCGTGTAAAGCTTTAGTTTACACGCTTTTGCAGTGCGATTTATTAGAGATGTTTAATTTTGAGAGGTATTTGCACCCTCAGAATTAGTTTAAATACGAGTCAACCCATGTGGTACTGTGTAAGCATAAAGCAATTCAACGCTCAAGGCTCAACGGGCTCTGTTTAAAAAAGTAAGGTTAAGGTTTATTTATGCTCATCGACCCAGCAGGGCGAAAATTTAGTTACTTACGTTTATCGATCACCGATGTGTGTAACTTCAAATGTGTTTATTGTTTACCCGATGGCTACCAATGTGACCATGATAGAGAGTTCCTTTCACTGAATGAGATCAGTAATACGATCAGTGCTTTTGCACATCATGGTATTACTAAGCTGCGTATTACCGGGGGTGAACCCACCCTAAGAAAAGATTTTATAGATGTTATTCGTGCAGCAAAAGATACCTCAGGCATTACAAAAATAGCGGCTACAACAAACGGCTTTTCAATGCATAAACACATTAACAATTGGGTAGATGCAGGCCTTAATGCGATTAATGTGAGTATTGATACACTTGATGCAAGAATGTTTAACACCATTACTGGTCACGATAAATTTAATACAGTGATGAAAGGCATCGACACCGCGTTAGATAGTGGCATTGAATCGGTAAAAATAAACAGTGTACTAATGAAGCAATATAACGGCCAAGAGCTCGATACCTTTTTAGCGTATTTGAAGCACCGCCCAGTTACTATGCGCTTTATTGAGTTGATGCAAACAAATGACAACAAAGCATTTTTTGATGCAAACCATATATCGGGTCAGTCAATTAAAGCGCGATTGCGTGCAGCGGGTTGGCAGCCAATCATTAGAAGTGTTACAGCGGGCCCAGCTGAAGAGTTTTATCATCCAGATTACCAAGGCCGAATTGGCTTAATAATGCCTTACAGTAATGATTTTTGTAGTTCGTGTAATAGGCTAAGGGTGTCGTCTTTAGGTAAGCTACACCTTTGCCTGTTTTCAGAGCAAGGCATCTCATTACGTGAATACATGAATGAAAGCTCAAGCCAAGCACTTATAGATCAGCTCTCTGTTTATATTAAAACTAAAAAGCCAACACATTTATTGCATCAGGGTGAAACCGGGGTCACAACAAACCTTTCGATGCTAGGTGGTTAGCGGTTAAAATTACTACAATATGGCCGAATAACACTCAGTTACACTTGTTATATATTTATTACACGGTAGAATAATTCCTTAGTTCGACATTACTGAGTTAATTGAATGGATATCACTGCTCTAAATAGTACCAAAGCATTAAGAAAGCATGTTCTTGTATGGATGTGTTTGTTTTTTGGCTCTGTGTCACTGTTTTTTAGCGTTTTAAACGTATTTAGTGGTGTGTTCTTCCTCGGTTTTTTAGAACTGTGTTTTTCAGTTTATTGCTTATATACCATTTATCACTTAAACAAACATGCATTACGGTTTTGGCAATCAGTTGTCATGTGCGTGTTGGTGTGCATTATAGTTCTTTACGCTAACCTTATATCAGCCCCCAAATATGGATTATTTGTTTGGTCTTTTGCCATACCCGTATTGTGTTATCTGTTGATGGGTAAGCGTTACGGTATCTTCTTTTCAAGCACAGTACTTGTTATTCAATCGTTAACTCTATTTAGTAAATATACTGGCGAATCAATTGTTAATTTTAATATGGCAATTAATTTACTATTAGCGTACGTCAGTATTTGGACTGTATCGCATATTTTTGAGGGAAGCCGTGCGCTTTCATCCAAACGTTTAAAAAATCTAGCACTGCTTGACCCACTAACGGGTGCGGGTAACCGGTTATCAATGAATCATTATTTTGAAGTGGAACTTATTGATAAAACAAATACCTATTTATTTTTACTCGACTTAGATTACTTTAAACAAATAAACGACAAATTTGGCCACGACGTAGGGGATAAGGTACTTACTGAGATTGCTACGCTTTTAAGAGTAACCTTAGCAAAGGGTTACGTGTTTAGGGTGGGTGGTGAGGAATTTGCCGTTATTCATTCGTTTGATTCAAAAGAGAACGCTTTACTTGCTGCTGAAAAACTAAGAGCGACAGTAGAGAAGACGGAGTTTAATATAGACGGTAAAAAAATAATGCTCACCATCAGTGTGGGTGTGGCAAGTCATCAGGTTAACTCTTCGCTCGAATCCATTTTTATTGCAGCCGATAAACAACTTTATAAAGCAAAACGTTTAGGCCGCAATAAAGTGTATGCTAATTCGAAAGAGCATAAAAATTCTGAACTAATACCTGCCTAATACATTTGCTCAAAGTTTGGAATACCGTGCTCCCATATTGGTTTATCTTTTCCTAAATATTCGCGTACTGCATCAAAAAATAATCGTGTACGTACAGGTAAATCTCTGTGCGGATAAACAGCATACATTGCACTGTAATCCATTAACTTTACATCCGTTAATATAGGTATTAATTTACCGTCGGTAATTTCGTCACCGATTATAAATGCCGGCGCTACAAAATAAGCTGTACCAGAGATTGCTTTCATAAGTAGTGCTTCAGCATCGTTAGCGCGATATACACTTTTTATTTTTTGCTCACATGGCTCACCCGAACTATTGTAATAGTCAACTGTTTCAACTCTCATCGAGTTACTGGCATAACTTGCGGCAGGTAAATCGGCTAATTCTTCCATTGTGGCTGGCATACCATACGTGCTGATAAATTCGGGAGCGGCAACAATTAACAAGCGATTACGGGCAATTTTGCGGGCGATTAGGGATGAATCCTTTGGCTCACCAATTCGAAATGCTAAATCGAACCCTTCAGATACAATATCAACTAATCTGTCATCAAGTCTTAATTCAACTTCAACTTGAGGGAAACGCTTTTGAAAGTCATTAAGTACAGGTTGTAAGTAGCGCCTACCAATGAGTGTTGATGAGGTTATTTTAAGGACGCCACGAGGCTCTAAATGGTAGTTTTCGGCCATTCGCACGGTTTCGCCTAGTAGTTCTCGTAGCTCACCGGCTTTTTTTATCATTTCTGCGCCGGCGGCAGTAAGTGAAAATGAGCGGGTAGTGCGGTTTAGTAATCTAACCCCTAGTTCATCTTCTAAACGACTAATTTGTTTTGAGATCACAGAACGGTCAATGTTACGTAATTCAGCAGCCTTAGCAAAAGAGCCTTGCTCAACCACTTCAAGCAACATCAAAAGCCGACTTGTCGTATCCATAAAACCACCATAAAAACACTATTAATGCCATTTTGGCATTAATGAATTTAAAAATCTATGGTTTTTGTCCGCAGGTATAAGCCGTAGTATGCGTTCTTAATCAATTAAAGGAGCGTCTTCATGAAAAAACACCTTATCGCTGCTGCATTTGCAGGCGCATTTTTAACACTTGCCGGCTGTGCAGATGAAAGCACACCGCCTTCGGCTCAAGCGCAATTTCTTCAACCTATCGATGTTGCTAACGTACTTGTTAAACCAGTACAAAGCTGGCACACCTATACAACTCGCTTAGAGTCACCGCAAGAAGTTGCACTCATGCCTCGAGTGTCAGGTGTTATAGAAGCGATTACATTTAATGAAGGCGACCTAGTTAAAAAAGGCGATGTATTATTTAAGTTAGATGACCGTCCGTTTGCGGCAGTGGTTGCCAGTTTAAAAGCGCAGGTTAGTAGTGCGCAAGCTGCACTTGAACAAGCAAAAAGCGAGGCTAAACGCGCTGAGCGATTAACTGAGCGTAAAGCAATTTCAACGGAACAAGCAGAGTCACGAACGTCTGTATTACGCCAACGCGAAGCACAACTTGCAGCATTACAAGCGCAATTAACCTCAGCCAAACTTGATTTAGAATTTACAGCCATAGTGTCACCAATTGATGGTGTGATTTCGCGTGCCAATATAACTAAAGGTAACAACATTATTGCAGGGCAAAGTGTGTTAACCAGTATTGTTTCTAACGAAAAAATGTATGCCTACTTTGACGTAGATGAGCGCACATGGAACAGCGACTTCAGTAATGTAACCGCACAAAGCCGTCAACCGGTAGTAATGCAAAAAGTAGGCGAGCGTGGGTTTGCTTACAAAGGTTACATTAACTTTATTGATAATCAAATTAACTCATCAACCGGTACGCTGCGTGTACGCGCCGTATTTGACGAAGATAACAGTCACCTACGTGCAGGTTCATTTGCGCGCATTAAGCTTGCTGCTAATTCAGTAACAGAGCAAATAATTGTCCCAGACAGAGCGATAGGGACTGACTTAAAAAACCGATTTGTACTTACTGTTGGTGAAAACAACGTGCTGCAGTACAAATTAGTGACAGTGGGTGAGCGTTATGGCTCTCTTCGCGCGGTCACGTCAGGCCTTTCAGAGGGCGATGTAATCGCAGTAAATGGCCCTGCTCGCGTTGGACCAGGCATGCCAGTGGCACCTAATAAAGTAACCATTGATAGCAGTGATGTTGCATTCACACTGACCAATGACGATTCAAGCTTAGTCGCAAAGCAATAAGGTTTTTAGATGAAATTTTCACATTTTTTTATACAGCGACCCATATTTGCGGCCATGCTGTCGTTGGTCATTTTAATTGCTGGTGGTATTTCGTTATTCCAACTGCCGGTCAGTGAATACCCAGAAGTAGTACCGCCTACCGTGGTTGTAACTGCAAGTTACCCAGGTGCTAACCCAACGGTAATAGCACAAACCGTAGCAACGCCACTAGAGCAAGAAATTAACGGCACAGAAAACATGCTATATATGTTTTCGCAAGCAACCAGCGATGGTCGTATGACACTAACGGTGACCTTTGCATTAGGCACCGATTTAGACCGTGCACAAGTACAAGTACAAAACCGTGTAAACAGTGCATTGCCTCGTTTACCCGAGGAAGTGCAGCGTTTAGGCGTAGTCGCTGAAAAATCATCACCCGATTTAACTATGGTGGTGCATTTATATTCTCCTGAAAAATCACACGATACTGCGTACTTATCTAACTATGCAGATCTCTATATAAAAGATGAAATTGCTCGTTTATCTGGTGTGGGCGACATTCGCTTATTTGGCGCCGGTAAATACTCAATGCGTGTGTGGTTAAACCCCGATGCACTTTCTGCACGAGCGCTGACCGCGACCGACGTGGTAACTGCGCTTCGCTCGCAAAACCAACAAGTTGCAGCGGGTAGTTTAGGTGCTCAGCCTGTTTCTAACGACAGCCAATTTCAAGTATTGTTAAATGTAAAAGGCCGTTTAAACAGTATTGAAGAGTTTGAACAAGTAATTATTAAAGTGGGTGATGAAGGGCAAATAACACGCCTTACTGATATTGCCCGCGTAGAGCTTGGGCAAGATAGCTACTCACTACGTGCTGAGCTTGACTCGCAACCCGCATTAGCTATGCCTATATTTCAGCGCCCAGGCTCAAATGCAATAGAACTTTCAGACCAAGTACGAGAAACCATGGCGCGTTTATCACAAGACTTCCCTGAAGGTGTTGAATACGACATTGTTTACGACCCTACAGTATTTGTTCGTGGCTCTATAGACGCTGTTATTGCTACTTTGCTTGAAGCTATTGTGCTGGTTGTTATTGTTGTTATTGTATTTTTACAAACATGGCGAGCTTCTATTATTCCACTTATTGCGGTGCCTATTTCACTCATTGGTACTTTTGCGGTAATGCAGTGGTTAGGCGTATCTATTAACACTTTATCGTTGTTTGGGTTGGTACTTGCTATTGGTATTGTGGTCGATGACGCCATTGTAGTGGTTGAAAACGTTGAGCGTAACATTGAGCAAGGGCTTTCGCCACTTGAAGCAACCCGCGTTGCTATGAGCGAAGTAACAGGGCCAATTATTGCCATTGCATTGGTATTATGTGCGGTATTTATTCCAACGGCATTTATTACCGGACTTTCAGGTCAATTTTATAAGCAATTTGCATTAACAATTACTATTTCGACTGTTATTTCGGCGATTAACTCGTTAACGCTGTCGCCAGCATTAGCAGCACTGTTGTTAAAGTCTCACGATACTAAACCAGATGCATTTACGCGTTTGTTAAATAAACTATTTGGCCGCTGGTTATTTAAACCCTTTAACCGCGTATTTGACCGTGGCGCAAAAGGCTACGAAAAATTAGTTAAAAAACTAATTCGTATGAGCTTTATTGTAATGGTTGGCTATGTGGCCTTAGTTGGCGGAACCATTAAACTGTTTGACACGGTGCCAGGTGGGTTTATTCCACAGCAAGATAAGCAATATTTGGTTGCTATTGCACAGCTACCTGATGCAGCAAGCCTTGACCGTACAGAAGATGTGCTTAGACAGATGCAGCAAATTGCACTTGAAGTACCGGGTGTTGCTAATACGGTTGCCTTTCCTGGTTTATCAGTGAATGGTTTTACTAACAACCCTAATAGCGGCATAGTATTTACCCCGTTAGACGCATTTGAGAACCGTACAGATCCAAGTCAATCTGCCATGGCTATAGCCGCGCAGCTAAATCAGCGATTTGCAGCAATTGACGAAGCGTTTGTCGCGGTATTTCCACCGCCGCCAATTCAAGGTTTAGGCACTACAGGTGGCTTTAAACTACAAATTGAAGACAGAGCAAACAAAGGCTTCGAAGCGTTATTTAACAGTTTACAAACAGTGATTGGCAAAGCACAACAAGACCCAGCACTCATGGGGCTTTACTCAAGCTTTAGAATTCAAGTACCACAAATGGATATTGATATTGACCGCGAACAAGCGTTAATTCAAGGTATTGCGCTTGACGAAGTGTTTAATGCTTTACAAATTTACTTAGGTTCTGTGTATGTAAACGACTTTAATATGTTTGGCCGAACATACCAAGTAAATGCGCAAGCAGATGCTGATTATCGTCTAGACCCAGATCAAATTCTTAATCTTAAAGTAAGAAATCGCAAAGGGAACATGGTGCCATTAGGCTCAGTGCTGACGGTGACGCCAACAATAGGCCCAGATCGTGTAATGCACTACAACGGCTATCCAAGCGCTGAGTTAAATGGTAGTCCAGCACCCGGGTTTAGCTCAGATCAAGCACAGCTAGCAATAGAAGCTATTTTGGCCGATAACTTACCCACTGGGATTGAATATGAGTGGACTGAAGTAACCTATCAGCAAGTATTAGCAGGTAACACTATGGTATATGTGTTCCCATTAGTTGTACTCCTTGTGTTTATGGTTTTGGCTGCACAGTATGAAAGCTTGCGCTTGCCATTGGCAATTATTTTAATTGTTCCAATGACTATATTTTCAGCATTACTTGGCGTGTGGTTTGTTGGTTCAGACAACAACATCTTTACGCAAATAGCGCTCATTGTATTGGTGGCTTTGGCCTCTAAAAATGCGATATTAATGGTTGAATTTGCAAAAGATAAAAACGATACCGGGTTATCCCATATAGATGCCATATTAGCGGCGTGTCGTATGCGTTTACGCCCAATTTTAATGACATCAATTGCTTTTACTGCGGGTGTTATACCGCTTGTACTTGCAACTGGAGCGGGAGCAGAAATGCGCCATGCAATGGGGAATGCCGTATTCTCAGGGATGATTGGCGTAACCGTTTTTGGGTTATTATTTACACCTGTGTTTTACATGCTCGTTGTAAAGAAAAAAAACGACGCACAGGAGTTGTCAAATGACTAAACCAATAACTAAGCAATTTAAAACACAGCTAACGGTTGCCACTGTGTTAATGGCTGCATTTTTGTCTGGCTGTGCAAGCAAAATAGATACACGTAGCGAGCAAAATGCAATTAACGAATTTGTTGCAAATGCTGCAGTAGCTGAACAAATAAGCGGTGCAGACGAAACCAACTGGTGGCTGGGGCTTGAGTCTAAGCAACTCAATCAATTAGTAACAGATGCTTTGGCTAAAAACTACGACTTAAAAACAAGTCAGCTTGTGCTTAAAAGCGCATTAGCTAGGCTGGGTGAGCAAAAAGCACAATATTTACCGCAAGGTGGTATTGAAATAGGCGCTCAAAGAAGTGGCTTAGGTAATACAAATACACGCCAATCAAGCGCTAATTTTGCGCTTGATTGGCAGCTTGATTTATTTGGGCGAATTACTGCTTTGGTTGATGCAGCGAATACATCAGCCATGAGCCAAGCAGAGCAAGTTCGCTTATTACAAATTGAAGTTGTCTCATCCGTTGTAAAAGGGTTTGTAAGCTATCAAGGTAATGTTGAAAAACAGCGTATTATTAGCCTGCAAATAGAAGCACTTGAGCAAAGTATTGATGTACTACAGGCACGTGTTGATGAAGGCGTTGCAAGCGAACTTGATTTAAATCGAACTATGGCGCAATTACGTCAGCAACAAGCGTTAATTCCCGCCATTGAGTTTGCAAAGTACAGTGATTTATCAACCCTTTCAGTGCTAACCGGTCGTTTAACTCAAAACACCAAGTTGACTAACGAACAGAGCGTTTTAACCAACAAGTTTAACGTAACACTTGCTAAGCCAAATGCCGCTATTGCATTGAGGCCAGATATTAGCCGTGCACTTTATGATTTTAGCCAAGCCAACAGCTTAAGTGTGGCTGCAAGTAAAGCATTGCTTCCAGATGTAAGCCTAAGTGCTTTTGCAGGTGTGCTTAGCTTAGGCAGTAATGGGTTTAGCGACACACAGCAGCAGTGGCAAATAGCACCTCAATTACAATGGTCATTATTAAGTTACCCTGCTCTTTTAGCACAGCGCGATGCGCAGCAATTATTAAGTGAAGCAGCCTACAACGATTATCAAAACATTGTTCTTAAAGCACTTAGTGAAAGTGAGCTCTCGTTGCAGGGAATGGTTAATCAGGCACAGCAAAAAAACTTTGCAGATGAGCGTTATGACTTTGCTAATAAAGCCTTTTTACAGGCAGAGGCCATGTATGAGGAAGGTCAAATTCCTTATCTAGAGTTGTTAGATGCCCGTCAGGATGTTTTAATAGCGCAAGAAAATGCAGTTGAAACAACCATTTTATCGTTACTTGCAAAGGTCAATGCGTACCAGTCATTTAATGGGCGTTGGAGCTATGCATTAAGTAACACAAATAAGTAGAGTTTAACGATGTCTGATACTGATATTTTAGCGCAAAATACTATACCGCAAACAATGCGTGCCATTGTATTAGAAACGCCTAATGAGCAAATAAGTTTAGCTGACATTGAGATACCCGTACCTGAGTGTTCAGATAACGAGCTATTGATAAAGGTAGAATATGTTGGCTTAAACCCTGTTGATGGGCATTTTGCAAAATCAGGTTTTTGCTTGTGGCAGTACCCGCATATTTTGGGGCTAGATGCGGTGGGTGTTGTTGTAAAAGCAAGCAAAGGGATCTTTCCTAATGTGGGTGAGCGTGTTATGTGGCATGCAAACGTAGGTGGACAAGGGGTATTAAGTGAATACACCAAAGTACCTAACTTTGCAGTATCTGTTGTACCATCAACTTTAAACCCAGCCGTTGCTGCCGTACTGCCTTGTGCCGGAATGGCGGCGCTTATTAGCCTCGATAAAATTAGTATCACAGAAGGTCAAACTGTATTTATTGACGGTGGTGCTGGCGCTGTGGGCCAGTTTGCTATTCAGTATGCTAAACAGCGAGGAGCCGATGTATTTGCAACTGCTTCTAAAAAAAATCACAAACTTGTTAAACAGCTCGGCGCGGATGTTGTGTTTGACTACAACGATAAAAAGTTGTGTGAAAAAATTCGAAGGGAGCTGGGCCCGCAGGGATTTGATGCAGTTATAGATACCGTGGGTGGCGAGTCTACAGCGCGAAATATCGAACTAATGCGATTTTGCGGCAAAATAGCCTGTTTAAATCCATTGCCATGTTTTGACCAAAATTTAATGTATAAGCGTGCACCTAATATTAGTGTTGTGTCGCTTGGTGGTGCATGGTTGGCTAATAGTTTGTGTGCCCAACAGCGTTTAAGCTTTATGGGCAATTTGTTAATAGAGGGAGCTAATAATGGCGACATTAAAGCTCCGACCCTAACGCCTGTTGAGTTTAACGCAAGCGCGGTTTCTAATGCTCTAAATACACAGTTAGCGGGTGGATTTACCGGCAAGCAAGTCGTACAAATAGGCTGTTAACACGCTTTAGTTAATACAAAACGCAGCGTATTTAAGCTGCGTTTTTTATGCCTTTTTTCTTGTATATTTATTTTAATAAGCCCAATCGTGCTGTGCATTTTTATAAAAAACGAATGATCTCATAGCACATAATTAACGTGTTAACTCTCCTTGTTTTATCCAATAAATCAGGCTTATATTTTTAAAACTAAAGCGCGATCTATTTCAGAAAACAATTCAAAAAAGCGGGCATTATTCTCATGATCTATTATTTGATGCCTTAGCGCGGCGTTTTATTCATCAATTTTTAAAAAAATACTATTTTCAGCGTACAAGTGTAAGCCTTTGTGTTTCAACAGTTTACGTTCGGGTAAAGAAAATAATTTGAAAAAACTGTTAATTAATTGGATAGAGTAATTGATCTAAAGCGATTTTTATGACGTAATGTAGGTATTATTTATCTGGTCGGATGAGTTCAATCATGAGTTTACGTACAAAGTTAAAAAAAGTTTTACCAAGTATTTCTATCACTGAGCAAGAAGCGCTAGACGCGGGTGATGTATGGCTTGAAGGTTCTATCTATCAAGGTAAGCCTGATTTCAGTGCATTACGTGATGTTCCAGCAGCTACTTTAACAGCTGACGAGCAAGCATTCCTTGACGGCCCTGTACAAGAGCTATTGGGCATGATTGATGATTCAGTTATTCAAAATGGCATTCACTTACCAAATGACATTTTAGAATTTTTGAAAAAAGAGCGTTTCTTCTCGCTTATCATTCCTAAATCGTTTGGTGGTTTAGAGTTTAGCCCTTACGCTAATTCAACAATTGTTGGCACAATCGCGACTAAAAGTTCTGCGGTTGCTGTAACGGTAATGGTACCTAACTCATTAGGTCCGGGTGAACTACTTCTTCATTTTGGTACACAAGAGCAACAAGCGCATTACTTACCACGCTTAGCAAACGGTACAGACATTCCATGTTTTGCATTAACTAGCCCAGAGGCGGGTTCTGATGCAGGCGGTATTCCAGACGTTGGTAAAGTTACTAAAGGTATACACAATGGCGAAGAAGTACTTGGCCTTGAAATTACATGGGACAAGCGTTACATCACACTTGCACCAATTGCGACTGTTCTTGGTTTAGCTTTTAAAGTTGTTGACCCTGATGGTTTACTAGGTGGTAAAGAAAACTTAGGTATTACCTGTGCACTTATTCCAAAAGAGCACCCAGGTGTAGAACTTGGTAACCGCCACGATCCAATGGGTATCCGTTTTTATAATGGTACTACACGTGGTAACAAAGTATTTGTACCAATGGATTTTGTTATCGGTGGACAGAAAAACATCGGCCGTGGTTGGCAAATGCTGGTTAGCTGTCTAGGCGCTGGCCGTGGTATTTCATTACCTGCGCTAGGTGTAAGTACAGCGCAAGTTGCACTTAAGTCTGCATCTGAATACGCAGCAGTGCGTGAGCAGTTTGGCTTATCAATCGGTCAGTTTGAAGGTATTCAAGAAAAGCTTGCTGACATTGCGGGTAAAACATACCTACAAGAAGCAATGCGTGTACTGACAACTGAAGGTTTAGGCATGGGCTTAAAACCATCGGTAGTAACTGCAATTGCTAAATACCACATGACAGAGCTTGGCCGTGATGTGCTTGATTCAGCGATGGATATTCAAGCAGGTAAAGCGATTCAAAATGGTCCGCAAAATACACTAGCTAGTGGCTATGTTGCACAACCTATTGCAATTACTGTAGAAGGCGCAAACATTCTTACTCGTAACCTGATGATTTTTGGTCAAGGTGTTATGCGTTGTCACCCATATTTACAATCTATGGTTGAATCAATCCACAGCGACGACAAAGGCGCTGATGCAGAATTCAACGGTATTTTACGTAAAACAATTGGTTACAGTACAGCAAACAGCTTACGTGCATTCCGCTTAGGTGTATTACCATTTACAGCTGGCGCAAGCTCAGCATTACCAGAAGTACGTGACTACGAAAAAGCAGTACACAAACTATCTGCAAAACTTGCAGTATACGCTGACTTCTCGTTGTTAGTACTTGGCGGTAAATTAAAGCAAGCTGAAATGCTATCAGCACGTTTAGGCGATGTAATGAGCTTCTTGTATGCAGCTATGGCATCAATCAAATACTACGAGCAAAAAGTAGCGAGCAGCGAGCGCGAGCAAGCAGCACCTTACTTCCACTATGCAACTCGCTTTGCACTACAAAGCGCAGAAGAAGCATTGCACAAGTTCTTAGATAACTTCCCTGCAAGTGGTACTCGTAAGTTTATTCGTTTTATTACGATGAACTACTCAACTAAAATGCCAAAAATCAGCGATGATTTAATTCGCGAATTAGCTGAACAAGCACAGCTTGATACAGCCTTTAAAGCGCAAATAACGCATTTAGTTAAGCCTATCGAAGGTGACGGCCATCACATTAACGAGCAAGCTTACAAAGCTAAAATTGCATCACTAGCTGAACTTGCAAAAGTTAAAAAAGCACTACGTGCAAGAACTATCAAGCCAGGTGCTCGCTTTAGCATCACCCTTGAAAACGCACTTGCTGCAAACGTAATTACAGACGCTGAGTTTGCTCAGTTAATTGATTACAACAAAAAGCGTGAAAAAGCGATTCGTGTTGATGAGTTTGATTTTGATATGAACATATTAGATGACAACGCACAACCAGTTAACCCACTTAAAAGTGTTGTTAACCAGTAATATTTTGAGTTAATTTAATTCAACAATATCAGCGCCCAGCAGTTCGGGCGCTTTTTTTTGCGTGTAGAAATACTGTTATGATTATGCTAATAATAATCCGTAGGCGAAGTAGGCAAGCGACTTCACAAGAGAGTTAATGTGGAAATCTAAACAGAAAACGACGAGCGAATATCAGTAACTGCAAAAGCTACTAGCATAGAGCTTGAATGACTAACTAAAAATAAAAGCTGTAATCATGCCGTTATTTCCATGCATGTAGTTTGGGTTTAACGCTATAGACGCCCACTTAATGAACGATGTGCGGATGATGCTATAAAAAGAGATAAGTTTTAGCCAAAAGAGCAAGCACAGTCGCGCAGTTTTATTTGCTAACAGGTTAAAAGTTATCATATGCTTTTTTACTGCAAAAAAGCAGAGAATATAATTGAGGTAAAAAATAGGGTTGTAAAATTGAATGTTTTTAAATAAGCATGCAATAGATGTTGCTGAAATGTATCTTTCATAGAAAGTGATGATTGTAGATGTTAAATAAAAGTAATAATATATACTTGTCTCTTTTTAAGGAAAAAATATGTTTTATAAGGCTAACAAACGAATAATTCCATCACCTCTATATCTATACTTACTGATCTTCAGTTCCGTTAGCTTCGCTGGTGGGTTCCCCTTCCCAGGTGGAGTGGATATATTTGAGACACCGGAAACGCCCACCAATTTTAATTATGCCCGTAACGGCAGTAGCATTAATATATCATGGAGCGGAGGAACTGATGGTAGCAACGTCAGTTTTTCTTACGCTTCCTCAACAGCGCTTTTAACCCGCTCTTTTGGTTCATTACCGTGTAATGGCAGTTGTGATACTTCTAAAACATTTACGGTTGAGGTGTCTGAAAACGCAGGTGCTTACCGTGTTCTTACATCAAGTAATACATATAATAATTATCGATTCGAACTAACGGGCAAACAAAATTATCGCTTTAGAATTAAAGCAGTGAATGTGTATACGTTCAACACCCCGTATACCTATAAAAGCAGTGGTTACTTAGTGAGCCCACTTATTGCAGCTCCCACTCAAAGTAAACTAAACAAACCGGTTATTTCTCCCAGTAGTGCCAGCATTTCAGCAAGCACTGCAATATCAATCAGTTCATCGCAAGGTAGCTCGCATCATTACAAATTAGTGAATATAGGCACCGTATGTGGCACATCAGGGTTTAGTCAATACACGGGCACATTTACATTAAGTGCAAGTAAGCGAATATGTGCAAAAGCCATAAAAAGTGGCTGGATAACCAGTGATGTGATCTTTAAAGATTTTGATGTAAACAATACAAAAAAAATTATATTCATTCATACAGATTTATTAGGAAGCCCCGAGGCTGAGACACAAGGATTAATAAGTAATGGATTATAAAAAATATATATCAATATCAATTACTATTAAATTTAACTTATTAACGGCTTTTATTGTATTGTTTAAGGATAAAACGAGTACTCATATGCATTCTTTAAGTAAAAAAGTACACAAAAAAGCTATGTTACCCACTTTTAAATCTTATGCCTTTAAACTAAAAAATCTTACTTTAGTCATGTGTTTATTGATGTTTAGCTTACCAAGTTTTGCAGAAAATTCTCTACTGATTGATATAGACGGTGGCTCTCAGCAGCAAATGGCAGAGCCTGAACTATTTTCTAAATCCTCAGAAACAACCGCACTTGATTCATCGATGAAACCGCTCACCGTAGATTCTTACGGTGATTCTATCGACCCTTATTCCGGAAGCTTATCTTTCTCTCATACCGACGTAGTTCTTCCTGGTAATTCGCAATTAGAAGTTGCAATTCGAAGGAATGTTAGTCAAGCAACCAAATATCATCCGCAACAGAGTGCAGGTTTTGGTGACTGGGAGCTTCAATTACCAAAAATTTACAGAAAAGTAGTGCAAAAAGTGCTCTACGATAGCAATGGCTGGACGAGTACAGAAAAAATAGGAAATAATATTGTTCAATTTGGGCGAGAGCAACCTTCGTGGCAGAGTAATCGTTGTTCAGCTCGCGATGCTTCGGGAGGCTATTATCAATTACCAAATCGATGGGCTACTGCTGATGGAGGGGTTAGTTTAACCCCTAACTGGAACGCTCAGATAATAGTGCCTGAATGGTTTTACGGTGAGGAAACGTATTCCAATGGTACATATATCTCAATCCCGGGTCAAAGCACTCAAGAAATACTGGATAGCCCTAATGGCAATTACTGGGGCAGCAATACCAAGAAAATAACTAAGAATAACTGGAAATTCGAATGCATAAGTAGTGTTATTGGCGGCGGGCAAGGCTTTATCGCGATTGCACCAAATGGTGACCGTTGGAAGTTTAATAAGTTAGTATTCATGCAAGCTCCGTACATCAGAATCTACCCAAAAGGTAAGGGTGGTGCTAGTACGATATACAGTATTACCGGCGCGAGTTATGCCACAATGCTAGCCACCGAAGTAAAAGATGTTCATGGTAATTGGGTCCGATACTCTTATGAAAGTGATGGTAAACTGAAGAAAGTCTACGCAAATGATGGCCGTGAAATTACTGTTCAATATAGTGGAGATAACATCTCGACGGTATCTACGCAGGGAAGAACATGGCAGTATGACTATAAACCTGCAACAGCAGTAAGACCTTCCATTTTAGAAAAAGTAACTCTGCCTGATAACCGGTATTGGTCTTTTGACTTGGGGCGCCTATATTTCGAAGCACTCATTGGCGAAGCTTGTAAACTACCTGATTTTACTGTATCAGTGACAAGCCCTTATGGCAGTACCGCCGAGTTTGAATTAGCTGAGACTGTGCGCATAAAGCCCAGTCGCATTAATGCAAGGAGTATTAATGGGAGGTGTTCTTATGATCCGACATCTCCAGGTTGGGCTTACAATAGTGGGTGGGATAAGGTTTATGAGACCGTAAGTGTCACAAAAAAAATGGTTGACGGACCAGACTTACCAAATTACTCTTGGGATTTCGAGTATGATGGCCCGAATGTGTCCGTCACAAATCCTGACCAGAGTAAAGTGAAGTTTGAGTTCTATACAAACGGAGCCGGTGAGGGCAGAGCCAAATACCAAAGGCACTTCAGTAAAGCCAACGAACTAGTTAGAACACATTATTTCGCATATCAATTTGGGCCCGAACTAGGCCAGACTTTTCGGGGCGCTTATCCTGGTTTGAGATATAAAGGAGATATCAAAAGAAGCAGGTTAATCGAGAAAAAGGTTACAGAAAATGGCGACTCTTTTACTACTAGGTACAGTAATTTTGACAGCTTTGGATTTTATCAAACTACTAGCGAATTTAACAATTTTAGTACCAATAAGCGCTATACAAAACAATTTTATCAACATGATATATCTAATTGGGTTCTAAATTTACCCACGATAACTAAAGTATCCAAGGATGGGCAAAGCTATACAGAAACCAAACGTATTAACTATAGTACTTTTCCAAATAACTACTTTTCGAATCAACAATTACCTTCAAAGGTTTATATATTTGGTCAACTCCAGCGTACATTCACTGATTATACAGATGAAGGTAATGTGGGGCGAATAGAGTTTAACTCTAAGCATTCAGTAAGCAACGTGAATAGGTTTATTGAATATGCAAACTACAAACGCGGTGTACCGCAGCTCATCACAGTTCCTGATAGGTTTACAACAGGAAACATGAATGCGAGTAGAGCCGTTGATATCAATGGTTGGGTGACACGGATAACCGATTTTAATGGTGTATCAACCAATTATACCTACGATGCGATTGGCCGTATTAAATCAGTAGATTTAAGCAATGATGCTGCTTATGGTAATTGGTATGACACATTATATACGTGGAATGATAATACAAATACGCGGACTATTTCAAAATGCACGCTAAATAGCGCACGAACAGCTTGCAATGATGCGGTTGCCTTTAAAACCACCGAGCAATACGACAACCTACTACGACTTACTCAACTAAAATTGGAAGATAGCGCAAAGAGTGCCGCAGAAAATAGTATTCGCTATCAAAATTATAAGTATGACTACTTAAACCAGCCATTATTTCAATCACACATGAGCAGTAACGCGCAAGAGAATAAAGGTGTTCGCTCGGTGTACGATGCGCTCGGCAGAATGAAAAGCCGAACAACCAGCGGCATGGGGACAGTCAATTATGCATACCTATCAGGTAACAAAATTGAAGTAACGGATGCAGAAGGCAACGCAACAACCACGACTTATCAGGCATTTGGTTCACCGACTTATAAGCGTGCAATTTTAATAGAGTCACCAGAGCAAGTTACCACATCACTCGACATTGATGTTTTTGGCCTGACTCACTCTATACAGCAAACAGGCCCTAATAAATCAGGTGCATTAACCAGTACCACTGAAAACCGCTACTATGATAGTAATAAGCAGCTTTGTTTAACAACTCGCCCAGATACCGGTAACACGTTATTTAATTACAATTTATTAGGCGAAATAACATGGAGTAAAACAGGGGTTAGTAATACCGAGTGTACCTCTGTAATACCAAGTCAACCTACACGCTATAGCTACGATAATCTAGATGATTTATATCAAGTTGATTACCCAGATAATTCAGGCGATATAACGTATGAGCGCGACAATAATGGCAATATCATCACCTTAACAGCGGGAGACGTGACGCATCGCTATAGCTATAATAATCAAAACCTATTAGAAGATGAACAGTTATTCGTCGGTAGCGAGCAGCCTTTAATGCTCAATTATAGTTATAATGCCTTACAGCACACATCGCATATAGGCTACCCAGATGGAACAACCGTCACGTTAAACCCAAATGGCTTTGGTGAACCAACAGAAGTACAAGCGTATAATAGTGGCAACGTTGCCTTAAGTTTTGCCAAAAACGCTGAATATTATGCAAATGGCATGCTTGATTCATTCACTTATGGTAATGGCGTTACCCATAAAACCACCTTGCATGCAGATAGCTTATTACCCAAACAGCTTAAAGACACCGGCCCCACAGGGTCAAGTATTCCAAGCACGGTGATGTCACTCACTTATGACTACGACCATAATGCAAATGTGACATCTATTATAGATGGTCAAAACAGCGCCTATAGTTTAACTAATTTACAGTATGACGGCCTCGACCGTTTAACCCGCACGATAGGTGGCTCCGGTATTGGCTCAAGCACGTTACGCTACGATGGTTTAGGCAACATCACCTACTACCAAAGCAAAGGTAAAACACTTAATTATACCTACGACTATACAAAAAACCGCTTAAGAAGTGTAACAGGCGTAAGTGGTCGGTATGGCTCAATAGGCTATGATACCCGCGGAAATATTACTAACAACGGCGCATATAGTTTAGATTTTAATGCGGCCAATCAACTTACCACAGCGAAAGGTAATAGTTATTTATATGATGGTCATAACCGCCGCGTAAAACAGACCGATGGCAATGGCACCAGCTATTCAATGTACAGCCAAGATGGTACATTACTTTACAGAGAAAAAGGCGACACCATCACAGGCAACGGCACTAACTATATTTACTTAGGTAAAAAACTGATTGCTAAATATGGTGATGTTACACCGCAAACAGTGAATGAAAGCCGCCAGCATACTCGCCCATTTGGTGAATCGATAGAGGCTCCTAAAGATGACTTAGGCTACACAGGCCATAAATTCGACACCGATTTAGGGTTGAGTTATATGCAGGCACGATACTATGATCCAGTTATCGGGCGTTTTTATTCTAATGATCCTGTTGGGTTTACCAATGTTCATACGTTTAACCGTTATGCTTACGCAAATAATAATCCATATAAGTATGTTGACCCTGATGGTCGTGAGGTAAAAGTCCAGTGGCACGAAGTTGCACTTGGCGATTCTCACACACTTATTCGAATAAAACCTGACAATCAATCTGGATTAGATAAAAGCATATATTCTAATGTTGATACAGATGGAAAGAGATACGCTACTCTAGGCGCTGGACCTGAAGGATTTTTAGGAGAAAACTTAGTAAGTAATATCAACAGAGAAAATGATGCAGCACCACATACTGGTGGGTTAGATGTTAAGATTCCTAGCGCATATAAGAATGAAGATGCGTTTATTAAAAAACTGTTTGAATTAGATAAGAACTATGATGATAAAGCTGATTATGATTTCTTTCCAGATAATACAGAAGAAGGTAACAATTCTAACTCTTATGTTTCAGGTATATTAAAGGCCGCAGGAGCAAAACCTCCTACGCCCAATACCTCAACACCGGGATACGATAAACCATTGGATAAAAAGGAGTTTGAAAAGAAATGACGTTTCTTAAATATCCAGTAACATGGTTAACAGCTATTGGTGCTTTTTTTAGTGCGGTAATTAAGTTTGCCGAAATTCAATATGATGACTCAGTTGTAGCTTTGGTTTTCATGGTTATATCAATGGGCTTAAGCTTAATCATTGGTTTAGCTGAAGAATTGTTACTTTTACTAAATACTGAAATTGTTACTAACAACTCTTTTATGTTAGCCATTCTACTTGGAATGACTGTAGCTTACGTTTTAGACATCGTTTTAAAAAGAGTGATTTTTTTAATTCGCTCAAGAAAGCTTCCTGAATAGTCTGGAAAACCACAGTTAAATCCAAAGCCTCGCCCTGTGGTTACCTGAAGGTTTGCACTCGCGGGGCTTTGTTTTATCTGGCTTTTGTGGCTTTGAGTTTGTTTTCAAGGCAGGCTGAGCGCCTCAATGAAAAAATCCGTTTGGTGCCAAATTCAATTGGGTGATCTGCTCAGGGCTGAAGCCGTGGCGAAGTAGTTCGAAGTCCTTTAATTGCACCTTAGTTTTTTGGCCCTCGCCAATAACTTGATAAAGGCTACCGCTAGCGGTTTTGATTAGCTGATTGTGAGGTGAGATCTTTATAATTTTAGATGTGCTAATGTAGTCGCCAGTTTTGAATCTGTAAGTCATGTCATCAACACATATACCCCACAGAACTTTGCCCACTAATTCCTCTTCATTAAAAACAGAAACGATATGCCAGTCTTTTACAATTGTGTTCATAGAAGGCTCACTTAGCTAAGGATTGATGGCCTAATCATAGCGGATCAAAATTTAAAATTTTGGTAAAACCGTGGAAGTAATCCTGAGTTTTTGTCGCATTTTGATTAAAGATAAGTTTTCAAATTGTAAATTAATAATAAAGATCTTCGATCAAATACTGATTTATACAGTGGGCTTTGACAGTTAAGTGGTAAATTTATTTCGGCAAGGTGGTAAAACTTTTTCGCAGAGTAGGTAAAATTTTATCGGAAAGCTGGTAAAAAAGGTGCGGAATATACATATGTATATTCCGTTAAAACCTACCATCACAACATCATTGACCTACCAAAAACAAAGATGACACCCATCCTAAAGTTTGTATTTTTCGTATTTTTTACTAACTTTCAATTAGTGCAAAATATAATCAGGGTGTCACATGGCAATTGCAAGAAAGCGTCAAGTAAGTTTGGTTGATACAAAGTATTATCACTGTATTTCACGTTGTGTTCGACGTGCTTTCTTGTGCGGTGAAGATCGTTTTACAGGTCAATCTTTTGAGCATCGCAGAGGGTGGGTTGAAGATAAGCTGCTTGAATTAGCAAAGGTATTTTGTATTGATGTATGTGCTTATGCAGTCATGAGTAACCACACCCACTTAGTCCTGTATGTAGATGATAAAAAAGCGGATCGGCTAAATGATAAAGCAATTGTTATTCGTTGGCACAAGCTATGTAAAGGCACCGCACTTACGCAAAAATACATACAAGGTGAGAAGTTAAGTAAAGCTGAGCTTATCTTTTTTAATCAAACAGTAAAACAATACCGTGAACGGCTAGCAAGTATCAGTTGGTTTATGCGGTTATTAAATGAAGATATTGCGCGTAAAGCGAATAAAGAAGATAACTGCACAGGGCGATTCTGGGAAGGCCGCTTCAAGTCACAAGCGCTACTTGATGAAGCAGCATTGGCAGCCTGTATGGCATACGTTGATTTAAACCCAATTAGGGCCAAAATGGCAAACACGCCAGAAGAGTCATCACATACGAGTGTGCAAACACGATTAGAAAGTGCAACAGAAGGCAAACAACCAAAAAAACTATTACGTTTTGCCGGAATACCACGTCAAATCATGCCAAAAGGGTTACCGTTTGAACTTAAAAGCTACCTTGAACTGGTTGAATTAACAGGACGTTGTATACGAGAAGGTAAACGCGGGTATATTGAAAGCACACATTTGCCCTTACTAGAAAGAGTAAATATCTCCCCAGAAAACTGGTTAAAACTGACCACGCAATTTACGCACGTATTTCACGGCGCAGTAGGCAGGGCAACCTCACAAGAAAGTTACTGTGAAAATCTACATAGAAAAAGGCGAGCAAATATAGGTAACTGCGAAAAGCTACTGGCATAAAGTTTAAAGTCTTCAATAAAGAATTAAAACTGCAATCATGCAGTTATTTTCATGCGTGTAATTTAGGTTTAACAGTGATAAGCGCTCACTTAACGAACTATGTGCGGGTGATGATGTAAAAAGAGATAAGTTTTTAGCCAAAAAGAGTAAACTTAGTCGCACCGTTTTATTTACTCAATTAAAGTGGCTGTCTTGTTTATTAATTGTCTTGTTTATTAATTGTCCTATTTTAATATTTCTCGTAAGATTGGTATAACTAATTGAATCTAGAAAGGAACTCGGCTATGGTTGAACCATGAATAAAAATAAATTTAAGACGAGTTAATCTACATGTTATTAAGGGATAAATTTAAATCAAAAGAGCAGGTACTAAATTGAAAAAAGTAACTGTTGGGGTATCGTGCCTGATGTTGTTTAGTTGCGCTCAACCATTTTATGATAAGGAAACCTCTAGCTTAGCTAATTATACAAAGCTAGAACGTGAAGTAAAAGAGCAAATACTACGTGATACTCAGTCAATAAATTGTAAAAACAATCAAATAATAGTAAATCGTAAAAGAACACTAAATGAGAAGTATAGGGAAGGAAAAAATCCTATTTTAGCTACAGAAGATCAAAAAGCAAAAGTGGGACTCAAAGGGTTCCTCATGCCCGTTTTCATTTCAAAAACAGAAGATGTAGAGAGTTTTACTGATTACTGGGAAATCGAAAAATGTAGTAACCATTTGGTATATCGAATTGATGTTGTTGAAACTGAATCTGGACATGGCTTAAAAATAAAGAGTCAAGATCCAAATATAGAAATAACTTCAGACAATTAACCCCTCTATCAAGCAGAGTAAACTGATAAATTTTACTTTGTAGCTTTTCTATTTCATTTTCGCGGGCAAAAACCAGTCAAATGAAATTTATCAGTTATCAGGGCATTGAGCCTGTAGAATTACTCACTTAAAATAAAAGCAGCTTGTTTTATGGGGTTAAAATGCATTACCTAATGCTTTAAAAACGCTTAGGGTTATTTATAGAAGCCCGTTTCTAATTGAGTTTGACTGTTGAAGTTATTCTACAGTCCCATTATTTGCCAAGGAATATTATGCGTACGATTCTGGCTTTAGTGCTTTTCATAATATGTTTCCCATTGCTAGCATGCCGGCCATCGCCTGTTGATCTTGCAAAGGAAGTTGCTGAAGCTGACGTTGTTGCAATAGCTTACATCACAGGAATTTTTTCTCCAGAAGCTGAAGCAGTTTTGCTAAATGATTCAAATGAGCCATCAGAGGAGATTGAATATCGTATTATCATTCCCGTTCAAAAGAGTGTTAGGTTAATTACAGAGCGTTCCTTGAAAGGAACAGCAAATAAAATAAATCAAACGACCACGGGTTGTTCATTTCATGGAGAGTTAATGGACAGAATAATTTTACTGAAAAAGGACTCTAGAGTTTGGGTAAGGCACTTAGATACGGAAGCCAGACAAGTTTTAAAAAGTCTAGAGCAGTAGGCAACTAACAAGTGACGATGGTAAAAATCAACATGACACCCATCCTAAATCTTGCATTTTAAGCGGGTTAAAACAACAATCTCAACCACACAAATATTTTACAGCTATAAACGCTAAAAAATAAAATAAGCAAAACTACAATGTTAAACAGAGCGTATTTAATAATTAAATTCTAATTTTAGGTTATGCTATGAGACAACTCAGGTACCTTTTTTACTTGCACTTGGCTTGTTTTCAAACGCCAGTGAAAGTGCTCTATTGAATTATTTTTCCACTTTACGATGGGAAAACCGGCTGATCATCGTAAATCAACCAACAGATCCAGATTACGTATTAAGCCTTATGAAAAATCACTCAGAGGGCATTGTTGACCGGCATATAGTATGGTTTATTTTAAAAGATAGTGAGGCTTTAACTAACTACTCTGGCCAATTATCCGAGTCATTTATGTCGAATATTAAACAGCAGTACCGACTCAAAAAAAATACTGTTACTTTAATAGGAAAAGATGGGGGCATTAAATCTCAAGGAAGCACCGTTGATGTTAAAGCACTCTTTTTGACCATAGACGCTATGTATATGCGACAACGAGAAATACAGCAAAAAAACTAAGATGGGTGTCATTTGAAAAGGAAAGCTGTGAACATATTAAACTGTATGGTTTCTATTAAGTACTTTCACCTATAACTTCGTCTAATGTTAAACTACAAAAAATTAATAACTTAATACAGCTATGGCATTTTACCTTCCTTTATTACAGCCTCACTTTAAACATATTGAAATAGGTGAAACACTTACTTCGCTGTGGAGCGGGTGTGGCAGTATTGTTGAGTGCAGGCTTGATAATGTGCCTTGTGTTATTAAGGCGATTAAAATACCCAATCACATAAACCACCCTAAAATAAAACAAAGTAAGTTTGCACTAAAAAGAAAGCAGCAGTCTTACCATGTTGAGTATCATTTTTATAAGCTTTATAGCCATCATTTACCTAAAACAGCAAAGAGTATTGCATGTGTGAAGGCTATTAATTTTGGCGATGAGTATGCGCTGGTATTTAAAAATTTTACTCAGTTTGGGTTTACTCAAGCCAGCTCATTACATATAAAGCCAATATTAAAGTGGCTTGCTCACTTCCATGCGTTTAATTTGAATAAGCAGCATGATGAATTATGGGGGCAGGGGTGTTATTGGCATTTAAATACTCGGCCAGATGAATTTAACGCGCTTATGTCAAACACTAATAACGAGTTTGATATAAAAGTAGTTGCTAAAAAATTAGCTTATCAGCTAAAACACGCTAAGTATAAAACGTTACTACATGGCGATGCTAAAGTGGCCAATTTTGCCGTTAATTCAAATAATGAGATACGTGGTTACGACTTTCAGTACACAGGCGCTGGCGTTGGTATAGTCGATGTTATGTATTTTATGACGAGCTGCTATAGCTGTGAAGAATTACATGCTAATGCAACAAGCGAACTTACCTATTATTTTTATGAGTTAGAACATGCACTAACTCAGTATCAACCTAATATACCTGCTCAAGCGGTAACAAAGGAATGGAAAGCGTTGTGGCCTGCTGCTTGGGCTGATTTTTATCGCTTTTTAGCCGGCTGGAGCCCGGAGCATTACAAAATAAATAGTTATATGCATGACCAAGTTGTGAGTTGGTTTGAAACCAACAGCTGAACTTTTACAATTGTGTTGTGCATAAATATCAAACAAACACATATATTTGCGCACAATGTATGAGAATTGGTTTAAAACTACAGGTCAAATGATCATTTTTAATATAAAATATCGCTAATTATTGTCTAAGTAGGTTTTCATCATGGCTATTCACGTTATTACTCATCCACTTGTTCAACATAAATTAGGTTTAATGCGCGCTTTCGGCATTAGCACTAAAAGTTTTCGAGAGCTGTGCTCAGAAGTCGGCACATTATTAACGTACGAAGCAACGAAAAATATTCCCCTTGAAGACAATGAAATAACCAGTTGGGATGGCAACAAACTTAACGTACAGCATATTAAAGGTAAAAAAATTACAGTGGTGCCTATCTTACGTGCAGGTTTAGGTATGATGGATGGTGTTATGCAGTTGTTGCCTGCGGCTAAAGTGAGCGTAGTTGGCCTTCAACGCAACGAAGAAACGCTTGAGCCAATTCCTTATTTTGAGAAGTTGGTTGGTAACATTGAACAACGTCTTAGCTTGGTTATTGACCCGATGCTTGCAACAGGTGGCTCGATGATTGCCACAATAGACATGTTAAAAAAAGCGGGCTGTAAAGAAATCAAAGTTATAGTGTTAGTTGCAGCCCCTGAAGGGGTAGAAAAAACGTTAGCAGCTCACCCTGATGTAGAAATATTTACCGCAGCGGTAGACAGCCACTTAAACGAGAAAGGATATATAGTGCCTGGTTTAGGTGATGCGGGTGATAAAATATTTGGTACGGTGTAGTCATCATTAATTAGCGTTAATTGTGTTTCGCGTTATGGGCAACGCAATTATAAAAGAGGCTTTCTGAGGAAGGCCTTTTTCGTGTTTGTTTATTACTTTATAACTGCAAAAAGCAATGTTTAAATTTAGGAGTGTGTAGTGAAAAGTAACGCAACGTTTTCAATTAAAACAATTTTAACTGGCGCACAAATGCTATTTGTTGCATTTGGTGCGTTGGTATTGGTACCGCTATTAACAGGGCTCGATCCAAGTGTTGCACTTTTTACAGCAGGTGTAGGCACATTACTATTTCAATTGGTGACTAAAGGGCAGGTGCCTATATTTTTAGCCTCCTCGTTTGCGTTTATAGCACCCATTATTGCTGGGGTACAAATGTGGGGCGTACCCGCTACGATGGGCGGGTTGATGGCCGCCGGCGTAGCTTATATGTTATTAAGCTTACTCGTTAAATTTAAAGGTGTCGCTACACTTCACAAAATTTTACCTCCGGTTGTTGTTGGCCCCGTTATTATGGTGATAGGTTTAGCGCTTGCGCCTGTTGCGGTTAATATGGCGATGGGTAAAACAGGTGATGGCAGTATTCAGTTAATTGATTACAACAGTGCTATTTTAATTTCCATGTTTTCACTTGTGGTTACGCTTATTTTTGCAGTGTGGGGCAAAGGAGTATTTAAGTTAATTCCTATATTAGCAGGCGTAATATCTGGTTATGGACTATCGCTTATGTTGGGTGTAGTGCAGTTTGAAGCTGTAACCAATGCATACTGGTTTGCTGTACCTAACTTTACTTTACCAGAGTTTAAATGGCAGGCTATTTTGTTTATGGTACCGGTGGCTATTGCGCCAGCTATTGAGCACATTGGCGATATGATGGCGATAAGCCAAGTGACTAAAAAGGACTTTTTAAAAAAGCCAGGTTTGCACCGTACTTTGTTTGGTGATGGGTTAGCAACGTCAGCAGCGTCGTTGTTTGGAGGCCCGCCAAACACCACTTATTCAGAGGTGACTGGTGCGGTCATGCTGACTAAAAACTTTAATCCCAAAGTAATGATGTGGACCGCTATTATTGCGATTGCCTTGGCGTTTATTGCCAAAATGGGAGCCGGATTACAAACCATACCGGTGCCAGTTATGGGAGGGATTATGATTTTGTTATTTGGCTCGATTGCGGTCGTTGGATTAAACACCTTGGTTAAGTTGGGCGATGATTTAACAGCCCCTCGTAACCTAACTATTGTTGCCCTTATTTTAGTATGTGGCATAGGTGGTATGCACATAGGTAGCAGTCAATTTAGTTTAGAGGGGGTTAGCTTGTGTGCCGTTTTAGGTATAGTGCTTAATTTAGTACTCCCCAAAGTAGAGCAAAACGCTGCATAACTTTGCACATTAGTTAAAATATTTGCACCAAATTGGCGCGTTTAAAACGTTCCTTTTTTATAACCTATTAAAAAGGTTATAAAAATAATGTTGGTCTAGTCCCTGCATTTAGTACTCTGAACACTATGTATTTAAGGAGTTACTATGTCAGAGGCCAATATTGTGGATATAACCCCGTTTTTAGCAAAGCATCAACTGCCTTTAAAGTACCAATATTTAAGTGAGCAGTACTTTGTACCCCTTGCACATGACATTCTCGAATCAAAAAAATCATCGACTCCTCTTTTTGTTGGCATTAATGGTTGTCAAGGCTCAGGCAAAACAACCTTAGCTGACTTTTTAGTTACTTGGTTTAGTAACAACACCTCATTAAACACGATTGCGTTATCGATTGACGACTTTTACCTAGGTAAAGAAAGCCGCAAACAACTAGCCGAAGATGTGCATCCATTGTTTGTAACACGTGGTGTACCGGGCACGCATGACACCGAGCTAATGAACACAACAATAACTAAGCTATTAGCTGGTGAGGTAGGGGTTGCATTACCGCGTTTTAATAAACATCAAGATGATTGCGTTGCAAAGCAAGATTGGGTAGCAACCACGGCCCCTATTGATATTGTGATTTTAGAAGGGTGGTGCGTAGGTAGCGAGCCTCAGCCGCTATTTTCTCTCAGTGAGCCACTTAATGAATTAGAGCAATTAAATGACAAAGAAGGTGTGTGGCGTCGGTGTATAAATAGCTGCTTAGCAAACGAATATAAATCTATTTTTAATAAAATAGATTATAAAGTCATGCTAAAAGCACCTAGCTTTTCTGATGTTTTTACGTGGCGAAAAGAGCAAGAACAAAAGCTAATAGCCAAAAATGGTGTTGGTGCTGGCACCATGACCGATGAACAGTTAGTTTATTTTATTTCTCACTTTGAGCGCATAACTCGTGAAAACTTAAACACATTGAGTCGCAAAGCAAACTCATTGATTGAACTTGACAGCAATCGCGACATAGCAAGCATGCACCTGACAAGTGACGATACGTTACAGCCTATTATTTTTACTGATTTAGACGGTACTTTACTCGATCATACCGATTACAACACAAGTAATGTGAGCGAATTACTTCAGCAGTTACAAAGTGCACACATTCCCGTGGTATTTAACACCAGCAAAACATTTTGCGAAGTGGTTGAAATAAAAAATGAGTTAAATATTCAGCAGCCTTTTATTGTCGAAAATGGCGCCGCGGTATTTATTCCGCAAAGCTACTTTGAGCTTAAGCCAATAGGCTGTAAAGAAGTGGCAGGTTATTGGTGTTACGCATTAGCGTCGCCATTATCAAGCTTGTTGAGTGATTTAGACACATTAGATGCGCAATACAAAGCACATTATAAATTATTTAGTGAGCTAAGTAGTGAGCAGATAAGTGAGCTTACAGGTTTAAACAACGCGAAGGCTAGGCGAGCTCAAACCCGTGATTATTCAGACCCTTTATATTGGTATGGTAGTGATGAGTTGCTGAACACTTTTGTAAGTGATGTAACGACATTAGGCTACGACATAAAAATAGGGGGCCGATTTATTCATATTGCTAAAAATACAGATAAAAGCGCTGCTCAGCAGTGGTTAGTTAAACAATTTACCCAACATTTTAGAAAGCCTCTCACAGTAATTGCACTCGGTGATAGTGACAACGATAAGCAAATGTTAGAACACGCTGATATCGCCATCATCATCAATAATCCAAGCAGTAAAAAGCCGGTTAAATTATCACATAACAAGGCACGTTATTCTCAATCGCCCGCGCCGCAAGGCTGGATTGAAGAAATAACGATACTGCCAAGCATTAGCAGCATTTTAAATACTATTGAGGAGCAAAAATCACATGGCTGATTTTTATCAAAATGGCATTATTACGACTTTGCATAACATTGCAGACAGACCCATTGAAGCGCTGGAAGAAGAGCTAGTAGGCTTTAGTAAACAGCGCCCTATGGGATTAATACTTCCTTCTTTATTTAGCGAATTGGAAGGCCCCGCACTTCAAAATATAATAAAAGAATTAAGAGAAGTGCCGTACTTATCACAAATAACAATTGGTTTAGATCGGGCCGATGAGCAACAGTACCGCCACGCACTCGGCTTTTTTAAAGAGCTGAACCAAAATCATAAAGTGTTATGGAACGATGGCCCGCGCTTGCAAGCACTTGACAAAGAGCTTCAAGAATTAGGCGTTGCTCCACGTGAACTCGGTAAAGGGCGTAACGTTTGGTATTGCATGGGCTATAAGCTCGCAACCGCTGAGGTTGAGTCTATTGCACTTCATGACTGCGATATTTTAACCTACGACAGAAGCTTACTTGCGCGTCTTATTTATCCGGTTGCACACCCGCGCTTTAACTACGAGTTTTGTAAAGGGTTTTACCCGCGTACAGCCAACGGCAAAATTAATGGCCGTGTATCGCGTTTATTAGTGACGCCTTTGTTACGTTCGTTTAAAACAATTTTAGGTAATACAGACTACCTTGAATATATGGATTCGTTTAGGTACCCATTAGCGGGTGAGTTTTCGTTTAGGCGTGATGTATTAAACGATATTCGTATACCAAGTGACTGGGGTCTTGAAATAGGCGTATTGAGTGAAATGTATCGAAACTATTCGCATAACCGTTTGTGCCAAGTAGATATTGCCGACAATTACGATCATAAGCACCAGGCGTTGTCGCTTGACGACCAAAGCGCTGGTTTGTCTAAAATGTCGATTGATATTACTAAAGCATTATTTAGAAAGCTCGCTACGCAAGGGGTAACGTTTACCAGCGAGACAATTCGTTCATTAAAAGCAACGTACTACCGCATTGGCTTAGATTTTATAGAAACTTACCACAACGATGCGCTTATGAATGGTTTAACACTGGATGTTCACCAAGAAGAAAAAGCTGTTGAAATGTTTGCACAAAACATTATGGAAGCAGGCCAACACTTTTTAGATAATCCAATGGAAGCGCCATTTGTGCCAAGTTGGAACCGTGTCGTGTCGGCTATGCCAGATGTATTTGAACGTTTAAAAGAAGCGGTAGAACTCGATAACGAAGAATATAGCTAAGTTAAAATAATAAACGGTTAAAGGAGTCGCGTGTGAGTACAGTGAATGAATTATTTTTACAGCGAGTAGAGCAGCATCTACACATTATTTATCAAGATGTTGAGCTGCCATTGTCTATACCAGAGTTTGCACAGCAACTGATAAAAATTATTTTAGGTGACAGTCCTCTTCGCGACCCAACACCCCACACAAACCGGTGGGATGAGCAAGATATTGTACTTATTGCGTATGGTGATTCGATTATCAAACACGATGACGCTGAGTTTGCAGTGTCAAATCCAATTGAAGCGCCGCTTAAAACATTGCACCGATTTATAAAAGAGCAGTGCGATATGCAAATTAACGCTCTGCATATTTTACCTTTTTATCCGTATAGCTCAGACGAAGGCTTTGCGGTAATGAACTACGTGCAAGTAAATGAGTCGTTAGGCGATTGGGAAGATATCAAAAGCATTGCTAAAGATGTAAAGCTAATGGCTGATTTAGTTATTAACCATTGCTCGAGCCGAAGTGTGTGGTTTGAAAACTTTTTAAACGATTTGCATCCCGGCAAAGATTACTTTAAAACGGCAAGCTTAAGCGACGATTTAAGCCAAGTTGTTCGTCCACGCACGTCGTCTTTACTCAATACTGTCACAACACCTAGTGGTGAAAAGCATGTATGGTGCACATTTAGCCATGATCAGGTTGATTTTGATTTTGCTAACCCTGAGGTGTTAAAAGAGTTTGTAGGTATTATCCGTCATTATTTAGATAATGGCGTGCGGCTTTTTAGGCTCGATGCTGTGGCATTTTTATGGAAACAACTTAATACAAGTTGTATTAACCTGCCTCAAACCCATGAAGCTGTCAGGCTAATGCGCACGCTCATTGAGCATGTAGAGCCTAGTGTAGTAATAATTACTGAAACCAATATACCAAACCAAGAGAACCTCTCTTACTTTGGTAATGCCAATGAAGCGCATGCCATTTATAACTTTGCTTTACCTCCGTTACTGCTGCATACCTTATTAAGTGGCGATAGTACGGCACTTAAGCATTGGATGATGAGTATGCCACCGGCCCAAAACGGTACCGCATACTTTAACTTTATTGCATCGCATGATGGTATAGGGCTTAGGCCAATTGAAGGATTGTTGCAGCCAACAGAGGTGGCATCATTGGTAAGTACGACTATGCAGTTTGGTGGTCGGGTTTCAATGCGAACCAGTAACGATGGTACTCATACACCGTATGAGCTAAATATTGCATTATTTGATGCAATGCAGGGGACGCACAATGGCCCAGATAAGTTTGGCTTTGAGCGTTTTATGTGCGCACATGCGATTATGTTTGCGCTTGAGGGAATACCGGGCTTATACATTCATAGTTTACTTGCCACAACCAATGATTATGAACGTTTTGAAAACTCGCAACACAATAGGGCCATTAACCGCCACCGTTGGCAAGAGTCAAAACTATTAGCCGCAATTGGCGAAAAATACAGCCACCACCACAAAGTGTTTTCCGGAATTAAAAACTTGTTAGGTGTTCGAAAAAAACAAAGTGCCTTTCACCCTAATGCCACTCAGTTTACGTTGCATCTTTCTGGAGGATTATTTGGCTTTTGGCGCCAGAGTATAGACCGCAGACAAAGTATTTTTTGTGTATTTAATATTAGCGATAAACCGCAAACGCTTTTATTGGCTGACTTAAATTTAATTAATACGCAGCAGTGGTTTGACTTAGTGTCGGGAAAAACAATAGAGGAAGGGCAGTTAACTATTGAGCTTGAACCGTATCAATGTGTTTGGCTAAGTAATATAAAATAACAAATAGGCCGGGCAAGCGTTGCCTGGCCTATTATTCACTTTAAATTAAAGCTTGTAAGAAAAGCTTACATAACCAAAGCGGCCAATGTTATCGTAGCTTGCACTGCCTGCACCTGTACCACGTGTACCGTATGGTAGTTCACGGTTAAATAGGTTATCTACACCTACTTTAACGCCAACACCACTATCAAAGCTGTAACCTACCGTCATATCGGTGATAAAGTATTTACCGTAGTTCATGTTGCTATTAGGGTTTGAGTTTTGAGCAAGTTCAACGTTTGTGTAAAGGTCGACCTCGTCAATAAAGCGTGTTTCAACGGTACTGAAAAAGCGGTCAATTGAGTAGCTTACAGATAAGTTGGCTTGCCATTTAGCTTCGCCAGATGTACCTGCTGCTTCAATAAAGTTGCTTGGATCATCTTGGAATGGGTAGTCTTTACGTTCAATTAAGTAAGTACCAATTAAACGCGTTTTAAAACTCCCTTCAAGGGCATCAAAATCGTAACCTAATTCAAAATCAACACCAGACGCTTTTTGACCCGCCACGTTTAATACAGAGTTTTGGATTAATGAAATCTCGCTGTTTGTATCGCGCGTAATTAAATTACAGTACTGGTTATTGATGCCTGTAGTACTGTCTACACAGCGGTCAAGAATATCTTGCGCGCTGATTGTATCAATGGCGTCTTCAAGTTCAATTTCCCAGTAATCGATAGTTAATACTGCGTTTTCAATAAACTCTGGTTGGTAAACAATACCTACCGTTGTACTTGTAGATTCTTCACCTTTTACGTCACGGTTACCGCTCGTTAAGCCATTTAAAGACGCTGAATCGTAGTCTGAGTTAAAATCATTTGCTACACCTAATGCAGCACAATTAGCACGACGGGTAGAGCTGTTTGACAAGTCGTTTAGGTTTTCTGCACGACATGGGTCGTCAACTGTGTAGAAAGTCTGGCTAGGTGCGCCAAACACTTCACCAATATTCGGTGCTCTAAGGGCAGCAGATTGCGTTACACGCACGCGTAACTCGTCGTTTACCGTCCAATCTAAACCAAGCTTCCAGCTGGTTGCATCGCCAATGGTGCTGTAATCTGCGTGGCGTACTGCGGTATCAAAAACTAAGTCTTGAATAAGCGGTAAATCTGTTAAAATAGGCATACTCGCTTCAAAAAACACTTCGCGTACATTAAATGAGCCTTTATCTTCGCCAAGCGCATTGAAAAACGTACCTTCTGCGTTATCCGGCTCGTTCGTTTCGCTTTCTTCTTTGCGATACTCTGCACCAAAAGCAATACCCACATAACCGGCTGGTAGCTCAAAAATAGCGCCGTTTGCAAGCGAAGCTGAAACAACAGTTTGCTCAATGGTAGAGTCGCCAATAGACACTGTGTTTATGTAATCAATGGCTTGTTGGCTTGGTGCGCCAAATCCCATAATATTAACAGGTACACAGCCATCAGCTTGCGCCTCTGCGCTACGACACACAATATTACCATTTGTATCTTCAACGGCATCAAGCGCATTAAAGTAGTTAGCTAAAATCATGTTAGCGCCGTTTTCGCGCTCTAATTCTGTTTTACCGTATACGATTGACGTGTCTAGTTCCCAATCTTCAAATACAGTACCTTGTAAGCCTGTGACAAAACGTGTTGTTTCACGTGTGTTGTTTTCAATGCGTCGGCCTAAGTCAGTCATCATACGATTTACCATGATTGACTCAACACCTTCTTCTTGCATACGGGCTTTGATACTTGGGTCTAGATACGGGTTATCTAGCTTAATGCTATTGTCGCTATCAAAAAAGAAAAACGCAGGTTGGCCTATGCTCTCGCCTTGGCTATTTACGTATTTAGCGTCGAAGTATGCATTTAAATCATCAGTCACATCGTAATTAACTTTAAAGTTTACGTTGTAACGTTCAAATTCTGGTTGAATTTCTTCAAACTGACCTAGGTTAAAAAAGTCACAGTTAGCACATGACAGGCCGTCAACATTGTCGCCAATGTATAGATCGCGTGCTGTGCTATCAGGGTTAAAGCTATTCGTGTAACCGTTTTCTAATGCATAAACACCCGCGTTGTTAATCGCGTAGTAACCGGCATTAGGTGTAAGTATTTTGTCAGGGAAATCTGCGCTGTCTTTGTTTTCATCGGTTTGAGCCTGATTACGTAAGCTACTGAACGATGTGCTTGTCCATGGGTGGTCTAAAGCATTTAACGACTCTTGTGAAGAGTACTCTACTGCAAAAGCGGCATTCCCTCGGTCATCATTAAAGTTTGAACCATATGAAAAAGTCGCTTTTTTGTTGTTATAGCTATTTAGATCGGCAAAGCCACGGGTCAGGCTTACATCTAGGCCTTCAATATTATCTTTTAATATAAAGTTTACTACACCCGTTACAGCATCAGCACCATATACGGCAGATGCGCCACCAGTAATAATTTCAACGCGCTCAATCCATACACTTGGTATTGTATTGGTATCAACAGATTGTGAACCCGCAGAACTTGATACGTGGCGCTTACCGTTTACAAGTACAAGTGTACGGTCTGTTCCCATATTACGTAAATCAAGAATGTTTAAACCTGCAGTACCTATAAAGCGACCAGAATTAGCCATTGAGTAAGTACTACCCAGTGCAGGGAGGTTGTTTAATGCTTCACCAATATTAACGGCGCCACTATTTATTAGTTGATCGCCAGTAATTACTGTTACGGGAGCCGGTGCAATAGCACCTTCACGTAATATGCGAGAGCCGGTTACTTCAACACGCTCTATTTTTTTTGCTATCTGCTCTTCTTGAGCGAATACTGTGCTACTCGCTGTTGCAGCAGCGGTTAGTAGTGCACATTTTATGCTGTTAGAAATTAAAGAATAATGTTTCATGTGTTCCCTGATGGGTTTTTGTTTTAAAAATGTTTATCAACGCTGCTATTAATAGACAACGTTGTTATCACATTTAGCTAAAGAATTATCGATTATTACATGCTAATAAATAAGAATAAACCCTCTGCAGGCCCTGCTATTGTTGGCTTTTCTTGTTTTATTAATTTTGTTTATGTTGTTTTATTTTGTAAATTTTGTTTAAGTTTTGCTGATAAATAGATCGCTATTTACTATTTTATTTACCTTCTTTAGTTATGCTATTTACATTGGGTGAGTAAAATTAAATTTAACGTCGTATTTTTGATCTTTTTGTTGTTTATTTCGGCTGGTGGATGCGAGAGTAAGTTTTAGTAATGGCTTCTGTTTTAGCTTACTAAATAAGCTTAAATGTAAAATAAATGTGTGCTTTTGAGTGTTTAGTGACCATGTGTTTTAGCGGCGCTATTTAAAAAAATTTTTAGGTTGAGTAAATTTCATTATCCAGTGACTTAAATGATGCTTATTTGTTGTGATTGTGTGCTAATTTATTTTTTACTAATTAAATGTAAACCCCCTTTACAGTATTAAGTCGTTGTTGCTTCGTTACTTTAAACCCTTTACTTGATACAATTAACAGACTTAAAAATATAGGGTTTTTCATGAAATATTGTTACTTCGTTATTATTTTATTATTGAGCACATTAAGCAATGCAAGCGAGCCTGTAGACCTAGAGTTAAATATGAAAAACACGGGTCTTGCATATAAAAAGGCAGTGCAAGCTACTCAGCTTACAGATTTTAATGCAGCAATTGACGAGTTTATTAACCTGGTTGAAGTAAGTAAAACAGCCAAGTTTTATCAAGAACCTGAAAAGTCTGTGCAAGGTCTAGATAAAGTGCTCTCTCAGGCAAAGCTTGCTAAAAAAGTGGCAAACGAACAAGGCTTAGCAGCAGCGAAAGTACCACTAAAAAGTATTGATAATCTACGTAAAAAGTATCACAAACTACATGAGCCTCCCGGCTTTTTTGAATTATTGTTTGGAAAGTAAGGAACAATTATGGAAATTTCAGTTTCATTATTAGATGGCCAAAAGCAAAGCGCAAAATTTGGTGATTTAGAAGTAATTAGCGATCAAAGTATTGCTGCCGGTGGTGGTGCAGAGCACCCAGAACCATTTGATTATTTTTTAGTAAGCATGGTGTTGTGCGCCGGGTTTTATGCCCGCAAATTTTGTGAGCAACGTGATATTTCTACAGAGGGAATGACACTTACACAAAATAATGAAAATGTAGATGAGAACGGTAAAAAACTATTTTCTATCGAAATTAACTTACCTGATGGTTTTCCTCAAAAGTACAAAAAAGCACTTATTGCAGCAGTGAATACGTGTACGGTAAAAAAAGTAATTCAAGCCGCGCCTGAGTTTTCTGTCGTAGTAAAATAAAGTGTTAACAGGTAGCACTTAAAGTGTTGCCTGTTTTATTAAAAATTTACCTCTTGCGCTTATGGTTCAAAAGTTAGCAAATTTACCAATGCCTTTATTACAAATACTCGCGCCATAGCCATTTCTTATTGTGTTTCTAGTTTGGTGATTACTCGTAATATCTGCTATTTCTTGCTTTAAACAGTAAATTTGTTGACTATTTAAACAAACAAATCAAAAAATAATCACTTAGATCAAAAATACTGGCTATTCATTTTTAGGCTGTTATAACTATAAATAATATAATAAAAATAGTTATACAATATATACAGTAGATACTGAGGTAATTTATGAGCGACGCGATACAACAAGAACAAATAGATCAAGGGGTAATGGAAACCCTAAGAGAGCGCGACCATAGTGCCCTAGCACAGCAAGTTAACCATCTTGCATGCAACCACAACGATATTATTGAGTTGCTGGCTCACTATATGGCGTTGAGTGAGCAAGATAATGACGAATTATTTGATGATTGGTACGATAATTTGTCAAAAGAACAACTCACAGTCCTAAAAGTTTTTGAGGTATACAGAGGCCAATACGAACACCAAAATTAATTCTGTACTATTGTAAGTATGTTTAAAAGTATTTTATATGGCTGCTAATTTAGTTAAAAGTGAATACAAATTAACTTTTAATAGCTTAGCGACAACATTGATTAGTTACTTGTGATAAAGGCGTACTTTAACGTGCTAAATTCAGAAACAATAAAATCTAGAAATAACGTAAAAATAATTGGTAGCGGCCCTAAAACATTATTATTCGGACATGGTTTTGGTTGTGACCAAAACATGTGGCGTTTTTTAACCCCTTATTTAGAGACGCAATTTAGGATTGTGCTTTTCGATTATGTGGGGTCAGGTAATTCGGATATATCTCACTACGACAAACAGCGATACAAGAAACTAGAAGGTTATGCATTAGATGTTATAGAAGTATGTACTGCTTTGGAATTATCTAATGTTGTATTTGTTGGTCACTCTGTCAGTGGTATGATTGGTGCCTTGGCTGCTTTTGAAAGGCCTGATTTAATTAGTAAGTTAATTATGGTATGCCCCTCGCCTTTCTTTTTAAATTTCCCGCCAGATTACCAAGGTGGCTTTGATAAAGAAGACTTGCAAGAATTATTAAGCTTAATGGATAAAAATTATATCGGTTGGGCTGATTACCTTGCCCCTTTAGTTGTAGGTAATGCTAACTCGGCTGAGTTGATTGGCGAGCTTTCAGGTAGTTTTTGTTCTACCGATCCTGTTATAGCCAAAAATTTTGCAGAGGCGACTTTTTTTTCTGACTATCGTTTTCTATTAAAGAAAATAAAACAACCCACACTAATTTTGCAAAGCCAAGATGATGCTTTAGCGGATGTATCTGTTGGTGAGTACGTCAAACAAGAGATAGAAACCAGCTCGCTCATTGTTATAACCGCCCAAGGTCATTGTTTACAAATGACTCATCCCGAGATTGTAAGTGAATCTATTATTAATTACATACAGTAATTGGTGTGAGAAAATTCAACCCAAATAATGTAACACCAACAACTTATTCAGTTGACTGCTTTCTATGCGGTGCTTTAATAACTGACTCTGAAAATACAATTGTTTACGTAAACAACTATTTTGAAAGCCACTTACTTTGGAAGCCGGACGAGTTAGTGGGTCAAAATATAAATAAAATTTTGACAAAATCGTCAAGAATTTTTTTTCAAAGCTACCTTATTCCCACCGTACTTCATGAGAAAAAGTCTGAAGAAATGCAGTTGATAATTTTTAATGGGCAAGGGCGAAAAACCCCGATGACTATTAACGCGCAGATAAATGAAGAGGGATTGGTGTTCTGGAGTTTGTTTAATGCAACTAAGCAAGACCAGCTTTACGATGAGTTGATAAAAACACGAGAAAAGTTAGAAGAGCAAGCTGAAAAACTAAAGTCTTTAGCAGCAACCGATGAGCTAACAGGCTTATTAAACAGAAGAGAAATGAATTACCGAAGTGGGTTGTTATTGGACCAATCGTTAAGGTCAAAGCAAACAATTGCGTTACTTGTTATAGATATAGATGACTTTAAAATAATTAACGATACTTTTGGTCATTTAGAAGGTGACCGAGTTTTAAAAGAGCTTGGGCAAGTACTTAAAAACTTTGGTCGTCAAACAGATTTAATCTCGCGCTATGGCGGGGAAGAGTTTTTAATAATGCTCCCCGACACTGATAAAAAAGGTGCTGTGCTATTTTGTAATAGGCTGCATACACTTATTGCTACGGTTTTAGTGAATGACAACCCTGTTACTGTGAGTATTGGTTTGACTATAAGTAACAATACTAAGTCATTCCTTGATTTATTTACACAAGCCGATAATGCAGTGTATGAAGCCAAAGCACGTGGTAAAAATAGAACGCAGCTATATGGCGACAAGGGTCACCTTTAATAGCTACTTTAGTTGTCGCACGTATTCTTAATAAGTGAATTGCTGGGTTGCCAAATCCGATCCCATATTTTATCAATATCATTAAAGCTCGGTCTTTGGCTAAACTTTTCAAAACTAGCAACACTTACTCCGTTTGAGTTTATTTCACCCACTTTAAAATTAAAGACATACTGGCATTCCATCCCCATACGCAAATCCGAAAGCACCACGTTATTTTGTTGTTCATGTACTGAATAAAACCCTTTGGTAAACCATTGCAATCGTTTTACTCCCCATTCATTTTTAATGTCATTTAATAACGCAGGGGTTGTGTTGTAAGCGTGTAAAGTGACTTCACTTGGTTTATCGAATACAGATGCATAGCCTTCATAATATTGCCCATCAGACATAGCAACAAAACGCCACAGTAATGTAGTAAGTGGGGCTGGCGTACTTATATAACGATCAACTGCTATATTTTGTGCACTAAGTGCAGTTTGTGCTTTACCGTCAATTATGACTTTTAAAATGAGTGATGAGCATAAATACAGTGAGCTTATTCCAAGCGCGATACTATTTATTTTGTAAGCGGTGTGTGATGATACTTTAGGAAATAACGTGCACACCACCCCTAACAGTAATGGAAGTGTATAGAGGGGGTCTATAATAAACATATTTGATAACGCAAACGGATGCTCGGTAAATGGCCACATTAGTTGCGTACCATATACCGTAAAACTATCCAGTAATGCGTGAGTTGATAAACACAAAAACACCAACCAAAACCATCTCATTTTATAGGTTTGCATGCCGGTATGTATTTTTAAGATAAGCCACACAATAAGTGGACTTATTAACAAGTGAATAAAAAAAGAGTGGCTAAAACCTCGATGATAAGTGAATGACTCTACAGGCCCGCCATAAGGCAAAAATACATCTAAGTCAGGTAAGGTACCAAGAGCCGCGCCCCACAACACGGCTTTACGGCCAATTTTATTTCCCAGAACGGCGTAGCCCACAGCACTGCCTAATACTACCTGCGTTAACGAGTCCATATTCTTCCTTATTGTTTATGATGTTGTTTATACTGAGAAACCATTAAAAAACGTCACTTATAGTTTAAGCTTAGGTTTTATAAAATCTAAAAATGCCAAAATGCGCGACGACACGGCACTGTTTTTGTAATAAACAGCTTGTATGTCCTCACGATGGTTTGGCGTTTTAATACTTTTTGGTAAAACAGTCACTAACCGGCCTGTTTTTAGATCGTCGGTAACCATAAAATGCGAAAGTAATGCAATGCCTTGGTTTGCAATACAGAGTTGCCTAATTGTTTCGCCGCTACTGGCTGTGATCCCAAATGAGAGCTTTAAGGGGATGTTAAGTGGCCAATTATTGAGGCTAGGTGAGTCGGTAAAACCGATGAGTTTATGGTGGCTCAAATTGCTTGCTTGAGAGAGCTTTGGTGCCTTTTTTAAATATTCAGGGCTTGCAACTAAATGTAATTCACTCGTGCCTAGTTTTCTAGCATGTAGGTTTGAATCTTTTAAATCACCAATACGTATAGCTAAGTCAGTTTTATGTTCTAGTAAATCAATAATGCTGTCATGGGAGGTTATATCCAGTGTGATCTGCGGATATTGCTGAGTAAATTGCTCGATTAAAGGTACCAGTTGATGCAAAACAAATGGGCTTGCAGCATCTACCCTAAGTTTACCACTTGGAGATTGTTTTAAGAGTTTGATTGCCTCCTCACCTGTTTGCAAAGTATTTAAGCCGTCACGCGCATATTTAATAAAAGTATGGCCCTCTTCTGTAAGTTCTAATCTGCGTGTCGTTCTGTTTAATAAAGTGCACTGCAGTGCATTTTCAAGGCGAGATACAGCACGCGACACCTTAGCTACTTGTTGATCAAGTAAATTAGCTGCTGCTGAAAAGCTTCCGCTATCAACCACCGTAATAAAAATTTCTAAGTCTTCAGTTTTGGCATGTTGTGACATAAACCCCTCGATTACCTTTGCATTTACTACAAAAGTATTTTGTCATTATTGCTGTTTTTCGCAAACACATTTTTAGTCAAACTACACGCCTTAATAAATAATGAGGATAAAATTATGCCATTGGCTTTGTGGGCGCTTACCTTAAGCGCATTTGCAATAGGAACAACCGAGTTTGTAATAGTAGGCTTAGTGCCTACCATTGCGAACGACTTAGGTGTGAGCTTGCCTTCAGCAGGCTTGTTAGTGAGTTTGTATGCAGTAGGCGTGGCTATTGGCGCGCCCGTGTTAACAGCATTAACTGGGCGATGGAACCGTAAAACTGTATTAATAAGCTTAATGGGCTTATTTGTAGTAGGTAACTTACTTGCATGGCAAGCACCGAGTTATGAAACACTCATATTGGCTCGCATACTAACAGGCCTAGCTCACGGTGTGTTTTTTTCAATTGGCTCTATGATTGCCACAAGCTTAGTAAGTAAAGACAAAGAAGCCAGTGCTATCGCGATTATGTTTACAGGCCTTACCGTTGCACTTGTAACGGGTGTGCCGTTAGGTACTTGGATTGGCCAACACTTTGGTTGGCGTGCAACGTTTTTAGTGGTATCGCTGTTGGGTTTAATTGCTTTGTTAGGAAGCGCTATTTTAGTGCCTAAGAATTTAAAACAGTCTATCCCGGCGACGTTTAAAGAGCAGCTTCAGGTTATTGTTAAGCCGCGCTTATTGCTCGTATATTTAATGACAATTCTAGGATACGGCGGCACGTTCACTGCGTTTACTTACTTAGCACCTATTTTAGAGCAACAAACTGGCTTTGCCCCCTCGGCTATTAGTTTAATAATGCTGGCTTATGGTGCATCTGTAGCGGTAGGCAATATTTGGGGCGGAAAATTGGCCGACAAACGCGGCCCAATAAGTGCACTGAGTATTATATTTAGCGCGTTAACAATTATTTTATTGGCTTTCACCTTTACCATGGAATCAAAAGTAGCCGCTGTACTTACTATTTTAATATGGGGTGCATTTGCATTTGGTAACGTACCAGGCTTACAGCTTTATGTCGTAAAGCAGGCGCAAAAGCATACGCCTAATGCTGTGGATGTTGCATCGGGCTTAAACATAGCGGCGTTTAATATTGGTATAGCACTGGGGTCAATTATTGGTGGTAGTGTAGTGGAGGGCATGTCGCTTCAAGATACCGCTTGGATTGGCGCAGCAATATCCGCTTTAGCATTAATTGTAACCCGTTTCAGTAGCATGCTTGATAAGCGGGAAATTCAGCGCGTATAAAGTGTAAGCTGTTAAGGTTGAAACTTAAATTAATGACCTCATTACCTGTATTGAGGTCATCATAGATTTTTAAGTGACGACACAAAAGAAGTAAAAGGTGTATTTTGTAAAGCTTTAAAGAGCTTGTTTTTAACCGATTATTTTATAAGGATAGAGCCATGACACAACGTGTAATTGAAATGCCAGATTTAGGTATGGGTACATTCCGTTTAGAAGGCGACACCGCCTACAATTCAGTAAAAATGGCGTTAGAAGTAGGATTTCGTCATATCGATACAGCGCAAATTTATGGTAACGAAGAGCAAGTAGGCCAAGCCATAAAAGACAGCAACATCCCGCGTAGCGAAATATTTTTAACCACTAAAGTGTGGAATAATAAGCTCAATAAAACCGACTTTATTGCCAGTGTAAAAAAATCACTTGAAAAGCTACAAGTAGAGTCTGTTGATTTACTACTTATTCACTGGCCATCACCAGCGAATGATGAACCAATGAGCGAATACCTTACTGAACTTTTAAAAGCTAAACAGCTTGGTTTAACTAAACACATTGGTGTATCAAACTTCACTATTGCAAATTTAAACGAAGCAATGCAAACCCTCGACTCGCGTGAAATTTTTACCAATCAGGTTGAGGTTCACCCATACTTAACTAATACTAAATTGCGCGCATTTTGTGCTCAGCACGATATACACGTAACAGCGTATATGCCATTTGTAGTAGGCAAAGTACTTAAAGATGAAACGATTATTGATATTGCCAACAAGCATGATGCGTCGCCTGCACAAGTGGTTATTGCATGGGTAAACGCCAATGGCATGACAACGATCCCCTCATCAACTAAGCGTAAAAACTTAGAAGATAACTTTAACGATCATGTTAAATTAGATGATGAGGACATTGCCCGTATTGATGGCCTTGATTGCGGCGACCGCCAAGCAACGCCAGATTTCGCGCCGCAGTGGGATCAGTAATAAAATACGCAATACGGTGTTAGGTGCAGAAAATCTGCACCTTTATTTTTAAAAGGACTGAGCATGTTAACGGTAATCGCCACTATTTCGAGTAAAAATATTGATGCAGACGTTGTATTAACCGCACTCGAAAACCTACAAAAGTACTCGCGACAAGAAGTAGGTTGCCTGCGTTATGAGCTATCGGTTAAAAGTGATGCGCAGCAAACTACTTATTTAGTGAGTGAGCAGTGGGCATCTGATGAGCATTTTGAAGCACATAAAAATGAGCCGCATTTTAAAGCCTTTGGCACACAAGTAACGGGCCTAGTAACCAGCAGTAATATTGAAGTATATAAATCAATTGGCTAAGCATAGCTAATTGATTCAATAAATTTAAACGGTGATGTAAATCTACATCGCCTTTTAAAGTTATATATTCCCTTGCTAAGGTTTAGCTTTACTATTTTTTATTTTATGGATAAGTCGTACTTTAAAATAAGCGCATCTATATAGCGGGCGCGTAGGGTTTGCTGTTTTTCGTGATCGGCCCCGTGGCCTAGTGCTTTGTTTAACAGCTTCATAGCGGGGTGTAGTTGTGTACGCTCTTGTTGATTTAAGGTTGCTTTAGTGCGCAGCTCAGTGATGTCGTCTACCAATAGGCGGCCAATATCTACACATACTATTTCATCAATTAACCCGTTTTGTGTAAGCACACCATATTTACTACATAAAAACTGCTGCCATACTTGTTGTAGGTGTTCTTCTATTTCACAACCGAACAACTCTTCGTTAAAGATAAAGCCCTGCTGAGCAAGTTTAGTAAGGCTTGCTGTGTATTGCTGCGCAAAATAATTAAAGGCATTACTTGATGATTCAATTTTTTGTTTAATTAGCCCTTGCCCCCAATTTACACAACCACGCGGGTAATAGTCATCGTACTCTTCACACTCATACAATCCAGAATACGAACTGCAACTTAGTTGACTTTTTATGCAATAGCTTGGTTTAGGAAATACGCTGTGTTGCTGCCATGTATCTAGCTGCTCGGCGTTAATATTTAAAGCATGGCAAAGCTCATCAGTATTATAAAAATGAGTGGCTAAGTAGTTAGATAAACGCATAAAGGCTCGCTTAAAGTTAAAAATATAAACACTGTTTAAATGTACAGTGTTTATATTTTGTATTATCAAACTAAATAACACAAGCCATTTTACGTTTATTATTAGCTTAAGCCTGCAAAAATGCGTGTAAGTATGTTACAAATAGCGCAAGTTTTTTAAATAATGAATTTTTATGCGCACCCTAGAACAAATTAAACAAGCAAGCTTAATTACTGCTATTAAAACCCCGTACTTAGCCAATGGTGAAATAGACCTAGCAAAGTACGACGAACTCGTTGAAATACAAATAACAGCGGGAGTCGATGGCATTGTGGTTGGTGGTACAACCGGCGAAGGCCAGTTAATGAACTGGGAAGAGCATTTAATGCTTATCGCGCACAGTGCAAATAAATATGGCGATAAGCTGGTGATTGTAGGGAATACGGGTAGCAATAATACCCGCGAAGCTATTAAAGCCACTAAGTATGGCTTTGCAAGTGGTATGCATGCCGCGCTGCAAATTAATCCATATTATGGCCGCACCTCTATTGCCGGTGTTAACGAGCACTTTAAACGTGTACTCGATATAGGCCCTGCGTTTATTTACAACGTTGCAGGGCGCACAGGGCAAGATTTAACCCCTGATATTATTGAGCCATTAGCAAAACACCCTAATTTAATTGGTGTAAAAGAATGTGGTGGTAACGAGCGTATTGCCCATTACGAACAGCAAGGCATTGCATGTTGGTCTGGTAACGATGACGAAGCACACGATGCACGCCACACGCACAATGCACACGGTGTTATTTCGGTTACCTCTAATCTTATTCCTGGGTTGTTCCGCCAGTTAATGGATACTAAAAATGATGCGTTAAATACCGCACTACAACCTTTAATGAACTGGCTGTTCTGCGAGCCAAACCCGATTGCAATTAACACCGCAATGATGATGACAGGCGCAGTAAATTCCGTATTTAGATTACCGTATTTGCCTTTAACTGAAGAGCAACAAAATATTGGTCTACCACTTATTAATCAGTTAAATGAAGCCGATGTAGTTGGTGGCAAGGCTAGTTTACTTAACAGCGATGAAGTATTAACTCTTTCTTAATTAAGGTATGAGGCTAAAAGAGAAGCGTAAATAATTTCACTTTTGGCCTTTTTTATTGCCAGTAATAATTTAATTTAAGTTTCCAGCTTGTTAGGTTTGAATGTTTGTAACTAACGCGAATGTCAAAGTTTTGATTTATAGGAATTGATATTTCAGCTTGGGTTGATGACTTATCATCATTTCCTAATATAAATTGTTCGTGAGAAGTTCTTAATTTAATATCTGAGTATAGTGTTGTTATTAGACCTAGTTCTAACGATGCATCATAAATATTGTCTGTAGCAGCAAGATCTCCAATATACCCGTTAGCAAGCGTAAAGAGCAGGGTTTTATTATTATTGGTCAGATAAGATTTACCTATTCCACCCATTACAAACGTGTTTGTGCAGCTTTGGCAAAGTGTATTCTGCCTTTCAAAACCAGCATTGACTTTCCATGAAAGGTTATTTTCTTTTGGCCATTTAACATAGGCTGGTGAAAATGACTCTAAATCCAGTAAGTGCAGTTTATCTAGATACAAATTAGAGTTTAAGATAGAGACTTCAGTATCAACCATTTCTAAATTGGAAAACGCAATGCGTGCAACATCTGACGCTAAAGAGTCAAAATAACTGAGTCTAAATCCCAAACCAAAGTTGTGTTGCTTGTTTACCTGGGTTGACGAAACAGACATATTTGATGGTTTTTGTCCTTTATGAGGCGCTTGCTGGGTATATGATGAAACGTGCACTTCATTGCCAATTGGGAGCGTTAAACGCGTTTTAATTAGTGCTTTTTTTAAGCTTTTAATATGCTCAATATTGTGTTTTTTTATTTGCTGTAATTGGGCTAGCTCAAATAATGTTTCAATAATTCGCTTTTTACTTTTTCTATTGAGTGAGATGAAATCATCTTGCTCAAGAAAGTCAGGTGTTTTGTATATTTGCTCTGCAATGGTTGATTCGTTGCTAGTCAGCTTTTTCATATACTCAATAAAAACAGTACTTCGAGATGGCGTAAAGCGTACCTCTTGAACCAGCTTTTTATTGTTATAAGTAGCCTGATTTAACTTTGAAAAAACAGTTGTCGGGATCATCCATGGCGAGCTGTTATTTGTTAACTGCTCTCCTATAACAAGTTCTATTAGTTGCGCAATATGAAACGCGCAGTTTTCATCAGCAAAATAGTAATCGAATTGCGCACCGAGTATTTCCCATAAATGATTAGCAATAAACTTTGTATCGTCATTTTTTAAGGCAAGCTTATATTCCCAAAGATCTCTAAGTTCTATTTCACCGTAATTATGTTGATGACGGTAAAATAATTGATCCGAAAACCCTGCTTTATAACCGCCAAACAAGCCTTTTGTTATATAAACTAGACCATTTTCGTTATCCGGTACATGAGCACCATAATTTATGCTGTAATCGAGTAATTTATTATTTTTGGCCGATGACCGATTTAGTTTTAACAACAAATGCCCATAAAGTGATGCCGGATTACTCATATAACCAGATGCAAATATTAGGCTTATAGAATGTATAGGTTGCGCATCTCGCCATTGTTCTAGTTCAATACAGGGGGACTTAGGCTGCGTAAATGTTAACCCTTGTTTTTGTAGCCAGGTGTATCGTGCAGGATATTTACATTGTGCTAGAGGGTCTTTGTTAAAGCTTTGCACTGTCGCTTTTAGCTCTTCAAAAGGGCTTGTTGCTCCGCGAGAAGATATAAAAAATGATGTGTTCGTAATATAGCTTTTATTAAACGCTGGTTTTTTGTAATGGCCTAAACTTAACCACGTGGGATGTTGAGCTAATTGTTTTAATGTTGCAGATGCTTGAAGATTAAACGAAGCAATAAAAAAAATAAAAATTATAAAAGAATAAATTTTCATAAATACCCAACAGGCTTGGGGTAGAAAAGGCTAAAAGGGCTAAAATTAGCCCTTTTATATATTATATTGCAGAACAGTTAGCTGAGAACTGGCTAGCAATATTGCTTTCAACAAGTGTGTAAAGAGCCTGAGCATCGTTTACAGATGTTTGTGCAAAATCATTACGTATCGTTGTGATCATTTGAGAATGAGCTGAGCTATCACACCCACGTACATTTAGCATTGCTGAGATGTACTCGCCTTCACCCTGTGCAATTTCTTGCTCTAGGATTGGGAATGTTTGTTGGATAAATTGTGCAGTTTTAACGTTTGCACCTTTACAGCTTTCTACAGATGAAACATTTGAAGAAACAGCAGTTGTTCCTAAATCCCAAATAACATTTGAGATAGCAGCGGCTGTGCCATTATCAGGAAAAACCATTGCACCAATACCACATTGCTGCCATGGGTTAACATCTGCTTGCGCTGGTGTTACTACGAAAGCGCTTGCTAATACTGCTGCAGCTAAACATCTTTTTATCATTATTAAATCCTTATTTATATGTCCCTTAAATGGGGCTTGAATTCTATACATAAGAAAGCTTAAGAGCAATAACCCGTTTTAAAAAATTAATAATAAGTATATTTTGTAAATTTTATGGGGTAAATATTTTCGATAAGTGAGGCTCTGAACACTTTGTGAGAGAAACTATTGATTTATTGGTAAGCAATTTTAATAAAACAAAATATTTAAATAGTAATATTGTTTAAAACTAACTGTTGGCTCATTTTTGCTGTATAATTTGCGACCCTTGATAATGTGGCCGTAGGTTATACAGCATGAATTTTAAATCTTTTAGTTTCGCACCTGAAATCATCCAGGCATTAGACGAACTTAACTATCACACTCTTACGCCCATTCAGCGCGCAGCTATTCCAGCTGTTCGTAAAGGTAAAGACGTTTTAGCCAGTGCACAAACTGGTACCGGCAAAACTGCCGCGTTTGCTTTACCTGTTATTCAAAAATTAATTGAGTCAGACTTAAGTACAACCAACGCACCTAGTGCACTGGTATTAGCGCCTACACGCGAATTAGCAGAGCAAATTGCCAATAACTGCAAAGAGTATGCAAAGCATACCTCGCTAAAAGTAGTGAGTTTATTTGGTGGGGTGAATACTACAGGTCAAGAAAACGCATTAAAAGCAGGTGTTGATATTGTAGTCGCAACTCCGGGCCGTTTATTAGATCACATTCGCCTAGGTAACTTAAGCTTAGCGAATGTAAAGCATTTAGTATTAGATGAAGCTGACCGCATGCTTGATATGGGCTTTATCACAGACATGCAAACTGTGATAAAAAGCTGTGCAGATGATCGTCAAATTTTATTGTTTTCGGCTACCTTCCCAGCTGCGATTAAACAGTTTGCCTCTAAAGTACTTAAGCAACCAGAAATTGTACGTGTTGACCAAACTAACAGCACCGCATCTACCGTTCAGCACGTTGTATACCCAGTCGAAGAGCGCCGTAAGCAAGAACTTCTTTCAGAGCTGATTGGTAAAAAGAACTGGCAGCAAGTGCTTGTGTTTGTAAATATGAAAGACACCGCGGACGAGCTAGTTAAAGAACTAAACCTTGATGGTATTCCTGCAACAGTTTGCCATGGCGATAAGTCACAAGGTAACCGACGCCGAGCTTTACGTGAATTTAAAGAAGGTAAAGTGCGTGTGCTAGTGGCCACTGAAGTTGCCGCCCGTGGTATTGATATTGATGGATTACCGCGTGTAATTAATATTGATTTACCTTGGCTTGCTGAAGATTACGTTCACCGTATTGGCCGAACAGGCCGAGCTGGTAACCAAGGTCAGGCAATATCGTTTGTAAGCCGTGAAGAAGAAAATACACTATTTGAAATAGAAACATTAATTGGTCAAAAAATTAAGCGTATTTATCTCGAAGGCTATGAAGTAAGTAACCGTGAAGTACTTATTGATAAGATAGGTAAAAAACCCGCTCATTTACGCCGTACTCGGTCTAATAAACTATCAGGACAGGCAACGGGTGAAGCTCGCGCAGTAAACCGTTCGCGTATATCTAACGTGCGTAAAAGCTTAAAAGGTGCAAAGCTGTCACTTAAGAAATAACAGCTAATATAAGAATTAATAAAACCTGAGTTTACTCAGGTTTTTTTATGGTCGAAATAAAAGCTTCGTCGATTATTTGAGCATGCTGATAGGCTGCCTGTGGCTGGTTTTTATTTGCAATAATAGACAATCCAACGGGTAAACCACTTACCTTACCAACGGGAAGGGTAATATGAGTTGTGCCGGCAATTGCAGATAAAGAGCTACTACTGCCTTTAAAGTTATCACCATTTACCAAGTCTGTTTTCCACGCAGGCGATGTGGTTGGAGCAATGACTACATCCACATTATTATTTTTGTATAAATTAGTAATGGCGGCGGTGGCTAATGTGCGGTAACGCTGTTTAGTTTTTTGGTATTTGTCTGTTTGCGTTAAGTCGATAGCGTTGGCTTGTATTAAAATGTCTTGCCCAAAATGGGGCATTTCAGCTGCCTTGTTTTGTTTATTAAAATCAATCAGTGCACTTAAACTTTTTACCTTCACTTGGGCAGCAGTATTTGCTAAGTAATGGTTTATTTCCTTTTTAAAGTCGTAAAGCAATACATAATATTCATCAACAAATAGCGTAGTTAAATCATCTGTTATATCAATATTAATTACTTTATGGCCAGCCTGTTGGAGAGCTGAAAGTTGATTTTGGTATAAACGCTGTGTTTCTACTGTAAACTTATCACTTGGTAGTGCACCAATAACTAATGATGACTTTTTAGCATCTGGCAATGCTTGTAATTGAAAACTATGCGTTGAGGTATCAAGCGTATCGCGACCTTGTAGAACTGATAATACAAGGCGGGCATCTTTTAATGAGTGTGCCATTGGACCAACACTGTCTTGGCTACTTGAAAGTGGCACCACACCAGAGCGCGATACTTGGCCCATGCTTGGTTTTATCGCATAAACACCGTTCACAGAAGCTGGGCAGGTAATAGAGCCATCGGTTTCTGTGCCAAGGGCTACAGGGGCAAAGTTAAGTGCGATGGCAACAGCTGATCCCGAGCTCGAACCACAAGGATTACGAGTTATGTCATGCGCATTGTGTGTTTGCCCCCCAACGGCGCTCCATCCTGATGATGAGTAAGACGATCGAAAATTAGCCCACTCACTTAAATTAGTTTTACCTAAAATAATGGCGCCAGCATTACGTAATTGCTTAACCACAAAGGCATCATTGTTAGTAATATTATTTTTAAGTGCTAACGAGCCTGCTGTTGTTGGTAATGAGCCTGTGGTTTCTATGTTATCTTTCAAAAGTACCGGTATTCCATGAAGAGGCCCAGCCCACAGCCCTTTAGCACTAAGTTCATCAATTTTTTTAGCTTGCGCAATAGCACTAGGCTCAATATTAATGACCGCATTGAATTGAGGGTTAAGTTTATTAATACGATTAATATAGTGTTGGGTAAGTTGTTGGGCACTAATTGTATTATTTTTAAACGCCGAGTGAATTTCATCTATTGTTTTTAGCTCGTGTGCTGAAGTGTTTAAAGCAACGACACAGGTTAATAATCCTAGTAATATTTTTATCATAAAAAGCACGCAAATAGTTGTTTGGTTACTTTTAACACAAAAAAGCCCCACAATGTGAGGCTTTACGATAATTAACTAAATATAGCGTTTAAGTGTTTTCAAGCATTGATAGCGCAACAGCCTCGGCTGCTTTTATGCCATCAATACCCGCTGATAATATACCGCCAGCGTAGCCTGCGCCTTCACCTGCAGGGTAAAGCCCTTTGGTGTTAATGCTTTGATAGCTTCTGTCGCGTTTTATACTAATGGGTGATGACGTGCGTGTTTCTACACCCGTTAGTAACCCGTCATTAGTAGAAAACCCACGTATTTGTTTGTTAAAAGCAGGGATAGCCTCACGAAGCGCTTCAATTGCAAAAGCAGGCAATACATTACTGAGATCTGTTAACTTAATCCCGGGCGTATATGAAGGCTTTACATCGCCCAAATCAGCAGAAGATTTTCCTTTTAAAAAGTCGCCGATAAGCTGGGCTGGTGCATCGTAGTTTTCGCCGCCTAACTTGTAAGCTTGCTCTTCTAATTTGCGCTGTAAATCAATACCCGCAAGAGGGTGACCTGGGAAATCTTTTTCAGGTGAAATACCTACAACAATAGCACTATTTGCATTGCGCTCACTGCGTGAATACTGGCTCATTCCATTGGTTACAACACGGCCTTCTTCAGATGTTGCAGCAACTACAGTGCCACCAGGGCACATGCAAAAACTATATACAGTGCGACCGTTATTGCAGTGGTGCACAAGTTTATAATCGGCAGAGCCTAAAATTGGGTTTCCGGCATTTGGACCAAAACGACACTCGTCAATCATTGATTGTTTGTGCTCAATTCTAAATCCCACTGAAAATGGTTTGGCCTCAATATATATCCCTTTGTCATGAATCATTTTAAAGGTATCGCGTGCGCTGTGCCCAACAGCAAGAACAACGTGGCGTGTTTCAATATGTTCACCGTTAGACAAGGTAAGGCCTGTTACTTGACCATTATCTAAGTGGATATCGTCTACACGCGTGCTAAAACGAATTTCTCCGCCAAGTTCTATAATACGGGCGCGCATTTTTTCAATCATAGTGACGAGTTTAAAGGTACCAATATGAGGTTTGCTTACATACAAAATTTCTTCAGGTGCGCCGGCTTCAACAAATTCAGTAATAACTTTTCGTCCATAATGTTTTGGATCTTTTACTTGGCTGTATAATTTTCCATCTGAGAATGTCCCCGCGCCGCCTTCACCAAACTGTACATTTGATTCGGTGTTTAGTGCTTTTTTACGCCAAAACCCAAAGGTGTCTTTGGTACGCTCTCGAACTTCTTTGCCTCGCTCAACAATAATTGGGTTAAAGCCCATTTGGGCAAGCACTAAGCCTGCAAACAAACCGCATGGACCAAAACCGACAACAATAGGACGCTCGGTGATATTTTCGTTTGCTTGCGCTACAAATTTATAAGATGTGTCGGGTGCTGTTTTTACATGTTGATCTTTTGCAAATGTGGCTAAAAGCTCAGCTTCGTTATCAACTTCTATATCAAGGGTGTAAATGAGTAATATGGCTGTTTTTTTACGAGCGTCGTAACCGCGTTTAAATACGTTATAACTATGTAATTGTGCAGGTTGTATTTTTAGTTTGTTGATAATGGCTTGACCAATGGCATTTTCATCATGATCAAGTGGCAATTTTATTTCAGTTAAACGTATCATTATTATCTCTATTTGGTGTCTTAGCGGTGTTTCTCCGCTCACAATAAGAAAGTGTAGGGCACGAATTGGCTTTACATTAAGGGCACACATACTACGTTAAATTGGCAAAATATGGCAGTTATTTATTGTATTTTTAAGGTGAAAGGGTATGATCGCCCACTGTTAAATTAGCTTTATGGTACAAAAATATTATGGCGTTTGTAGTTACCGAAAATTGCATAAAATGTAAGTACACCGATTGCGTATCAGTGTGTCCTGCGGATGCATTTTTTGAAGGCCCTAATTTTTTAGCAATTAGCCCAATTGACTGTATTGATTGTGGATTATGTGTTCCAGAGTGCCCAGCAGAAGCAATTTATCAAGAAGATGAACTTCCTGAATCTCAAAAAGAGTTTACCGAACTCAATGCAGAACTTGCTCTTATTTGGCCTCGTATTACACAGGTAAAAACAGCCCCTAAAGATGCTGACACATGGAACGGTGTTGAAAATAAGCTAAAGCTACTTGATACCTAAGAATAGAACAAATAATCCTTTATTATTAATTAGTTAATATTTTGCCAAATTATGTTTGCAAGGTATTAACAAATGTACCCGCTTAAATTACACTCCGGTTTAGAAATTACTCATATTGAGTAAAGTTGTTTTAAATGGATGTTTATGCAGTACTTTATAACTACAAAAAAACCACTCACGTTTTTACTTTTATCGTTCTTCCTACTAGTTAATAGCTACAGTGTATTTGCTAAAAAAGAGCAGATATCGCTGGCTCGAATAAATCAAAATATCAGTGTTGATGGCGTACTTGATGAAGCGCATTGGCAAAAAGCGACCTATGTCCCTTTGCTTGTTCAAGATGAGCCTAATGAAAGAGGCACCCCTCCTGTAAAAACCGATGCGTACATGTATGAAGATGGCACAAATTTGTATGTTGGTTTTATTGCTTACGATTCTGACCCGGATCAAATACGCGCTTCACTTCGTGACCGAGATACCCTTTGGCAAGACGATACTGTAATACTTGTAATAGACACCTTTAATGATGAGCGCTCAGGCTATGAGTTTTTTGTTAATCCGTTAGGTGCACAAGGCGATTTACGCATGAGCGATACTGATGGTTGGCAATCAGATCCATCGTGGAATGCAATTTGGGATAGCGCTGGCAAAATTACCGATGAAGGCTATATAGTTGAAATGCGTATTCCTTTTAAAGCACTGCGCTTTCCAGAAAATAAAAAAGATTTAACGTGGGGGTTTTTATTAATGAGAAACTACCCTAGGGATGTACTTTATCAAATATCCAATATGGGGTTTGACCGCGATGTTAAATGTAGCTTGTGTCAGTTTGATAAGTTAACGGGCTTGAGCGAATTAGCATCAAGTAAAAATGTTCAACTTACCCCGACGCTCACAGCACTTCGCCACGATGATAAAGCCCAACTCCCTGGCGACTGGGAGAACGGTAGCATAGACACTGAGGCCGGTTTAGATTTACGCTGGGGAATAACAAAAGACGCGGTGTTAAATGCGACTATTAACCCTGACTTTTCGCAGGTAGAGACCGATTCTCTTGAGCTTGACGTGAACACAACGTACTCAATCTATTATGCAGAGAAAAGACCTTTCTTTTTAGATGGTGCCTCTTACTTTAAAAGTAGCTTGTTTGAGCTTTTATACACTCGAACCATTGCAGAGCCAACTTTAGGGGCAAAGCTAACTGGTAAAACCGATGGGCATAGCTATGCACTTATGCTAGCTGATGACGAAAACAGTAATATCCTTTTACCAAAAAACCAAGGTTCTGGTTTTGCCTCACTGAATGAGAAAACACAGGCGGCAGTCGGTCGTTATCAATATGATTTAGGTGAACAGGGAACGTTGGGCGTATCAAGTACACACCGACAAAGTAATAATTATCGTAATACGCTGTTATCAGTTGATGGCAGTTATTGGTTTAATCAGTCAGATACATTGCTTTATCAAGTTTCGTCAGCTGATACGCGAAACTCTGACTTTTTAGTTGATAACTACGGTCTCTCTAAAACACAATCAGATCAGGCATATGCAATTGAATTAACCCGTGACAAGCGAGACTATAAACTTTTCACATCTTATGAAAATATTGGCGAGGATTATCGCACCGATTTAGGATACCAAGCCAAGGTTGATTATGAAAAAGTGCTGATTGGTGGCGGTCAAACGTGGTATCGAGATGAGTTGGATTTAATTACGTCATGGTCTTATGAAGCTGATTGGGATAAAACCTGGGCGCAAAGTGGTGACTTGCTTGAGGAAGAATATGAAGGCTTTTTAAGTTTTAAGGGGCAAAAGCAGTCTTTATTTAATATTGGCTTTATTCATCGTAAAGAGAGTTATTACGATGAGTTTTACAATCAAAATATAGGTTACCTTTATACTTCACTTAAACCCACTAAAGACTTGAATCTATCGTTTTATCTAGAATATGCAAGCCGTATTGACTATACAAATCTTGAGCTTGGCGATGTAATTAATACACAAACTCAAGCAGTGTGGGATATAAACGATCATTGGCAAGTGGATATAAGACACAGTTACAGCAAGTTAGATAACCCACGGGATGACCGCGTTTATACAGCAAATTTGGTCGACTTTAGACTGCATTATAAATTTAACATGCGATCAATGTTAAAACTGATTTTACAAGTTGAAGATATAGACAGAAACAAAGAGGCTTATTTTTATCAAGTAAGCCAAACAAATAAAGACTATGGTAGCCAACTGGTTTATTCGTATAAGATTAACGCACAAACTTTATTTTATTTAGGTTACTCAGATAGAGGGTATCAGGACGATACACTCGAAAATATTGAGCGTGACCAACGCACCTTTTTCACAAAAGTGAGTTATGCATGGCAGCTCTAACAAGGTAATGTAAATATGGGCTCATAACCAGGCGTCAAATAGAGTCTGTTTATGGGCGCACATTTAAGTTTTGTATTTTAGCCTTACTTAAAACCTTAACCCCAGCTCTTTTTCAGTCATCGCTACACTTTTTCTCGCACAAAAAATCGACACATATCAGATAAATAATTGCTTACAAATGAAAATAGGAGATATAATGAACATTTAGTTATTAAGGATCAGTATTGTTAGGGAATTTTTCATGAAAAAATTAAAGCATGTTGGATTAATTTCCTTACTCATTTTGCTATTTTGCTTTTACCTAAATACTGAATTGACGAGTCAGATAAGCCGCACCAATCTGTTCCAGTCTAATTTTAGCGTTAAAAAATTTGATATAAGCAGCACCAATTTAGATATTGCCCCTTGGTACAACCCAGTTCTGAGCGGCCATTATACAATTGACAGTGCTTCTCAAACATTACTCCTTGTTAAAACAACGGAACAATCTTTTATTGCGGCTGATGCCAATGTACTCATTTTGATGGTGCTAACGTCGCCTAAAAACATCATTATTTTTTTCTCTTGTATACTTTTGCTTGCTGTGTACATAAAAAAACAAAGCAGGAAACAAAATCATAAACATAAGTTAAGTCAACTTAATCAGCAGGCTAATAAACTTTTAGAGTCGTTTAATTTAGAGATTGAACCTGCTCAAAACCCTGATGGTATTAGCAATTTAAGTAAATCTATTACCACCCTAAATATGCATGTAGCCAATTATGTAAAACAAACACAAACAAGCATATGCCAAGATAAATTAACCCAACTCATCGATAGACATGCCTACATTGAGCATATTGGTAGGCACATAAACCAAACAGGTCAAAAGGAATTAACTTGTGCATTATTATTCATTGATTTAGATGGATTTAAGCAAGTTAACGACTCATTTGGGCATAGCTTTGGTGATGAGATACTTGTACAAGTGGCAACACGTTTGGCTAATGTTTTGCGTCACCATAAATTAAGTAATATAAACTCAGCTAATCAGTTAGAACAAAATTTATCGCGTTTAGGGGGGGATGAGTTTTCTATTTTTATTGAGTCGTTGGACGAAAGCGATAAGGTTGTCGACATAGCAAAACAAGTACTTAGTGAGCTTGAAAAAGACTTTGTACTTGGCAATAAAATTGTAAAAATTAGTGCAAGCATTGGTATTGCTACTTATCCAGAAAGCGCATCTACACCACAAGCATTGTTGCAGTTAGCAGATGTAGCAATGTATCGAGCTAAAAGTGACGGCAAGGGTATTTTTAAAGTGTATTCCCCTGAAATGGGTAACAAAATGCGCCGGTATCATTATTTACTCGAAGAGCTTCGCTTAGCCATTGCATGTAAAGACTTTTATCTATCGTTTCAGCCCATCGTGCACGTAGAAGATTGCATGATTGACTATTTTGAAGCACTCACACGCTGGAACCACCCAGTTGAAGGCATGATTTCACCTGCTGAATTTATCCCTATTGCTGAAGAGTCAAATTTAATATTAGAGTTGGGTGATTGGATTATGCTTGAGTCATGCAGGCAAATGGCTGCCTGGCACAATGCAGGTATGCGTAAAGTAAAAATATCGGTAAATATTTCAGGTATTCAGTTAAAACACCGTGATATATATGATTGGATCACAAAAACACTCAAAAGTACGGGGTTACCTGCAACGTCTTTAATGCTTGAGGTGACAGAGTCTACCTTTATTCAGGCAAGTACTCGAATTATTGATGAGCTTAGTAAGCTAAGAGAAGACGGTGTGACTATTGCTATAGACGATTTTGGTACCGGATTTAGCTCTTTAAGCACCCTAGCAGATTTACCTATTGATGTTATTAAAATTGATCGCTCGTTTATAACTCAAGCCAATAAAAGTAAAAAATATAATGACATACTCAATACCATTAGTGAGCTAGGCCAGAGGTTGGGGCTAAAAATAGTAGCAGAAGGTGTGGAAGAAATTGCCCAATTTGAGCTTGTAAAAAAGTTAGGTGTGAGCTCAGTTCAAGGCTATTTAGTGAGTCGTCCAGAGTCTTCTATTAATGTTGGAAATAAAGTGTTACGTAATAATAACGCTAATTTATCTGCATCGGGTTCTAGTGCCTGGGAAATTACTAAATAAAAATGTGTTACTTGGGCGTTTACTGGACAATTTTTTAATTAAGACATAGTTTTAGTTACATAAATAATAAAAACGAGATGTTAAGGCTTAGATAACATGCATCGAAGCTCCCTAATCGAAGAAAACCTTAATGATACAGTAAGATTACTTTACGAGAACGCTTATTCAGGTTTACTCGTTTCTTTATTTGCGAGCGCCTGTATTGCTTTTAGTTTTAATAAAGGCGAGTTATTAAGTTATAACGATAAGCTAGCTTGGTGGCTTATTATGCTGTTTGTTTTGGGGATTCGTTTTTTAGATATCCGCACATTTTTAAAAATAGACAAACGTGCTACTCAATTTGACCTCCTAAAATTTTCATCAGGGGTTGTCATAACCGCTATTGTATGGTCCAGTTATGCTTTGTATTTTCACACTTCTTTCGAGCCTTTAGAAGCCACAAGTATCATAATTATATTATCTGCTTTAGGTGGTGGTTCTGCTAATGTGTTGTCTGCACATAAGCTGACCTGTTTTGCTTATGCATTTATCCTATTATTTCCTTACGCGTTAGTGTTAATAATGTCTTCACATTATTACGAAAATGTACTTGGCTTTTTAGGTATTGGTTATGGTTCAATTAATTTATTAACTCTCAATAAAGCATCTGCATTTACACAGCAAGCAATACACTTAAAAAATCAAAACAGCGATTTACTTGAAAAAATGGAGTTAAGAGTTGACGCGCGTACTGAAGAAATAATGCATCTGTCAAATTCTGACTCTCTGACCCAATTATTAAATCGAAATGCATTTTTAAATGATGCAAAAAATCGAATTAAACATTATCCAGATCCACCTTTTGCGCTGCTTTTTATAGACCTAGATGGGTTTAAGAATATAAATGATGTGATGGGTCACAAGGTCGGTGATAACGTTTTAAAAAGAACAGCGAAACGTATTTCTGATGTGTGTGCTCATAATCAGCAAAAGTGCCGCTGGGGCGGCGATGAGTTTTTAATTTTAAGTGATTTTGTATGCAAAGAAAATACTTACGATTTTGCTAAAGAAATTATTGATGCAATTATACAGGATCATCCAGAAACAGAGCACGGCGCACGGGTAGGGGCGACCATAGGCATTGCACTTTACCCAGAGCATGGTAAAGACCTGGATAGCTTAATTTTAAATGCCGATATGGCAATGTATCACCAAAAAAGAATGAATCGTGGGCAAATTAGTTTTTTTAGCGAGTCCCTTCGTTCTGAATTAGAAAGAAAGCGCCTACTTAGCGAAGAGCTTTTAACCGCGCTTGCCAATAATTGTTTTTCGTTGGTATACCAGCCCATTATTGACTCTAAAACACATGATATATACGCGATTGAGGCGCTCATTCGTTGGCAATTAAAAGGAGAAAACATACCTCCTGACGAATTTATACCAATTGCAGAGCAGTATGGGTTAATTTCAAAAATAGGCTTTTGGGTACTTGAAACGGCGTGCCGACAAGCACTTACTTTTCAACAACTCTCCCCAGATTTATCAGTCAGCATTAATGTATCTGTGATGCAGCTTAAAGAAATAGAGTTTGCCAAGAAGGTTAAGAATATTTTGGCGAATTTGAATTTTCCTGCCCATAAGCTTCATTTAGAAGTAACTGAATCTGTATTTGCAAACGATAAGCATACATTTTTGTATGTGGTTAAATCATTACAAGAACTGGGTGTAAGAATTTCAATAGATGACTTTGGTACAGGGTATTCTTCTTTATCGAGCATGCTTGATGTAGGTGTCGATATTGTAAAAGTGGATAAAAGTTTTGTTCAAGATGAGGATGAAAGAGGCTTAAGCATTGTTAACGCAGTAGTGCAAATGGCAAGTTCGCTTAATTTTAATGTTATTGCTGAAGGGGTTGAAACACCTTTGCAGTGTAAGAAGCTTACTCAACTAGGCGTATCGCATTTACAAGGGTATTACTTTTCAAGGCCGCTGACCTCAAGCGCATTAATTGAGTATTTAAATAATAAAAAAGCCTCATAAGGAGGCTTTTTGAGTATGACGAACCTGAGTTGTGGTTCGCCACGCTAATGTTCAAAGTTAAAATTAATTAATCTTTATAAATCAAATGTTCTTGAAATTGCTAGTACGATGCGCTCATCGGCGTAGTCGTAATCAAGGCTAGTATTCTCAGCGGCTACTTCAATACCAAAGCCTTCGTAACTGGTTTGATAAGCAAGACGGTAGTGACTGTACGATTTCTTTTGGTTTACATCCCACGCCCATTTTTCACCGTCAAGTGAATTAGAAATATCAAAACTTGCACGTATTGCATGATTTGGTGCAAGTTCATAAGTATGAGCAATCATTGAAACTACATGGCCCGCACTTGTTCCAAAATAATCCCAGCTGTACCAAAAATTAAGCTCTGTTTGGCCGTAATCACTGGCGTAACCAAATTTTGTGTAAACCTCAGGGTAATTTCCATCACTGTTATTACCTTGGTATGTGTAGTATGCAATACCGTAGTCAACACTAAACTTATCGTTTAATTGTACATAGCGACCAACGTATCCATCTAGTTCAAAATCGGTATCATCACCAAAGTCTACGTTTGACGCCCATACACCGGCATACACGCCATTATCAAAAGCATAATCCAAACTTGCTTGTAATGCAGGATCGTTATCTGTTTGGCTTACACCGTTAAACGTGTAATCTGATGCTGCTGTAATAGTTGTTGACCAGTCGGCAGCTGCCGTTGTTGATAAAAGAGCGAATGGCACTGCTACTGCAAGTTGTTTTAGTTTATTGTTCATTATAAATTCCTAGCTTTGTGTTTCAATTTTAGTGTAGTCAATTTTGTTTGCTTTTGGTGAGCTATCAATATTCTTAACTGTTTTAAACTTACTGTAGCCAATAAAGCCAGCACACAGGAAGAACAAGGCAATCACTAATGCACCTACCCACTGTATTTGTAAAAATTCTAGCTTAAACAATAATGTTAATAATGAAAGCGCAAGTATGTTTCCAATCATATACTTCGCTTTACCAAAGCGTTTTACAGTAATGTTTAAGTTGTCTGTGTATAAACGCACTAACGAGTCGAGTGAGTTAATTACAAACACAATACCTACAAATACCATGGCAAAGTTTTTAATGCCTTGCGTTGGAATACCCGCTTCGTGGTAGTGGTAAAGTACGCTAAACCAGATTGCAATTGGTATTGAAGGGAAAATTAACATAGCGCCTAGAACTTGGTAAGTTTTTAAACCGCCTACAAAACGAGAGGTAAACTGACCAATCATAATGCTCCAAGCAAACCACCAAAATAAGTAAAACTCATGGTAATCGTTAAGCGGTAAAACAAATTCATTTATGTTGGCAAAGTATGTGCCGATAGAGGCTAAGTTATCAGTGAATGCTGACATTTCACTGTCACCTAATACAAACGCACCTGCCCACATAAAGCCAATTAGTGCTATAAATAACCAAGTAGTAGCAATACTTAAAAATCGTACGTACTTAATGTCTGTACTTGAATATACGGCAAAACAAATTGCTGCAAATACAATTAAGTAAAACTCAGAAACAATACTTGAACCATCGCCAATTTCTGGCAAATACCATGGAAGGTTAGAAAGTAACAGGTAAGCGGTAAAAGCACATGTACCAATAATAACTACGTTATTAATGAACTTTACCCAAGGTATTTCGAAAAATTTAACTTTAGGTTCTATTACACAGAAATAAAAGCACGTAAGAAAGTAAAATCCCCAGATTAAAAATCCCCAATAACCAAACTCAATGGCCAGTGGATTTGCAAACGCGTATTCTGGGCTTGCTTTTATGTCTGCATAACCTGCAAACTCAGTTAAAGGAAACATTATAAGGCCAACATCAAGGCCTGAGGTAAAGAGTATTGCGATAAAGGTAAGTGTTTTAACTGGTGTAACACCAACAACACGTACATTACCCCATTTTAATAAAATGATCGTAATTGCAAGTAGGGTAAAAATAATACCAGCATTAAGCCAAATGGTCATTGGTACCCTCCAATAGTGAGTTATACATAAGCACTCCGTTTTTTATTGTTCAATCTTGCATTATTACAACATAACCAATTTATGTTGTTCGCCACTGCAAGGCTCATAGAGTTAGTCTGACGAGACTAACCCTACAAGTAGCTGATTAAATTTTTGCTGCACGCTGTGTTTCTTGCCAGTTTTGAGTCATAGCAACATCAGCATTTGCTTTTTGTAAAGCAACGTTTCCTAAAATGATGTCTGCCGCTTTTTCTGCAACCATGATTGTAGGGGCATTCAGGTTACCGTTAGGTACTGTCGGAAATATTGACGAATCAACAACACGTAAACCTTCAATACCGTGCACCTGCGTATTTGAATTAACTACGGCCATGTCGTCTTCCCCCATTTTGCATGAACAAGAAGGGTGGTAAGCGCTTTCTACGGCCTGGCGTACAAAAGCATCTATTTCTTCATCTGTTTGAATATGTTTACCTGGTTGAATTTCTTCATCACGGTAATCATCAAAGGCACTTTGCTCAATAATGTCGCGAGTTAAACGCACACAGGCTCTAAAGCCTTCAATATCGTCTTTATGCTGTAAGTAATTAAACAAAATTTGTGGTGGCTGCTCAGGGTTAGCTGATTGAATAGTTACGCTGCCACGGCTTTTTGGTTTGTTATGACCTACGTGAACTTGAAAACCATGACCTGCAAATGCACTACGGCCATCGTATCGCATAGCGGCTGGTAAAAAGTGATACTGAATATCAGGCCATTCAACACCGGGCTTTGAGCGAATAAATGCACACGACTCAAAGTGGTTAGTTGCGCCTAAACCTTTTCGGGTAAAGAACCATTTAGCACCAATTAAGCCCTTAGAAATTAGGCCCAACTTGCCGTTTAGTGTAATTGGCTGCTTACATTTGTATTGAAAGTAAAATTCAAGATGGTCTTGTAAGTTTTGACCCACACCCGGTAAGTGGTGTTTAACTGCAACGCCCGCTTTTTCAAGGGTGTCTTTATCGCCAATACCAGAGAGCTGTAATATATGCGGAGAGCCAATAGGGCCAGCACTTAAAACAACCTCTTTTGCCGCGTGAGCTGTTTGAACGTGACCGTTAACTTTGTACTCAATACCTGTGGCTTTTTTACCATCAAGAATCACTTTTTGAGCAAGTGCGCCGGTAATGACAGTTAAATTACTACGCGACTTTACAGGGTCTAAATATTCACGAGAAGCCGAGCTGCGCACACCGTTTTTAACGGTCATGTGCATTGGGCCAAAGCCTTCTTGCTGCGATGCGTTATAATCGTCTGTGCTAGCATAACCTGCTTCTACACCGGCTTTTATAAATGTGGTGTACAACGGGTTTTGCATTTCGTTACCGTTATTAACGCCAAGTGGACCTTTACCACCTCGGTATGTGTTTTCACCAAGGTAAAAGCTTTCCGCTTTTTGAAAATACGGTAGACACGATTGGTAGTCCCAACCATTAGCACCGTGCTGTTGCCACTCATCAAAATCTTTTGCGTGGCCACGTACGTAAACCATGCCATTAATCGATGATGAGCCACCGAGTACCTTACCGCGAGGGCAATGCATTTCACGGTTGTCTAAGTATGGCTCTGGCTGAGTGTGAAACTGCCAAGCATACTTGTCAGTATTCATAGGAATAGACAACGCCGTTGGCATTTTTATAAAAATACTTTTATCACTGCCGCCAGTTTCAAGCAGTAGCACTTTGTTGCTTGAATCTTCAGATAAGCGATTTGCTAAAACACAACCCGCAGAGCCTGCACCAACAATAATATAGTCGTAATGATTACTCATAGTTACCACCTTAAAACGGGCTTTCTATGTCGGCCATGCCCACATAAATAGACTTGGTTTGCGTGTAATGATCAAGTGTTTCTATTCCGTTTTCACGGCCTATACCTGATTGCTTATAACCACCCACAGGCATTTCAGCAGGTGAGTTACCATAGGCATTAATCCAACAAATACCCGCTTCTAATTGATGAATAACACGGTGTGCGCGTTTAATGTCGCTCGTAAATACGCCTGCAGCTAAGCCTAGGTGAGTGCCATTGGCACGTGCAATAACATCGTCTTCGTCTTCAAAAACAAGTACGCTCATTACTGGGCCAAATATTTCTTCTTTAACGATAGTCATATCATCGTTGCAATCAATAAACACGGTAGGTGCAACAAAGTAGCCATTAGGCGCAGATTCAGGTGAAAGCGTTGAACCACCTGTAAGCAGTGTTGCGCCTTCTTCAATCCCTTTATTAACATAACTCATTACTAAGTCTTGGTGCTTTTTAGAGATAAGCGCACCAAAGTTAGTATTTAAATCTTGCGGATCGCCAGCAATAATATTTTGCTCTGTACGCGTTTTAAGCTCATTAATAAATTGCTGATATATATTTTTATGAACATAAATACGTGTACAGTTAGTGCAAATTTCGCCTTGCGTATAAAAGTTACCTAGCATGGCTGCGCTTACTGCTTGCCCTATATTTGCATCATCAAATACAACAAGCGGCGATTTACCACCTAACTCCATTGTTACGTCTTTTAAGGTACCCGCAGCACTTGCTACTACTTTTTTACCTGTACCTACTTCACCAGTAAACGACACTTTGTCAATCTCACTGTGCGAGGTTAACCATTGGCCTACGTCACCTGCACCTTGTACAACGTTAAATACGCCAGCAGGTACACCTGCTTCAACAAATACTTCGGCCAGTTTAATAGCGCCTAGTGGTGTTTCTTCAGATGGTTTAAAAATAAATGCGTTGCCAGCAGCAAGGGCAGGGCCAGATTTCCAACATGCTATTTGTAGTGGGTAGTTCCATGCACCAATACCGGCACAAATTCCTAGTGGCTCTTTACGAGTGTAGTAAAAGTCTTCGCCCACCATTTGCTGTTGACCCACTTGTGCCGGTGCTAGGCCTGCAAAGTACTCGATTACATCAGCGCCGGTTTCTATATCAACACAGTTTGCTTCTTGCATTGGTTTACCGGTATCAAGCACTTCTATTAAAGCTAGTTCATCGTTGCGCTCGCGAAGTATTGCAACGGCTTTTAATAAAATACGGCTGCGTTCAATCGGGGCCATTTTAGACCACTGTGCAAAACCTTGTTTTGCGCTTTCAATCGCTGCGTTTTGAACAAATTCATCGGCAACTTCAACACGGTAAATAACTTCACCTGTTGCAGGGTTAGTTACATCAAAAGTTTCACCGCTTTGGTTAGCAAGAAAATGGCCATTAATAAAGTTTTGATAGACTGGTGTGCTCACGCTAGGCTCCATATTGCTTGATGAGTGAATTTACATAGCTCTTTGCTAAAGTTTCACTGTGTTTAAACTGGTTTTTGTCTGATTTACTAAGAACTGCTCTTAACCATAGGCCATCGATCATAGCGGCGCTAAGTTCAGCAGCTTGTTTTGCTTGCTTAATAGGCATTAATTGCTTAAACGAAAATGCTAAATTACTTTGCAAGCGTTTACTGTTTACATTTTGCAGTCTGTGAAGTTCATCATCGTGCATTGATTGCGCCCAAAAGCTCAACCAAGTTTTGGTGGTATCACTGCGCTGTTGTACAAGCGCAAAGTTAGCTTCAACAATAAACATTAGGCGCTGTGTAGCGCTGGTGTTATGGCTAACTTTTTCAATAAGGTCTTTTTTAAGATTAGAAAGCAAATAACGAACAGTTGCTTCTATCAACCCCTGCTTACCACCAAAGTAATGACTAATAATGCCTGACGATAAACCTGCATTTTTACTGATGCTGTTAATGGTGGTTGCTTGTAACCCACGCATCGCCACTGACTCAATTGTTGCGTCAATTAACTGTTGACGCCTGACCGGTTCCATTCCAACTTTAGGCATAATTTTTATTAATTGAACGTTCAATAAAGATAAGCTTAAGGTAATAGCTCTAACAATTCAAGGGTGAAGTAAATAGTCAGATACTAAAATGTAGATGAATTATTAATAAAACTAACAGAAGGAGTAGGGACGCTAGAGGATGTGGTAGTTGATTAATTTTAATTTAAAACAGTAACTTAAGTTATTGGGTTTAAATATTTGAAAGTGTAATTATTTCTTTACTTATTGTTCTTAAATAAAAGATGAATAAAATTACTTGAGTGGTAATAATTAGAGTACTAATAGTATTTTTTTACAGCAAGTGGGCGCAAACTCAACAATTACTTAGTGCACTAATAACTTAGGCAAGCAACTGCTCAAGATAAGTGTTGCTTATGTTTCTAGATAGGACACGACAAGATAGTTAGCTCTGGCTAAGTATTACTAACCACGCTAATTTCAAACCTAATAAACAAAACCGCTTGGTATTAGTTACATGAATTGCAAATAAATTTCTTTTGTATAAACAAGGTTACTATTGTTGTTCGCCAACAACACCTTTGAATAAAAGAGGATAACGTCTCAGGCGATTTCCTATATAGTCGTCAGCTAAGATTTGGTCACAGATAAAATTAACATCATCGCTTGCCTCAAAAACCCAATCAAAGCGCTCTATAGCAAGTAAAAACCCGCGTTTTAAATGGCGTTGGTCTCTGTACTGTTCGAGATTTTTTTGAATGATAGTGAGTTTTGATGGATCTGACTTAAGCGCAGCTATAACTTGGTTTATAAAGGCTGTGTTGAGCTTGCTGTCGCTGCGCTTTCTTACTTTTCGTGGATACATTAGTCTTCGTTAGCAATGTTGTTTAATTTTTTTAAAAAATCATCTTTATGTTTATCGTGTTCGTAATCAAGATGATAGGTATTATGAAAGCCAAAGCGTAAAAGTACGCCACTACCTTGTAAATAAATTGTGTAACCATCAATATCTGAAAACGCTGTAACGCCCTGATAATGCTTACCTTCGTCGTTTATCTCTCCGCGCTTTTGAATTCGCTCATATACGGCAAGTATTTGTTTGTTGTCGAGTTCATTTTTCATATTTTGCACCTTTAATTTAAGATTCAATACGTATTTGTTATGAGGGTCGATCAGCATAAAAACAACAGATAAAATTGATTGATAATGCTTTGCGATTTACTGTTTATAAATTATGCTCATGGTTCATTTTTTATTGAGCTTTCACCATGATAGACAAGGCGTTACTGCTTAAAACTCGTGAGTTATCAGATCAACTAATTGCACTTCAAACACCTATTCGAATTCTTGATGCAATAAATTGGGATAAACAGATCAAAGAGGAATTTTTTAGGCAAAAGTGTCAAAAAAATCCCCTTATAGATCGTGCATACTACCAACAGCGCGATTTAGGCTTTGTGCCTAGTGAGTTACGCCAGGCCTTTTCAACATTACACCGAAACATTATTAACCAGTTAGGTCAGTTAAACCCTATCTCTCAATATATGGGTAAAATGTGTGGCGAATATAAAACGGTATTAAGTATGTTGGAGTACCGGGGTACACCAGAATTTCACGATTTATCAGTTGAGCTTTTTGGTCATCCTAAAGATTTATTTCATGCGGGTGAGCCTTCACTCTCTGAGCTAGCGAATATGTTAGAGCAACCACTGCAAAATTTATTAATGGCTGACATTTTACCCGATGATCCTAAAAATATAGTTGCTAGCGACGCGGTGCGAATTTTATCTGAGCAAGTTAATGCCAGTATGCCAGGCATAAATGTAGAGGTTATGTTGAGCGATGGGATTGTAAGCGACGCAGCAGCAGGTGCTAATAATATAAAGCTAAACCAAGATGTGAAATTCTCACAACGTGAATTAGATATATTAGAAGTACATGAAGGGTGGATTCATGTGGGCACGACTCAAAATGGTTTAGCCCAACCTTATTTAACGTGTTTGAGCAAGGGCACACCAAGCTCAACAGTGACACAAGAGGGGTTAGCCGTATTAACTGAAATTATTACCTTAAAATCTACCCCTAGGCGCTTATCGAAACTGGTTAATCGAATTCAAGCAGTCACCAAAGTAATTGATGGTGCTGAATTTGTTGATATATACCGAGATTACGTAGCTCAAGGAGTATCTAAAGACGATAGTTATACGTTAGCTCAGCGTGTATTTAGAGGCAGCACAGCAACAGGGTTACCGTTTACTAAAGACATTGCCTACATAAAAGGCTTTGTTTTAGTGTATAACTTAATACGCGTGGCAATTCAGTTAGGGCGCATCGATCAGTTACCGCTGTTATTAGTCGGTAAGTTGTCTATTGATGATTTTAGGTTAATTTCTCAGCTTCATGATTTAGGTGTAATTGAAAGCCCTAAGTTTGTTCCCCCGCATTTTAAAGATTTACGCGGGCTAGCAACATGGCTGAGTTTTGGGCGCTTTATTGGTGACTTATCGTTTGAGCAACTAGAAAACGATTATAAACCCTTGTTTTTATGATGTAGGTATTTTATCTGCATGCTTAAGTTAGTGAGCATAAAAAAAGCCCGTAAGGGCTTTTTTTATTTTCATCAAATTATCGTGCGTTGGTGCTTTCAAATATTTTATCTGCAGACGCTGCAACAAAGCCTGTGTAAAGTTCACCATCAGCTTTAGGGTATCGTATTGCAAACTCATAAAAACAGCTAGGAATGCGCATGTCGTCGTCGCTAAAACTGACAGCGTATTCATCAGCCAGTGTTGATGATTGCTCTAGTAGCACCTCTGGCGAGCCTTTTACTTCACCGCCTGATGTATTAAGCGTAAAGCCGGCATCTTTAAGTGCTTGGTTAACATCGTGAATGTTATCAAACTTAGCAAGCGTATTAATGTTTACAGTGAAATGGTTGGCTCGGTATCCCCAAGCTGACATCCATGCAGCGTATTCACTCTCAGCAAGTAGTTGTTTGTAAGTATCTGTAGACACTTGCCAATGCGTACCTGAATATAGAAAATTATCAGCTGTAACGGCGCTCTCATCTATTTGCTCAACCATGTCAGTAACGATTGCTTGAAGTGCTGGTGAGCACTTTTCTACTAAAAGTTCAGAAATAAATACTTTAGGTTGCGATGGATCAGTATGTTCGTAGTGTTTAGCGTACAGTTTTTTTGCTTCAAAATGGTATTCACCACACTCTTTGTAACCAATTGCCAAAAAGTGCGCAGCTAACTTTTCAAGGTTTACTTTTTCAATATTGAATGTACGAAGTGCAATGTGGTCGTTAATAATATCGTCTTGCTGCGTTGAGCCTAACAGTGAATGAATTTTGTCAGCCGACGGAGTTACTTCAACATAATTTTGCCAAAGATTTTCAAATAATGTGTTTACATCTGTATGCATGGTCAATCCTTAAATTTGGTTACTTTATTTATTCTATTATTAAGCCCGGTGCGAGGGTTTGCGGTAGGTTCACTTTATCTGATTCAACAGAAGCTACAGGGTATGCACAGTAATCGGCTGCGTAATACGCACTTGCTCTGTGGTTACCACTGGCGCCAATACCGCCAAATGGTGCGGCACTTGAAGCGCCAGTAATAGGGCGGTTCCAGTTAACAATACCTGCACGAATGCGTTTTAAAAAATGTGCGTAATCATCTTCGTTGTCAGCTAGTAACCCGGCTGATAGTCCAAAGCTGGTGTTGTTAGCTTCGGCAATGGCGCTATTAAATTCAGTATATCGGTATACCTTAATTAAAGGGCCAAAATGTTCCTCATCCGGCATATCTGTAATGTGTGTTACATCAATAATACCTGGGCTAACAAAGCCTGTTCCACCTTTTAAATGTTTCAATTCAACTAGAGAGGTAGCGCCTTTTTTAAGAAGCTCATTTTGCGCAGCAACCATACCAAGGGCTGCTTTTTCACTTATCATTGCGCCCATAAATGGTTGCTCTGTTGCAAAGCTATCGTCAACCACAATATTTTTAGTCGCGCTAATAAGTTTTTCTAAAATGGCATCGCCATTTGCTGAATTTTCTATAAACACACGGCGAGCACAGGTACAGCGCTGACCTGAAGTGATAAAACCTGACTGGATAATATCGTGTACTGCAGCGCTTACATCGGCTACATTTTTAACTATTAATGGGTTATTACCGCCCATTTCAAGTGCCAAAATTTTACCCGGATGGCCTGCAAATTGTTTATGTAGTAAATGTCCGGTATTGGAGCTGCCGGTAAAAAATAGCCCATCAATGTCTTGATGAGAAGCAAGGGCCTTACCGGTTTCTATTTCACCTTGAACAAGGTTTATAACACCTGCAGGTAAACCTGCTTTTAACCAAAGTGATAATGTAAACTCAGCCACATGTGGTGTTAACTCAGAGGGCTTAAATACTACGGTGTTTCCCGCTAAAATAGCCGGGACTATATGGCCGTTGGGTAAATGCCCCGGAAAGTTATATGGGCCAAAAATAGCAACAACACCGTGAGGCTTATGGCGTATAAACGCTTTTGCACCTGGCATTGGATTTTCGGTTGTGCCTGTGCGCTCATTGTAGGCTTTAATTGAAATAGCCACTTTACCCGTCATTGCGCCCACTTCTGTGCGCGTTTCCCAAAGTGGCTTTCCTGTTTCTCGGGCTATAATAGTGGCAAATTCTTCGCTGTTTTCTTTTAACTGCTGTACGAAGTTTTCTAGTAGGGCAATTCGCGCTTCCAGCGGTGTATCGGCCCATGATAATTGTGCAGTTCTTGCTGCTTTAATAGCACTATTTACTTGATCTGCATTCGCGCCATTGCCTTGCCAAACAGTTTCTCCGTTACTTGGGTTCACAGATGTAAATGCTGGCCCTTGGCCGCTGTGCCACTGGTTATTAATTAGTTGTGTGTTCATAAGTGTATTTACAGTCGAAAGAATCGGGCTGCATCTCCTTGACTTAAATTGAGGGCGTCAGCAACGTCTTGGCTGATCACCAATGTATGTTTGGCATGGTTGTAATGTGCATGCTGAGTAAATGTAGCTCTAAAACCACTCACTCCTTGATTGCATACAGCAAGTGTATCTGAGCTTTTTTCACTAATGTGCTCAAGCTCGCCAATAGTAATTGGGCAAACTTGCGACTCTCTAACACTTCTAATATTACCTAGCTTTGCTTCTACAGTTGGGCCTGCATCAAAAAGGTCAACGTAACCTCTGTGTTCAAACCCTTCTTTTTCTAAAAGTTTTAAGGCTGGCTTAGTTTTTTCATGCACATGGCCTATGACTGCTTGAGCTTTTTTACTTAATAAGTTTACGTAAATAGGATACTTAGGCATGAGTTCACTAATAAACACTTTATCGCCAAGGCCGACTAAATGATCGGCTTGTGGAAATTCAATACTGAAAAAATGTTCTTGTAACCATTGCCAAAATGGTGAGTGGCCGTGTTCGTCACTCACACCGCGCATTTCAGCAATCACGGTATCGGCAAAACGTTCGCTGTGCTGGGCCATAAATAAAAAGCGTGAGCGCGATAAAAAGCGGCCGGTTAAACCTTTGCGATTGTTTTCCCGTAAAAACAGCGTACATATTTCAGAGCAACCGGTGTAATCATTACACATGCTCAAAATATCTACCGTGTTGTAAACATTAAGCGTAGGGGAGTGATGAACCGTTTTACCCAAATGATAATGATACAAGGGCACTGTTAAGCCGACCGCCGCTTCAATTGCCGTTGTACCAATCACTTGACCGGTTTCACTGTCCTCTAAGACAAATAAATAGCTTTCATCTATCGGCTTATTGATATTTTTAGCAAAGCTTTTTTCAGCGCGGCTAATTTTGTCTTTTAACTGTTCGTCATCAACAGGTAAAGAAGTAAACCCATGGCCAGATTCGATAGCAATTTGTTTAAGCGCATCGAAATCGTTGGCTGTAATAGGACGTAATACTTGCATTTAGTGCATGCTCCAGTAGCACGGCAAGCCGTGCTAATTTAACTTTATTAACCGTTTACAACATCGTTAATTGCTTTATCGAAACGTGCTAAGCCTTCTTTAATATCTTCAAATGGGATCACTAGAGAAGGTGTAAAACGAATCACATCCATACCTGCTACTAAGTTCATTAACCCATTGTTAGCACTCGCCACTAAAAAGTCGCGTGCACGTCCTGCAAATTGCTCGTTTAATACAGCACCAATTAATAAACCTTTACCACGCACTTCGCTAAACACATTGTATTTTTCGTTTATTGCAGTTAAGCCTTCGCGAAATAGTTGCTCACGTTCCTTTACGCCATTTAATACATCTTCAGTATTAACAGTATCAAAGGCAGCTTCTGCTACTGCACACGCCAGTGGGTTACCACCATAAGTTGACCCATGCGTCCCTACTTTTAGATGAGCAGCAATGTCTGTTGTTGTGATCATTGCACCGATAGGAAATCCGCCACCTAATGCTTTAGCGCTTGTTAAAATATCAGGAATAACATCTAAACCTTGGTACGCATATAAGTCACCCGTTCGGCCAACACCTGTTTGTACTTCGTCAAAAATGAGTAATGCGTTATGTTTAGTACACAGCTCGCGTACTTTTTTGGCAAAATCGTTTGTTGGAGAAATAATACCGCCTTCACCTTGAAGTGGTTCCATCATTACAGCACATGTTTTGTCACTAATAAGTGCTTCAAATGCTGCTAGATCATTGTAATCACAATGGACAATGTCACCCGGTTTAGGCCCAAAACCGTCTGAATAGGCTGCTTGACCACCTACCGTCACGGTAAAAAAAGTGCGGCCGTGAAAACCTTTGTTAAATGCGATGATTTGTGATTTTTCTGCGCCAAATTTATCAAGTGCAAAGCGACGTGCTAATTTAAGTGCTGCTTCGTTCGCTTCTGCTCCCGAATTTGCAAAGTAAACTTTTTCGGCAAACGTCGCATCAACCATTTTTTTTGCAAGGCGAAGTGCAGGTTCATTAGTCATTACATTTGATAAGTGCCAAATTTTGTCACCTTGCTCTTTAAGTGCATTAACAAGAGCAGGGTGACAATGGCCTAAACAATTAACTGCGATACCGCCAGCAAAATCAATAAATTCGTTGTTATTTTGATCCCACACGCGAGAACCTTCACCGCGAACTGGAATAACAGCTGAAGGATTGTAGTTCGGTACCATTACGTCGTTAAATAAATCTCTTGTTACTTGCATCATTACACCTAAATTATATGGGCTAGATTGAAATGTTAGTTGCTAATGTAAAGAGGAGTTAAGCCATTACGCCTCAGCAAACTAATAATTATTTTATGTTGAGACTCATTATCGAAGGTTGGAAGTTAAAATTGTAGTGCTATTTTGTGAAAAATGACTAAAATAAAAATCAAAATAACGAAATTAATTGCCAATATGATAACACCTCAAGATGAAAAGCTACTTTCTATACTTAAAACAAACGCCAGAGCGAGTATTTCTGATTTAGCTAGGCTCCTTAATTTATCTCGATCTACAGTACAAAGTAGGATGCTTAAATTAGAAGAAACGGGTGTGATTAAAGGTTATAGCGTTGATTATGGCGATGCTTTTTTAAGTAAAATGGTATCGGCACATGTATCAATTAAAGTGATTCAAAAGCTGACTACAAAAACGAATATTGAATTAAAGCAAATTGATGCCATATCGCAGCTTTATGCTATTAGTGGTGAGTTTGACTTAATTGCAGTGGTCCAAGCACAGAATTTAGAAAAGTTGAGTCATTTACTCGATGATATTGGTAATTTAGATGGTGTGGAACGCACAACTTCTTCGGTTATTTTAGAGACCAAGTTTAAGCGTTAATGTATTTCATTTATGAATTTATAGCTTATTTAAGTATAGGGTTAGCGCGTTTAACAATTACTTTTTTTGCTGTATCAAGTTTTATGAAGTAGGCGTTACCCCCTATGCCCTTAAACTCCTCATCTGTGAATACAATTGTATTGTCGTCATAGAAGGTGATGGCTTCTTTTTGTGTAATGATGCCTAAATCTATTTTAGATACATCACCAGAGAAAAACTGATCATCTTCAAAGTTTTCAAATAACCAAATACTGGTAGAGTCGAGTAGCACGAGTTTTTTACGATCTGGACTTAACGCTGCCGACGTGATCCAACACAGTTTTTCCATTGTTGTACAGGTTTTAAAAGATCCAATTAATTGCGCTTTAAAGTTAGCTGCGTGGTCGCCTACTTTGTATAGATTTGTAATGCCATCAAAAGGCTCAGTGCGATTTTTTGTGAATAAATATAGGTGGCGACCCAGGGCTACAAACGCCTCAAGATCAAAATTACGATTGCTTGGTTTTATTGGGCTGCCATCCATTTCAGGGTAGGTAAACTTTATTATTTCGGCCTTTGTTGAGTCGGTTTTAATATCGATTGGATTCTCTATTTTATAAATAGTTAGCCAACGTCTATCATTTTTATTGTTACCAAAATCACCTAAAAAGAAATGACCAAATTTATTTTGTGTCATGTCCTCCCAATCAATGTTTTTAGCATTTGAGACTAAAATTTCTTGCGCAATCGACCCATCTTTATTCAAGCGGTAAAGCTTAGGTTCGTCGCCACCGTCGTTAATTGCCCACAAGCGATTACGCTTATCAAATTCAATGCCTGATATTTCTTTAAGCTTAGGATCGAATGTGATTTCTTTTTTACTGTATAGGGTATAAATTGAACTAATGGTAGACACTATTGCAACTATAAAAATAACAGCCATAGTTAATAAAATGCTTTTTTTCAACATGAAATTTACGATATTTCAGAGTGTTAACTTGCTGTGTATTATCACTTAAGTAAATACGTAACTAAAGCAGTTTATCAAACAAGTTATTTGGTCGGCTTGAATTGATTTATCAGAGTATTAGAGATAAATATTAAATGCCTACAATTGCTCTAATTGGTTTAAAAATTGCTCTATGTTGTGTATGTCATTCTTAATGTCTATGTTTTCATATTTTATGCACTAATAAAGTGCGATAAAAAGATTGCTTGCACTGTAATAAAGCGTAAACAAAAATTTGCTTTACTACGGTAAGCTCAAAGTTTGAATGAATACAATCCCACATCGCCAACTTTAAAACAGGCCCTGTGGCAATAATTAAATACCTTTTACTGTTTAGTTGGAGCCTACTATGTTGCATAAACGTTTTTTTAAAACAAAAGATGAAGCGGAAATCACCTTTGAATTTGCTCACCCGGACGCACAAGAAGTCTGTTTAATTGGTGAATTTAATAGTTGGCAACCCGTGCCAATGAAGCTTAATAAAAAACAAGGTGTGTTTAAATGCAAACAACGCCTTCCCCTAGATCAACAGTACCACTTTCGTTATTTGATAAATGGCGAATTTTGGGATAACGATCATAAAGCGGACGCTTATGAGGCTAACAGTTTTGGCACTGAAAATAGTATTGTAAATACCCAACGTATCAATTAAGGCCTGTAAATGAATGAACTTTCGCAGTTGTTTTACTTACATGGCATTGGTTATGAATTTACCAAGTACACAGGCGAGCAAATATTTTTTAGTGAAGATACCCGTAAGCGTGCCTTGCAATGCTGCGGAATCAATACTTACGATCATAACAAAATAGCTCAATTAAATTACAAGCTTGATGTACTGCCTTGGATGCAATTGTTGCCAAATGTAAGCTTAGTTGAACAAACAGACTGTTATTTAAAAGTTAAAATAGATGACAGACAACTTGGCCAAACTGCATCAGTAAGTGTTGCACAACTTGGTATACAGTGTGAGTTTACTGACCTTACTAATTTAACAGTCACAGGTGAATACCACTTCAATGGTGCCCGTTACATTGAAATTGCGCTTCCTATACCAGTCATGCCTGCAGGGTATTACCAAGTGAGTATTAATGTAGGCGAACACCATTCAAGCACCGAAATTTGGTCTGTACCTGAGCGTGTTTTTCAGGTTGAAGATACAAAAAAAACGGGTTTGTCGATTCAGTTATATACGCTTAAAAACAATGAAAGATTAGGAATTGGAGACTTTTCAGACTTACTTACGCTTGTAGATTTATGCAGTGAGCATAATATGGATTACATTTTGCTCAACCCTCTGCATTTGTTGTTCTGCGACATGCCTGAGCGTGCAAGCCCATACAGCCCTAATAGTCGTGCTTTACTAAACCCTTTATATATATCGATTGGTTTATGTGAAGACAGTAAAAATAATGCTGAAATCACAAAAATTATGCAAAGTAATGAAGCTACTTTACTTCTAAATAACAGTAAACAGTTTATTAATTACGAGAATGTTAGTTGCGTTAAATACAAATTGTTTAAGGCACTGTATAACCACTTCGAATTAACAGCCAGCAAACTACGCCGTGACGCATTTAATGCTTTTTGCGACAAACATCAGCCAACGTTACAAACTTTAGAATCAAAAAATCCTCTTTTCGACTATTACCTTCAGTGGCAAGCGCATTTACAACTTGGTTTATGTCAAGCGCGTTGTGTGCAGGGGGGTATGAAAATAGGTTTGATTAATGATTTAGCTGTTGGGTGCGCCGGCGACGGTGTTGAGTTCAAATCACAACAATCATTATTTGCTGATAATGCCAGTGTGGGCGCACCACCTGACCCTTGGGCTGAAGGTGGTCAAAATTGGGGGTTGCCGGCTTTAAACCCGCAAAGTTTAGCACATGATAACTACTCGTTTTACCGTTCATTAATTCGTGAAAATATGCAGAATGTAGGCGGGTTAAGAATCGACCATGTTATGGCTATTCGTCGTTTATGGTGGTGTTTTGAAAATAACGGTCAGCAAGATGGTTGCTATATTTATTACCCCTTTGAACATTTGCTGGCTATTTTGAAAATAGAGTCGCATATTAATCAAAGTATAGTTATAGGCGAAGATTTAGGCATTGTTCCACCAGAGGTAAAGCATGCTTTGTCATGCAGTGGTATTTTTTCAAACAGTTTATTTTATTTTGAAAAGCATAACGACGGTGACTTTTTACCGGTACACAAATTACCCGCTCAGTGTTTATTAATGATTGCAAACCACGATGTACCTCCATTTACAGGCTGGTGGCAGCACGATGACATAGCTATAAAGCTAAAATACCAATTAATTGACAACGCACAATCAACGCAATTAACCGACCAAAGAGCTGATGAGCAAATACGGTTGCTGCGTTTTATTAATGCTTCGGCTGGGCTTAAATTAACCATACACAGCGATGCTAAGTCGGTTTATGGTGCACTTAGTCAGTGCTTAGCTGGCTCAGACTCTCGGTTGTTTGCTTTACAAATAGATGATTTAGATGAACAGCAATACCCGGTGAATATTCCTGGTACAGACAAAGAGTATCCAAATTGGCGACGTGTATTAACACATACATGTGAAGAAATTTTTGCAAACAACGCCACGCTTTTAGCTGCAATCGATTCAATAAGGAAAGGTTAAATGAGCAGTACAGCTTCAAATAGTTCGGTATTATCTAAATCTCAAAACGCTGACTACGATGCGCAAGTTAATGCGCTTGGCACGGGACGATTTAAAGACCCATTTAGCTTTTTAGGTGCACATAAAGTAAATGAATCAAATGCAGAGGTGCGTTTATATTTACCCGATGCACAAAGCGCTTCTCTAACAATAAATAACAAATTAGTCGAAACACAACGATATAAGCAAAGTGACTTATTTATAGCCTATATAAGCCAGTTACCTGACTCGCCTTATTTATGTACTGCCCAATATAGCGACACTTCGAGTACGTTTTTTGATGAGTATAGTTTTAAAAGTGAGCTTGATACTGATGCCATGTACTTATTTAACGAAGGCAGCTTAGAGCATGCATACTTGCACTTTGGTGCACATTTCACTAACCAGCAAGATGTAGATGGCGTTCGCTTTTGTTTATGGGCACCTAATGCCGCCAGTGTTTCTGTTATTGGCGAGTTCAATTTTTGGCAAGCAAACCGGCATTTCATGCGTTTTCATCCTGCCAGTGGTGTTTGGGAATTATTTGTTCCCGGACTCAAAGCAGACATGTGCTACAAATTTGCTATCACAGCGCAAAGTGGTGAGGTAATAGAGAAAGCAGACCCTTATGCTTTTAAAATGCAACAGGCACCAGGTACCGCAAGTGTTCTGCAGTTCAAACCAGAAGCAATAACTCTAAGTGAACAAGCAATCAGCAATAGGCAAAAGCGCAATCATATAGACGCACCAATCAGTATTTATGAGGTGCACTTAGCGTCGTGGCAGCGTGGTGAAGATAATCGTTATTTGAGTTATATCGAGCTTGCCGACAAACTCGTAGGCTACGCGCTTGAAATGAACTTTACCCACTTGCAGCTTATGCCCATAAGTGAATATCCGTTTGACGGTTCATGGGGATATCAGCCAGTCGGATTATTCGCGCCGACCAGTCGTTTTGGTGATTACAACAGCTTTAAGTATTTTGTAGAGCAATGCCATAAATACAACGTAGGTATTTTACTTGATTGGGTTCCGGGGCATTTTCCAAGCGATCCCCATGGTTTACATCGATTTGATGGTACACACTTGTACGAACATGCCGACATGCGCCAAGGCTTTCATCCAGATTGGAACACGTATATTTATAATTATGATCGCCCAGAAGTTAAGAGCTTTTTAATTTCTAATGCAATGTATTGGCTTCATCAATTTGGCTTAGATGGTTTGAGGGTTGATGCCGTTGCGTCAATGCTGTACTTAGATTACAGCCGCAAAGAGGGAGAGTGGATACCTAATTGTTATGGCGGTCGCGAAAACCTCGGTGCCATTGAGTGCCTCAAACAAGTTAATTTACGCAGTTATAAAAACAACCCTGGCATTATGATGGTGGCAGAAGAGTCGACTGCTTGGCCGGGAGTCACACAAAGTGTAGAGCATAATGGCTTAGGTTTTGGCTATAAATGGAATATGGGGTGGATGAACGACAGCTTATTATATATGCAGCGTGATCCACTTTTTAAGCAACATCACCATCATGAAATTACGTTTTCGATGGTGTATGCATTTAGTGAAAACTTTATTTTACCGCTTAGCCATGACGAAGTTGTTCATGGGAAAGGCGCGCTAATTGAAAAAATGCCAGGCGATGATTGGCAAAAATTCGCAAATTTACGTGCTTATTATGCATTTATGTGGGCACACCCAGGCAAAAAGTTATTATTTATGGGTGGTGAAATAGCTCAACGGGCTGAGTGGGGGCATGATCATTCTATTGATTGGCATTTGCTAGAACATGAAAGTCATAAAGGTATAAAGCAGACAGTAAAAACGTTAAATCAGGTCTATAAAAATCAACCCGCGCTTTATGAACTTGATTCAAGTGCCGCAGGTTTTGATTGGATTGATAACAATAATAACGAGCAAAGCATTTTAAGTTTTGTACGTTATGCTAAAAATGCCCATGACTTTATAGTTGTGATTGCAAACTTTACGCCTATGTCATATCAAGAATATACCTTGGGCGTTCCGAGCAAAGGCGTTTATAAAGTAATCATGAACACCGATGAAAGCGATTTTTTTGGTTCGGGTATTAAAGTATCGCATAACCAATCAAATACAGTTGTCACTAACGATAATCCTCAACATGGTTTTAACCAAAGCATCACGATTGCTATGGGTGGCTTAACCACAATATATTTGCAAAAGGTACAAGATGAGTAATCAATTTGAAGTCACTCACGGCCTTGTTGAGCCCCTCGGATCAAGCTTGCATGCAAATGGTGTTAATTTTTCATTGTATGCGCCAAATGCGACACAAGCGTATGTGTGTTTATTTGATAAAAGTGGCCACTCTGAAATACTTAAAGTGGCTATGAATATAAACGAAGGCGGTATATGGAGTGTTCATATTGCACCGCTTAATACTGGGGCACTGTATGGGTTTAGGGTTGAGGGTGAATACAATCCAAATACTGGGATGCTATTTAATGAACATAAATTATTAATTGACCCTTACGCAAAAGATTTATTTGGTGAGTTTACATGGAGTGAGCGCCATTATGGACAAATGCCGATAGGCACCAAAAGTACGGTTAACAATGCCATTGATATACCAAAATCAAAAGTGTCATCACTTGTTTCATATGAACATAAAAAACCGAATCACAGGTGGTCGCAAACAGTCATTTATGAGTGTCATGTAAAAGGGACTACGTGTCGTCACCCTCAAATACCTAAAGCTTTGCAAGGTAAGTTTTTAGGATTGAGCCATCCGTTTTTTATTGAACATTTAAAAAGCTTTGGAGTAACAGCAATAGAGCTACTCCCTGTGCATGCTTTTATTAGCGAGCAATTTTTAACAGGCAAAGGCCTACAAAATTATTGGGGGTATAACACGCTTAACTTTTTTACTCCTCATAAAGACTATTTAGTAAACGACGATATTAACGAGTTTAAACAGATGGTTAAGGAGCTTCATGCTGCAGATATCGAAGTTATTTTAGATGTTGTTTATAACCATACAGCCGAAGCGGGCAACGATGGTCCTATTTTGTCATTGCGTGGGTTAGACAACCTTGCTTACTACCGCACAGCAGAAGCACAACCTAATGTATACATAAACGATACGGGGTGTGGCAATACTATTAATATTGATCACCCAAAAACGTTGCAGCTAGTGCTCGATAGCTTGCGATATTGGGTTGAAGTAATGGGTGTTGATGGCTTTAGGTTTGATTTAGCAACAATACTCGGTCGCTCTAAATCAGGATTTAGTTCAGCGCATACGTTTTTGCAAACCATTGCTCAAGACCCTGTTTTAAACAAGGTAAAGTTAATTGGTGAGCCATGGGATATTGGCCCAGGCGGTTATCAACTTGGGGCTTTTCCTCCACCTTGGCGAGAGTGGAATGACCAATACCGAGATGTAATTCGTCGTTTTTGGAAAAGTGAGGAAGGCATTATAGCCAGTGTAGCTAAACGCTTGCATGGATCGTTTGATATATTTGAGCACAGCCAACGTGGCCCATTAAACAGTATTAATTTCATAACCAGTCATGATGGATTTACGCTGGCAGATTTAGTGAGTTACGAGCATAAACACAACGAAGCAAATGGTGAGAATAACAGAGATGGCCACAGTGCTAATTACTCATTTAATTGCGGAGTAGAAGGTTTTAGCAATGATGAAAAAATAACCGCATTAAGATTACAACAACAAAAAAACTTTTTGCTTACATTAATTCTTTCTAAAGGTGTTCCTATGATTGCTGCTGGCAGTGAAATAGGGCACTCGCAAGGAGGCAATAACAATGCATATTGTCAAAATAATCGTACGAGTTGGCTTGCTTGGAAAGAATCACAACTTAATCATTCATTAACTCAATTTATAGACGATGCACTTAAAATTAGGCGTGCGCACAGCGCATTCAAACACAGTGTATTTTTAGAAGACATAGATGAGCGTTTTACCGTTAAATGGTTTACCGAAACAGGAAAAACCATGACAGATTCGCATTGGCATGAAAATTCGCGTCAATTTTTAATGTACAGCTTACTTGATAAGCAAAATAAGCATGCATTACTTATTGTATTTAATGCCAGTAAAAAAACTATTTTTTGCCAGCTACCTGCATCACCTATTAATGCACCGTGGCAAATGGTTTTATCAAGTGTAAATAATGCATCTTTAATAACTCACCAAGATGCAACCGTTGAAATTTCTGCACAGAGTAGTTGGGTTTTTAGTGCTAACTTAGAGGACGTAGCTAATGGCTAAGCAAGTTGAACAAGTATGTGTTGTAAAAGGGTGGCAAGAAGGCCCTGTGATTGACGAAAGCACCTTAAAAGATGATTTAACACGCCATTTTTATTACACCCTAGGTCGAGATAAAGTCGGCGAATCGCAGCTTTATTTATACCATGCATTAGCATTAACGATCCGCGATCGTTTGGTTGCGCGGTGCCGAGAAACTAATAAAAAAATAAAACAGCAAAAAAGCAGAAAAACGAGTTACCTTTCACTTGAATTTTTAATGGGGCGCGCACTGGGCAATGCGGTATTAAATCTTGATTTAGAAGATCAAGTTTCATCGGCATTGCAAGAGTACTGCACTAAAATTGAAACAATTGAAGATGCAGAGCACGACGCGGGTCTTGGTAACGGTGGCTTAGGGCGCTTAGCGGCATGTTTTTTAGATAGCTGCGCAAGTTTAGCTCTACCCGTTGTTGGTTATGGTATTCGTTATGAATACGGAATGTTTAACCAATCAATCAGTGACGGTAATCAAATAGAGCAACCCGATAATTGGCTACGCGAAGGGCATCCTTGGGAGCTGAGTGCCCCCGAGCATTCTAAGCGTATTAAGTTTGGTGGTTATGTAAATAGTTATACCGATAAACAGGGTCGAGAGCACCGCCAGTGGGTTAGTAGCCATGATGTGTTAGCAGTGCCTTACGATGTGCCCATTCCTGGTTATAAAAATAATATAGTAAATACACTACGCTTATGGAAATCAGAAGCGACTGACGAATTTAACCTAACCGAATTTAATGCAGGTAGTTACTCCGAAGCGGTTGCACAAAAAAACTTAGCCGAACAAATTACCATGGTACTTTACCCTAACGACAGCAGTGAAAATGGTAAAGAGCTACGACTACGCCAACAATACTTTTTATCATCAGCAAGTATTCAAGATATTGTTGATCAGTGGGTGAATGGTCATGGTGAAATCTTCACTGATTTTGCTGATTATCATGTTTTTCAATTAAACGATACCCATCCAAGTATCGCAGTTGCAGAACTCATGCGTGTTTTAGTTGATGATTACGAGCTCGACTGGGATGATGCATGGCAAATAACTACAAAAACAATGGCCTACACAAACCATACGTTATTACCAGAAGCGTTGGAGAAATGGTCAGTTTCATTATTTTCAAAATTGTTACCGCGTATTTTAGAAATAGTATTTGAGATAAACGCACGTTTTTTAGCAGACGTTGCACAGCATTGGCCTGGTGATGTTGATAAACAGCGAGAGCTATCACTGATAGAAGAAGGTGGCGAACCGCAAATCCGCATGGCTTATTTAGCCATTGTGGGTAGCTATTCAGTTAACGGTGTTGCTGCACTGCATACAGAACTATTAAAAGCCGGTTTATTTAAAGAGTTTTATGCACTATGGCCAAATAAGTTTAATAACAAAACCAATGGGGTTACACCTCGCCGCTGGCTTGCCCATTGTAACCCAACCTTGAGTGAATTGATTAGTGAGAAAATAGGCAGCGATTGGGTACGCGACTTTGCTCAAATAAATCAGTTACGCCGTTTTTATGATGACACATCATTTCAAACACAGTGGCAAAACGCCAAAGTAATAAACAAACAACGTTTAGTTGATTTAGTTAAAGAGCGCTGTGGTGTAGAGTTTGATGTGTCTATGATGTTTGACGTTCAAGTTAAGCGCATTCATGAGTACAAGCGTCAGCTACTAAATATCCTCCATGTTATCCATTTATATGACCGCATTCGTCGTGGCGACACGCAAGGACTCGTGCCTCGTTGTGTTTTACTCGGTGGTAAAGCTGCACCGGGTTACTACATGGCTAAAAAAATAATTAAGCTAATCAATAATGTAGCAGATGTGATCAATAAAGACCCACTAGCGTCATCGTACTTACGCGTGGCTTTTTTACCTAATTATAATGTCACAGCCATGGAAGTTATTTGTCCCGCTACTGATTTGTCTGAGCAAGTCTCAACAGCCGGTAAAGAAGCTTCAGGCACAGGTAATATGAAGTTTATGATGAATGGTGCATTAACTATTGGCACGTTAGATGGTGCCAATATCGAAATTAGAGATGCTGTTGGTGCTGATAATTTCTTCTTATTTGGCGCTGAAGCGCATCAGATTGATGATATTAAATCGCGTTATAACCCCGCACATTTAATTGAGCAAAATAGCGATTTAGCCAATGTCATGCATTTGCTAGAAAGCGGACACTTTAATTTATTTGAACCTTGCCTATTTGACGATGTAATTAACGCAATTAAGAGCCCACACGATCCATGGCTTGTTGCACACGATTTCGAAAGCTACGTATCTGCACAAAAGCAAGTAGATAAAGCCTATGCTGATCAAGCTTATTGGACGCAAATGAGTATTTTAAATACCGCTGCCAGTGGCATATTTTCAAGTGATAGGACCATAAGCCAATACAGTGACGACATTTGGCATTTAACCCCACTCAATACTAGTGACACTGACTCAACGACAGCTACCAGTAAAGCCACTAAAAGTTAGATAAATGGAGAGAAAAGTATGCCTAATTATGCAAATCGCTACATAAGTAGCCTAACTAGAGAAACGTATGCGTTAATACTTGCTGGTGGTCGTGGTTCTCGCCTGCACGAATTAACCGATTGGCGTGCAAAGCCAGCCGTATACTTTGGTGGTAAACACAGAATTATTGATTTTCCTTTGTCTAACTGTATTAACTCGGGTGTTAGGCGTGTGGGTATAGCAACACAATATAAATCTCACTCACTTATTCGCCACGTAAATAGAGCTTGGGGACACTTTAAAAAGGAATTGGGTGAATCGGTTGAAATATTACCTGCATCACAACGCCATGGTGATGAATGGTATTGCGGTACCGCCGATGCTGTTTTTCAAAATATGGATATTATTCGTCATGAGTTGCCTAAATATGTAATGATTTTATCAGGCGACCACGTTTATCGTATGGATTACGGTGCATTGCTTGCTGAGCATGTTCAAAAAGGGGCCGATATGACCGTGTGTTGTATTGAAGTACCCGTTGAAGAAGCTGCAGATACCTTTGGCGTGATGACGGTAGATGAAGAAAGCCGTGTTTGCCGTTTTGATGAAAAGCCAGCTATGCCAAGCTCAGTGCCAGGCAAGCCGGGTACATGTTTAGCATCCATGGGTAACTACATATTTAATACTGAGTTCTTATTTGAGCAACTTAAGAAAGATGCAGAAAATGAAGGCTCAGGCCGCGATTTTGGGCATGATATAATCCCTGCAATTATTGAAGAGCATAACGTTTTTGCATTCCCATTTAGAGACCCTCAACAGGAAGGTCAGCCTTATTGGCGCGATGTAGGAACACTCGACTCATTTTGGGAGGCTAACATGGAGCTTGTTATGCCAGAGCCTCAACTTGACCTATACGACCCAGCGTGGCCAATTTGGACATACCAAGAGCAATTACCTCCCGCTAAATTTATATTTGATGATGACGACAGACGAGGAATGGCCCTTGATTCTACCGTATCTGGTGGGTGTATTATTTCGGGTTCGGCAGTAAGAAAATCATTGTTGTTTTCTAACGTGCATGTGCGCTCATTTTGTGAAATTGAGCAATCGGTTATTTTACCGGGTGCTATTATTAACCGCGGTTGTAAAATTAAACGTGCAATAATAGACAGAAGTTGTGAAATACCAGCAGGGCTTGAAATAGGCTTTGATCGCAAAACAGATGAAGAGAATGGCTTTAGGGTATCAAAAAAAGGCATTGTACTTGTTACGCGAGAAATGCTTAGTGAACTTGCTAAAAAATTAGAACGTCAAACACAAGAAAATAAGAAACTAGCTTAATACAGAGTTAGGTAAAAACAAGCTTGCCCTGAAGCGGGCGAGCTTATTAAAACAAAGGAAGCAGTAAATTAATGCATGTATTAATGGTGGGTGCAGAAAACGATGCGTTACCTGGCGCTAAAGTAGGTGGTGTAGCAGATGTAGTTCGTGATGCACCTAAAGCTCTTGCAAAGCAAGGCGTATCGGTAGATGTGGTGATCCCAGATTATGGATTTGAGCCATTAAATAGGCATTACATAGGTGAAGTAACGGTAGCCTTTAATGCTCAATCTCATGTATTGACCTTGTTTAAAGTGGATCAAACAAAAAATAACATAACCCAAATTGTGATAAGTCATCCAATGTTTAGTGAATCGGGTAGTGTTTATTGTAATGATGCACCGGGCAGGCCATTTGCAACCGATGCAACAAAATTTGCGCTATTTAATGCCGCGGTTTGCGAAGCATTATTGCAAGAGTTACTAAAACACCCTAATACGTTGCATTTGCATGATTGGCATAGTGCATGTGTTGCTGTTCTCTTAAAGTTTGAACCGCGTTACAGCCCACTAATTGATATACATTTAGCCTATACAGTACACAATTTAGCACTACAAGGAATAAGACCTTTTAAGCACGATGAGTCGAGCTTAGAGGCTTGGTTTCCATCACTAAGTTATAACGGCCAACACTTGTGTGATCCAAGGTACACAAATTGTTTTAACCCAATGCGAAGCGCTATTAATTTAGCAGATAAAATTCATTTAGTGTCGCCTACCTATAGCCAAGAAGTACTTAAGCCAAGTAATTATAACGATGGCTTTTTTGGTGGTGAAGGGCTTGAGCACGATCTCCAAAATGCAGCTAATCTAGGGAAAGTCGTCGGCATTTTGAATGGCTGTGAATACCCTGGGCCTGAAGTAATAAAGGCAGATATTAATGAGCTGTACAGCGAGGCTGAAAAAAGTTTGTTTAGTTGGATGGGTAATAGCGAACAGCTTGAAAGCGGTCACTACATTGCACACCAACGATTGAAACAGTTTAAAGCAACCCCACATAACGGCCCACTAGTAACTAGCGTAGGTAGACTTACAGAGCAAAAAGTATTGCTATTGTGCCAGTCTTTAAATGGTGAACTTGCTATAGACGCAGTATGTAATAGTATTAATGAGCACGGTGGGCGTTTAATTATATTAGGCTCTGGCGATAAAGTGTTAGAAGCCGTGTTCACAAAAGCTATGACGCGTAACGAAAACTTATTATTTTTAAAAGGTTATGCACAAAAAGTAGGCGACTTAATGTATCAATTAGGTGATTTATTTTTAATGCCTAGTTCGTTTGAACCGTGTGGAATTAGCCAAATGCTGGCAATGCGTGCAGGTCAACCTTGTTTGGTGCATAGCGTTGGCGGATTAAAAGATACAGTAAAACACAACGAAAATGGGTTTAGTTTTAACGGCGCAACATTACTTGAGCAAACACATAGTTTGCACGTATGCCTAGCTGAAACGCTAGCATTTTATAAACAATATCCAAAAAAATGGCAGCAAATAAAATCTAATGCAAAAGCAGTACGCTTTTCGTGGTCGCAGGTTGCAAGTGATTACATTTCAACCTTGTACCGATAAAGTTTATGTGATTTGACTTAAGCGAAGTGACATTTTAGATTATTTACGCTATTAATAACTTGGTATTAATGGATTTAAATAAAGTAGGTAAAGTGTCTGTATTTGTTGCAAGGCAAGCAATTTTCAATCGGCGTCAAAAAGTAGTTGCGTATGAGCTGCTTTTTAGGGACAGCCCTAAAAACTTTTTTCCAGATATAGCCGAGGGACAGGCAACTGCGCGGCTTATTATGGAAAATCAGCTTAATTTGGGTACACGCCATATCACCTCAGGTAAAAAAGCACTTATCAACATTGGGCCAGAATCTTTAGAGCTTGACCTATGTGCCTTTTTACCATGCCAAGACGTTGTAATAGAGCTGCTTGAGAGCATAGAGCCCACCGATACAAATTACGAGTTATGCCGAGAGTTATTTCATAGTAATTTTAATCTCGCCCTTGATGATTTTGTTTATAAACCGCAATGGGATCGTTTTTTAAAGCTCGTTAAACTCATAAAATTTGATATAACCATAACCCCATTAGACGAAATTCACCCTATTATAAAAAAGCTTAAAGATCACAAACAAATTAAGTTGCTGGCCGAAAAAATAGAAACACAACAAGAATATGAAGTTGCCGCTGGTATGGGCTTTGATTACTTTCAAGGTTATTTTTTTGCAAAACCCACCATGATGAAGCATAACGACATCGATTATAACTACGGGTTAGTCGTGGCTATTTACGCTGAGATAATGAAACCTAATCCAGACCTAACGGCAATAGCACAATTGTTTGAACTTGATGCAGCACTAGCTTATAAATTACTGCGTTTTATTAATAGCGGTGTGTTTCCAATACAAAGTAAAATTGCGTCGTTAAAGCAAGCGCTTGTTTATTTAGGACAGGAGCGTTTAAAAAAGTTTGTTAGTTTAATCGTGACAGCTCACACTGCCGGTAAAAAGCCTGCAGAGCTAATGCAAGTGTGCGTGGTGCGTGCCCGTTTTTGTGAATTGATTGCTAAAAAAGTGGCCAAGCATCAGTCAGGAGAGGCTTTTTTAACCGGCTTGTTTTCACTCCTTGATGCTATTTTAGATCAACCAATGAGCTTATTAGTTGAAAAGTTACCTTTTCAAGATGATATAAAAGCAGCCCTGCTTGAAGAAAAAAACACACTGTATTACATTTTAAAAGTTGTTAAAGCATACGAAACCGGCAGCTGGTGGGCACTCGAACAAGCAGTTATATTTTTAAATATACAAAGTGATATACTACCAGAGCTTTACCAAATGTCGGTTGACTGGGCCGACAGCTATAAAAATAATATTTAACGGAAAACAGCTTTAATGCGAAATTATAATATGGACTTTATTCGCGGCATTGCCGTGCTTGGCTTAGTGTTTATGAATGGCTATGCTTTTGGTTTTATGGAATTTGGTTATGTGCCATTAACCACCCCCCCTGTAAGCGACACCCTCATTCAATATATGAATATACTGTTTATAGAAGGCCGATTTAGAACGCTGTTTAGCCTACTTTTTGGCGCAGGTTTATATATTCAATGGCAGCGCTATAAGTCATCAGTTCAAATAAAGAGCAGATTATATTGGCTAATAATTTTTGGCCTCATACACGGCTTTTTACTTTGGGCTGGTGATATTTTGTTTGTTTATGGTGTATCTGGCTGGTTTATTATTAAATATTTAGACACCGACAACCCCAAGCTATTGCAAAGAGGGCTTGAGTTTACTGCTCTCTCAGCAGTAGTTACATTTTTAGTGTTATTGAGTATTCCTGACGATCAGACTTATCGTGATTCTGCCAAGTTTATCGAGTTATTTAGCCCTCATTACAGTGACTATTTTAATGAAAATCTTTATATAAATATTCTTATGCTAATAACAGTACCGCTAATGACGATGTGGATGTGCGTTGGCATTATGCTAATAGGTATTTACGCGTACAAAGAGGGAGTTTTTAGCAAAGGTTTATCAACTCAGCAGTTGCGGATATGTACAGTAGGTGTACTTATTTCTTGTATTATAAGATTAAACACATCAACGCTTGCCGGTGGCTTGGGTTTTAGTTTACAAGAAATTTCTAACATGTTCGCCGCCCTGTTTATGGCTGGGCTTTATATTCATTTAATCGTTAAGTTTTGTGGCAATAGCCCACAGTTTGGCAAACTAATACAGCAGGCGGGTCGCATGGCATTCACACTATATATAAGCCAAACCGTTATGCAATTGCTTATTTATAGAGTGTTATTTCCAGAGTGGATACTTAGCTTTAATAGAATAGATTACTGGTTAGTTGCCGCTAGCTTAGTTGCTGCGCAGTTATTATTTACGTTATTTTACAGTTGTTATTTTAAACAAGGGCCGCTTGAAGTGCTTTGGCGTAAATTAACCGACATTAAATCGGCGGCATAACTCGCATTTTTAGGTGGTTTGGGTATACACTAGCGACCCTAAAAAATTAATACCATTAAGTGATATGACCGAATTAAAACGTTTAAATAAATTTATTAGTGAAACAGGTTTTTGTTCACGCCGTGAAGCCGATAAATATATTGAGCAAGGTCGTGTGTCAGTTAATGGTAATTCGCCAGAAATGGGCGTAAAGGTTGCAGCAACCGATGTCGTATTGGTCGATGGAAAACCATTAAAAACGCCACCTAAACGCGTTTATATTGCTTACAATAAACCAGTTGGTATAACGTGTACAACCGAGCGAAAAATACAAAGCAATATTGTTAAAGCGGTTAATTATCCCGATCGTATATTTCCAATTGGGCGATTAGATAGACCCTCTGAAGGATTAATCTTTTTAACCAACGAAGGCGATATTGTTAACAAAATTTTGCGTGCGGGTAATAACCACGAAAAAGAATATGTAGTCACCGTAGACAAACCACTTAATCGCCAATTTGTATCTAAAATGGCCAACGGCATTCCTATTTTAGATACTGTGACCAAAAAGTGTAAGGTTACACAAACAGCCCCTAAAGAATTTAAGATTATTTTAACCCAGGGATTAAATCGCCAAATTCGTAGAATGTGCGAGTATTTAGGTTACGAGGTTGTTACTTTAAAGCGCACTCGCATAATGAATGTAACGTTAAAAGGCTTAAAAGTAGGGCAGTGGCGTCATTTATCAGATGTTGAAATGGCGCAAATTAACGACTCGATTGCAGACTCAGGAAAAACTCAAGAGCATTCTTTAGATACTAATAAGGTTGTGGATAAAAACGTTGGGGTGTCGCCCAAGCGTGACTTTCAGGGTGAAAACCCGCGCCGTAATAAACAAAAAGAGCCAGGGGGCGAGCAAAAAAATAATCGCGCTAAAGCACCTTATCAAAAGCGTTCTACAACCTATGTCGGTAAACCAAAAACGGTAAAAGCAAATAGTGCATCTAGCAATAAAGCAGGCGCACGAACAAAGCTAAGTTTAAAAAAATAAGCTAAACAATTACCATTATATCTGTTTAAGTTATAAAAAATGCCACAGTTTACGCTGTGGCATTTTTATTTAGATAAACACTTAATATGTTGTTATTTACTTGGTTCGTATTCAATTCTAAAAATCATAGTATATAAAACAGGCACTACTATTAGTGTCAATATAGTGGCAAAGCCTAAACCAAACATAATAGTGACCGCCATTGATTGAAAAAACACATCAAATAGTAATGGGATCATACCCAGTATTGTGGTTATTGCTGCCATTGCGACAGGACGCACACGGCTTACGCCAGATTCGAACACTGCTTGATATGGCGATTTACCATCGCGAAGCTCAAGGTTTATTTGATCGACTAACACTATACCGTTTTTAATTAGCATGCCGCTTAAACTTAATAACCCAAGTAGGCCCATAAAACTAAACGGTGCGTTCATAGCTAATAAACCGGCACTTACACCTATAATTGCTAATGGTACCGTAGCCCAAATTACAAGAGGCTGTTTTAAAGAATTAAAAAGTAAAACAGTTATAGCAAACATAGCTAAATAGCCTAGCGGTAAAGAGCCGAATATTGCTTTTTGAGCCTTACTAGATGATTCATATTCGCCGCCCCATTCTAAAGAGTAGCCATGAGGTAGCTCTATAGATTCAATGGGGCCTCGTACTCGGGCAAATAATTTAGCGGCTGTTTCGTCGCCTAATACATTTTGATCGGCCATTATCGTAATTGTTCGCTTTCTATCGCGACGCATTATTAGGCTATCTTCCCATTCAACTATAAACTCATCAACTACTTGCGTTACAGGCACAAATACACCTAAAACAGGGCTGTATATTTGTAAATCATGAACGCTGTCTACATTTAGGCGCTCATTCGCAGGTGAGCGAGCAATAATAGGTAAAAGCTGGGTTCCATCACGATATACACCGACTTGTTTACCCGAAAGGCTTGTAAGCAGCACATCATCCAGGTCTGATTTACTGATCCCTAAACGTCGCGCTTTTTGCTCGTTAAACTGTGGGCGAATCATTTTAGTACGTGCACGCCAATCGTTTCGGATATTAAACGCGCCGTCGTCTTGCGACATTAGTTTTTCAGCCTCTGCAGCGAGTTTTCTCAGAATAACAGGATCTGGGCCGGTAAAACGAGCTTCTATTTTTGCATCAGTTGAAGGACCAATTTCCATTGGTTTTATCTTTAGCTCGGCTGATAACGCTGAGTTTTGTGAATAATCTCGTACTTTTTGCATGACGACTGCAACAGCTTCGCGGTCTTTTACTCTTATGATAAGTTGTCCATAAGACGAATAAGACTTTTGAGGCGCATAAGTTAGCATAAAGCGCGGCGCACCTTGGCCTGTCGTGCTTGTTACTTCTTCTACAAGTTCTTCTTTTTGCAAATAGTGTTCAAGCTTTTTAATACCGTCTATTGTTGCGCGTATATCTGAACCTTGTTGTTGCCAGTAATCTACGTAAAACATAGGTGTGTTAGAGGCCGGGAAAAACGACTGCTTAACCGAGCCAAACCCCACTACTGCACTGCAAAGTAATACAACCATGAGGATCATAGTTGATTTACGGTAATGCATTGCTAAATCTAAGAGTGTTTTATAGCCTGTAAAAATAAATCCTTGGTATGGGTCGTTATCTGAATAGTCTCCGGTATTTTTATCTTTTTTAAACTCATTTTCTGAAAACATAAGGTTTGCAAAAAATGGCGTTAAGGTAATAGCGGTTATCCAGCTGAGTAACAACGATATGAATAACACCCAAAATAAGCTGCCGGCAAACTCACCCGTTGCGTCAGAACTCAAACCAATTGGCGCAAACGCAGTAATGCCTATGATGGTCGCACCCAATAATGGCCACTTGGTCTGCTCTACAATATTAACAGCGGCTTTAAGTTTAGTTTGACCCCGTTTTAAGTTAATTAATATGCCTTCGGTCACTACAATAGCGTTATCTACTAACATACCAAGCGCAATGATCAGTGCACCTAGTGATATACGTTGTAAATCTATGGCAAACAGCTTCATAAAAATAAAGGTGCCTAAAACAGTTAGTAATAAAATACCACCAATTAAAATGCCACTTTTAAGACCCATAAAAATAAGCAAAACAACAATGACGATTGCAATAGCCTCTAGCAAGCTTACAATGAAGCCGTCAACGGAGGTTTCTACTTCTTTTGGTTGGTTATAAACAGCATTAACGTCAATACCATGGGGGCGCTGGTACTCAAGCTCTGCTAAATGAGCATCAATACGTTTACCCACATCAACTACATTAACGCCATTCATAAACGACACACCAATTAATAGTGCTTGTTCAGAATTGTATCTAATAACATTAGTAGGTACTTCAGCGTATTCCCTAAATACCTCGGCAACATCACCTAAGTAAATAAGCTCGCTGGCACCTGGTTTAGAAATCAGCAGGGTTTCAAGCTCTTTAACATCTTTAAATTCGCCGGTAGGGTGAAAACGAATTGATTCGTCGCCCACTCTAATTTTACCTGCGTTAGATACCGTGTTTTGTGACTGTAATAAAGCAAATATATGGCTAGGGGCTATACCAAGTTGGGCTAATTTACGGGTAGATATTTCTACCATTACTTGTGGCTGTTGCTCACCGGCAATGGTTACTTTGCTTACCCCTTTTACTAATACCAATTCACGTTTTAAATAGTCGGTATAGTCTTTTAGTTCATCGTAAGAGTAGCCGTCACCCACAACAGAATATAAAACACCATATACATCGCCAAAGTCATCTAAAATGGTGCTTGGGTAAACACCACTAGGTAGTGATGGCGAAAGGTCATTAATTTTACGACGCATTTCATCCCAAATTTGACGAAGTTGTTCTTTTCGGTAGGTGCTCTTCATTTCTACGGCTATTTGAGATTTGCCATTTGACGAAATAGACGTGACATGATCAACATACGGTAATTGTTGAATTGCATTTTCTAAAGGAAACGTAACTTCTTCTTCAACCTGTTGCGGCGAAGCACCCGGGTACATGGTAATAACCATAGCTTGCTTTAAAGTAAACTCAGGGTCCTCTAGTTGGCCTAAATCAAAATAAGATACACTTCCGCCAATTAAAAGCAGCAGTGCAAACATCCAACTAATTACTTTTTTTTCTATGGAAATTTGTGCAAAGCTCATAATTATAAGCCTCGCTCTTTATTCCATGGGCGAACTTTCATGCCTTCTTCTATTGAATGAACACCCGCAGACACCACAATTTGGCCCTCTTTAATACCGCTAAGTACTTCTATGCCATCATGGTGTAATTGGCCAACTTCAACAGCTTGCTTATGAACTTGGCCGGTATTTTCATCATAAAGCCAAACATAGGCATTATTGTTAATCGCTTTTTGAGGATCAGAAAAAACCGACTCAATAGGCAATATGGTATAAGCAACCTGCGAGCGAGTTACTTTACTTAAATCAATTAAAACACGGCCAGTCATACCGGCTAGTAAGTTAAAGTCATCAGGGACGGGTAGCGAAAATACCACTTTATAGGTCAGTGTTGCAGGATCGGCTTGGGTGTCCCATTCTTTAATGTCGAGGATGTATTCTTTATCTTCAAAGCCATCAAATTTAACCGTTGGATGGTAATCAGTGCCTTTTTTAAAACGCGCCACTATTTTTTCAGGCACCTGAATTTCTACGTCCATTAAATCGCGAGTTTCTAGGCGCAAAATATTTTGCTTTGCCTGAATATTTTCAAAGTTTTTTACAAATACCTTTGCAACGGTACCGGCAAATGGCGCACGCAGCTCGCTGTATTCTAGGTTGGTTTCAGCAATTCTAAAGGCCGATTCAGCAATTTGCATATTAGCTAAAGCTTGGTCTAACTCAGATTGGCTGGTGATTTTTTTCTCAAATAGCTGTTCTATTCTGCTCAATTGCGACTTTGCCAACTCATAACGTGCCTTTCGTTCATCAAACTGCAGTTGAAAATCTTCAGGGTCTAATTTTGCTAATAAATCACCTTTTTCAACGTGTTCACCGGCAAGAACCGGAAACTCTATAAGTTCTCCGTTTACTCTAAATGCAAGGTATGAGCCCTGGTTTGCAACCACTTCAGCTGGGAAGCTACGAATATTAATTTGTGAGTCGTGGCCTATTGTGAAAAGCTTAACAGGGCGGATAGGCTCTTCTTTAACTTGTTGTTCTGGCTCAGAACACGCTATTAAGCTAAGTAAGGTCGTTGTTAAGAAACATAGACGAAAGAGTTTCATGTCTTCTCCGTTGCAATATTGGCAAATTAATTAAGTGCAGAATACGCTGCAAACATATAAAATAAAATTCATTAAATCTTACATACTTAATAAGTTTTATTTATGATGTTTTTGGGCACAATATGAAGCTGAATCAATTAGTAATTTTAGATGCCATAGTACAAAGCGCAAGCTTAAGCGGGGCTGCTCAAAGGCTTCATAAAACGCAGCCTGCGTTAACATTGGCTATTAAAAACCTAGAATCGCAAATAGGGTTTGAGCTTTTAGACAGAACTAAGTATAGATTACAGCTGACTGAAAAAGGGCGTATCTTCCATCGTGAAGCCCAACAGCTGCTGCATGCGAACGACGAGCTTGCAAAACTGGCAGAAGAGCTCTCATTAGGGAATGAACCGCAATATAAAATTTGTTACGAGCAGCTTTGTCATAAGCAAAGCTACAACCAGATCATAAGTAATACTTTTAAACAGTTTACCAGTACCGAGTTTTGTATTAGCAGTGGAAAACGATTTGCGTCGTTAGAGCAAGTAAACAATGGACAAGCAGAGCTAGGCATTGGCCCATGGTTTGATTTATTTCATGCCACTGGCGATTTAGAAAGTTTGCCCATAGGTAAGCTCGATATTGGAATAGTAAGCGCAAAAGGGGTTTTACCCAAACAGCTCACTTATACTCAACTACAAAACTACCCCTGCTTAGCCATGTTTGAAAGCGATTTAAGTATAGACAGCGAAAGGCTTTCGTATTCCAAAGGCTCCGCAATGATGAAAATAGACGATGTGGCGACCTTAAAATCGTTTTTACTCTCAGGAGCTGGTTGGGCCATGATGAGCTTAGAGCATTGTGCGCCCGAAATAAAAGCAGATTTATTACAAGAAATCCTTATTACCGACCGAGAGCATAAATTTAGCGCACAAATAAGAGCGTTTAGGCAACACGCCATTCATCATGGCCCAGTGGCACGCATTGTATGGGACCAATTTAAACAACTGAGTAAGGTTTATGCTAATAAAAATGGATATTGATAAAGAAACCCTTATTTATACTGTTATAGCAGGCATCCCAGCTGGAAAAGTAGCAAGCTACGGGCAAGTTGCAACTCTTGCAGGCTACCCACAAAACTCACGTTTAGTAGGGCGTTTATTAAAAATAATGCCAAGTGATTCGGTTATTCCATGGCATCGTGTTGTTAATAGCCAAGGTAAAATATCGTTTCCTGTGGGCACTGACAAATACCAAGAACAGCGCCAAAAGTTATTATCAGAAGGTGTGCTTTTTAAAAACGACAAAGTAAATATGCGAGAGTGTAGGTGGGAGTAAAGTTACCATTGTTGGCCAATTGGCAGTGTAGTTCCGATAAATTAAGTGCCATTTGACACAGTGAAATATCTTGCCGGCCATTATAAAAATTATGTTTTCGGATGACTGAAGAGTGCCATTTGCGGACACTTATAACCTTAGTCACTTGTTATAAGCCTATTACTCAAATTTCTCCGAATCGTATTTAAAAGTCACATCAAAGCAGCGTTCTGCATGCTTCGATGAGTTAAATTTCCACTTTTTTAACGCACGAAGTGATTGCCTATCAAAAATTCGTATTGGCTGAGAGCGAGTAATTTGGTGCTCAAAAACCTTGCCTTCGCTATTCACTGTTACCTTAAAATCAACGTAACCGACACCTAAGAATCTTTCAGAATGTATCGGCCATTGAGGGTTTACAGCTTCAATCAACGCAAATTTTTCACCTATGCACGAATCTACCTCATACATTTCGGTATTAACAAATGACACTAAGGTTGAGGCTAAAAATAATTCGATCATCATGGCTTATAACGTTTCACATATGGGGCGCAGGCTTGCTGGCTATACTTGCGCGAAGCGCTAGCCAGCGAGTATGCCTCCAATGAGCGAAGCGAATGAATATAATGTGTTTGTTATATTTTTACTCAAAATCAACCTCTAGTGTTACATACATGCTACATCCAGTACCGTAGCTAAAACTTAAATAATGCTGCTGAGAGTTTTTATGGTCTGTAACGAACCATACTTTAGTAACACCATCATCTTCGTATGTGCTTAACGTAACGAAAAAGGTTGGTTTTTCAAGATTGCTCACGAATAGTGAGACTGAATCAAAGCGTTGACCATCAATACTTTTTGGCAACTCTGCAATTACGTCGTATGCACCACTGTTCAAAGTGGTTTCTACTTTGAAAAGATTACCGTATTTTATATTCCACTCTTCCGCCTGCGCTTCTGTATGAAAGCAAGTTGTTGAATTGGCCAAACAACTAAAAAAACACAATGCAAAGATAGCTCTCAATGTTCAATCCCTAGAAAAATATAACGCTTTAATAATAGGCAGAAAATTATAGGCTACACTGCCGCCCCGCGGAAAGCCTATGATTTTATGTCCTTATTGATTAACTTATAGTTCGACCAAGCCACTTAATTTAAAAGTAACTGACTATTATATTAAGTGGAATATGCTTCTGTTGGTTACGAATATTGAATGACGAACATCCAATGTTTTTAACAAGACGTTCGAGCCAACAGAGCACCTCGATTTCAAAACGCATACTCAGGGATTGCCAGCCAAGACTATCTATAAGATCTGCGAGAAACGAGATTTAAGCACATTCCGTCCTTAACTTTAACCGTAGGTGCTATAAAATGAAAGCATATAACGTTGATAATTTTGCTGCACTCATTGGCATTGATTGGGCCGATAAAAAACATGATATTTGTGAGCATCCAGCAAGCACTAATAAATATCATTACACCGTTGTTAAACACAGACCTGAAGCGTTGCATGAATGGGCTATGGATATTAAACAGCGTTATCCAGACCAGAAAATAGCGATCGTTTGCGAACTTAAAAAAGGCCCGCTTATTTATGCATTAGCTAAATACGACCACCTTACTTTATTCACTGTTAATCCTTGTGCTGTTGCTAAATATCGCCAGGCTTTTACGCCCAGTGGCGCAAAAGATGACCCATCAGATGCCTTTCTGCAAGTTGAAATTCTTAAGTTACACATGGATAAGCTCTCTGTCATTGAGCCCGAGTCAGCAGCTATGCGAACGCTGTCTCAGCTTGTTGAATATCGCCGAAGTTTAGTGCAAGACAGTGTCGATTTATCCAATAAAATAACGGCGACATTAAAGAATTATTACCCGCAGGCACTTGAATGGTTTAAAGAAAAGGACACGTATATATTCTGCGACTTCATTCAGAAATGGCCATCGCTCACTGCGATTAAAAAAGCAAGAAAACAGACCTTACTCGACTTTTTTGAGAGTCATAATTCACACTATTGCACGGTTAATAATGCACGACTAGACAGTATTAAAAATGCGATGCCATTAACTCTGGACGAAGGAGTAATTGTACCTAGTCAAATGCTCGTTGAAGTGCTTATCACGCAATTTAAAGTGTTATTAAAGGGCATTGAAAAGCTCCATAAAGCAATAAAATCGGCTTATAAAGCCCAGCAGGATAAAAAGATATTTGATAGATTACCCGGCGCAGGGCCACAACTCGCCCCACGTTTACTTGTTGCTTTTGGGAGTAATCGTGCGCGTTACAATGATGCTGCAGAACTTCAAAAGTACGCTGGTATAGCGCCTGTTATTGAGCGCAGTGGTCAAAAAATGTGGACGCATTGTCGTTATAGTTGCCCCACTTTTTTAAGGCAAACATTTGTAGAATGGGCAGGCTTTTCTATTCGTTATTCATTTTGGGCTAAAGCGTATTATGAGCAACAAAAAGCCAAGGGTAAGCCGCATAATAGCATTATTAGATCACTGGCATTTAAATGGATAAGGATTGTATTTAGGTGTTGGAAAACGAATACACCCTACGATGAATCGACATATTTAGCAGCATTGAAACGCAGAGGCTCACCACTTTTAAAATTTGCAATTAATAGCTAAATTTTACTAGTCGTCCACCTCAGGGCGTGTTGTTAGTTGCGAATTCTTGAGCATGTTTTTTAGCTTTAAATGGTATAGATATTATAAAGAAAAACAACATTAAGAAAATCATTGAGATAATACCAACTATATAATACAAACCCGTTTCGATCATGAAAACCATACCCGGAAAGTCAACGCTGAGAAACTCATAAATATTTTTATTGTTATCGATAATAAAAATATTTAGCCACTTAGCAAAAAGAAAAAACGAATAACTGATAGATATTGATATTACCGAAAATATACTAGAGCGAAATAAGTTAACTTTAGCACCAAGTTCCTTTACGAATATATTTAGCCAAATTAAAGCAGCTAAACTTGCACTTAGAAATAGAGAACCAATACCTCCAATTGTAACCATGGAAATAAGCCAAACCTGTTTGGTTAATTCCCAAAACTCGAAACTAAGAAATTGCTCTTCATTTGAAAAGTAAAAATAATATCCACCAAAATAAAGAAAATAAAAGAGCAATGCTATGGGGAAAATCTTTAGATTTTCTCTGTGCTCTTTTTTAGCTATTTCAGCGTGCTCTCTGTTTCGTTCAGCAAGTTTCTGTAATGGATCCATATAGCAACTAACGCCCCAATTTTCGGCGTTTGTGAGTGTTTTGGTACGAAGTACCTGCGAGTAAACGTCCTAGCAACATTGGCTTGTTAGGTGACGTTTTGATTAAAACTGAGTAAAAACTCACTAATTTCAGTCCTTAATGATAAATCCGAAGTTTGTTTAGATGCTTCGTTGGCAGTATCAATATAAATTTTAACCGCATCATTTTGCCCTAAATCTAAATACAACTCTGCAAGACTAAGCGAGATAGAAGCAATATATTCTAACTGTTCGCTATTATTTGCCAAATCCAATGCTTTTAAATAGAGATTAATCGCTTCAGATTTGTCCGAAGTAAAATCTGCCAGTGTTTCCCACTGAAAAGCATGATCTAAAAGAGTGCCTTCATGTTTTTCGCACACTTCTCTGAGTTGATTATAAGAAGCCCAATATGACTGATTACTATCTGTATTGGTCATTTCTAAAGCCATATCGAGAACAAACTCATAGTGTGGCGGTTTAAACTTCAAGGGAGGCACCTAACGCCGCCATAATCCGCGAGTGAATGCTGCACGTTTTTGCGGTTCTTCTGCAAAAAAAGTGCGGCGTTTGCGAGTCGGTTTGATGGCTTTGTTAGCTGTCAACGCTGATGAAAGCATCGTTCTTAAAATAGTAATTGATCGCGTTTAGAAAGTCAGCCAAGTTAAAGTCAGATTGTTGCTTTTTCAAGTTCTCCTTCACATCTTGAGCAGCAGCAACACTCAAGAAGGGGACGTAGCCAGCATCTCTAGGGTATATTGGCTCACCGTCATCGTCTCGTTCATCCTCAGCATCGTCATCTATAACAAGAAACGCGCTATTTTCAGCCGCACAATCGATAGGCGATATGTATAAATCAAAAGTCCAATCAAGTTGATCTATATTTTTAAGAAGCTCAGATGCACTGAGATTTAAACGCATACTATACCTCTGAAATGACAGCTAACATGTTTATAGCGAGCGAATCGCGCGTTTTTCTTCCACATTGTCGCTCGTTTGCTTGAATAACTCATTTGTAACAAACTTCTTAACTATTTGCCAGTACAACTAAAATACAGTCGTTCAGGTTTTTACGTCAGGATAAAAACGAGCGATTGGGTCGTTTTCCTGACTATGCAAGCCCTATACCTTGACGTAATTGAAAAGTAACGGTTGACGACAGCTCTAAGCTGCCATTAATAAACATAGTTACTTATTGAAATGTAATGGCAAACACAGCCTGCTATTACGAATAAGTGCCAAATGGCGTGGCTAAACTGAGTGGTTTTTGCGCTATAAAATAATGTGCCGGCACTATAAAAAACGCCGCCAGCGAGTAACCAGTAAAGTGCTTTTATATTAACGCTTGAATACAGCGGGTAAATAATGGCTAATGCAAACCATCCCATGAGTAAGTAAGTGGCAAGGGATATTTTTTTATTGCCATTTTTAACAAGTATTTTGTACGCAACACCCGCAATAGCAACACTCCATATAAAAGTGAGTGTTCCCCATGACCAAGCCCCTGAAAGTGAGAGCAATAAAAAAGGAGTGTAGGTGCCAGCAATAAGTAAATAAATGGCGCAGTGGTCACACTTTTTATATAAGGCACGTAAACGTGGTTGGACGCTGGCGTGGTATAGGGTTGATGATAAAAAGAGTATAAACAAGGTACTACCGTATATTGCAGTACTTATATAGGCTTTGGGATTTGTAGCTTGACTAAATAGATCCCACATAACAAACACGGCAAAAATAATACCCAGAGCATGGCTTATAACATTGAGCTGTTCTTCTTTACGAGAATAAGGGGCGTCGAGTGACATTACTGCTCCTACCACTATTTAATTAGCGTTTAGTGTACAAGTGTACGCTGAAATTTTCAATCACTGTACAAGTTAAACCTTTTTCTTGATTTTAAACAAAAATAATTCACTATGGGTTGGCCTATTTTCAACATAACTCAAGTTAAAAGCCATGAAAGCAAATTTAAAAGCCGCATTACTAACAGCCATTATTTATCCAGGGGCTGGGCACTTTTCGTTAAAAAAGCATTTAATAGGTGCAATATTTGCTGGTGTGTTTTCGGTATTATTAATTTTAACTATGAAGGATATTTTTGCCGTTGCACAATGCACAGCCAATGAAATTGTGGCAGGGAAAATACCTATGACTATTACCTCTATATTTGGTGCCGCAAAAGAGCCGTCACAAGCATGTGCAAAACTTGCAGAATACAAATACTTACCACTTATGATTGTGATTTGGGTGCTGAGTATGGTTGATGCCTTTCGTTTAGGTAAAAAGTAAGCCTAAGCCTATTAGTCTTTTTATATTCACTGATCTTATTATTTCAAAACCATTATTTATGGTTGCGTGTTTTTAATAATGCTTTTGCGAATCTATCAAACTGAGCATACCCACTATTTATTTTAACTAAAAAGTGGCTAAAAAATAAATATACGTGGTTAAATTAACCTCTCCTGAATTTTTATAAATTACCTAGCTTATAAAATAATTATATATATCAATAATTTAAACTTTATTTTCATCTTGGCACAACCCTTGAGTATATAACTACGTCTAAACAATACACCAACAAGGAATACCATTATGAAACATTCAATTAAAATCGCTGTGGCTAGTTTATTAGTATTAGGTTCTTCGCAAGTAAACGCGACAGAAGTTGACCTAGATGTAACTGATATTTTAACAAGCAGTGTGACAAGCTACATTAAGCAAACCACCATAGAGCTTGAAAAATCTATAAAAGATACCCTTTATTTTGATACAAAACTAACACTTGAATCGTTAATTGAGCCTGCTGACATAGTCAGTAATGAAGTAGCTGAAAGTACGAATCCAGCAGTAAAAACCGCAAAATAAGCAACTTAAAGGAATAAGACGATGAGTACCGAACTTGGATTATTTGCACTTATGTTAGCACCTGTAGTGAGTATTATAACTGCGTATGTATCTGTACAAGCATTAAAGAGCATGGGCGGGTGGCTTAATATTTAACCAGTTAAGTATATTGCAATTAATTCGATTTAGTTAAAGCTGATCGACTTAGTAAAAACGCACGTAAATAAAGGCAGTGTTATTGATAGAAGTAGACTTTATGAAACGTGCGATTTTCCCATTACCCATTTTTATTTTACCTGAAGGTTACACGCGTTTGCGTATTTTTGAGCCTCGTTATTTAAATATGGTTAAAACCGCATTAAAAAATAGCACGGGCTTTGTACTATGCACGTTTGAGCACGACACACCTTTTAATATAAGCGCCCAAGGCTGTTTGGTTGACATAATCGATTTTGACCAAGACGACAATGACGTGCTGCTTATTGATGTTTTTGCGTCTAAAAGCGTTCAAATTAACGATGTTTACCAAGACGAAGAAGAACTCCGTCATGGTTTAATATCTGACTGCAAAACGCCTTATTGGTATAACGAAACAAACACTGCTGTTGCGGAGCATTTTTTGCTACATGATGCGTTGCGCAATGTGTTTTATGGCAACCCTGAATTAAACCTACTTTATAAAACAACTAATTTTAACAATCTAGCGTGGATAGCCGCACGTTGGCTTGAGCTATTGCCTATTTCGATCGAGAAAAAACAACAACTTGCGTTCGAAACTAACTTTGATAACTTACTCAATTTCCTCCATACTGTGATTAATAACGAATTTGCCTAAATAATGTGATCCCATACAATTTATTGTACGTACTACTCATATCAAAACAATAATGGGATTAATTACTATGGTAAGTCAACAACAGTCAACTCGTTGTGAACCTAATACAGGTAAGTATACTGCCATGCCAGAAACGCCTAGTTCTGAACTTATGCAAGCATTACTTTCGGTTGCACAAGACCGCGATAAAAAAGCATTTGCCTATTTATTTGAATATTTTTCACCAAAAATTAAGCGCTTTGGAATAAAGCAGTTTGGTGTTGAAGCACAAGCGATGGAGCTTGTGCAAGAAACATTAACGTCAGTTTGGCGTAAAGCGCATTTATATAATAGCGATAAAGGTGCTGCGACTACGTGGGTTTACACAGTAATGCGTAATGCCTCGTTTGATATGCTCCGCAAAATGAAAAGTAACAAAGAAGAAAACATTAGCGAAGATATATGGCCTTTAATTAACGATTCTGAAGACACAAATCACGAATACACTGACCATTTAGAAGACAAACAGATTAAACGCTACCTTGACAAATTGCCTATCGCACAACGCGAAGTTGTTCGTGGGGTTTATTTTCAAGATATGTCGCAAGAGCAATTAGCTCAACAACTTAATATTCCAGTAGGCACGGTAAAATCACGATTACGTTTAGCCTTGCAGAAATTACGTAATGAAATGGGAGATCAGCATGATTAAACATCACCCGAGTGAAACACTACTTACAGAGTATTGTTCAGCGTCGTTAAGTGCCTCTTTGAGCCTTGCAGTTTCGATACATGTAGACATGTGTCCTGTTTGCCAAGAAAAGGTAGCAAAAATAGAAGCAAGCAATGCAGATGCGTTGTTTAGTGAAGACACCGAATCTTTTGAGCAACCGATTAATAACCAATCTCAATTGCTTGAAGAATTTGATATGAACGTGCTTGACCTAATCACTGCTGATGATTCTATAGATGAAGTGTATGAGGTAGAACCTGTTAAAGTAAGTGTTAATGAGCATAACTACCAATTGCCTCGCGCATTGTCGCGTATTTCACACAGCAAATTTACCCAAGTTGGCAAATTAGCTCGCTCACGCGTTGCACTAGACGATGGTGCGCTACGCTCAAGTTTGCTACATATAGACGCTGGCGGTGAAATTCCTGAACATACTCATACAGGTTTTGAAATAACCCTGTTACTAGACGGTGAGTTTTGTGATGAAGACGGACACTACGTACCAGGTGACTTTATTTGGCAAGATGGCAGCCACCAACATACGCCAATAACAAAAGATGGGTGTTTATGCTTTACAGTTGTGAGCAGTGCGCTACATTTTAATAAAGGGCTAAGTAAGTTACTAAATCCAATTGGTAATTTAATCTACTAAGAGATTACATGCAAAAAACTACAATAAAAATAGGTATAAGCGCCTGCTTAGCAGGCGAAAAAGTTAGATTTGATACAGGTCACAAAAGGTCAAACTTTTGTATGGACGAACTTGCAAAGCATGTTGAATATACACGCTTTTGTCCTGAGGTTGCGGTTGGCTTACCAATACCTCGACCTACAATTCGCCAAGTTCGAGTTGGTGACACTATTAAAGTTTGCCGTCCTGACGGCTCAGGCGACGTTGGTCCGCAGTTAACTGAATACGGTAAAAAGGTAGCGACTGAGCAGGCTAAAGAGTTGAGTGGTTTTGTATTTTGCGCCAAAAGTCCAAGTTGCGGCATGGAGCGTATAAAAATATACAATGAGGCTGGTACAGGTAACACCTCGGAGGGCGTTGGTTTTTTTGCCGAACAAATTATGAAGCATAATCCGCTGTTACCTTGCGAGGAAAATGGCAGATTGAACGATATGCACTTACGTGAAAACTTTGTAATGCGCGTATATGTTTTAAATAGCTGGCAGCAGCTTGTAAAAGAGCCACTAAGTGTTCACCACCTAACTCAATTTCATGCCAAGCATAAGTATTTATTAATGGCTCACAACTATCAAGCGTATCGAGAACTTGGTAAATTGCTTGGAACTTATACAGGTGACGACATAAATACGTTGGCTGATGAATACATTTTAGGCTTAATGACAGGGCTTAAAAAACCTGCATCACGCCGTAATAATTGCAACACATTAATGCACTTACAAGGTTACTTTAAAAAAGACTTAGCTAAGGTTGAAAAACAAGAACTGCGTGAAGCAATAGACGAGTATCGCTCTGGTTTAGTGCCGCTTTATGTACCTCTTACTTTACTTAAGCACCACCTAAAAGTTCACCCTAAAGAGTACCTAGAAAAACAGGTATTTTTTAATCCCTATCCTCATGACTTAAAACTACGATTTGGTATTTAATGAATACATTATTTTGGTTTAGGCGCGATTTGCGCCTTTTTTCGAATGAAGCGTTAATAGAAGCGCTAAATAATGGCGCTAAACACGCCATTTTTTTTGTTTGCGAAAAGCAGTGGCAACAGCACCAAGCAGCGCCCATACAAATTGATTTATTTAAGCGACGTGTTGCTTATTTACAAGACCAACTTGCCAATTATGGTATAACGCTTCATGTAATTAATGCCCCTAGTTTCGACGACTGTGAAACTGAATTACTTTCGTTTTGTGAAACTAACAACATTGAGCACATTATTGCTAATACAGAATACGAATTAAACGAAGTTAATCGCGACAAGGCCGTTCTAGCACAGTGTGACAAACGTTCTATTACTTTTACGTTATATGAAGGGGATTTAATTGCGCCTGTTGGTAGCGTTAAAAACCAAAGTAATGAAATGTATAAAGTATTCACACCATTTAAACGCGCATGGTTAAAGCAATATCAAGACACCCACTTTAGCTTGGCGCGATGGCCACTAGAGCAAAATCCTATAAAAATTGAAAAAAGCCAGTACCTTGAAAGCGATGGTAGCTCGGATAAATGGCCCGTTAATGATGAAACACTTTTAACCGTTGTTGATAATTTTATTTGCGATAAGTTAACAAGCTATGACGACCAGCGTGACATCCCCAGTGTTAAAGGCACATCAGGTTTAAGCCCATATTTAGCTTTAGGTATAGTTAGCCCAAAACAATTATTGATTAATATACAGCAACGTTACCCCGACATACTCACCACATCAAAAAGTAAAACATTTACGTGGGTTAACGAGCTAATTTGGCGAGAGTTTTACAGGCACCTTATTGCAGAGTACCCGAAGCTTTCGCGTGGCGAAAACTTTAACGAGAAATATAATCCGGTTGTATGGCGCAAAAACGAAAAAGAGTTTAAAGCATGGACCGAAGGGCGTACGGGTTACCCATTAGTAGATGCAGCCATGTTACAACTAAAGCAAACTGGATGGATGCATAACCGTTTACGAATGGTAGTAGCCAGTTTTTTAACCAAACACTTATTAATTGACTGGCGTGAGGGTGAGCGATTTTTTATGCAGCACCTTATTGATGGTGATTTAGCCTCAAATAATGGTGGCTGGCAATGGGCTGCAAGTACAGGCTGTGATGCGCAACCGTATTTTAGAATTTTTAACCCTATTACCCAAAGTGAGCGATTTGATCCGACAGGTAAGTTTATACGTAAGTATTTGCCTGAGCTTGAAAATGTGCCAGATAAACACATTCATTTCCCACATACTTACTTAGCTGCAACAGGCAAAGGAAGTGAATGTTATTGGCCAGCAATTGTTGATCACAAAGCTGCACGTGAACGTGCGCTCGCTGCATTTAAGGTATGATATGGATAACCAGTTACCAGTAGATAAATTTGTTGATATTTACCAGCAACTCAATAGTTCTAACTTGGATTTATTAAGTGATATTTATGCCGACAACATTCAATTTATTGATCCAATGCACGAAATTAACGGCATAGTAAGTTTGCGAGACTATTTTGCAAATTTATATAGTAACGTTAAGCACTGTCAGTTTGATATTACAGATTCGTTTGGTATTAATAACAATGCATTTGTCTATTGGACAATGCATTATTCACATCCCAAGCTGGCCTCTGGCAAAACCATATCTGTGCAGGGGCATAGCAAATTAATTTTTGATAATGAAAAAATTATTAAGCACCGTGATTACTTCAATGTCGGCGAACTACTCTACAAACACATCCCTATATTAGGCAGTGTGGTTAATTACATTGATAAAAGGGCGGGTTAATTATGGTTACCTTAATAACAGGCGCAACGTCAGGTATTGGCGAGCAATTAGCAATTAAATATGCACAAATGGGTGACACTGTTATTGCATGTGGCCGTAATACAGAAAAATTAGCGGAGCTTTCAAAACATAAAAATATTGAAAGTTGTAAGTTTGATGCAACAAGCCTAAAAGATATTAAAGAAGCAACGATTGGGTACCCGCACTTTGACCGCGTTATTCTAAATGCGGGCAATTGTGAATACATAGACGATGCGAAAAACTTTGACAGTGCCCTGTTTGAACGAGTAATTAATGCCAATTTACTGTCGGTAGGCTTTTGCCTAGAGGCGTTGCTCCCCAAAGTTAAAAGTGGCGGCCAGTTAGTTATTGTTAGTTCAAGCGTTACATACTTACCGTTACCACGCTCTGAGGCTTATGGTGCGTCTAAAGCGGGCGTGAGTTATTTAGCTAAAAGCCTAGCCGTTGATTTGACCGATATAGATGTTACGTTAGTTCATCCTGGATTTGTTAAAACACCTCTAACAGAAAAAAATGATTTTCCTATGCCTATGGCAGTGACCGCTGAAGAAGCGGCTGATTATATGATCAAAGGAATAAACAAGCGACGTAAAGAAGTACATTTTCCGTATCGTTTTACGCTTATATTAAAAGCATTGCGGATATTGCCTTTACCGCTTTGGCTTAAAATAGCAAAAGGATTAACCCGTTGAAAAAAATAGCAATAATTGGAACTGGTGTATCAGGTTTAACCTGTGGGCATTTGCTTCACAAACACTACGATGTAACTTTATTTGAAAAAAACGATTATATTGGCGGGCACACTGCGACAGTTGACGTAGCTGTTAAGGGCGTTAATTACGCAGTGGATACCGGCTTTATTGTTTTTAATAACAGAACCTACCCTTACTTTGAAAAGCTACTTGCTCGCATTGGCATAAAAAAGCAAGAAACCCAAATGAGTTTCAGTGTTCATAATGAGGCAACAGGCTTTGAGTACAATGGCCATACCTTCACCAGTTTGTTTGCACAAAGAAGAAATATTTTTAGGCCTAAATTTTGGCGCTTGTTATCTGACATAGTTAAATTTAACAAACTATGTAAAGCCATACACGAAAAAGGCGAATACCAACAATCTCAAACATTGGGCCAGCTTCTTAATGAGAATCAGTTTAATGACTTTTTTAAGTATCATTATATCCTACCCATGGGCGCAGCTATTTGGTCAACCAGTATTAAGGAAATGGAAAATGTAGGTGTAGAGTTTTTTGTAAAATTTTTCTTTAATCATGGCCTTTTAGATATTACAAATAGACCTCAGTGGTATGTTGTGCCGGGCGGTTCACGCGAATACATTAACCCATTAATAAAAGGGTTCGCTGATAAAATAAAGCTTAACACTGATATCAAATCGGTAATTCGTGCAAATGACCAAGTAACCATTGAACTTACCAATGGTGAGCAGCATATATTTGATAAGGTGGTTTTTGCTTGCCACTCAGATCAAGCACTAAAATTACTTAGTGATGCAACAAGCCAAGAAAAATCTGTACTTGGTGCAATTCCTTATACTGAAAATTCAGTAGTGCTTCACACAGATACAAATTTACTACCTGACAGAAAAGCTGCTTGGGCTAGTTGGAACTATTTATTGAACAATAACACCGACAAAGCAGCTGTTGTTACTTATCAAATGAACATATTGCAAGGTATTCAATCAGACACTCAGTTTTGTGTTACGTTAAACCACCTTGAAGGGATAGATAAAAGCAAAATATTGCGTGAATTCACTTATCATCATCCTGTTTTCAACAAAGAATCCATTGCTGCGCAAGGTCTTAAACAAACTATCGATGGCCAAAATAATAGTTATTTTTGTGGTGCCTATTGGTACAACGGCTTTCATGAAGATGGTGTTCGCAGCGGTGTAGATGTGGCAAGGCAGTTAGGGGTTGAGTTTGACTAGTGCTGTTTATTTAGGCGATGTTAAGCATCGCCGTTTTGCTGTTAAGACTCATCATTTTAGTAATCCACTGTATATGATGTGGGTTGACCTCAATAACCCTGAACAATTGAATAATAAGCATAAATGGTTAGGTACGTCTGGTTCAAAAGCATTAAAGTTTAATGAATCAGACTATTTTGTTAATAGTCCCCACAATAATGATGCTTCAATCATTGAACGTGCAAATCATCAGTTATTATCGCTCGGTGTAACAGAGACTTTTAGCCATGTTTACATGCTTGGACAGCTTCGTTGCTTTGGTATTTACTTTAGCCCAGTAAACTTCTTTTTTTATGGTAATAGTGACTGTGAATTTAAGTACATGGTCGCTGAGGTTAGTAATACACCATGGAATGAGCGACACTACTACTTGATACCTCTAGAGAAAAAAGTGAACTTTAAAAAAGTATTTTCCGTATCACCCTTTATGAATCTTGATATGAACTATCATTGGACAATCAGGTTAACGCAAGATAAAACATTGATTCATATTGAAAATAAGCGGGATGGTGAGTTGCTATTTGATGCCACTCTTCGATTAACCCGCAAAGAACTGACTGAAAAAGAAATGAGTCAGTTGTTAAAGCGTTTCCCAGCAATGACGTGGACAATATTTAAAGGTATTTATTACCAAGCGTTAAAGCTATTTATAAAAAGAGTGCCTTTTTTAGGCCATTCTTAAAAGTCACAAATTACATGTAAGCAGTAATAAAAATAACATAGGTGTTCTAATGGAAAAAGTGTCTAGCTTAAATTGCGAACAAAACACAGGCTGGTTTACAGGGCTTTATAAAAAATTAGTATTTAAAGCCTTTTCTTCAATAGAAACAGGGCAAATCACAGTGATTGATGAAGATCTGCAGCTTGTTTTTGGAGATGCATCATCTGACTTAAAAGTAACGGTAACAATCCACGACAAAGCAATGTATAAGGCATTTGCGTTGTCTGGCAGTGTTGGTGCAGGCGAATCTTACATTTTAGGTCAATGGAGCTGTGACAATCTAACCCGACTAATTGAGTTGTTTGCGATAAATGAGAAGCAGCTGGATGAATTTGAAAGAAAATTTGCATTTTTCAGTAATATTGCTAACAGGTTGACTCATTTAAAAAACAAAAATTCTCAGTCGGGATCCAAGAAAAATATAGTTGCTCATTATGATTTAGGTAACGATTTATACGAGTCGTTTTTAAGTAAGGAGATGCTTTATTCGTGTGCAGTATATCCCTCAAAAGATGCCAGTTTAGAAGATGCTCAGCAACACAAGCTAAAGCGTATTTGTGAACAGGTTGAATTGAAAGCCGGTGACTCAGTAATAGAGATTGGTACAGGGTGGGGGGCATTTGCCATTTTTGCGGCAACGCATTATGACTGCCAAGTAACGACTACAACGATATCTGATGAGCAATACGATTATGTCGCTCAAAAAGTTAAAGAGCTAGGCTTAGAAAATAAAATTACGCTCCTTAAACTCGACTATCGGTTGCTGACAGGCAAATACGACAAGTTAGTGTCAATTGAAATGATTGAGGCGGTGGGCCACGAATATCTACCTAGCTTCTTTACGCAGTGTGGGTCCTTGCTAAAAGACGATGGCGCAATGTTGATACAGGCAATCACTATTAGCGATCAGCGTTATAAGCACTACCTTAAAAATTCAGATTTTATCCAGCAGTATATTTTCCCAGGTGGGTGTTTACCCTCATTAAACGAAATGAGTGAGCAAATTAAGAACAACACCGATATGGTTATTCATACTGTTAGCGATATTGGAACGCATTACGCAAGAACGTTAGCTGATTGGCGTGAGCGTTTTATCAAGAGTTGGCCAGACCTAGACCGCTCAAAATTTGATGACCGCTTTTATAGGTTATGGTTATTTTATTTTGCGTACTGTGAAGGTGCATTTAGAACCCGTGCAACCAGTACCGTACATTTAATGGCGCGTAAACCTCGCTTTAGTAGCAGTGTAGATGAAATTGCACTCGCTTATTAATTTTATTTTGTTTCAAGCAGTGTGGTTTTTATCATTACTGCTTGAAGGGAAATCACTTTTATTTAGTGCGATTGTTATTGTTTTAATGTTTTATTTATCAAAACAAAAAAAACAAGACACATTACTCTTACTGAAAGCACTCCCAATTGCATTATTGCTCGAATATATTTCTGTAGAGCTTGGCTTACTTGCGTTTAAGGTCGATCCATTTCCTTTGTGGTTGGTTTTTTTATGGGCCGCACTACTACTATCATTAAACACATCGATGCACTTTTTGAGTCGTTTAAAATTTTGGCAAGTTTTTGTTGTTTGTTTGGTTTTTGCACCTGCTAGTTATTGGGCGGGGGCACGATTTAACGTAATTGATTTAGGGTTACCCCTTTGGCAATTTTGGTTAGCCTACGGTGCGATGTGGTCAGCAGCCTTTACGTTCATTGTACTTATAAATCAAAAAATAAAGTCGATAATACCTCCTACTTGAGGCCGGTTTACCTAGTTAATTTTTTATTTAAATAAGGACTTTAATATTGAAAGCACTCATTAATACGACTTTGCTGTACCTATTATTAAGTACTTCTGCTTTTGCTAATGCTGAATTTAGCAAAGTGGGTGAGGGTAGAATGGAGTATTTGTTTTGGGATGTATACGACGCCACCTTATATACTCCTTCTGGCGATTATGCTTTGGGTGAACACCCTGTCAAATTTAAGCTTATCTACTTACGTGATTTTGAAGCCAAAGAAATTATAAAAGCAACTAATGAGCAGTGGGAGTTAATTGGTAAGGAAGATTTAGTTAATAAATACGATAAGCAGCTTTTATCGCTTTGGCCAAACATAAGCAAAGGCGACTCTTTAACCTTGGTTACAGACGAACAAGGCAAAAGTACTTTTTTGTTTAACGATGAAAAAGTAGGTGTTATTGATGATATTGCCTTTTCGAGTGATTTTTTAGCTATTTGGTTAGCTGAAAATACGTCTGAACCGGCTTTAAGAAAAAAACTATTAGGGAATTAAAATGACTATTAATAACGCGTTAAAAATGACTTTTGTGTGCGTACTTGCGCTCCTTTTAGTTAGCTGCTCTGCACCTAGCGTTGAGCATTACAGTAAAACAACCCCCAATTTTGACTTTAAAACGTTCTTTAGCGGAAAATTAAAAGCCTACGGCGTAGTGCAAGACTTTAAAGGTGAATTAACCCGTAAGTTAGTGGTTGACATGAACGCTACGTGGGAGGGCAACCAGGGCGTTATAGAAGAAGATTTTGTGTATGATGATGGTGAAACACAAAAACGCATTTGGAAAATAACCCTTAACGATGATAACACGCTTACAGGTACTGCTGATGACGTTCTTGGTGTAGCAAAAGGTAAGAGTGATGGCAGTGTATTTCATTGGAATTATAACGTTGAGCTTCCTTATGACGGGAGTACTTTAGATGTTAATTTTGATGACTGGATGTATTTGGTAACACAATCACGCTTGATTAACCGCACATCTATTGTTAAGTTTGGTGTCGAGGTCGGGGAAGTGACCTTAGTTATCGAAAAAATATAGTTTTTACATGTTGATGAACACGCACCAAAATTGTACAAAAATTAAGTCTTTGTTAACACAAGATGCTGTATTTTAGCGGAAATTAATATAATTTTATGTGTTTTATAAGATTTTAACTAAAAATTGCAATTTGCTGTTGCTAACTTTTAAAAAATACATAAAGATAGGTTTTGCGAAGGCAAAATAATAACGAATAGGAATCTAACAATGAATAAAGCTCAATTAGTTGAAAAAATTGCTACTGACGCGGAAATTTCTAAAGCCGCTGCTACCCGTGCGCTAGACGCATTTACTGGTGCTGTAACTTCTGCACTTAAAGAAGGTGACTCAGTAGCATTAGTTGGTTTTGGTACTTTCTCAGTAAAAGAACGTGCAGCACGCACTGGCCGTAACCCTCAAACGGGTGCTGAGATCCAAATCGCAGCGGCAACTATCCCAAGCTTTAAAGCAGGCAAAGGTCTTAAAGACCAAGTAAACCTATAATTGGTTTTACAAATTAATTGAAAAAAGGGCTAATAAGCCCTTTTTTTTTATATTCTAAAAGCCGTATTTAAACGGCTCCGTATCAGTAAAGTTAGGCTTTTAAGGCTTTATCGCCTCTGCCAATTCCAACTGCACCTGAACGCACAACTTCAATGATGTCTGTTTCATGGCGTAACGTATCTAAAAATGATTCTATTTTATCTGTGCTACTTACAAGTTGTAAGCTGTAACTCTGACGCCCCATATCTAAAATATCACCTTTAAACACATCGACCACACGCGTTACCGCTGCACGCGTTGTTTCATCTTGCGCAAATACTTTTACAAGAAGTAGTTCGCGTTCAATGTGGCTCATTTCAGTTAAATCAATAATTTTTAGAACATCAACTAGCTTATTTACTTGCTTGGTAATTTGTTCAACAATTCGGTCATCACCCATTGTTGTTATCGTAATACGAGACAAAGATTGATCGTCAGTGGTACCCACTGTTAGGCTATCAATGTTGTATGCCCGTTGCGAAAATAACCCTACAATACGAGATAGTGCACCGGGTTCGTTTTCTAATAATATCGATAAAATACGACGCATTATGCTTTTACTCCTTTACGTAACCACATTTCGTCAATGCCACCTAATTTAATTTGCATTGGGTATACATGCTCTTTCTCGTCTACAAGTATATCTAAAAATACGAGACGATCAGTTATGCTCATTGCTTTATCAATAGCGGGTTGGAGCTCTTCAAGCGTGTTTACCTGAATGCCAACGTGGCCATAGCTTTGAACTAATTTTATAAAGTCAGGCAACGAGTCCATATACGAGGAAGAATGACGTCCGCCATACACCATATCTTGCCATTGACGAACCATTCCTAATGAACGGTTATTGAGAGAAACCACTTTAACCGCTAAGTTGTACTGTAAGCACGTAGAAAGTTCTTGAATATTCATCTGAATAGAGCCATCGCCCGTTACACATACTGACTCTTTATCAGGAAATGCAAGCTTAACACCCATAGCGGCAGGTAAACCAAAGCCCATAGTGCCTAGGCCACCAGAGTTTATCCATTGGCGAGGGTACTTAAATGGGTAATATTGTGCTGCAAACATTTGGTGTTGCCCAACATCAGAACTGATGTAAGCTTCTCCTTCAGTTGCTTTATAAAGGGCTTCAATAACGGCTTGAGGTTTAATTTTTTCAGATGGTTGTTGTTTATATCCCAAACATTTTTGTTCACGCCAGCTAATAATTTGTCGCCACCAATCCTCTTGTGCACTGCGATCTATTTGGATTGTGCTTTTATCTATGCCGTCTTGTAGTTGTTTAAGTACCGTGTCTAAACAGCCTACAACAGGGATATGTGCTTTAATGGTTTTAGAAATCGATGTTGGATCTACATCAACATGAACAATAGTGGCGTTAGGGCAGAATTTTTTAACATTATTTGTCACCCGATCATCAAAGCGGGCACCTAATGCGAGTATAACGTCGGCGTTAGCCATCGCTTTGTTTGCTTCTAGAGTACCGTGCATCCCTAGCATACCAATAAAATTAGGGTGGACTCCTGATATACCACCAAGCCCCATTAAGGTGTTAGTTATGGGCGCATTTAATGATTCTACTAATCGAGTTAATTGCTCAGATGTGTTTGAAATAATAATCCCGCCACCAGAGTATATAACTAGCTTTTTAGCTTCCAAAATAGCAGCCACTGCTTTTCTAATTTGTTTTGAGTGGCCTTTTGTATTTGGGCTATATGTTCGAAGCTCAGTTGTTGTAGGAAAGTCGTATTCAAATTTGATTGTCGGATTTAGCATATCTTTTGGTAGCTCAACTACAACAGGGCCAGGGCGGCCAGTGCTTGCAATATAAAACGCTTTTGCCAAAATAGCTGGAATTTCTTGCGCGCTTCTGCAGTTAAAACTGTGTTTTACAATTGGGCGAGAGCAGCCAACGATGTCTGTTTCTTGGAAGGCGTCGTCACCAATTAAACTAGTGGGTACTTGTCCTGATAATACAACCATTGGAATCGAGTCCATATAAGCGGTTGCAATACCCGTAATACAATTTGTTGCACCAGGGCCTGAGGTAGCAAGAACGACACCGACTTCTCCGGTAGCACGTGCATAACCGTCAGCCATGTGTGTTGCTGCTTGCTCATGCCTAACTAAAATGTGTTCAATGTCATTTTGTTGAAAAAGTGCATCGTATAAATCCAATACCGAGCCACCAGGGTAGCCAAATATATATTTTACTTTTAATTCTTTTAATGCCTGAACGACTAGTTCAGAGCCATTATACTCTTGTTTGCTCATCCTCATTCCTCTGCGCTTTTTGTGCATAAAAAAACCCCCGCTTAAAGCGAGGGTTTTTAAAAAGCAGTATTACCTTTTAATACATCCCCGCTGGGCTTATTACTAAGACCAGTACGAGAACGACTAGAAGATTAAATTGTGTTTTCATAGTTATTTACTCTACTTAGCAAAACACTGCTTTGATGTGAAATTTTGTATAGGGCTATTTTTAAGTGTTTTAGGTGTGCATGTCAACCTTGAATGTGTATTTTTGCATTTTAAATTCATTTGCTGGGCCTTTTTGGCTTTTTAATGCTTTATTTGAATGGTATTTAAAGGTTTTAAGGAGATAATATGCAATTTGTTTATTTTCATTTACTTACTGTTGTTTTAGGCTTAAGCAAAAATAGGTTGCTAGCATATACTTTAAGCTAGTTTATAACCTGTTTAAATGATTGTTATTAGGTATGATGTGTCTAACAATCTGTTTGAGGAACACACAGTGAACAAAATAGCGTTACTTACTTTTTTTACTCTGTTTTTTAGCACTATCGCTACTGCTAAAGCACCGACTCCGCACGATTTAGGGGTGACTAACAAAGAACGTATTTTGTATTGGCTTAATAAAAAAGAGGGTTTAACTCCCGATGAGTTAGAAGCTTCTTATAATGAATTCATCAGTAATCAATCACCACTGCAACTGCCTTTAAAAAATGGGTTTCGTCAATCATCAGGCATATCATCGTATAACTCGTTACAAAATAAGGCCTTGTTTAAACAACAACCGAGTTTTTCAACAGGCTTAGTTCCTGATGAGCGAGTAAATACAGTTAAAGTGCTAACTATTTTAATTGATTTTCCTGACTTAAAACACGACGAAAACCAGTTAACTCCTCAAGATACAGACATGTTTTATGCCGATTACTCAGCCGAACATTACCAGCAGATGTTGTTTAATCTCAGTGGATATGAAGGTCCTAATGGAGAGACTCTTTCGTCTGCAGCTGAGTATTATGCAGCTGCTTCGGGCAACAGCTTAAATTTTGAAGGGCAAGTTTACGGGTGGGTAACTGCAAATAATAATGCTAAATTTTACGGTGAACGTTTAGGCTCCACCCGAGATAAAAACGCTCCAAGCTTAGTAAAAGAAGCTGTGGAAAAAGCGGTTGCCCAATTTAATATTAATTTAGCAGACTATGATCTAACCGACCTTGATGACATAGACGGTGACGGTATTACCGATGAGCCAAATGGGATAATCGATCATGTTATGATTTTTCATTCTAGTATTGGTGAAGAGTCGGGCGGTGGTTATTTAGCCACTGATGCTATTTGGTCACATCGCTTTTATGTTTTAGACGAAAATAGCCAACCTTCTGAAGTTGTTGGTAGTGACATTAAGCTATTTGGTTACACAATAAACCCTATCGATGCAGCCATTGGTGTTGTTGTTCATGAGTTTGGACACGATTTAGGTTTAAAGGATGAATATGATTTACAGTCTAATACGGTTGGTGAACCCGTTGCTTCATGGTCTGTTATGTCATCAGGTACGTGGGCGGGCTCTCCCAGAGGGTCTGAGCCGGTCATGTTCAGCCCTTATGCGCTAGAGTATCTACAAACACGCTACCAAGGTAATTGGGTAAACCAGCTTAGCCTTGATATGGATGAGATTAATGCCAATGCTGTGCAAGTGATAAATAATGCAGCAAGTACGTCTATATCACAAAGCCAAATAAAGGTTACATTACCACCAAGACTTGAAAAATTTAAAACCCCGGTAGAAGGTGTTTTTCAATATTATTCAAATACTGGCGATAATCTTAATACGAGTTTAGTAAATACCATTGATTTACCAAGTACAACTGAGTCGCTTATGCTGAGCTTTGTTGCCTTTTATAGCATTGAGAAAGATTACGACCTAGTCCAAATAAAGGTTAATGGTATGCCTATTGCTGGTAACTATACACAATCTATAAACCCTTACTATGGCAATATTGGCCCTTATATTACAGGCGATTCATTTTTAAATGCTGATGCGCAGCTTCCTAACGGTTATTTAATACACCAATTTGATTTATCTGCTTATGCAGGGCAAACAATAGAGTTGCAAGTACAATACTTAACAGACGCTAATACGCACTATTATGGCTTTGTTATTGACGATATGCGTATTGAGCAAAGTGGTTCATTAATTTGGCAAAATAACGCAGAAACTCAAAGCACTATCACCTTAGCCGGCTTTTCAAAGGTGGGTAGTTATGTATTTGCTAGGCCATCGTATTACTACCTGCAGTTGCGTGACTATTCGGGTGTAGATAGTGGATTGCAAAAAGAAGGTTACTCGCCGGGGTTATTACTGTGGTACAGCGATGAGTCGCACACTGATAACAATACAACTGAGCACCCCGGCAGTGGTTTTGCATTGGTTGTTGACGCAGATCAGCGTGCTATCAATAAAGGAGGCACGCAATCACCAGCAAATACAGCTATTCAGGTACGAGATGCCGGATTCAGTCTTTATGCTCAGCGAGCTGGGCTAGGAGATAATGACTTATCTGCTATTAGTTCTTTTAGCGATAAGACGGACTTCAGCTTTGCAGAACAAGCAGAATCGGGTGTTAAATTACCACAAGTTGGTTTTGGTTTTACGCTCACAAACCAAGAAAGCAATAATGGAAGCATTGAAATATTATTAAATTATGAGCCATTAAATGGTATTAGTTACTCACTCTCAGATTTCACAGCTGATTTTAAAGTAGAAGGGTTATCGCTTTCACCATCTGACACGTTTATTTGGGGCTTTGGTGACGGAAAAACAAGTTCTGAATTATCCCCCTCGCACGTTTTTGAAGGTTACGGACGCTATGATGTTACATTTACGGCAAGTAACGGTAACGATGAGCAGACAGCAACAACGACAGTAACCATTGTTGCTCCCCTGAGTATCACTGCAATTGATTATGAAACAACACAAGGGCTATTAACAGCACAAGCTGACGTTGAAGGAGGGTTAGCGCCGTACAGTTACCAGTGGAATTTAGGCGATGGCAGTTCGTTAGCATCACAAAGCGTTTCACATAACTATTTATACTCGGGTGATTATTCAGTGTCGTTTACCGTGACTGATGACCAAGGGGTGTCGGTATCTCAAAATGTAAATGTAAACGTTAATGTTCCACTAGCAGTTAATACCACTTTTTCAACGAATAACTTAACGGTTCAATTTAATGCCGATGTAATAGGTGGCTTTAAAAATTATGCTTACACTTGGGATTTTGGTGACGGCAGCGACCTATCTCAAGTTCAAAACCCACGTCATACGTATCAAAGTGCTGGCAGTTACTCTGTGGCTTTAACCATAACAGACACAAATACGGGGGAGGTTATCAGTGAAAACTTGTCTGTAACTGTAGCGCAGCCAGAAAATAATAATGGTTCAAGCTCTAGTGGCGGGGCGCTTGGCGGGTTATTAATTTTAATGTTGTTAATTTCAATTAGGTCAAAACGTTTTTAAACGGCATAAAAAAGCCAGCATTAAACGCTGGCTTTTTTGAACGTCCTATTAAATTACAGACGGTCAATCACTGATTGTGTGAAATCAGTTGTTCCGTGGCTGCCACCTAAATCACGTGTAGTGCGGTCACCTGATTTGATTACATCAGCAACGGCGCTGCGTATACGCTCTGCTGTGTCACCCATATTTAAGTGCTCTAACATTTGAATAGATGCTAAAATTACAGAAGTTGGATTTGCTAGGTTTTTACCTGCGATATCTGGCGCGCTACCGTGCACAGCTTCAAAAATTGCAGCATCTTCGCCAATATTTGCACCTGGTGCCATACCTAAACCGCCCACTAAGCCAGCACATAGGTCTGATAAAATGTCACCAAATAAGTTTGTAGTAACAACTACATCAAACTCTTCAGGTGTCATTACAAGCTTCATACAGGTTGCATCAACAATCATTTCTGTTGATTCAATTTGTGGGTAACGCTCAGCTACTTCACGAGCAACTTTTAAAAATAAGCCAGACGTAGACTTTAAAATATTTGCTTTGTGAACAGCGGTTACTTTTTTACGGCCTTCACGCACTGCAAGTTCATAAGCAAATGTTACAATTTTTTCAGCGCCTTCACGTGTTATTACTGATTTTGCTTCAGCTTCATTGCCATCTTCACTCACTACTTGGCCTGCACCTGAGTACATGCCTTGTGTGTTTTCACGAATAGTGATGATGTCAATATCATCGTAACGGGCTTTAGTGCCCACAAATGATTTTACAGGGCGAACGTTTGCGTATAACCCAAATTGCTTGCGCAGTGTTACGTTAATAGACGTAAAACCTTCACCTACAGGGGTAGTTAATGGACCCTTAAGTGTAATTTTGTTTTTAGCAATGGTATCGATCGTCTCTTGTGGAAGTAACTCACCTGTTTTCTCAAGAGCGGCTAGGCCAGCATCAACAAATTCATAATCAAAATCGCATCCTGCGGCTTTTAGTATTTCAAGTGCTGAGTCGATGATGCTCGGACCGATGCCGTCGCCTTTGATCACTGTGATGGTTTGTTTGGCCATTAACGTTTCCTTTAAAGAGTTTGATGTGCACATAAAAAATTACTCTAAAAGAGTAACTGCTTGTTAGGTCATTTATGTGAATGATTGAAAATTTTAAGGGCGCATTTATACCAATTTACCACTTATTTTGCCAGTTTATAGAATAAATAATGGGTATAATTTCTATTTATAGTGGTAATAAACGAACTAAATATTGTTATATATTTGTAAACCCGCTAATTGGGCGTAAAAAGGTCGCTCATCATCCCAGCCATTTAGTCTTAGTTGCTCACTCAGAGTTTGCTGTTGCCATGGGGTTAATTTTAGCTCAGGTTTGAAAACCCGTTGTGCAATCACTTTTAAAGCAACCCATAGCTTATGCTCATTTGTTAGCTGTTTTTTTGCTGTTTGCTCTGCCTGTAACAACGTGTTTGCCCAAGGGTTATCGCTTAGTAATTGCAAAAGCAATGCTTTAATATGCTCATTATTAATATTAGCTACACCAAAAAATGCACTAAATGGAGTGCTTAACGTTTTGTTTGGCACTTCATCGATAGCTATTTTTCGTGTTAAGCGAGTACTGCATTGGGTTAACAAAAAATGAGTATATGCGTACAAAGGTAAAGTGATGTGCTCAAATTGATACTGCTTATTGTGTGTTACCAATAAAGCCATTATTTTTACCAAACAGTCTAGTCGATTTAATATAAACTTTTGTAGTGGATGGGGTGTTGAATTAACCAATTGCTCAAATACGACGCGCTGAATAATAGCAGGCGCATTATTGTATCCAACCATAGACAAGCTATGGCGCAGATCTTTAGCTGCTTGATGTTCTTTATTATAAGGTTTAACGGCTTCACATACTCGCGCAATAATCTCAGGGTGATGAGCCATTATTTTATTCAAACCTTTAAAACTATATTCTTGGTTAACTTTAATTTGACTAATTAACTCAATTAGTTGCCTTGGTTTATCTAAACTGCTTGGCTCGTTAATAGTAATATGTTCGCTGTTCCATACACTGTATAGAAGCTTTTTATCTGCACATTTCCATTGTTTGGGGTTGTCTTTTAATGTCGCTTTTACTCTAAACCAAGCTAATTTTTGTTTATTTTCAGGGGTAACTATTATATGCCTGTTTTGTTTATCGGTTGCTAGATAAACCATATTTTGATCTTGATACACAACTCGGCTACCAGCCAAAAATGCCCCTACGTGGGCAACGTAAGATTTAATTAAATGTTGTGCAAAAATATTTGGCGTGCGTAAATATAAATCGGACAAGGCCTGATAAAAGCTTATGTGCTTTTTAGCAGGGGTATGGGTTATATTCATTGCTATTATATTAGCGAGTGCAACAAGCGTAATTCCACCATCGTAAAGCATTATCTTTGGTGTATTTACGAGAGCTTGCTTATATTTATTTAGTTTTGCGAGTATATGTGTAATCGGTGCAGCGCTATTGCCACAGCTTAACATTATTTTTGCTGCAAATTGGTGGCGCAGCTGCCAAATCTTTTTATCGTTAGCACTAAATTCAGATTGTTCAGCTAGCTTGTTTAGTTGCGAGCAGACACACAAATGCTCCACAAGTGCGGCGTTTATGTAAAGTTCGGTTAGTTTTTTGTCGTAATTTTGGCTAGCACATAAGCTTGCAGTAATGACACACTGGCTTATCACTAAATTAGTTGAATAGCTGTAGTGGGAATTAAATAACGTTAATTTGGATAGTAGTGCATTAGGGCAGTGTTCGTATAAGACTCTATACTGTTCGGCTAATTTACAGGCCATAGGGTATAAGGCTTGCCAATGGTCTTTATTATTATAGCCAATTAAAAAACGCTGCGTATTTTCGTGCAGTTGTTTTAAACGATTTGCAAGGGGCTCATCCATTATGCCTTCACCTAATTTCTTCCTGATATTTACTGTATGCACTTGGTCCCCATAAAATTAGCTGGCCATTTTTAAATAATAAGCCTGTGCATTCATCCATCGTTGTTATACCGTCTGACGTAATATGCTGTGTGCGATAAAAAATAATTTGTAATACTTGTTCATTATCGCGCTTGGCAAATGTTAAGTCTGGGCTACCAAGGTAATCAAGTACGGTGTTGAGTGTAGTTTGAGAATCTAGCGAAAGCTTTTCAATGTAGCGCTTATTAAATGATTCTCGATCTTGCCAAATCATTGCTTGTGGATCGTCTTTGTAAAAAGCAATCACTAAGGTTGCAATGAGCGCGTATAGCCCCAACCCTAAAATTAAATACCGTATAAACTTTTTCAACACTATTTACCTTAAATGCTACCACGGGTATTAGTATACGTTTTGTTATAAATACACGCTATTTACTTGCGACTAATTAAGCCTAAGCTGCTTTAAACTAAACCCTAAATTTATATCTGTTCTTAAACTAACCAATTGTTTAGATATAACGAACATGTCCATATTGGCTTCAAGTTTTTTGCGTAGCGCTGTGTTTAGTAATTCATCACTCAATGCTTCATTTATAGAGGTGTAATTATTAACAAGCTGCTGAGCTGATTTTATACCAACTCCTTTTACACCAGGTATGTCATTCGTTTTATCGCCTGCAAGTGCCCAAAAATCGACGAGTTTATTTTTTTCTACACCAAAGCGCTCTTCCATTGTGGGTTCATCTAAATACTGCCTTTTAAAATAATCATAAATCTGTATTTCATTGTTTAAATACGGTAAAAATCCCTTGTCAGTAGATACAATCGTATTCATTATTTTTTTATCAGCGGCTTTGCAAGCAAGCGTAGCAATAATATCATCAGCTTCATCATTTATTGGTTCAAACACAATAATACCGGTTTCCTCAATTGCTGATTTAAAATGATGTAACGCACCTTTTAGTGTTTCGGGCATCGGGGCTCTTGAGTGTTTGTAATGTTCATAAAAGTGATAGCGCCAACTTTTATCTCCGTCAAACACTGCAATTGCATGCGTTGCTTGCGTTATGCGAAGCAATTTTTTGCATGCTTGCGCTACACGCTCACTGCACGTAAGTATTAATTGGTCTTCGTTGTTGTGTTTTTGGTTTACATCAACTGCATAAATGCGCCTAATTAAATTAAGCGCATCAATTAATAATAAATGGGGTTTCAAACTATATGACTCATGCTTTTATTTTGTAACACGGAGTATACTTACTGCCAGGTAATTTCATGCGGCCTTGGTCAACAAAGGCTTGTAAAAGTACATCCATATCTTGCATTAATGCAGGTTCACCACTGAGAGTATAAGGTCCATGTTGTTTAATAGCGCGTACTCCCTCATCTTTAACATTACCGGCAACAATACCCGAAAACGCACGTCGTAAGTTTGCTGCAAGCTGTTGTTTTGGTTGATCCAAGTGTAAATCTAGGTTTGCCATGTTTTCATGTGTAGGTGCAAAGGGCTGCTGAAAATCGTTATCAATTTTAAGCGTCCAATTAAAATAGTATGCATCGCCCTCACTTTTTCTATACTCGCGAACATTAGCCATTTTAGATTTTAGTTTTTGTCCAACTAAACTGGGATCGTCAATAATAACTTCAAATTTGTCTAGCGCTTCTTTTCCGAGCGTCATTTCAATAAATTCGCACAGTTTTTCAAAGTAATCTTTGCTTTGTTTTGGTCCGGTTAAAATAACGGGTAAGCACTGCTTTTCGTTATCTGGATGCAATAAAATGCCTAATAAATACAATAATTCTTCGGCAGTGCCCGCACCGCCTGGAAATATAATAATTGCATGGGCTGTGCGTATAAATGCTTCTAACCGTTTTTCTATATCTGGCAATATAACGAGTTCGTTTACTATTGGGTTAGGGGGTTCTGCTGCAATAATGCTGGGCTCTGTTAGTCCTAAATAACGATTGTTTTTAATACGTTGTTTTGCATGGCCTATAGTAGCGCCTTTCATTGGACCTTTCATTGCACCAGGTCCGCAACCAGTACAAATATTTAATCCACGCAGGCCCAATTCATAACCTACTTGTTTGGTATACTTATACTCAATTTCGTTTATTGAATGCCCGCCCCAACAAACCACCATATTGGGCTCGCTATTTACACGAAGCGCATGCGCATTTCTAAGCATGTCAAACACCATATGAGTAATGGCTTTTTGTTCTTTTAGATCTTTTTCGTACTTTTGACAAATAAATAAAATATCGCGGATAACTGAAAATATGTGTTCGTGTATACCGGTGATTATTTCACCATCTACAAAGGCAGTTTGAGGTGGGTTTTCAAGCTCAATTTTTATTCCGCGCTCTCGGCTGAGTAAGCGAATGTCAAAGTCTTTATACTTGTCGTATATTTGCGAACTTTCGTCGGTATGGCTGCCTACATTGAGTACCGCTAATACACAATTTCTAAATAGTTTATAACGCTCGCTAGTTGAGGATTGTTCTAATAAATCAACCTCTAACTGAGATAGTAAATCTAATACACCAGTTGGGTTTAACTGTATTAACATGGGCGTACTCCTTGCTATTTATGTAAATTACTACTGAGCCATACATTATTTATACCCGTATGGCATTATTTACTTATACAAAGGCGGTCTCTACCAGTATTTTTGGCTTCATACAAAGCATCGTCAGCTCTATCAAAAGCTTTAATTGGGGTATCCCCTTTTTTTAACTGCGTAGCGCCTACGGAGATAGTTATTTCAATTTGCTTATCTTTAAATTTAAACGGAATATTTTTAATAACTTTTCTGAGTTTTTCAAGCGGTGCAACTGCATTGTCAACAGTGGTTTCACTCATTAATAAGACAAATTCTTCACCGCCATATCGCGCTATAAAATCAGATTTTCGTATCGACTTTTGTAATGCTTTTGCGATCACTTGCAACGTAATGTCGCCAGCTGTATGGCCAAACCTGTCGTTTATTGATTTAAAATGATCAACATCTATAACGACTAGCGTAACATTTGATTGCTGAACATTAAATAAATGCATTTCGTGGTTATAGCGTTCGTCAAAAGCGGCTCTATTAGGTAATTTTGTTAAGCCGTCTAGTAGGCTTTTAAAGCGTTGATCGTTTAAGCGCTTTTTGTATTTTGTTAGTTTTGTTTCAAGCGTACCAATACGGCCATTAATCTCATTAAAACTCGATACAAGTATTTCCCTGTCTTGGCGTTCTAGTTTTTCTTTTGCCATAAAGTCTTGAGTCAACGACTTTAGTTCATTATCAACAAGCTCTTTTAAAGATGAAATAGAAGTAGCGGATTGTGTTTTTTCGTTTAAGTTTTCTATTTTACTTTTAATATTTTTATTGAGGGTCTCAAACTCAGCCCCCATTGACGTCGAATGTTTACTTGTAGCGACTATTGATTTGTGAAGTTCTTCAATTGTCTGGTTAAGCGATGATAAAAAGCTTTGAGCTGACTCGCGTTCTTTATTTATATTTTTTACGACAACAGTAATTATGTTTATGGCCGTATCGAGCAAAGAGCCTAAATTATCGCTTTCAGATATGATGCTTTTAATACGCTTAATTTCTATTGTTGCTTCATCTTCAAGAACTAAGTCGTTAGCGAGTTCAAGTAGTTTTTGTGCTAATGCAGGCGTCGCTTCACAAGTAATCTTGCTATCTGCACGTAGTTTTGTGTTTAGCGCATGGTGATAAAAGCTAATTAATTTTTCCAGTAACGGAATAAAGTCATGAGTGGAATGAACGTTATTCATTTCGTGATCGAGTAAATTTCTTAATGAACGGCGTGTGCCTTCTGGCAAGCCTTTGGTTTTTTGGAGTTGTCTGCCCGCTGATAAAACACTTTCTTGTAGGTCACGTTGTTGCGAAAGTTGAATGGACTCTTGTTTTTTTAACAGCTTTATTGTTTCGTCAATTAAAGGGGATAAATCATCAAAACCAACGCCTTTGTTGAGTGCACTTCTAAAGTTAGCAAGTCTGTTGTCAAGTTCTGTGTCAAGACCCTTACACGCTAAGGATAATTTAGATGAAAAAATAGAGAGGGTGTCTACTTGATGTTTTCGCGCGTCTTCCAGTGCCATGCGCGCACCAATTGCTTGTTTTAGTTTTCTCTCTGTAGCAGTAGATTTTTCTGACACCTAGGCAGCCACCATGATTTGTAATTTTGTTACTCTAAGTCTACAACAAATTTATATTAAGTGTAGTTATCTCGGTAAAAACTCTATATTTTTATTAGCCTTGTGCGTACAAACTCGTATACATGAGGGTTTATCGCTTTTAATTCACATTTAAATGTTCGCTTGATAACCTTGGCTGCAATCAAGGTCTTAAATAGAGTTTATATGAAAAAGTTATTAGTTTTATCAATTTGTGCTGCATTATCGGCATCTGCTTTTGCTGATGTTGACTACTCATTGAGTATCGATGAGCCTCAGCATCATCTTGGTGATGTTCGCGTTCAATTTCCTAAGTCAGCACAAGCTCATCTTGATATTAAATTACCTTCTTGGCGCACCGGCCGTTATGAAGTCCTTAATCTTGCCAATGGAGTACGTTATTTTAACCCAACGGATAAAGAGGGTAATCCTCTAAAGTGGGAAAAAATTGATCACAGTACATGGCGTGTCCATATTGATACACCCACAGAAGTAAGTGTAGGTTATCAGGTTTACGCCAATGAACTAGGTAAGCGTGCTCGCCACATTGATGATAGCCATGCTTTTATAGATGCTTCTGGCTTTTTTATGTTCAGCGAATCATTTCGTCAAGAGCCTGTAACGGTTAAATTAGAGGTTCCTAAACTGTGGCGTTCTGTTTCTGGGATGGCTAATTTAAATTCAACACACTCGTTTATAGCATCTAATTACGATGTACTCGTGGACTCGCCTATTGAAACAGGTATTAACCAACTCCATTCCTTTAGCGTTGATGGGCGTGAGTACGAATTGGTAATTTGGGGCGAGGGGAACTACGACGTTGAATTAATGCTGCGTGATCTCAAAAACCTAGTCACAACAGGTAATGTAATTTGGGATAGCTACCCGTATGAACGCTATGTATTTATGGTGCATGCAACGTCTGGCGCAGGGGGGGCAACTGAGCATTTAAATTCGACCATAATTCAACGCCCACGCGGCCGTTTTGGTAGCCGCGAAGATTATTTAGGCTTTATTAGTACCGCTGCCCACGAATTTATTCATACTTGGAATGTAAAAGCATATCGTCCAGAGGGGTTGGTACCTTACGATTACACTAATATGAATTATTCAAAATTACTTTGGATAGCAGAAGGTTCAACAAGTTACTTTGAGGATCATTTGTTAGTACGCTCAAAAATTGAGACGATTGATGAGTTTTTTAATGGATTGACAAAAACCATAAATCGACACTTACAAACACCAGGTAGAGACGTTCAAAGTGCCAGTGAAACAAGTTTTGACAAGTGGATTAACCAAGGTGGAGATCACGGACGTAATTACAGTACAAATATTTATTCAGAGGGTTCATTGCTCTCAATGGTCCTTGATATAAACCTATTAGAAAAAACAGCAGGTAAAGTCAGTTACCGGGATGTGCATAAAGCACTCTATAACAACCATAAGTTACCATTAGGTTTTAATGAAAAAGACGTACTAAGCATTTTACAAAACCTGACGGGTCTCGATTATTCAAACTGGTGGAAAGAGTATGTTGATTCACCTGCAAAAATTGATTTTGACGAATTACTCAATAAAGTAGGTTTGGTTTTTGAGCGACCCAAAGACGCTAAGGCTGTTGCCAGCATAGATGCAGTAGCTAAAAATACCGGGCAGCTTTTAACATTAACACATGTTCAACGTGGTGGTAGTGCGTGGAAAGCGGGATTAACGACCAACGATAAAATCGTAGCTATAAACAAGCATCATGTAGGAAAAGATCTGAAGTCGACCCTTGAAACCTTTAGTCCGTCAGATAAGGTAACCATTGACTTTATTCGTCGTGATTCACTGCAAAGCCTTACCTTAGTGTTAACTGAAAAGTTTGATAAGCCCAAAAAGGTAACAGCAAATCCCCAAGCAACTACAGATCAAAAAGCACGCTTCAAAGCATGGATGGGAGTTGAACACCCAAATGATGTTAAATAGAATTTAACAACACTAATAAAGGAGCTAAGGCTCCTTTATTATTATTTTAACAGTGAATAATACACTTAAGCTTACTTTTGAATATATGTGTATGGAAATTCAACAATTAACTTCTATTATAAAATGAGAAAATTTTATAGGAGATAACCACAATATGAGTTCCAACACGGTTGTTAATCAATTATCTAAACAGTTTGTTACTAACGATTCATTGCACCAACTATTTGAAAGTGTAAATTCAATTTCAGTGCAAGGTTATGATGAACAAAGACGAGTTGTGTATTGGAACAAGGGAAGTGAATTACTTTATGGGTTTAAATCAGAGGAAGCATTTGGAAATAAGTTAGAAGACCTTATCGTACCCGCTCCGATGAAAGACATGGTAGTTGAGGCTCATACAAAGTGGATAAATGAAGGCGTAGCAATACCCGCTGCAGAAATACTACTTAAGCATAAAAATGGAACTGATATATACGTTTATTCAAGCCACGTAATGTTTGAAAATGAATTTAAAGTCAAGCAAATGTATTGTATAGACATTGATTTGTCGGATGTAAAAAAGGCCCAAGCCATTGCTACTTTTAAAGAGCAAATGCTGAAAACAATCTTTGAAGCAATCCCTGATTTACTCTTTTTAATGGATCATGATGGAATCATCATTGATTACCATACTAATAACAAAAATACCCTTTATGTATCCCCTGAAAAGTTTATTGGTAATAGTATGCTTGATATTTTACCAAAGGGTGTTGCAAAAAAATTTGAAATACATATCGCTAAAGCAATCGAACAAGAAGAGATGGTGACATTTAAATATGAGCTTACAGTACGCCAAGGCTTAGCCTACTTTGAGGCAAGGATAAATAAAGTCTCTAAGTATGACCAAATAATGATAATTATTCGAGATATAACCGAACAACACCAATCAGAACAATTAATTCGTAAACAAGCTTATTTTGATAGCCTTACACAATTACCAAACCGCTTACTAGCCCTCGATCGATTATCACAGGTAACAGTAGAAGCCGATCGCAATGATGAAAAAGCCGCGATATTTTTTTTAGATTTAGACGACTTTAAAAAAATAAATGATTCACTTGGCCATGAGGCTGGCGATAAGGTTTTGATTGAAACAGCTAACCGCCTGCAAAGCGCTTTGAGAAAAGCAGATACAATTGGTCGACTAGGAGGAGATGAATTTATAATTCTGTCTAAAGGAATTTCTACTCAGCAAAATGCAGTGGGTATTGCTGAAAAGATTCTACAAAATTTTAGAGACCCCTTCACAATTGAAGGCCGTGAGTTAATGTTAACAATTAGTATTGGTGTGGCAATATTTCCAGATAACGGCAAAACGGCTTCTGATTTACTGAGAAATGCAGATACAGCGATGTATCAGGCAAAAGCACTGGGGCGCAACACATATTCGTTTTTTACCAGTCAAATGAATACCGTTATTCAACGACGCCTAGCAATAGAAGAGCAAATGCGAGGTGCTCTACAGCGAAAGGAGTTTATCCTTTATTACCAACCGCAATTTGATGTTAAAAACAATGAAATTACAGGCGCAGAGGCATTACTACGGTGGCTAAACCCTGTACTCGGTAGCGTGGCACCAGATGAGTTTATCCCTATTGCAGAAAAAACAGGCGTAATTATTTCTATTGGTGAGTTTGTTATTAAAGAATCACTTCACTTACTCAAACGATGGAAAAACGTAGAAAAGTTAAATAAAGATTTTACTATCGCTGTAAATTTATCTCCAAGTCAATTTAAAGATTTAAGTCTGTTTAACTTTATTAAAACATCGTTATTAAATGCGAATATTGAGCCTAAAAACCTTGAGCTTGAAATTACAGAAGGAGTGTTGATGACTGGAGAGTCCACCATTACTGACACTTTAACCAACATCACAAATTTAGGGGTTATTCTATCCATGGATGATTTTGGGACGGGTTATTCATCACTTAGCTACTTAAGGCAATACCCGTTTAATGTATTAAAAATAGATCGTGGTTTTATTGGGGGGATTACTGAAAACAATGAAGACTACAGCTTAGTAGAGGCAACAATTGCAATGTCGCATGGTTTAGGGTTAAGAGTGGTTGCTGAAGGAGTTGAAACTCAAGAACAACTCACAATATTAAAAGAACTTGGTTGTGATTTTGCTCAAGGGTATTATTTTAGTAAACCAATACCTGAGCAAGACCTCATTGATTTTTCGATACGTTTTTATAGTTAACTTGCAGTAAACCTTTTAAAGGGTGCGATGTAACTACCGTGTTTAAATAATATTTTATATACGGTTTTCGAATTCAAACATAAATCGATTTAAGACTTCGTTTAATTAATTACTTCCACATATTGCGGCATGAGCGCGTATTTTAACGTTTTGACTGTGCTATCGCTCTTAAATCTGTTGAGTTATATCTGCACGTCGGATTCAGCGTCTGCTATGTTTTGAGGTGACAATTTAATAGACAATAAGAAGTGCCAAGTTTAGTTCATGCTCTAGTATTAGCTGGTAGGAACTCCAAAACCAAATTAACTAGTTTAATCTTAATTTATAGATTTAACGATTATACTATTCTTTTCTTGTGGGTTTGTATTTTTACGTGCATTTAATTACCCTTAAGTGGTGTGTTTTAATAATTTACCAAAGGAATTAATTATGAAATTAGAGTCTTTAGCACTACACCATGGTTACGAGTCTGAAGAATCCACGAAATCAGCAGCAGTGCCTGTTTATAATACCTCATCGCACACGTTTGATAACACGTAACATGGTGCCGATTTATTTGATTTAAAAGTACCTGGAAATATCTATACCCGCATAATGAATCCGACCAATGCGGTACTTGAGCAGCGTATTGCGGCAATGGAAGGCGGCATTGGTGCGTTGGCTGTAGCCTCGGGTATGGCGGCGATTACCTATGCGATTCAATGTTTATGTGAAGTAGGTACTAATATTGTAAGCACCAGCCAAGTGTATGGCGGCACTTATAATTTATTTGCCCATACATTACCACGCCAAGGTATTGAAGCGCGTATGATTAAGGCTGATGACTTTAGCGCATTCGAGGATGCCATTGACGACAATACCCGTGATATTTTTGTGAATCTATTGGTAACCCTGCAGGTAATATTGTTGATATTGAGCGTTTAGCTAAGATTGCTCATAGCAAAGGTGTGCCACTTATTGTTGATAATACCGTTGCTACGCCGTATTTATGTCGGCCATTTGAGTTAGGTGCCGATATTGTGGTGCACTCACTCACTAAATATATTAACGGCCATGGTACCGCGATTGGCGGTATGATTGTTGATTCGGGCAAGTTTGACTGGAAAGCCAATGCGACTCGTTTTGTGATGATGAATGAGCCTGATCCGTCGTACCATAATGTAGTGTATACCGATGCATTTGCTGAGGCGGCGTTTATTGGTCGTTGCCGCGTTGTACCACTTAGAAATACCGGTGCGGCGCTTGCGCCTAAAAACGCATCTGATATTTTAATTGGCCTTGAAACGTTGGGGCTAAGAATGGATCGCCACTGCGAAAACGCGCAAAAAATTGCTGAATATTTAGAGAGCCATCCTAAGGTGCTTTGGGTTAATTATGCGGGATTAAAATCAAGCCCGTATAACGAAATGAGCCAAAAAATTACCAATGGTAAAGCGTCAGGTATTTTAAGTTTTGGTATTGCCGGTGGCCTTGAAGCCGGTACGCGGTTTATTGATGCTCTAAACATGATTTTACGTTTGGTAAATATTGGCGATGCTAAATCGCTTGCTTGCCACCCAGCATCTACCACTCACCGCCAATTAAATGATGAAGAGCTGGCCAATGCTGGCGTTAGCCGCGATTTAATTCGTTTATCGGTGGGTATTGAAAACATTGACGATATTATTGCCGATGTAAGCCAAGCGCTCGATAAAGCATAGTTACCTCACTACCTTTCGTAAAAAGCTTAAAACATAAAAAGCGTTAGTTTAAAATATACTCTCGTTTTTTATGTTTTTCTAAAATCAATTTGTAAGCATCTCCCTGTTTAATATTAATTTTTTATAAAACCTTTCTAATACTTTTATATTTTCACCGATTGTTTTTTATCCATATGACAATTTTGTATTGACACTAAGATTACTTACTACTACATTTGTAACAGTGTCACTACAAGTGTGTAATAGGAGCAACAATGAAACTTAGTGATTTTGAAATGGATATTATGCAGCTTCTCTGGCAGGAAGAACCCTGTACCGCCAGTCAACTACATAAAGTACTTTTATCAGATAAGCAAAAAGATAAAAAAGTAGCTTATACAACGGTTAAAACCATTGTTGATAGGCTAGAGCAAAAAGGCGCTATAGAGCGCTGTGGGCTTGAAGGGCGAGCTATTGTTTTTAGAACAATCGTGACTCAAGACACGTTATCGGAGCAAGCTATGCCTAGTTTTATGCAACGATTTTTTAAAGGCAATTCCCGTAGTTTAATTGCTCACTTTATTAAAGAAGAAAAGCTAAACGACGAAGATATTGAATACTTACAAACGCTTTTAAAAAATAAGAAGTTAGATTAAAGGAGAGGGTAATGACGGATTATTTATTTACCAGCACACTTATTAGCTTATGTATTTTACTTACAGTAAAGGGGTTAAAAAATGCCCCTGCACGATTAAACTTTTACCTTTTGATGATTGCCTTGGCATGTTGGTTTGTCCCTTGGCAATACTTATCTCAGTTATCATTTTTTGAAGGAGCAGAACGATACACATTTAATGTGGCGCAAATTGTTCCCGATATAAAAGTGTTAATTCCAGATACCTTACAAACAACGACTCCGAACACGCTACTAAGTAAGCAGAGTATATGGGACTTTGTTCCATCACTTAATAATATTTTTATCATTCTGCTTATTAGTGGTTGTGGATTGTTTTTATTGCGCATGGGCTTATACGTAAAGCTTATAAAAACTTTATACATTAACTCAAAGCCAAGTCCTGAACTTAAACACATCAAAAATCAGTATCCAATTAGACTAACAACCCATACAGAGCCAGCTTTTGCTACCGGATTAATAAAGCCTGTTATTTGGTTGGAGTCGTCGATGATGAATCGTGAAGAATTAAATTCAGTTATTCAACATGAGGTAACTCACTTACAACAAGGTGATATTTATTGGACGTGGCTTATTTGTTTCACAGAAAGCGTTTTTTGGTGGAACCCTATCTGCTTAAAGTTAACTAGCTTAGCGCGGGAGCAACTTGAACTTAGCTGTGACGAGTTGTGTATGGAAAAGCTAAAAGATAAATACCAATTAGATTTAGCCAGTTTATTACTAAAGAAGCAAAACGTTACAAGCAAAAACAACTTTTTTACCCCCCCACTTTTGAATATTGCTCATTCTAAGAGCTTTAATATTCAGAGGATCAAAATGTTAAACAAGGAAAAAACAATGAAAAGTAAATATTTGGTTATGGTTGCGGCGGCAATGTCTTTTAGTGCTTTAGCTGCAGCGCAAATTGTAGATGGTAATACGGGTAGTAAACAGCAAAGTAGTAAAACTTCTCAGGTACCTGTAAAAAGTGAAGCTTATAATCAACAACTTGCACAACTTCTTAAAAGTGCAGCAGGGGCAAAAAGTGATAACCCCGAACTGTTAAACCAAGCTGCGCAAGGCATTCAACAATGGCACTTAAATAGAGATAAACTTGCTGGTTTTGAAGAAGCTGAAATCAAACTACAAAGCTTCAGGCTGCTAAATCACATTTACTCTAAACTTGAGCAATATGAAGATATACTGAGTGCTTACGAAAAATGGTATGAGACGGGTAGTAACCCACCTTACTTTTTAAAAAATTCGCTAGCAACCGCGTATATACAGCTAGGGCGTTATGAGCTTGCTGTTGCAGAGCTTGAAGGTTTATCAAAACAGCTTGAAGGCAAACTACATGTTGGCTCTGCTGATAACTTAGCACTGGCATACATTTACCTTGCTGATTACGATAAGGCATTAAAAACCCTAGAGCAGGTTGATGCTAAAGACGATGTATACGGAAATATCCTTAAATATTATGTTTATGATAAACAAAATAACCGTAAAAAGATGGATGAAATCAAAAGCAAAATTCCAGAAGTTTTTGCAGTAACGCCAGCATTATTACCGCGCACCGGTGTACCAGGCTCGCAGTTACTAAGGCTACTATAAATATACACAATTATTAGGCTCGAATTTTCGAGCCTCTAACCAATGATTATTTTAAATCAGCTCTTGGCATTTCTAAAATCACTTTTTTTTCTTCTTCAGATAATATTATCCAATCAAATATTTCTTCATTAGTTCGCCCGCACCCAGTGCAATAACCGCCGCGGCGTTCACATATGCCTAAACAGTCGCTTTTTAATTTAGATGTGTTTTTATTCGTTTTTCGCATTATTAAAATCCTAACGGTGGGGCAATTTCAAAGCGAGTAGAAAACCCATTACCTTCTTGAATTGTAGAAAGTGTAATAACAGGATTTTTAGTATCAAATACAAATGAGCTGTAAATTGAACTTGCTGTTTCTTTTTGGCTTTCAAACCAACCTGTTTTTGATAGACATTGGCGTAATTGAATAGCAAGCATTTGATGCGACTTTACTGCATGCGTTTGTGTTTTAATAGGCGTTTGGCATTGGTAACTTACCTGCTTCGACTCATTTAAAGTAACAGTACAGGCTGAACCAATTATATGAGTATTTGTGCGCCATTGGTTAGTGAACTGGTTATTTACTTTGTCTGTTTTTATTGAGTCAAATTCAGATTCATAACCGGTTACTAGGCGGTTTATGGTGCTACATTCATTAGATGTTACTACAGAATTTACAGGCTTACTTATTGTAGGTGGAGTAGCCGTTTGTTTTGTTTTACTAGTACAGCCCGCTAAAATAATCACAACAATAAGAAGAATAATATAGTTTTTCATAGTTCACAGTAACCGATAAATTGAGCCTCGCACTATACCACACATAACTTATTCAACTAAAAGGGAAAATAAAAAGGCCCATAAATATGAGCCTCTTTGTTAGTCGCAACTGATGCTATTTATGACGACCTTGCAGGCATTTAACTACGTCTTCTAAACCTAAGCCTTGGCGTTGTAATAGTACAACAAGGTGATACAACAAATCGGCCGATTCGTTGGTAAGCTCATCGTTATCGTGTTTCATTGCGGCAAGAGCAACTTCTACGCCTTCTTCACCTACTTTTTGACAACTACGGCTTAAGTCTTTAGCAAACAATGAAGCGGTGTAGCTTTTTGATGGGTCATCATTTTTACGCTCAACAATGACATCTTCTAATTGTGCTAAAAAGCTTAAGCTTGGTTTAGCATCATCGCCAAAGCAGCTTTGTGATCCTAAGTGGCACGTTGGGCCCTCAGGGCTTGCCAGTACTAAAATTGAGTCGTAGTCACAATCGGTATGAACCGATACCACATTTAAGTAGTTTTCTGATGACTCGCCTTTAGTCCATAAACGCGATTTAGAACGTGAAAAAAAAGTCACTTTGTTACTTTCAAGCGTTACCTTTAGTGCTTCGCTGTTCATAAAGCCTTGCATTAAAATAACACCAGAGCGGGCATCTTGAACAATAGCAGGGATCATTTCGCTTTTAGCAAAATCAACTTGGGTTTGGTTTTGTTGTGTTAATTGCATAATCTTGCTGCCACTTGGTTGTCAGTTAAAAATTGTTTTAGTTCGCCAATGTTAATCACATTTTTATGAAAAACACTGGCTGCTAATGCGCCATCTACTTCGCTTTGTTTAAATACGTCTACAAAGTCTTGCATGCTGCCTGCACCGCCAGAGGCGATAAGTGGGATATTACATAATGCGCGCATTTTACTTAGCTGCTCGTTGTCGTAACCATTACGTACGCCGTCTTGGTTCATACAGTTTAAAACAATTTCGCCTGCGCCTAAGTCTTGAACGCGTTTAACCCATTCCTCGGTTTTATAACGTGTACGGCTTGATGCATTAGGATCGCCGGTTAACTGATACACTAAGTATTCGCCGGTCACTTCATCGTAAAAACTATCAATACCTACAACAACACATTGCTTACCAAATTCATCGTGTAGCTCTTTTATAAGCTCAGGGCGTGCAATAGCAGGGCTGTTAATACTTATTTTGTCTGCGCCGCGCTCTAAAACACGCGCTGCATCGGCTACCGATTTAATACCACCAGCCACACAAAATGGAATATCAATATGGCGGGCAATGCTCTCTACCCAGTTAACATCAAGTAGGCGTTTTTCAACACTTGCGCTGATCTCGTAAAAAACCAGTTCATCGGCACCAGCATCGCTGTAGGCTTTAGCCATTGTTAGAATATCACCAACAACTTCATGGCCTTTAAATTTAACGCCTTTTACTACTTGGCCGTCTTTAACATCTAAACACGGAATTATGCGTTTTGATAACATGCCAACGCCTCCTCAACACTAAATGCGCCATCAAGCAGTGACTTACCTAAAATAACGCCGCCTACGCCAAGCTCTTTAAGTTTTTTAATGTCATCTAGTGAACTTACGCCACCAGAAGCTTGCACTTTAATAGTGCTGTTGTGACGAGTTAAATCTTCGTAAAGCTCAAACGATGGACCTGTCATGGTGCCATCTTTACTGATGTCCGTACATAAAAAGTCAATAACGCCCAAGCTTACATAAAAATCAACCAGCTCAAGTAAACCAAACTCTGACTCGCTCAACCAACCATGCGTAGCAGGTGCCCAGCCAGTGGCTGTTTTATTTACATCAAGGGCAATAACAAAGTGCTCTGCGCCAAATTGTTCAATCCAGGCTTTTACTTGCTCACGTTTTTCTACCGCCATTGAGCCAATAACAACTTGGTTAGCGCCGGCTTTTAGCCAATCACTTACATCTTGCTCTGAGCGAATACCGCCGCCCACTTGGTACGGTACATTAAGCGCTTTAGTTGCGGCTTGAATATGTTGCCACTGCTTTTTACTCGGATCGCGTGCGCCCTCTAAATCTACAAGGTGTAGCTTCCCTGCGCCGCTGTCGGCGTATTCTTTTAAACGTGCACCAAGCTCAAAAGGGTAAAACTGAGCGGTGTCGTATTTACCTTGGTATAAACGAACAATTTGATTTTGTAATACGTCTAATGCTGGAATAATCACAAATAATCTCTTTATTGTTGGTTAATGGGCAGTTTATAGCTGCCAATCAACAAAATTTTGTAATAAACGGGTGCCTACTTTTGCACTGCGCTCTGGGTGAAATTGCATGCCAGCGTAGTTGTCTTTTGCAACAATAGCTGAAAAGGTTTGGCCGTATTCGCCGCTTACAAGAGTTGCATCGTTTACAGTGTGTGCAAAGCTATGTACAAAGTACACTTGCTCGTCTTGTGTTAACCCTTTAGTAAGTGCATGCTCTTTATTAATGCTTAAGTTATTCCAACCCATATGCGGCGACGTTAAACTGCCAACATCAAGGGCTTTTACTTGCCCTGGTATTTTACCTAAGCACTGTACGTTACCTTCTTCTGTGCTTTCGCACAGTAACTGCATACCTAAACAAATTCCCATAAGCGGGCGCTGGTATTCGTTTATAGCTTGTTGCCAGCCGTTATCTACTAGGCGTTTCATAGCAACAGATGCATGGCCAACGCCAGGTAATATTGCCCGCTCAAAGCCTTTTAATTGCTCTGGCGAGGTAATGACTGTCGGCGTTTGCCCTAAGCGTTCAAAGGCAAAACGTACTGAATTTATATTGGCACAACCGGTATTTATTATGGCAATCATAAACATCCCTTAGAGCTGGCTGTTTGTTGGGTCGTGTCTTGTGCTACTGCCATACGAAGGGCGCGTGAAAACGCTTTAAATAAGCCTTCTACTTGGTGATGACAGTTACCGTCGCTCACCGATAAAATAAGGCTAATAGCAGCATTATCGCTTAAGCTTTTGAAAAAGTGCTCAACCATTTGTACGTCTAAATCGCCTGCTTTTTCGCGGCTAAAATTAGCGTTTAATACAAATGATGCACGGCCCGATAAATCAATTTGTGCCTCTGCTTTACATTCATCCATTGGCAGTGCAAAACCATAGCGCGCTATTTGCGATTTAGTACCAAGCGCTTGCTTAAGCGCAACACCTAGGGCAATACCAATGTCTTCAACAAGGTGGTGCTCGTCTATGTGTAAATCGCCTTTTGCTTTAATGTTTAAACCAATGTTGGCGTGCGTGCGAATTTGATCAAGCATGTGATCAAAAAAGCCAAGGCCAGTATCTATGCTGCCATTTTTAGTTTGATCTAGGTTTATGGCTACATCAATTTGGGTTTCTTTGGTGTTACGCGTAACACGGCCTTCGCGGTTGGCTGTGGTTAGCTTGGTAACAATGGCAGGCCAGCTGCCATCGTACAAAATGCCTTCGCAGCATAAATTTTGTGCAAGGCCAATATCTGTTTGGCGATCGCCAATTACATATGAACGTGCTAAATCCACTTTGCCAGAGCGCATAAGCTCAGTTAGTAAACCTGTTTTAGGTTTACGGCAATCACAGTTTTGCTCGTCAAAGTGTGGACAAATTAATACTTCATCAAAACTAATGCCTTGACTTTGCATTATGTCCATCATTTTATCTTGTGCTATATCAAAGTCAGCAGTCGGGAAGCTGTCTGTGCCTAAGCCATCTTGATTCGATACCATCACTAAACGGTAACCGGCGGCTTGTAATTGTAATAAAGCCGGAATTACACCTGGTAAAAAGGCAAGCTTTTCAAGGCTGTCTACCTGTTTGTCGGTAATTGGCTCTTCAATTATGGTGCCGTCGCGGTCAATAAATAAATAGGGGTTATTCATGATACTTCGTTTCCTGCTAATGGTGTTGTTGTAGTCGGCGTTTGTAAGCCATCTAACCAAATTTTAACTTGTTCGAGCTCTTGTTCACTACCAATTGAAATTCGTAGCCAATCATCTTCACCGTATAGGGTAAACGCGCGCATTACTAAACCTTGCTCAAGGGCTACTTTAAAGTAGTTTTTGTTGGCTAATTTTAAGGTAACAAAGTTACCTTCACCAGTGAGGATTTTTAATGCAGCGGGGGAGGCGTTTAACCACTGTACAAGTTTAGCTTTTAAGCTATTTAAAATAGTCACTTGGCGGCGCATTGATGTAATTGCATCAGGTGCAATTGCCTGAGCTGCAATACTTGCCACCACCCCCGATACCGGATACGGCGCAATCACTTTACGAACTGGCGCAAGTACACTTTCTTGTGCAAGTGTAAAACCCGTTCTAAGGCCTGCAAGTGCAAACGCTTTAGATAATGTGCGCAGTACCACTACATTACTAAATTCGTTTATAAGTGCTGTGGCGCTTTGCTCTGGGCAAAATTCAATATAGGCCTCATCAACAATGACGAGTGCTTTTCCCGCAAGCGCTGTTGCAATTGCTTTTACTTTATTAAGCGGTGTTAGGCTACCTGTTGGGTTATTTGGATTACAAATAAACACCAGTTTCGAGTTGCCCACAGCCTTTACTATTTCATTAACACTACCATCAAGTAATAGCGCTTGCGTTAGGCTATTAATGGCAACGTTATGAGTATCAGCCGTTACTTTGTACATACCGTATGTTGGTAAAAATAACGCAATGCTGTCTTTGGCTGGTTCACAATAAGTGCGTACTAAAAGCTCAATGCCTTCATCGGCGCCTCGCGTCATTAATACGTTTTCGCTTTCAAGGTCTGTATAAGCAGCGTAGCGGTCAATCACCAGTTGCGGTTGTGGATCTGGGTAGCGATTTAAATCTTCGATACTCAGTTCAAGGTTTTTAGCATAAGGGCTTTCGTTGGCGTTTAACCACGTTGTCCCTGATAGCTTTTCACTTTTAGCAGAGCTATAGGCAGCAAGTGCTGCAATATTTTGTGGTAATAAGCTTGTCGCTTGTGCGCTCTCATTGCTCATTTTTAATTGCCTCTAAACGAATTGAAACCGCATTTGCGTGTGCATCAAGGCCTTCTGCATCTGCAAGTGGTAAAATAGCTTTTGACAGCTGTGTTAAGCCACTTTTACTAATAGTTTGCACTGTGTACGTACGGAAAAAATCAAGCAAGTTTAAACTCGAGTAAGTTGCACTGTAACCGTAGGTAGGTAAAACGTGGTTAGTACCCGATGCATAATCGCCCGCTGACTCTGGCGTGTAGTCGCCTACAAATACTGAGCCTGCATTTTTTACTTTATCTAAATAAGGTGTTGAATCTGCTAATTGCAAAATTAAGTGCTCAGGGCCGTATTGCGCTGATACGTCAAATGCTTGTTCAACAGAGTCTACTAAAATAAGTGATGAATTAGCCAGTGCTTGCTCGGCTGTCTCTTTTCGGCTTAAGTTTGCAAGTTGGCGAGTAAGGGCCTTTTGCGTTTGCTCAATGATACTTTCGCTGTTACACAATAAAATAACTTGCGAGTCAGCGCCGTGCTCAGCTTGTGAGAGTAAATCTGCTGCTATAAATTCAGGATTTGCTCGCTCATCTGCTATTACTAATACTTCAGACGGGCCTGCTGGCATATCGATTGCCATACCAGGAATTGTTTGCGCAACAAGCTGTTTTGCCATCGTTACAAAGCTATTACCTGGGCCAAAAATTTTGTTCACTTTAGGCACTGATTCAGTGCCGTAGGCCATTGCGGCTATAGCACCTGCGCCACCACTTTCTATTAAAGTTGTAATGCCGCATAACTTAGCTGCATATAATATCGCAGGGTTAATGCTTTCATCACCTTGCACAGGGGTTGCAAGTACGACGGTCTTAGCACCACTTAATTGTGCAAGTACACCTTGCATAATAACCGATGATGGCAGTGGAGCACTGCCACCTGGTACATAAATGCCCACAGCTTCGATGGCCTGATATTTCAGTTCACATACAACGCCAGGTTGGGTTGATAACTTAATATCATTAGGCAATTGCGCTTCGTGAAAACGTTTAACGTTTGCATAAGCGGTGTCAATTGCGTATTTAAGCTCTGCGCTTAGTGCCTGCTCTGATGCGTTTATTTCATCAAGCGGTACACGTAAACGAGGGTTAGCTCTATTATCAAACTTTTTAGCCATATCAAGTAAGGCTTTATCGCCTTGCTCTTTAACATCGCTCATAATTGTTTGGCATATTGCTTCAACCTTTGCGCTGGCAGAAACCGCAGGGCGCATTAGCGCCGCTGCTTGTACTTGTGAAGATTCCACATTCCAACGAAGCATGGTACTTACTCCATCATTTTTTCAATTGGCATTACTAAAATAGAGTTAGCGCCTAGGGCTTTAAGCTGCTCCATTGTTTCCCAAAATAATGTTTCGCTGCTTACCATGTGAAGCGCTACGTACTCTTCATTACCAGCAAGTGCTAGTAGAGTAGGTTGGCCTGAGCCTGGTAAAATTTCGCAAATTTCATCAAGTTTAGTTTTTGGCGCGTGTAGCATAATGTATTTGCTTTCTTTTGCTTGTTTAACACCACGAAGGCGCGGCATAAGCTTATTGATTAGCGCTAGTTTGTCTTCATCTTGAAGGTCTTTATTTTGAATTAAACACGCGTTTGATTCTAAAATTGTTTCACCTTGCATTAAACCGTTCGCTTCAAGTGTTGCACCAGTAGATACTAAATCACAAATTGCATCAGAAAGACCGGCTCGAGGGGCTACTTCTACTGAACCTGTAAGCATTACAGTGCTTGCATTAATGCCTTCGCGCTTTAACCACTGCGTTAAAATTTCAGGGTAGGTTGTAGCAATACGCTTACCTTCAAACCAGCTCTTATCACGTGGGCCAAGTTCTTGTGGCCATGCAAGTGCAAGGCGGCAGTAACCAAAGTCTAGTTTAGCTAGTTTGCTAACTTCGCTTGGTACACCTTGGCGTTCACGTTCTGCTTGTACTTCTACAAGTACGTTTTCGCCAACGATACCTAAATCACATACACCGTCCATTACTAAGCCCGGAATATCGTCATCGCGCACACGTAGTACGTCAATTGGCATATTAGTTGAGTGTGCAATTAAGCGTTGCTCACGTAGGTTTAATTTAACACCTAGTTGCTTTAGTAAATCTTGACAATCTTTAGACAGGCGACCGCCTTTTTGGATGGCGATACGTAGACGATTTGTGTTACTCATTATTCATTTTCCTTTAATTTAAAAACTAAAAACCCCGAGGGGAACCTCAGGGCGAAAATGAATCAATATGTTTTGAATCGCCAGAGGTTCCTTTTAGGAATAACCTCTCAGCGAAAGACCTGACAGGTTATTCCGGTGAATGGTGGTGATGATGTACTGTTGTCAGGTTTAAGCGCATTTTAATAATCCTATTTTGCTTAGCGCTGTTTAGTGAGCGTTAAGCTTTAATCTGTTTCAATAATTTTCAAAGCCATAAAAACATATTAGCTATGCTTATAGCAAGTTTTTTTTAGCTTAATTAAAGCATAAGTTATAACTGCCGATACTATGGATATAACGACATAAGTTTGTATTATATCAACTGTTTGATTTTTACTCACAACTAAGCGATTGCCTTTAAGGATATATGTATGGATATGATGATACCTTACTTGGGTAGAATTACCCGATTGTCACTTGAGTCAAAAGGTGCATTTTATATCGCGGGTGTGCAAAGCAGTGCTGCTAGCGAAAAAATAGAACGTGAAAACAAAAAAAAACGTGAATTACAAAAGAAGAAAAAACTCAGTGTCATAGAAGATCAAACCAAGCTGCAAGTCAAAAAAAACAGTGTTACCCAAGACGATGATGGGATAGAACACTTAGATACATGGGCTTAGATTATCATTTAAACTAAGTAACTCAATCATTCTTACGCCACTTTGCAGGGGTTAACCCTGTACTTTTTTTAAATAACCGAGAGAAAAAACTACTGTTTTCATATCCTACTTCCTCTGATATTTCGTTCACTGTTTTATCTGTTGCTAATAACTGCTTTTTGGCTTTATCTATTCGTACTTCTTGCACATATTTATTGATTGATATTCCTGTTGCTTGCGTAAATCGTCTTTTTAAATTACGTTCACTAAAATTAAATTGTTTTGCCAGCTCATTTATGGTGATTAACCCACTTGAATGGTTATGAATCCAATCTTGTATCTCATTAATTTTTTCGTCTTTATGATTATTAAATTGAGGCAAAATAAGATTTAACTTACCAGAGTCAGAAATAAGCAAATGAGTAGCGCATTGTTGAGAGAAGCGATCGCCTTTGTCTTTAGCAACAACACCTAAAAGCACGCTAATACCCGCCTCAAAAGAGCCTGTTGTATAGATATTCCCCATTTTCAAATACGATTTATGACTAATAAATTCACAATCAGGAAATAATCCACTCAGTGGTTTAACTAAACTCCAGTGAGTAGCTATCACCGTTTTGTTTAATTTACCTGTTGCTGCTAAAAAATATGAGCCAGTACTTAAACTAAGAATAGACGTATTACTCTGTATTTTTGGTTTTAGCCACTCAATAATTAGGTCAGTGCCCAATGGCATATTTTTTAATTTAGAGCCTTCTATGGGCGGAATAATCACCAAATCATATGACTTGTCAGAAAGCGAATTATCGGCAACAACCAGTGAATTACTCGAGCTTGTTATAGGTGCACCGTCGGTCGTTATTATTTCTATGTTATAACTTTGAGGCAATGAGTAATGCGAGTCGAGTAGAGAAACAATAGTAAAAAAATCTTTTGCTAAAAATACGCTAACGGCCCAGCAGCCTTCGTAGGCAATAATTGCTATATTCTTCATAATTTCATTTGGCCTAATCGGACTGTTATAAATACCTGTGCAGACATATTATTTTAATTTTTGTAGAAGTAACATTAAAACATACTTTAAAGACTAACTTATCTTTAAAGTTGTTGTTTTAAAATGTTTTTTACTATTTAAAGATATAGTTTAAATATAAGCAATTACAATAAATATATTTATTAAGGTGGCAGGTTTGAAGCAGTACTTACAAAATGATACTTTTTTTAATCAAAATCATCATGAAATAAGCAGCTGGTTAAAAATGGTAAAAGGCAGCGGGGAACGCGCTAAGGCCGTTTCAATTTATTACCTTGTAAGAGACGGAATTAAATATGATCCCTTTACACTTTTAGATGGTGCAAAGTCACTCAGCAGCGATTATTGCTTAGACAACAAAGCAGCATACTGTATTCCCAAAGCATCATTACAAATAGCATTAAGTCGGGCTTGTAACATTCCTTCGCGATTGGGCTTAGCTGATGTGCGTAATCATTTAAGTACCCCTAAATTAGATGAGTTACTAAAAAATGAGGTATTTACAATGCATGCCTATGTAGAACAGTTTATTGAAGGGAAATGGGTTAAATCAACCCCAGCCTTTAACAAGGAACTATGCGACTTAGTTAATATAAAACCGCTAGAATTTGACGGGTTAAATCACTCTTTATTCCATCAATTTACCACTGATGGTAAAAAGCATATGGAATATTTAAAAGAACATGGTCAATATGCTGCAATGCCAACAGCGTTTATTAACCAAAACTGTGAGTTTTATTACCCACATTTAAATCTTAATTTCAACAATATTTAATAATACATAAACGAAAAGGGCTCAAACATACGCTCATTTGTTTGGGTAAAGCATAACCTGATTTTGAATAGGAAAGATTAACAGACAATGTTATTCAATTATGTTCAAAACCTATAATAGTTTTATACCTTGCATAGGCTTGTATTTGCTTGCCCTTGGTTAAAGCCTTACGTAAAATCACACTATTATTATTTTGAAAAGTGATTGCTGTTATCAAACAACTGTTTAGTGCAACCGGCCCTTTGGCGTTATCTTTTGATGGCTATACTCCGCGCCAACCACAAATTGATATGGCTGTCGCAGTTGCTCAAGCATTAAAAAACAGTTCACAACTCGTTGTTGAGGCGGGCACAGGAACAGGTAAAACTTTCGCTTATTTAGCGCCAGCCCTAAAATCTAAAGGTAGAACAATTATTTCTACCGGCTCTAAAGCACTACAAGAGCAGTTGTATCATCGTGATTTACCTCAATTGGTTAAAGCACTTAGCGCGACAAAAAAAACGGCATTACTAAAAGGGCGTGCTAACTACTTATGCACATACCGTTTAAATCAACATGTTGCGCATGTACCAACAGACGATCCCGATGTAATGCATCAACTGGCTATGGTTGCAAAATTTGCAAGCGAAACACAATCAGGCGATTTAGCTGATTGTATTGGTATAGAAGACGACGCCAAAGTTTTACCTTATGTGAATTCAACTGCCGATAATTGTTTAGGCAAAGAATGTCCAGACTTTCAAGAGTGTTACATACGTAAAGCGCGTTTGACTGCGGCGGAGGCGGATGTAGTTGTTATTAATCACCATTTATTTTTTGCAGACATGGCAGTTAAAGAAAGTGGCTTTGCCGAATTGATGCCCACAGCCGACGCCTATATTTTTGATGAGGCCCACCAACTAAGTGAAATTGCCAGCGATTACTTTGGTGAAAGTGTGAGTACTAAAAAGTTGGTGGACTTAATTACTGATTTACGCGCTATATACCGAGCTGAAATTCCTGACATGTTACAACTAGGTAAAAGCTTAAATAAATTAGAAACCAGTGTTGCCGACTTACGTTTACAGTTTGGTGTAGATGGTAGCCGAGGAGATTGGCGAGAAAAGCTGAGTGATAAGCAAATATGTGCAGCACTGCATCGCGTTATCAGCGATTTAGACTTTGTTTATCAAGTGCTAAAACTGTGCTTAGACAGAAGCGATAAAATAGAACATCCATTCGAACGGGCTTTAGCATTTAAAGGGCAGTTAGAACGGGTTTTTGATACCGCACAAACTGGTTTTAGTTATTGGTACGAGACAACACGACGCTTTTTAACTATAAATATTACACCACTCAATGTGTCTGTAAAATTTGCGCAAATGATGAAAGATACCGGTGCTGCGTTTGTGTTTACCTCAGCGACGCTGTCGGTCGACAATAAGCTTACCCACTTTAATGCCAGCTTAGGCTTAAAGCCAGAGCAAAGCATGATGGTCGACAGTCCGTTCGACTACCCAAATCAAGCATTATTGTGTTTACCTAGGTACTTACCAGAATCACATGCTGATAATATGCCTCATGCTATTGTTAAATTAACCCTTGAGCTTATAAAGTCAGCACAAGGGCGCTGTTTTGTGCTTTTTACAAGTTACCGTATGATGCATTTAGTCGCTGAGGGGCTTACAACACAAATTGACTACCCCGTTTACATGCAAGGGCAAATGTCTAAGCGAATTATTTTAGAAAAATTTACCCGCCATGGTAATGCCGTTTTATTAGGTACGGCATCATTTTGGGAAGGGGTGGATGTGAGAGGCAGTACGCTTAGCTGTGTTATTATTGATAAATTGCCTTTTGCAGCACCTGACGACCCCTTGCTACAAGCTAAAATGCAGGATTGCCAAATGCAGGGCAAAGATCCATTTGCACACATTCAATTACCGCAAGCAGTTATTGCATTAAAGCAAGGTGTAGGGCGTTTAATACGCGACAGCAAAGACAAAGGTGTACTTGTTATATGTGATAACCGATTAGTGACTCGACAATATGGCCAAGTGTTCTTAAAAAGCTTGCCTGCAATGCGTCGTACGCGAAGCTTAGAAGTCGCTAATACATTTTTACAACAAATTAATTAGAGTAATAAAATGATCAAAAGTAATATTCTTGCCCTTGATGCTTCAACAGAAGCACTATCACTTGTTTTACATTATAAGGGAGAGACATTTCATCATTTTGAAGAGTGCCCACAGCAGCACAGTCAAAAAATTCTACCTTTGATTGATGAGTTATTGACCAAAGCAAACTGTAAATTAAAAGAACTGGATGTTATTGGTTTTGGGCAAGGCCCCGGCAGCTTTACTGGCGTAAGAATAAGTGTGGCCATAGCTCAAGGGTTAGCGTATTCAACTAATTTACCTCTTGTAGGGGTTTCTACACTGGCAGTTATGGCACAGCAAGCCTATGAGCAAAACAACAACACACTTGTTTTTCCTAGCATAGATGCGCGCATGGGTGAAATTTACTTTGCACAATACAAATTACATAATGGTTTAATGAAATTAGTTAATAACGAGTGTGTTATTAAGCCTGAGCTTTTAACTAGTGATTATATAACAACCAATGAAGCATCAGTTGCAGTAGGCACTGGCTTTAAAACTTATCCTGATGCATTGTCAAACTTTGAAAACATTACGATTAATACAGATATAACATTACCAGATGCACGCTATATGCTTGCCTTTGTTGATGCAGCATTTATTGCAGGCCAGGGCGTTCAAGCAAGTGATGCCCAACCAAAGTATGTTCGTGATACTGTAACGTGGAAAAAGTTACCGGGGCGCGAGTAATACCGTGTTAGGTTAATTTGCAAATTGGCTATTTTTAAATCATAATTTTAGATATGTTCAAGGGTGGAGAAGCGTGATGACGCTGCCTATAGGCTCAGGTTTTTTTACAGGTGATATTCCAGGCAGAATAATCCCTGCGAAGGGAGTGACTGCAAAACCACAAGGTTTGGCCGAACAGGATCCTGTTCAAAAAACAAATACTGATTATGTAAAAAGCAGTAAAGAGGGCGTTGAGCTTGCTAACCAATTGTTTAAAAGTACCGCCAAGAGTAACGACTACAGCCAAACAATTTACGACCAGCCGACTGCAAAAAATAGTAAAGCAATTTCTACTTATACTGAATTTGCAAACCTAGAACGCAGAGCAGAAGTCCAAAACTTAATTGGGGTAGATATTTACGCTTAAACGTAGTTAATCTCCAATAATATAAAACCCGAACTATGTTCGGGTTTTTTGTTTTACTAACTGTTTAGTGTTTAATGAAATTGATTAACTTATCTGCGATGTCGGTGTTGTTTTGAGAACCAATAAATTGCTCACTCCCTTTGCCATAAGCAAAAACTTGAACATCTACTGCGGTATGTCCACCTGTTGTCCATCCTGTGAAGCTTGTATCACTTATAATACTTTTAACGGCTAAGTTAAGTGCTTTGTCACCCATAGATTTAGCTTGTTCAAGCTTTATTTTATTTTCAGGGGTAAATTCGATATTAGTATATTTATTCCACACCAATTTTAGATCATCAGAGTCGAGTAACTGTTGAGTAATTTTACCTGCTGTTGCTTTTACACCATGAACAACATTAGCTTCCCACTTGTATTGGCCATGTGCACCTAATGTTAACCCCCCAGTGGAGTGATCAGCAGTTATAACAAGTAGGGTGTCTTTATTTTTATCAACATATGCTTTTGCTTTTTCAATAGCAGATGCAAAATCATCCATTTCAGCCATAGCACAGGCAATATCGTTTGCGTGCCCACACCAATCAATTTGACTGCCTTCAATCATCACAAAAAAGCCATTTTTGTTTTGATTGTCTAATAAGTTGAGTGCCTTGGAGGTAAGCTGCGTTAACCTTGTTGGGTTTTTGTCTAACGCAAAAGGTAAGCCTTTAGCGGCATATAAACCAATGGCAGGAATTTGCGTAATTTGATCAAGGTTTTGAATGCTATCGCCATATTGGTAACCAGCAGCTTTAAATTCGTCTACCAAATTTCTGTCATCACGTATAAAGTATTGAGTCCCGCCGCCTAGCATTAAATCAACAGGTAACTTACCTACAATTTTATTATCTATATAGTCATCAGCAATATCATCGTAATTATTACGTGATTCATTATGAGCTGCAAAGCTTGCTGGTGTTGCATGGTTTATTTGTGATGTAGCTACTAAAGCTGTGGTCATGTTACGTTCTTTGGCAATTTCTAGCATTGTTTTAAGCGGCTTTTTATCGGTATCGACTGCAATTGCGCCATTATAGCTTTTATGTCCGCTGCTCAATGCTGTTGCACTTGCGGCGCTATCGGTTACAACTGTGTGATCGTCAGGATAAGTGCGTGCCATCCCTGTGAGCATGGTATCAAAAATGGTTTGCTCAACATTTTTTGTTGTTGGGTCATCTTTAAAATAACGATAAGCCGTTGTGTAGGCGGGCCCCATGCCATCGCCAATCATATAAATTACATTTTTAGGTGCGGTTTCGGCCATTGCACCAGACGCTGTACACATTAGTGCCAGCATACTTATCTGTTTTTTCATTTTTTTCGTACCTTATGAATGTACTTTATTAATAGCTAAATTATTGTATACCTTAACTATGATAAATAAATTAATAGATTGGGACAAATCACTGATTAGTGCGATTAAACATTGTTTTGATGCGTTATAGTCTAACGTATGGATACATCAACGCCTATATTGAACTCTCAATGAGTAAAGTTTATTAGCACTGAGTAAATAGGGCACTTTATAAAATCAACATTATGAATAAAAAGGTTTTTATTCATAATGTTGTTTGCACTTGTGCTTTTGACTACTAAAATAATAAACATTTAGGTAAACTATTTAGTGGTCTGACAACTTGTATGTTATATATTTATAAAATAAGAAGGAGCATATGTGCAGCCATTTAATATTCAAACACGTAATTTAAATATTCATGGCTTAAAAATAGGTTCCGGAGAAGAGGTGGTTGTAGCGCTTCACGGTTGGTTAGACAACTGCAATAGTTTTACTCCTATGCTTAATGGGCACACTCCTGAACAAACATGGTACTGTATTGATTTTTCAGGACATGGATTAACATCGTGGCGAAGTGATGATGCACATTATTATTTTGTTGATTATATTGACGATGTTTATCAATTTATTGAAGCTATTGGTGTAAATAAAGTTCACCTTGTTGGGCATTCTATGGGGGCTATGGTCGCTGGCCTTTTTGCAAGTTGTTTTAGTGATAGGGTAAGAACAGTTAGTTTTATTGAAGGTATTGGCTGTGTGACAACACCTAGCGAGCAAGTCACTGAGCAACTGAAAAATGCAGTTCTCAATCGTACTAGAACGCATAATAAAAAAGCGCGAGTTTACCAAAGTAAAGCGCATATTTATGAGGCACGTGCTAAAACAACTGATTTAAATAATGAACTAATTTCGCTTTTAATGCAGCGAAACATAAAAGCACTTCCCAGCGGTTTTACATTAACAACCGATCCCAAGCTCAAAAATCATTCAGGTTTTAGGTTTGATGAAGTGCAATGTATTGGTGCAATAAAAGAATTACATGCACCATGCCAATTAATTTTAGGTAACCAAGGTTACCCATTTGTAAAACAAAATTTAGAAAAGTATATTAATTATTACAACCACTTGAGTGTAATTAATGTAGAAGGCGGACACCATTGCCATATGCAAAGTAGCAAAGAATGTTATGAACACATTCAAGCATTTATGGTGCAAAGTGGTGCACGTTAATTGTATATTGACGTTAAATGTGGGATTATCCTTGCATTAGAGTATTTGCTCAATTGTTAAAGTGCCTTACTTAGATTAAGGTTAATAAAAATATAATTATAAACAGGGGCTAAGAGTGGAAAAAATCTGGCTTAAGCGCTACCCAGAGGGTATGCCTGAAACAATCGATCCTGAGCATTACAACTCGTTACTCGAAGTGTTCGAAAAAAGTTTTTCTGATTACAAAGATTTACCTGCATTTACAAACATGGGTAAAACTTTGTCATATGACGAAATTGATACAGCAACTAAAAAAGTCGCCTCGTATATCCAAAATGATTTGGGTCTCAAAAAGGGCGAAAAAGTTGCCGTAATGATGCCTAACTTGTTACAAACACCTATTTCTATTTTAGGTATTTTACGCGCCGGTTGTGTGGTTGTTAATGTTAATCCTCTTTACACTGTTCGCGAATTAGAACATCAATTAAAAGACTCAGATACAAGCGCCATATTTATCCTTGCAAATTTTGCAGATACGCTTGAAAAGTCACTTGCTAAAACAGACGTAAAACACATCGTTGTTACTCAAGTTGGTGACATGGTGGGTGGTCTTAAAAAGCACATTGTTAACTTTGTTGTTAAGCACGTTAAGAAAATGGTGCCTAAATACAACTTACCGAACACCATTAAATTTTCAGATTTATTGAATGCTGACGAAAATGCGTACACACGCCCTGAATTGAATTTATCTGACTTAGCTTTTTTACAATACACAGGCGGTACTACCGGTGTATCTAAAGGCGCTATGCTGAGCCATGGTAATATGGTTGGCAACCTTGAGCAGGTTTCTGGCTGTTTAGATAAAGTGTTAGACCGTGGTACTGAAGTTGTTGTTACGGCACTGCCGCTTTACCATATTTTTGCACTTACAGCTAACTGCTTAACGTTTATGAAATATGGTGGTTTGAACTTATTGATCACTAACCCGCGTGACATGCCGGGTTTCGTTAAAGAGTTAAGCCAAACTAAATTTACAGCAATCACTGGTGTAAACACATTATTTAATGGTTTATTAAATACCCCAGGTTTTGATGAGCTTGACTTTAGTCATCTCAAAATGTCACTCGGCGGTGGTATGGCAGTACAACGTCCTGTTGCCGAAAAGTGGCAAAAAGTGACGGGTTCAAAACTAATGGAAGGCTACGGCCTTACTGAGTGTGCACCGCTTGTAACAATTAGTCCGTACGACTTACAGTCTTACAATGGCTCAATTGGCTTACCTGCGCCTAATACAGATATTAAGCTAATTCTTGAAAATGGAGAAGAAGCAGCTAAAGGTGAGCCTGGTGAGTTATGTGTTAAAGGTCCTCAGGTTATGCTTGGTTACTACAAACGCCCAGATGCAACTGCTGAATGTTTAAAAGACGGTTGGTTTGCTACAGGCGATATTGCAACATATGATGATGAAGGTTTCTTTTACATTGTAGACCGCAAAAAAGACATGATTATAGTATCTGGCTTTAACGTTTTCCCAAATGAGATCGAAGAAGTTGTTGCAATGCACGACGGAGTGCTTGAAGTAGCAGCGGTTGGCATTCCTCATGATGTAAGTGGTGAACAAGTTAAAGTTTTTGTTGTTAAAAAAGACCCTTCTTTAACTGAAAAAGATATAATAAACCATTGTCGTGATAATTTAACTAATTATAAGGTTCCAAAACTCGTTGAGTTTAGGGATGAGTTACCTAAAACTAACGTAGGTAAAATACTCAGACGAGCCTTGAAAGATTAGAAAACTATAAAAAAGCCGGCATTAGCCGGCTTTTTTATTGTAGGAGACTAAGTGCAATACCAATTAATTCAAACACAAGTTCAGCTCAATACTTTTGTTGAGCAGATCCAAAGTAAGCCTATTTTAGCTATTGATACTGAGTTTATGCGTCGTCGTACTTTGTATCCTGAAGTTGCACTCATTCAGGTTTTTGACGGTGAGCACCTAGCACTTATTGATCCCTTAGCTGAATTATCGTTATTTGATTTTTGGCAGGTATTAAAAGATCCAGCAGTTTTAAAAGTATTGCATTCACCTTCTGAAGATATTGAAGTATTTCAAAAATATGCTGGGTTTGTTCCTGCTCCTTTATTTGATACTCAATTTGCTTTGCAATTACTGGGTGAAGGTAATTGTATGGGCTTTGCTCTTATGGTTAAAACATTACTTGGTATTGAAATAGATAAAAGCGAATCACGTACTAATTGGCTACAGCGCCCGTTAACCACAAAGCAGCTAGATTACGCCGCCGCTGATACATTTCATTTATTACCGTGTTTTGAATTGATCATAGATCGTATTAATAAAGCCGGTTTATTTGAAATTGTATTGGATGAGAGCGAATTAATTGCTAATAAACGCGCGTTTCAAACACCAGATGAATTGCTCTATAAAGATATAAAAAATGCGTGGCAATTAAAGCCACACGAACTATCAGTGTTAAAAGAGTTAGCCGTTTGGCGCCGTAATAAAGCAATTCGTAAAAATTTAGCTCTTAACTTTGTGTTGAAAGAACAAAACATGACTGAAATTGCTAAGCGTGGGCCTTCTAGTTTAAATGCATTACGTCAAATACCGGGCGTGGAGTCGATTGAAGTTAATCGCTCAGGCGTTGAGATTTTAAAGTGTATTGAGCAAGCTAAAGCTATCCCACCTGAACAGCACCCAAAAGTACTAAAGCGTTTAATTGATTTTCCTACGTATAAAAAAGTAGCGAAAGAGATCAAACAAAACATTACTAAGGTTGCAAAAGAGCACAACATACCAGAAGACGTTATGGCCTCCAAAAAGCAAGTGAATCAACTTATAAGTTGGAACTGGAAACTTACAGATGAACAAAAATCACAGCAGATAAAACCAGATTTACTCAATTCTTGGCGCTATGAATATCTTAAAGATACACTCAAAGAGTGGGATGTTTGAATAGACTGAGGAACTCGTCTTTATATTAAATTAGTTTCACTAGTTCAGGAACTGTTTATCTTTGCGGATTAAAATTTGTTCAAGCTAGGGGGGTAATCGCGGCGCAAGGTTTGTAACCTAGCGGGCTCGATAACTGCTCCTACGTTATTCTACTGGCTTACATCCATGTAAGAATAAGTAAAAACCGAGCAAAGCTTCCGCGATCTGCTCACGCCTCTTACCTACATCCATCTAGGCAGTAAAGAGTAAATCGCCCCTAGGCAGCGCCTGTTTGGCATTGATGCTGCTTTATCGCCTATTTATGGGAAATAACCACACCACATAGGCGCTGCCTTGGCTAAATACCAAACAGACTGCTGCAAATTCAACCTTGAAAGGTAAGCAGACCCTAGTTTTGCATGGTTTTTAATATTGTATCTAAGTTTGCTTTTGATTTGGCAACGCTTTGTAATGGACTCATACCGGCTGGAAACTCTTCTTGTTCTATTACTAACCACTTCGTTTTTCCATCATTTATGAGAGAGCTAATTATTTTTTTCCATGGATAGTTGTTTTCACCGAATATAGGGCTTAAACGGTCATTTTCCTGGGTGCGAACTTTTAAATGTGCTGCATAGGTCCTACCAGTGTATTTCTTTATAAAATGTATAGGCTCTTTACCCGCATAATGTACCCAACCTATATCAAGTTGCAGTGGCAAGTTATTTGGTGTATTGCTGGCTATAGCATCCCAATAAGTTTCATTATTAAATTGTTCAAACTCTTTGTTGTGATTATGAAAACCAATATGCATATCATATTTTAGTGCAATCTCATTAAGTTTTTTTAGTTGCTTTGCCAACGGTATTATACCTTCGGGGTCCCATGCTCGCTCATCCCAAGGCACGAACAAATTACTAACGCCGAGTGTCTTATAAAATAATAGAGTACCCATTAATTGGGTGTCTGAAAGTTTATCAAAACCAATATGTGCACTACTTGCAACCAAGTTCAAATCATCGAGTTTGTTCCTTAATGCTCTTGGGTTATCTGCATAGGGGCCAAACTCACCAGCAAACTCAAGTCCTTCAAAACCCATATCAGCAAGTGCTTTAATGGTTGCATTAAAATCTGCCTTTAAATCATCTTTAACTGACCATAATTGCACGCTTACCTTAGCTGACTCGAACGAACTAGCGTTACTTGTTAAAGGTTGCAGCATGAGTATGATTAAAATGCTCGCAATAGAATTAATTAAGAAGGAATTAGAGAATTTGAACATAAGATTACACCTAAATATAAGCAGGGAATAAATCCCTGCTTGGACTGGGCTAAGAAAAAAGGGACTCAGATTACTAATCAGTCAGTATAAGCATATTGGCTTAAACCAAGTTCATTTAATATGTTATCAAGATGTTGCTTTGCTTCAGCTGTAGGGCCAGGGTAATCACCAGCTATAGGCACATTACCTAAGTAACCAATGTCTTTACAGCCTTGTGGTGTACAAAAGAAAGCGCCTAGCACTAACTCTTTAAATCGTAAAAACGTTTTACCAATACGTTTAAATTGGACTGGGGTATTTTCATTTAAATATGCAATATCATCTAAAATTGCGCGATGCTGTTGCTCATTGAGCGCAACAAACTGCATATTGAAACGAAGCTTTGATTCATCGTTAAGCCAAGCGAGTGAGTTTAATATTTTAATGCGATCTCGTTGTTGCCCTTCATAAGGTGCACTCACCCATTCATTAATCACTGCGGGTACTTGAAGTTCACTCGCCGATGGAATATCGCCTTCACGCGGTACAATATAATCAGCTAACAGCGCTACTAAGGTAATTTCGTCTCTCGTTAAGGTCAATGGCCAAGGGGATTCTGGTGGCATCACTAAGTTTGGATCTTGACCATAACCTTTTGCTGTCACTGGCTTAATATCTAAATCAGGCCAATGTTCTTTTGCAGAAACTGCTACATCATCTTCAAGTGCCTTTGTGCAGCCTGCTGTTAAACCAACCGCAGATCCTGCCGCTAATAAACCAAGCCATTTTAATGACTCACGGCGGCTCATGTTTGAAACATAGTTATATGATTCATTTTCGTTACGATGATGCATAATTAAAGTACTCCGTTATCAATTTGTTGAGCCAGCCACGTTGAGTTACGCATTGCCAACGTCATGATGGTGAGCGTACAGTTTTTATGTGGGTTTGAAGCAAATACACCAGCATCCATTACAAAAAGGTTATTACAATCCCATGTTTGACCCCATTGGTTAGTTACAGAGTCTTTCATTGAGCTGCCCATTCGGGTTGTACCCACTTCGTGAATGATTTCACCGCCTTTAGATATCGCTTTTTCAGCAGGTGGCAGTTCTCCAACGGTTGCTCCCATGTTTTCTAAAAGCTGCTTAGCTGTTTTTAAACCATGTTCGATTTGCTTTAATTCTCGGTCTGACCATTTAAAGTGGAATTTTGAAACCGGAATACCCCATTTATCTTTAACGGTTTCATCAATTTCCATGTAGGTATCTTTGTTTGGTAGCATTTCACCGCGCAGTGCAAAACCAACATACGACCCATACGCATCACGAATTTGTTGCTTAAGGGCAGGGCCATAGCCTTGTTTATCACCGGATACACCAGAGCCTGGCTGCCTAAAACCACCACCAATTTCAAAGTGATAGCCGCGCGGAAAATCGAGTTCATTTTTGGCTTGCGCTTGGTGGCCCCACCAAGGAATAAATAAGTGATTGGCTGTATGCCCATCTTCATTATATCGTGGGCGCCCTTTAAGCGCTGGAATTTGTGCACCTAACCATGCACCGGTAGAATCCATGAGGTTACGGCCTACCTGATTACTTGAATTTGCCAAGCCCTTTGGGTGTTTTTTATGTTTAGAATTAAGAAGAATACGGGCTGACTCACAAGCACTCGCTGCAAGAATAACGATATCAGCTGATAATGACTGTTCAGATACCGACTTTTTGTCAACATAAGTAACGCCGGTAACTTTACCATTATCGTCAACGGCTACAGATTTAACCATTGCATCGGTTATAATTTCTAAGTTACCTGTCGCTTTAGCCATAGGCAGTAAAGACGTGGTTGTTTGAAATGCAGCGCCAATGGAGCAACCTGAGCCACAAGGTGTTGCATAGAAACACGCTAAGCGGTCATCTTTAGGGCGTGTTAATACCGCACGGTGCATAGGCACTGCTTGGATCCCCATTTTCTTCGCTGAAGCGGCAATTAAAAGCTCTGGCACTCGCGGTTTAGGTGGCGGCTGTAGGATACCAGGGGCAGAATCTGGCATATCATCATGCCCTGTATTTGTACCACAAATACCTACTAATTCTTCTGTTTTGTCATACCATGATGCTAAATCATTATATTCAAATGGCCAATCGGCACCATGTCCATCACGGGACTTAGCTTTGAAGTCGTGCTCACTAAAACGTAATGAATAACGCCCCCAGTGGTTTGTACGGCCACCAAGCATGCGCGCTCGCCACCAATAAAAATCACTTCCTTTCGCACTGGTATATGGCTCATCAGGAACTTGCCAGCCACCATCAACGGTTGCGTCATAAAAACCAAAGTTTTTATCTTTATTACCAGCGCCCATTAACGGAGCCTCACTGTTTCGGCGAAACATCGGGCTTTCCGTTTTAGGGTCGTAATCACGACCAGCTTCTAGTAACAGTACTTTGTGACCAAGTTTAGTTAAAGTATATGCGGCCATTGCACCGCCGGCACCAGAGCCAACAACGAGCACTTTATGGTTGAATTTTGTCATCGTTATAGCTCCTTAATTTTTATATTTTTGAACCAGACTTTGTCACCATGATCTTGCAAACCAATATGGCCTTGTTTTGAGGTTGCAAAGTTAGACCATGTAGCAAATTTACTGTTCTTTACTAATGTATTCCAAGGGCTACTGCCTATAACCATACTGACGGTACTCACGCCGTTCTGCCAAACTTGCAGATGATTATCGAGCATTTTTATTCGTACTGTATTCCATTGCATAGCTGGTTTATGTGCAGCAGTCGGTGCTGAGAGTAAATCGTAAATTGACCCCGCTAAATGCGAGTCTATTTCGGTATCCGCATGACGTTCATTATCAATTATTTGAATTTCTGGGGCGTGAGAGTAAATATAACTTCCTAGTTCATCAGCAAGGACAAAAATACCACTATTGCCAACTTCACTAATTTTCCAATCGAGTTTAAGGTCAAAATTCTTATAGATTTTTTTTGTTAAAATGTCACCACCACCTTTTGTAAGTAACATTGCACTATCGTCTATTTTCCATTTTGAGCTAAGTTCATCACTTTTAAAGTTACGCCAATGAGACATATCTTTACCATTGAATAGTAATTGCCAGCCTGTGGCGTGTTCTTCTTTTGTTAATTTATTATCTTGAGTCTGTGCAATTACAGTGCTACTGAAAAGCAGTGCAAGTGACATAATCGAAATTGATTTAAGCATATGTTGCCCCTTATATTGTGTGCTATTTATTGCTATTAAATGCATTTCTCTACATTTTTTTGTTTTGTTATAAACAAGTGAAAACCAATAAATACAACAATTAGTAAAATTGGAAAGATTAATAGGTTCTCTAAAACAGCTTGTCCGGCAACGATTTCAATTTGTTCAATTGAGATATTGCTCGCTTGCGCTTGTTGTTTGGCATCATCAATCCAATAACCTATCACTGGATTCCACAGGCTCATTGCAAACATGCCTGCTCCACCAATTAACGACATACCTAATGCGCCGGTTTTAGGTGTATATTCGGCAACACAGCCAATCATGGTCGGCCAGAAATACGTTACGCCAATGGCGAATAGCGCTGCTGCAAAGTAAATTGCGTTCCCTTGAGCTTGGCTCATTAAAAATATACCGATGGTTGAAAATACCGCTGAGCCTAGTAGAACGCCAGATGGACTAAAACGATGAACAATTGGACCAGCAAAGTAACGGCCCAGAGCCATAAGACCTGTAATAAGCGCTAAAATAACCATAGGAGAGGCACCAGAAGAACCTAAAATTTGTTCAATCCATTGTTGAGTGCCAAACTCCGTTACTGCAGTTAACGTCATACAAATGATTAAGAAAATATACAAAGGTGAAAGCAGGTTTTTCACATTGCTGCTGGTGGAGTTTTTCTGGGCATCAAATTTAGGAAATTGTGCTGTAAGCATCATTGCACCATATATGGCAGTGGGTATTAATATTAAAGCCACTTGCCATTGCCAGTTGAAGCCAGCTGATGTCATTGCGCTTGAAGCTAATGCGCCTATAACAATACCGCCGGGGAACCAAACATGGAATCGGTTCAGCATTGTTGTTTTATTATTAGGGTACATTTGCGCAATGAGCGGATTACAACCTGCTTCGACAGAGCCATTTGCAAAACCAATTAGAAATGTTGAGATCAGTAACGCCCAAAAACCATCTGCTGAGATTGTTAATAACAGGCCAAGTAAATGACAAGCAAACGCGAGTGCTACTAATTTTTTAGCGCCAATGGCGTTGTAGATAATACCGCCGAGCATCGTCGCTATCGGAAAACCTAGAAAAGCCATTGCATTGACCCAACCAAGTTGGGTGCTCGTTAAGCCAAATTGCTCACCAAGTTGGCCTAAAATACCGGCACGAATCGCGAATGTCATTGAGGTGACTATTAACGCGATACAACATAGGCGAAAAATGAGGCTTTGATTATTATTGTTATTCATTGTGTAGTCCTATCTAGTTAATACCCAATATCCGCTTATTACGTTGGGGATTGGTATTCATTGCACTAAAATCATCAAACGCTTTGCTGGCAGGTGTAATTATGTGTTGTTCAATAAATGGTGCGCCTTCTTTAGCCCCTTGTTCAGAATCTTTAATGCAACATTCCCATTCCAAAACAGCCCAGCCATCAAATCCATATTGGGTTAATTTACTGAATATTGATTTAAAATCTATTTGACCATCACCGAGCGAGCGAAATCTCCCTGGTCGATCTTGCCAATTTTGATAGCCACCATAAACACCACTGCGGCCATTTTGATTAAACTCTGCATCTTTCACGTGAAAAGCTTTTATTCGCTCATGGTAAATATCTATAAATGCAAGGTAATCCAGCTGTTGCAATACTAAGTGGCTCGGATCATAGAGAATATTTACTCTTGGATGATTGCCTGTTGCAGCTAAAAAGCGCTCAAATGTAATGCCATCATGTAAATCTTCACCTGGGTGTAACTCGTAGCAAACATCTACGCCCATTTCGTCAAAGTAATCAAGTATCGGTAGCCAGCGTTTAGCAAGTTCGTTAAAGCCTTCTTCAACTAGGCCTTGCGGTCGTTGCGGCCAAGGATAGAAAGTATGCCAAAGTAGCGCACCCGAAAATGTTACGTGGTTTTTAAGTCCTAAATTTTTACTTGCTTTGGCAGCAAACATTAATTGTTTAATCGCCCATTCAGTTCTCTTTGTTGGGTTACCACGTAACTGCTCTGGTGCAAAATTATCAAACATTTCATCATAAGCAGGGTGTACAGCAATTAACTGTCCTTGTAAATGCGTTGATAACTCGCAGATTGTAAGCCCTGCATGTTTAGCAATGCTAGTCACTTCATCGCAGTATTCTTGGCTTTGAGCTGCTTTTTCTAAATCAAATATCTCAGTATCTGATGTGGGTAGTTGAATTGCTTTATAACCGAGCTTTGCCGCCCATCGGCAAATATCTTTAAAATTATTAAATGGCGCTTCATTGCTTATGAATTGCGCTAAAAATATTGCTGGGCCTTTTATTTTTTTCATACTATCTCTATCCAATTTTAAATGTGTGCCATTTAGTCTCTTCTTTAGAAGCTGCTACTGCATTTTCAATAAATGCCATGCCTCTAATCGCATCTTTTATACCTGGTACATCGAACTCAACATTAGTTGCTGATTTTCCGGCTTTTTTGGCGTTTATTTGATTTGCAAAGTTGACGTATATATTGGCAAAAGCTTCGAGGTAACCTTCTGGGTGGCCTGCAGGTGTACGCAGTGCGTTTTGTGCTGCTTCACTTTTTAGCGCAACCCCTGCACGTAATAGTATTGTTGGCGCGTTATGATTTTTCAGCCATAAGCTGTTTGGCTCTATTTGGTTCCATTCTAAACTTGCTTTATCACCGTAAATACGAAGAGATAAATTATTTTCTTCACCAAGCGCTACTTGGCTCGCAAGTAACACGCCTTTACTATCGTTATTAAAGCGCAGCAAAACTGTACCATCATCATCCAGTGTTCGCCCTGGCACAACCTGATTCAGATCAGCACAAAGTGCGTTAACTTCGAGGCCGCTAACATATTCTGTTAAATTAGCTGCATGAACGCCAATATCAGCAATACAACAACTTATTCCTGCTTGCTGTGGGTCTAAACGCCATTGGGCTTGTTTTACCTGTTCATCTTCGGTTTTACTAAGCCAACCTTGCGAGTATTCAACAATGACTTTACGAATAGTGCCTATCTCGCCTTGGGATATACGGTATTTCGCTTCTTTGATCATTGGATAACCGGTATAGGTATGGGTTAATCCGTATAAACAATCACTGTTATCTAAACTTTGTTTTAAGCTCAATGCTTCATGGAGATTTAATGTGGCAGGCTTATCTGATAAAACGTGAAAACCACTTTCAATGGCTAATTTAGCGATAGGAAAATGAAGATGGTTGGGGGTTACAATAACCACAAAATCAATGCGTTCATTAACAGGTAGCTTTGCTTCTTCAATAAACATTTGTTGATAAGTGTTATAGCTTCTACTGGAATCGATCCCCAGCATGGCTGCTGTTTTTTTTGTCAGTTCAGGGTTAGAACTAAAAGAGCCCGCGACAAGACTGATCATTCCATCGAGTCTAGCTGCAATACGATGAATGCCACCAATAAATGCGCCTTCAGCGCCACCCACCATTCCCATTCTGATTTTGGGATTATTCATCTAAAATACCACCTCAATAGTAATCTATTGAATTTAGTTAACATCATGTTATTAATAATAGAGAATGGTAATCATCAGGGGTAATAAAAATTCGGTTGACAATGCAACAAAATCGGCGTTTTATATATTTAGTTTAAAGTAAATTATCGAGGTCAAAAGCATTGGATATTCAACAGATTATTGATAGAGCAGGGGTCAATCAACTAATCTCGGCATTTGATTTGTTGCCTGATATTTTATTTTGGGTAAAAGACACTGAAGGCCGGGTTGTTTTTGCTAATCAACATTTTATTGAACATCAGGGTTATAAAACGTTTGATCAAATAGCGTTCAAAACTGATTACGATTTTTCACCAAAACACCTCGCGTTCCAATATGTAAACGATGACAAGCGAGTGATTTTGGGGGGAACTGTCACCGACAGGCTTGAATTAAACCACACATCAAATGGAGACTTGGCTTGGTTTTCTACATCTAAAAAAGCTATTTATTTAGATCAAGAAATTGTTGGAACTTATGGTGTTACACGTCACCTTCAAAAGACCTCTAAAGCTTTGTCCCATGTTAGGGCAATAGAAGGGCCAGTAGATTATATTCGCGAACATTATTCACGCCCTATCAATATAGAACACTTAGCGGATATTGCTCATTTATCTGTGAGTGCATTAGAAAGGCGCTTCAAAAAACATTTAGCGAAAACGCCGAACCAATTTATTAACGAAATACGTTTAGAAAATGCACGTAAGTTGCTTATTGAAACGCGATTACCAATTTCACAAATAGCCTATCAATGTGGTTTCTCAGAGCCAAGTTATTTTAGTAAACAATTTAAGCGCTTATTTGGTGATGTTCCATCGAAAATACGTGCAAAAATATAATCTAAGAGTAATGCTAGTTAGATACGGTAACTAGTATTTTTCAGATGGATATTAAGGAGGTCTGGTTTTTACTTACTTAGGATATTTTAAGGCCCATAATTGAGACAAAAGAAAATTACTGTGTTATAACCATTGAATAGCTAGAGCAACTAATTTGATTAGACCATATAATTTTGATTTTTAGCGACTATTGTCATTAGTCTCTTCGCCAACTTGTTTACTAAAAGAATTCCTCATAACTCTTCTTAAACCATACCGTTACAGCTATACCTCAAATGATAAGAATTATTTAAAATAGTTTATTTTATTCCTTGGTATCAAAGAACTATTTGCAAAATAATGACTTCATAAATCACGGTTTACTTAGTCAGAAATCACAGTCTTTTCGTAACTGACGTAAGTCTTATGAGCTGGTGATTTTCATATTACAAAACATTAAATTGCACAAAAGATTTATCACCATATTGATACTATCTGACGAGAATACTTCTCGGTTTTTGGAGAGTTGCAGATCTCCAAACAGCATCATCACCAGCAAATATATCAAAACCAGATTTACTCAATTCTTGGCGCTATAAATATCTTAAAGATACACTCAAAGAGTGGGATAATTAAATAAAGTTTACAAGACGAGTTAAAAACAGATGATAAAGGGCGCTTAGCGCCCTTTATCATTATTTCTTTTCTTCGTCAGGTAGTGTGACATTGAGTTCGAGTACGGCTAAATCATCTTCATTTTGATCAAACTGAACTTGAACTGCATCGGCGCCTACATTCACGTACTTGCGAATTACATCCAAAATATCTTGTTTTAATTGTGGTAGGTATTCAGGTGTTCCACGCTGCGAACGTTCGTGTGCGACAATTATTTGCAATCGCTCTTTTGCAAGAGACGCACTGTTTTTCTTTTCTGAGCGGAAATAGTCAAGTAACGACACATTAGCCTCCAAAAATCCGTTTAAAAATGCCTTTCTTCTCTACATCTAAGAAGCGAAAATCGACGGTTTCACCAAGTAAGCGGTTTATGGCATCAGCATAAGCCTGGCCAGCATCTGATTCACCATCTAATATGACCGGTTGGCCTGAATTTGATGCACTTAATACTGCTTGTGACTCAGGAATAACACCGAGCAAATCGATTGCTAATATGTCTTGTACGTCTTCTACAGAAAGCATTTCACCTTTAGCCACACGCTCAGGGTTGTAGCGTGTTAATAGCAGGTGCTCTTTGATGTTTTCTAGGCCTTCTTCAGCGCGTTTAGATTTGCTATGCAAAATACCTAATATACGGTCAGAATCTCGTACAGATGAGACTTCTGGATTGGTGGTTACAATCGCTTCATCAGCAAAGTACATTGCCATCATCGCGCCTGCTTCAATACCTGCTGGCGAGTCACATACAATATAATCAAAATCTTCTTTAAGCTCGTTTAAAACGCGTTCTACACCATCGCGAGTTAGTGCGTCTTTATCACGAGTTTGCGATGCTGGAAGCAAAAATAACTTTTCTACACGCTTATCTTTAATAAGTGCTTGGTTTAAGTTTGCTTCACCATTTATAACGTTAACAAAGTCATAAACAACACGGCGTTCACACCCCATAATTAAATCAAGGTTACGTAAACCGATGTCAAAATCGATAATAACCGTTTTGTAGCCTTTTAATGCTAAGCCTGTGCCTATTGCGGCGCTTGATGTTGTTTTACCAACACCACCTTTACCCGAGGTAACGACAATTACTTTTGCCATGAGATTTATCCTTTAACCAAAGCTGAAATTTCTAATGATTCATTTTTTTGTTGTATTTGCACAGCACTGCCCCAAAACTCACCTTGTAGAGAGTCACTGATCCAGTAGTTGCCATTTATGGAAACAAGTTCCGCTTCTAGCTTTTGGCAAAATATATGTGCGTTTTCTAATCCTTTTGCGCCCGCTATAGCGCGACCGCGAAGGGTCCCGTAAATATGTACGTTGCCATCTGCTATTACTTCTGCACCATGACTAACAGCGCCTAGTACAATAAGGTCGCGGTCTTTTGCATAAACCTGTTGACCTGAGCGCACTGTGCCGTTAATTATTTGTGCAGGAAGTATAATGTTTTTTTCAACAATTGATGTGTTTGGTTGTTTTTCAACGGGCTCTGCTTTTACGTCTTGCGAGTAATTTAAAACTGAGAAGCCAGCTTTTTTTGCACTTGTATGTTGCTCTTCAGAGCCATTACATATACCCACTGCGTTAAAACTCATTCGCTCTATAAGTGACTTTAAATGAACAAAGTCCAAAGAACTGCTTTTTACTTCTTCTAAATTAACAACAACAGGCGCTCCCTCAAAAAAACGGGGGGCTTGGGCTATTTTTACGTAGAGTTGCTCTGCTAAAAGATTAATATCAGCACTATAAAGATGTAAAACTGATAACGTAAAAAGATTCCCTTTTAACTCAAAAATTTGGTCCGACATACACGCTCAATTGAATTGTATGATAAGAAATTGTAATTAAATAAACACAGGCTGAATAAGGCGTTTATCGAAATTTCTAATCTAAATTTTCTAACTTATTATTACTCTCATGGTATAGTGTGCGGCATTGTTGTGCAAGAATTTATAAGGTCATAATGTTAACTGCAGTGTATAAAAGTAAGAAAAAAGCGGATACCTTCTTATTTGTTGAAAAAAGAGATGATTTTAGCAAAGTTCCAGAACCTTTAATGGCTATGTTTGGCAAACCCCACTATGTGATGATTATTAATTTGGCTAATCGTGAGCATCTAGGCGGTGCTGATTTAGAGACTGTTAAGGGTGCATTAACCGATCAAGGTTACTATTTACAGCTTCCACCACCGGAAGATAATTTGCTTACTGAACTAAGAAAACAAAATGGAGCCGATCGTGATTAAAAAACTGGCAGTTGTATTATGTGGTTTATGTTTAAGTTCGTCAGTGGTTGCAAAAACACAAGCCGAATTTAAAGATTACTTAACAAACTTAAAAAAAGAAGCAATCGCAAAAGGCTACGAAACATCGTTAATTGATAGTGCGTTTGCAACCGCGACCTACAAAGAAAAAGTAGTATCGGCTGACAAAAACCAGCCTGAAGTTAAAGAAACACTTGAAACCTATTTACCAAAACGTGTTCCGCAATGGAAAATTGACCGTGCTCGTAAACTGTATGCTGAAAATAAAGACATTCTTGAGCAAGTAGCTAAAGAGTTTGGCGTACAAGCGCGTTTTATAGTGGCTTTGTGGGGGCTTGAAAGTAACTTTGGCACCATTCAAGGGGGGCACAATGTTATTTCATCATTAGTGACGCTTGCTTTTGATGGCCGCCGTGAAGCTCTTTATAAACGCCAATTATGGGCAGCTTTAGACATTTTAAAATCGGGCCATATTTCCTTAGATAAATTTAAAGGCTCTTGGGCTGGCGCTATGGGGCAAACTCAATTTATGCCTACGTCTTTTAATGCTTACGCCGTTGACTATAACAACGATGGTCGCAAAGATATTTGGACGACTAAAGAAGATGCGTTTGCTTCTATTGCTAATTATTTAAAGCAAGAGGGTTGGAACGATTCATTAACTTGGGGCCGTCAAGTCAAACTCCCAGATGGATTCGATAACAAATATATCTTAGTACGTGGTACCAAAACGCGTAAGCAATGGCTTGAATATTGGGATGATTCAGAGCGTTCACTTGCTGATTGGCAGGCACTAGGGTTGAGAAAAGTCGACGGCAGTGCTTTACCTAATGTAAACGTACGTGCTGCGTTAGTGATGCCTGATGATATTAACGGCCGTATGTTTTTAGCCTACGATAACTATAAAGTGTTAATGCATTGGAACCGCTCGTATTATTTTGCAACGAGTGTCGGTTATTTATCTGATCGAATTGGCTATCCAAAAATATAATATTTAATTAATAATAAAGCCGCACAGTGCGGCTTTATTCTTTTTTAAAAATCTTATCTTTTAGGTCTATTACCTTGCCAATGCCAGAACCGAGTTTCATTAGTTTATTGAGTTGCTCAGGAGTTAAACGTTGTAATTCAGAAGACCATTTAGTCACTGTTTCAAGTAAGTTGTGAATTTCACCCATTTGTTTTTGTGCATAGATTTCTTCTTCATTACTTGCTTCGTCTAATAAGTTGTCGCGCAATAGGCTAAGTGTTGGATCGATTTCACGTTTTTTACGCTCTTCAAATACACGATTTGCCATATCCCAAATATCGCCTGCGGGTGCATAATACTCTTTACGGTCACCAGGAATGTGCTGAACTTTAATTAATTGCCAAGACTGAAGCTCTTTAATGCCCATACTCACATTGCCTCGTGAAATACTCAGTGAATCGGCAATTTCATTCGCGGTCATTGGGTTTTTAGTGATAATAAGTAATCCACACATTTGACCAATAGTACGGTTAAAACCCCAGCGGCTTCCCATTTCGCCGCAATGCATTACAAAGGTAAAATTTTTCTCAGATAAAGTCATATCATTAACTTTCAGTAATTTCAGAAACTAAATGCTAGCATGTTGGTTAGTGATAGCAAGGAATTAGACTCATTAAAATACAGCTTAAGGTAAAACCTTAAACTTAACTAATGTCCTTGGCTAATCTATCCGTTATGATTAAAAAGCGCTCACAAATGCAAGCGCTTATACATGAGCAAACTACAGTGTATAGCTAAAGCTTAGCTTAGCGTTACGTTCTTCACCCGGCATACCACCTAAAAACATCGCTTTAGAATAATATTGCTTATTGAATATATTGTTTAAGTTAAGTTGCATATGCCATTTGTTTGTTGTGTATGAAACAGCCGCATCATGAACCGTGTAACTTGGTACATAGCCATCAGGAATACCAAAACTTGATGAGTTGGTACTCCTATCATCAACATAAGTTACACCTGCACTTATATTTAGCGTTTCAGGCAAACTAAAAACAGTTGCGTAGTAAGTTACCCACGTACTGGCAGTTACATAAGGAACCCCTTTTTTACGTGTAGCGTGATTGTTTATATTAGGGTTTAGTTGGTTTCTTGCATCTTGATAAACACCATTTATATTTACTTTCCATTGCTCATTTAAATGCGCATTTAAATCAAGCTCAACCCCTTTTGTTTTTTCTTCCCCATCATAAAAGCTTTTAACTACATCTGGTGCCGAAACGCCCGCTTCATAAAGTGGATTGCTGTATTCTAGGTTGGTTCGCGCACTTTCAAAAACAACGAAAGAGGCAAGCAGTTGGTCGTCAAACGCTTTATATCTAAATCCTAAGTCGTTGCTCATTGATTCTGAGTCTTCTCTATCCGCTTCGTTACCAGCAATGGACCCTAATACACTATATGCAGTGCGGCCTTTAGCGTGATTAGCAAATATAGAAAAGTTTTCAGTGGGTTGATATGTTGCGCCTAAATTATACGTTAAACCACTGTCTGAAGTGTCAGCCTCTGGTGTTGGTTCTGCTCGACTTGCGCTATAACGCTCATCTACACCAAAATGTTCATAACTTTGTTTAATGCGGTTATAAGCAACACCTACGCGTGTTGTTAATTGCTCATTAATATAGGCAACATGTTGGAGGCCCAAACCCCAGGCCTTTACTTTTTTATTGTAGTCACTGGTTTTAAGAGGATCGTAATCGTAAAAATTACCTGTTGGCCAATTGGGATCTCGTATATCAAATATATAGGGTAGGGAACCTTGATATGTTACTTCGTTGTTTGTATCTGTAATAACGTAATCTTTATCCCATATAGAATATTGTTTAAAACGAATATCGCGATCTTCATAATTAGCATTAACCAAAAGTTCGTTATCAATATCACCCAACATAAAATCGTAGCGCAAATCTAAAAAGTACTGCCATGACTTTTCATCAGCCTCAACTTGGCGGTATTCTTGGCGACGAGCAGCAAAAGGGTAAAGCACATCGTCAACGACTAACGGTGAACGTGGATCTTGATTAATAACACCACGACGATTCCAATAAACATAGTTATAAGCCCCCGTTTGACGTGCGAAACTTGATGTGTAATTACGGTATTGTAACTGTTGATTTAAAAATAAGTCATCAGTAATAAAGTAATTATGAGTAAGCTTAAAGCGCAACTCTTCACCTTCGTTATCATCAGCCATTGGCGAAATAATTCCGTTAGTTCCAAATTGATAAGGTGTTAATCCGTCGTTATCTGACAATGAGTTTGCCAGTTCATTGCGCTGAGATTCACTAAGCTGTAAACCACTACCCGTAGGATCGTTAACTAAATCAGATCCTGTTACTTTTGAGGCTGTTAAACCATTAGCAGAGTCTGCATTATAAATTCGAATAGGGTGACCAATAGAGTCCACCGCTATTGAGTCTTTAATGTATGCAGCAGAAACCATAACGTCTTGTTGATCACTCAAAATGTATTTAAGTGATGTATATATTTCGTCTCGGTCTTCTTTTAAATCACGAAAACCATCACTTGATGCTGTTTTAGCCATCACGCGGAATGCTAAGTCATTGGTAATTGCATTGGTGCTATCAAAGGCAAGTGAATAGCTATCCCACTGACCAAGCTCTATGGCTACTTTATGCTTTTCTTCAAATTCAGGTTTTTTTTCAATTAAGTTAATTACACCACCAGCGCTGCCAATACCATACAAGCCTGTTGCTGGACCCTTTAACACCTCGACCGACTCAACATTGGTTAATGAGCGCGTTGGATTAAAGGTGTTACCAAGGCCTGCTCCGCCATACATCCCATCGTAAGTATAATTAGCATCTAGACCTCGAATAACTAAGTTATCGCCAATCCCGTAGTTATTACCTGCTTGGGTTAATCCACTTACATTACGTACAAGCTCTTGCAGGCTATCTACACCTTGGGATTCAATTAGTTCACGGTCAATAATAACGACAGGTGCTGGGGTTTCCATTAACGACATATCTGACTTAGTTGCAAGCCCTGAGCTCATAACAACTTGGTTTTGTTTTTGATAAACACTTATATGTTCGATATCTTGATTTGCAGTGGCTTGTGCTAAAACGGCTTGCGCATTTAAACAAGCGAGGGTGAGTAATGAGTAATTGAAACTTTTCATTATGATAATCATTCGCATTTAATAAAGTGCGGCAATAGTAATGATTGTTATTTGCAAAATAAACTAAAAGTTCAATTAATATTAGATTTAAACAACTGCTTGCATGTTTTTTAAACAACCGAGTAGATTTAGAGTATGTAAATCAACGAAATATAAAAGAGGTGGGAGTTACGTGGCGATCATAATAAATAGATTGCAACATGCCTTGGCTAAAACAACCTCTCAATGAAGGGTAATCAGATCAAAATGACAATAGAGCTAAGCTAAAGTAATGCTATTTAAGTGTAACTTTTAACATATTGTTTAGCTAAGGCCTTTAATTTTTTAACGTTAAATGTAAAGGCTAACACTATAAAGTTAGCCCTTATTTAGAACGAAATTTTTATTTTTCAGCTTTATAAACAATACCCGCTTTCATAACGAAAGGAATTTGCTCTAATGTAGAAATGTTTTTTAATGGGTTTCCCTCTACTGCAATAATATCTGCAGCAAATCCGGTTTTTATTTGCCCGAGCGTATTTTGCATTTTTAAAAGCTTAGCACTGTTTATAGTTGCTGATTGAATGGCTTGCAGTTCAGTCATGCCAAATTCAACCATGCGTGAAAATTGCTTTGCATTATCACCATGTGGGTAGATGGCCGCATCGGTTCCAAAGACCATATTTACACCGGCTTTAACTGCTCTGCTAAAGCTATCTCTTTGTTTTTTTGAAACTTGACGTTCTTTATTTAAGTTTTCTTCGTCTACACCATTTTGTTCGCCAAAGCTTAATGTATATTCTGTGTTGTATATGTCCATTGAAAGCCAAGTCCCATGCTTTTTAGCCAAGGCAATGGCTTCATCGTCTAAAAAGCTTGCGTGTTCTACGCTGTCAACGCCTGCAATAATGGCTGTTTTAATCCCACTTGTACCATGTGCATGAGCAGCAACAGGAAGGTCGCGCATGTGTGCTTCTTCAACAATGGCCTTCATTTCTTCAAGTGAGTATTGTTGTACTCCTACTTTTGTGCCCTTTGAAAATACACCGCCTGTTGCGCAAAACTTTATAGCATTGGCTCCATACTTTATATTTTCACGCACTTTTGTCCTTACGGCCCATGGCCCATCGGCTACGCCGGTTGAGGTATATTTTAACTCAGGCGGTAAGCGGTTATTGTCACAATGCCCGCCTGTTATACCAAGAGATGGACCTGCAGCCCAAATTCTTGGGCCTATAATATCACCTGCATTAATACCGTCACGCACCGCAATAACACTATAACCATCTGCGCCAACATTTCTCACAGTGGTAAAACCGGCTTCGAGCGTTTTTTTAGCAAAATAGGCCGATTTAACGGCCATGCGTGGGATTGACTGACCTAACCGCTCACTACGTGAAACAGTAGGATCACTTGTTAAATGCACATGCATATCCATTAAGCCAGGCACTAATGTTAACTGCGGTAGATTTATATGTTCATCACTTTTGCCAAGTTGCGGCTTTTTGTTGCGTTCTATCGAGGTGATCACGCCGTTATCAACAGTAATAAGAGGGGATTGAATAAGTGTGCCATTTTCTACATCTAACATGGACTTTGCAGAAATGTAGGTGACTGCTTGGGTGGGTAAACTACTCAAACTTAATATTGCGACTGAGGCTGATAACAAGTGCTTTTTCATTTTTTAATTCTTTTATATGACATTAAAGTTGTTTTGACTTTACCAAGCTTAAGTAAAAGTGCAATAAAATAACGACTAAGTTACTACTTTATTTAGCTTAATTTAAAGCTCATAATCGGCTTGTATTTTTTAAAAGGATTAACATGAAATTATTAAAATTAGCACTTGTGGCTACATCAGTGATAGGTGCTTTAACGGGGTGTAGCAATACTGCGCCTCAACAAAGCAATAGTAAACCGGTTTCTTCATCTATAAATGCTGTGGTGTCAGAGCTATCTTCTAAGCAACAACTTGATGTGCTAGTTAACCAATATTATGAAGAGTCACTCACGTTTGCACCAATTCGTGCTACATACAGCGGAAAAAATGAATTTAATGATGTATTCACGCCTGAGATCTCAGTTTTAAACCGTGATAAGAAAGCGGCTTTTTATAAAAAGTATCAACAACGCCTTGGCTACATTGATTCCGAGCAGTTAACAGGGCAAGCGCTATTAAGTTATGAAATTTTAAAGCGCGACTTAGCACTTAATTTAGAAGGAATGCAGTTTCCTAGTTATCTTTTGCCAATAAATCAAATGTCGGGTGCGCATAATATTTTTGCGGGCTTTGGCTCGGGTCAAAGTGCACAACCTTTCAAAACTATGAACGATTACGCTAATTTCATAAAACGTAGTGGTGGGTTTGTTAAGTGGCTTAAAAGTGTTGAGCTTTCTATGGCTGAAGGTATAAAACAAAATATTGTTTTACCTTCTCCACTTGCCAAAAAATTAGCGCCACAATTTAGTGCGCATGTTGTCAATAAGGCTGAAGACTCACTGTTTTGGGGGCCTATCAACAATTTACCAGACTCGTTTACAGCAGAGCAAAAACAAGAAATAACAGCCCAATACCGTGATTTGATCATGACGCAATTAGTCCCAGCTTATCAAAGCATGCACACATTTTTAATTAATGACTATATTCCTAATAGTCGTGCTTCAGTAGGCTACAGCGATTTTACCAATGGTAAAGCTTGGTACGAATATCAAATAAAGAAAAACACAACACTTAGACTGTCTGCCGATGAAATTCATGATATAGGTTTAAGTGAAGTATCTCGTATTTTAAGTGAAATGAAACAGGTCAAACAAACAGTCGGCTTTGATGGCGATTTACCTGCATTTTTTACTCATTTACGTGATTCTGATGAGTTTTACTTTAATACCGCTGAAGAGCTTGTTGAAGCGTACGAAAACGTTAAGAAAAAAATAGATGCTAAAGTACCGCTGTTATTTGATGTTGCGCCTAAAGCCCCTTACGTTGTTAAACCAGTTGAAGCGTACCGTGCGCAATCTGCGGCAGGTGCTTCTTATGCTGCTCCAGCCCCAGACGGTTCTCGCCCAGGTATTTTTTATATTAATACATTTAATTTAAAAGCACAGCCTAAGTTTTTGCTTGAAACACTCTCCATTCATGAAGCGGCGCCGGGTCATCACTTTCAAATTGCTCTTCAACAAGAAATTGACGGCTTACCTGATTTTCGTAAATTTGGAGGGTATACGGTTTTTGCTGAAGGGTGGGCGCTTTACGCTGAAAGCTTAGGAAAAGAGCTTGGTTTATTTACCGACCCGTATATGTGGTACGGGCGTTTAGCCGACGAGCAATTACGAGCTATGCGCTTAGTACTTGACACCGGTTTTCATGCAAAAGGATGGACACGCGAGCAAGGTATACAATATATGCTTGCCAACTCTTCAATGGCTAAAAGTGATGTTGTTGCAGAGGTTGAGCGTTATATTGCGTGGCCCGGGCAAGCTCTCTCATACAAATTAGGGGAGTTTAAAATTAAAGAACTTCGCGATTATTGTAAAAAAGAGTTAGGAAACCGGTTTGACATTAAGGCGTTCCACACGCAAATATTAATAGATGGCGCATTACCAATGCCTATTTTAGAGAAAAAAATTAAACGTTGGGTGCAGTCGCAGCAATAAACTACGCGCAAAGCGAGTATCGTTTTAAGGTATTGGCTTTGCGCCATTTAATGCATTGCGGTAGAATGCGCGCTCTAAAAGGGGCGTGAGTAAACTATGTTTGATCAACAGTTAGCAAATACACAATTTTGGCTTAAAAAAAGCCTGAGCGAAATGAGCCAAAGTGAATGGGAAGCTATTTGTGATGGCTGTGGTAAGTGTTGTTTAAATACATTTATAGATAGTGAAGACGAAGATGATTTTGCCCCAACCGATCAGCTACGTGAAGGTGAGCAGCTTATTTTCACTAATATTGTTTGCCAGTATCTTAATAACAATACCTGTGGGTGTAGTGAATACGAAAACCGACAAACTTTGGTGCCCTCTTGTGTAAAACTTACTAAAGAAAACCTTAAAGATATATTTTTTATGCCGCAAAGCTGCAGTTACCGACGTTTACACGAAGGACGAGGCCTTGCATCGTGGCATCCGCTAGTGAATAACGGCGATAAAAGTCACATGCACGAACTCGGTATTTCAGTGAAAGACAAAACAGTGAAAGACTGTGATGTAAAATTAGATGACTTTGATTTATATATTGCAGAATGGCCAACAAAGGATTGCGATTAATGAGTAAGTTACAAGCAAGTATTGGCTTAATAAACCCAAAAAGTCCCACCAACGTTGGCGGCGTTTTGCGAGCTGCAGGGTGTTACGATGCAAATCAGGTTTACTTTACGGGTAATCGTTATCTTAACGCAAAAAAGTTTCATACCGACACTAAAAATGTGGTTGAGCGTATTCCATTAACACCTACGGATTGTTTGGAACAATGTAAACCGCAAGGAGCTACTGTCGTTGTTATTGAGCTCATTGAGGGGGCGACCCCTTTACCCGAGTTTGAGCACCCAGAAAATGCATTTTATGTATTTGGCCCTGAAGATGGCTCAGTTTCAAAAGACGTACTAAAGTGGTGCGACGAAGTCGTGTATATACCGACCATTGGCTGTATGAACCTTGCAGCAACCTGTAATGTCGTGCTTTATGATAGGCTTGCTAAATTAGGTGGCGTTAAAAGTAGTGATGACACCATAATAAGCTCGCGCGATACCAACAACAAAATGAAATGGGTAAAGCCAGCTTAATACCTTCCTTTAAACGCCAATAAACCTTATTAATTGGCGTTTAAACTTTGTATAAATTCCCCTTTTAACGCTTACTTAGAGTCATTTTAATTAAATTTTATTTCACTGCTAGTATGTGAACTACACTTAACTAAATAAATTTTTGATAATTTTAATATGTATATTGTTATTATTTTATTAGCGTTAGTTAGTTGTTTTAGTGCTGCAAGCACATCAATGAGTTATCTTAACAAAAGCACACTTACCACTGTTGAGGGTCAGCGTTATAAGTCAGGAGTATTATATAAATCACCTAACAATAAGCGTACTTTGCATATTGCTACTTTGAACTGGCCGCCTTACATAAGCGATAGCCTTTGCAATAAAGGTTGGGTTTATCATTTTGCTGTTGCTTTACTAAATAGCCGAGGTTATGACGTTTATATCGAGTTTTTACCTTGGGCGAGAGCTGTACGAAATGTCGAAATAGGGAAAGCCGATATTTTAATGCCTGAATATTTTATAGAAGACACAGCCCCTTCTGACTTTGTTGAAAACAAAACCAGACGAGAGTTATTAGGTATTTCAAATACATTTAAAGGTGGGAATATTGCTTTTTTAAAACGTAAAAACTCACCGGGTATTTTTACAGGCAACTTAAATTCGTTAAAAGGTGCAAAAATTGGCGTTGTTAGAGGGTATCAAAATACCCCTGAGTTTGATGCAATGATGGATAACAATGAATTTAGTGTTATAGGTGCTGTAGATGACCTACAACTAGTACAGCTACTCGCTGCAGAACGTGTGGATCTTATTATTGGCGATCCAGTTGTATTGGCGCATTCAGTCAAATACTCAACATTGAATGACAATGCTAAATCAAAGTTGCTTGATTTTATAGAGCAAGATGGCAAGCCACTTCGTTATAACCCATTGTATTTTGCCATTAGTAAGCAAACACCTAATTGGCGTGAAGTTCTTGAAGATATAAACCAGGCTTTATATCACTTTAATAATAGCGGCGAAACTAAGCGATTAATTGATGTAATTTCAGCTGAGTGTCCGAGCACAAGTTTGAATTGAATTGGAACGTTCTTAATTTGGTGTGGTAAAAAAACTTATTAACAATGTAGAATCAGTTTAACTTGTTAATGGAGTGAAAATAAAAATGAGCACACTGAACACTAATCAACCCTATGGCGTGAATGAACAGCAAAAAAATAATTATCTGTTTCCTTTGACTGCCATGACTACCTTATTCTTTTTATGGGGATTTATAACCGTTTTAAACGACGTGCTTATTCCTAGATTAAAAGGTGTATTTGATCTCACATATTTTGAAGCAATGCTGGTGCAGTTTTGCTTTTTTGGTGCCTATTTCATTGTATCTATCCCTGCTGGTATTTTAGTTAAACAACTAGGCTATAAAAAAGGAATATTAACGGGGCTCATTGTTGCCTCTATTGGTTGTATGCTTTTTTACCCTGCCGTAGTGGTTCATGAATATTGGTTGTTTTTAGGCGCATTGTTTGTACTTGCTGCAGGTATAACGGTGTTACAGGTGTCTGCCAACCCATACGTAGCGGCTCTTGGTCCTGACAAAACCGCCTCTTCACGATTAAATTTAGCACAAGCGCTTAATGCACTGGGCACTACAGTAGGGCCTTATGTAGGAGGGATTCTATTTTTCGGAACGGCAGGCACATTAGCAGCATCTGCTGCATCTGCAGAATCAGTAAAAGCACTTTACCTAATGCTAGCTGCGGCACTTTTACTTATTGCTATTATGTTTGCATTTATTAAGTTACCAGAAATAGAAGCCCACAAAGAAGACAGCACTGATACCGAAACGCGCTCATTAATGCAAGCACCGCATTTAACCATGGGGGTTATTGCTATTTTTTGTTATGTAGGTGGCGAAGTGGCCATCGGTAGTTTTTTAGTTAACTATTTTGGTGAAGCACACATTGCCGGGCTTGAAGAGCATGCAGCCGCTGCACTAATTAGTTATTACTGGGGTGGCGCTATGGTAGGGCGTTTTATTGGCTCTGCTTTATTACAAAAAATTGCGCCCTCTAAGGCTATTGCTTTTAATGCGATAAGTGTTATTGCTCTGTTATTAATCACTATCTTTACACAAGGTGACGTGGCTTTATATTCAGTACTGGCAATTGGTCTATTTAATTCAATTATGTTTCCGACTATTTTTTCTGTCGCAATTGAAAAATTAGGCGCGCTAACAAGTAAAGGCTCTGGTTGGTTATGCTTGGCTATCGTAGGTGGAGCTTTGGTTCCATTATTACAAGGATATATTGCTGATACTGTGAACATTCAAGATAGCTTTTTTGTTCCTATGCTATGTTATGTATTCATCGCTTGGTATGGTTTAAATGTCGTTCGTTTAGCTAAAAAGTGGTAAAGAGCAGGCTGTATAATAATGACTGAATACGTATTCAGTCATTATTAACCCTCATTTTAACTGGAACATTCCAAAATGAGTTCTTATCTAAAAATAAATATGTAAAATTAATTACTTAAAATTTACAATCAAATTTACCTAATCCTTTTTTATTGTTTTTAAGTGGTATTTTCGTAAAAAGCGAAAATTGCTAAGACAATCCTCCCAATATTTGCTAAAACTAAACTGCTAAAAATTAAAAAATAAAGGGCATTTATGTTTGGGGCACTTAAGTTCACAACAAAAGTTACAATAGCAGCGTCAGTAGTACTTGTTTTGGTGTTAGGCTTATTTACCGTAAATAACTACACCACTTTAAAAAACCAAACACAAACGCAACTTGCTTTGGTGCTTCAACAAAACTCAGAGTCAGTGTCGCAAAACATTGCAAGCTGGCTAAATGCCAAACTATCAATCGTCAATGCGTTTGCCCAAACGCACAAACCATCTGATTCAAACACATTGACGCTTTCTCAATTAAATACGGCTGAATTAGCAGGTGACTTTAAAAATACTTATATAGGCCAATCAAACGGTAATTTTATTTTAAACGACCAAACAGTAGTTTTACCTCCTGATTTTGATGCGACGTCGCGCCCCTGGTATAAATTGGTTGAAAATAAAACCAACACCGCTTTTACAACTCCTTATATAGACGTAACAACCAATGAGCTAACTATATCTGCCGTTGTGCCTATAAACCACAATGATCGCTTTGTTGGGGTTGCAGGCGCTGATATAGACATGCAAACGGTCACAGACATTATTAACGACATTGACTTTTTAGGGTTAGGCTACGGCTTTTTGCTCGATGACAACGGTCAAATATTAAGCCACCAGCAAAGCAGCTTTAATTTAAAAAATATTTCAGCGCTTTTTGGCACTAAGCCACCTCTGAGTAGCGAGTTTGTTGAATATAAAATTGCAGGCGAAACTAAATTGGTTTCGTTTAATAAAATCAGTGGAATCGAAAATGTAAATTGGTATTTAGGGGTTGTTATAGATCAACAAAAAGCATTTGAGAGTGTATCCAGTTTTGGTAAAACAGCATTTATATATTTAATTGTAGGTACGATAGTCATTGTAATTTTAATGCAATTTTTGCTTCGTTACTTAATGCGCCCAATGAATCGGTTAAATGATGCTATTAAAGATATTTCTCAAGGAGAGGGCGATTTAACACGTCGTTTAGAAATAGAAAATGACGATGAGTTTGGTGAGTTAAGTCATTCATTTAATGTGTTTATCGAAAAAATTCAATCTTCAATAGGGCAAGTTAAAGATACAACTGTCCTTCTTGATGGTGTTATAGCAAGCCTTCTAACGCAAACGCATTCATCACTTGCTATGTATGACGATCAAAGTATGCGTACTGATAGCGTTGCAGCTGCAATTAATCAATTTACAGGGATGACATCAGATATATTCAATAGTGCGTCTGACGCATCAACACTTGCAAAAGATGCAAATCAACACTCGACAAAAAATCAAGAAATATTAAGTAACAACGTTGCTGGGATTCACGAACTGTCTGCCAATATAGAGCAAGCTCAACAAACTATTAATAGCTTAAATGCACATACAGAAAGCATTGGTAATGTTTTAGAAGTGATTAAAGGCGTGAGTGAACAAACCAACTTACTTGCATTGAATGCGGCTATTGAAGCAGCTCGCGCAGGTGAAGCAGGTCGAGGTTTTGCAGTAGTGGCAGATGAAGTTCGACAATTAGCTCATCGCACCAAAGAATCAACACAAGAGATAGAAGAAACAGTTATAGAATTGCAAAAAGGGTCAACTTTGGCGGTTGAGTTAATGAAAACAAGCTTGCAAGGCAGCGAAAAAAGCGTGTCAGAAGCGGATGCTGTTGGTGAATTAATGCAGCAAGTAATAGAAGATATAAAACAAATAAGCGCTGCCAATCATGTTGTTGCAGGCGCTACAGAAGAGCAAAATCAAGTTGTTAAATCACTTGATGCGGATATACAAACCATTAGCGAGTTGTCGATTCAAAGTAAAACCAACCTAAATAATACGCTAAACGAATGCACAAAACTGAGGCAACAATTCGGTGATTTAGAACAAATGGTTAAAAAGTTCAAAGTATAAATATGGAAAAGGAAACCTTGAGTAAGTCGAGCTGGCGCAATTTAATTAACATAGATAGCGTTTACAATTCTGACAGGCAGCGTCAAGCATTTTCGTTATTTGCAATGATAGCCTTCGCAATTGTTGTGTTAGTTTTTTTACTTTTAGCTAATTATGATGTGTATTCACCTATTCTCAGTGTCGCTTTGCTCGTTGCTAATATGACGATTATTGCCTGTACCGTTTACTTTTTTAAAACAGGTAAACTAGAGGTTGTATCTATAACGACCATGTCGATCATATTTATTATGTGTATTGCGCTGATATATACGGGAGGGAAAGAAAACACGGCGCTTTACTGGCTTATGTTTTACCCAGTTGTTACTTTTGCAACGTTAGGAGTAAGATTGGGGTTTTGGCTAAGTTTTAGTCTGATCCTTTGCTGTATAGCGCTTTTATATGGTCCTAATTTTGGACAAGTCGATTACGGCATTGTTGAAAAATCACGCTTTATGGCTTCGTTTAGTTTGGTATTTACGTTTTCGTTTATTGGTGAATTTTTTAGGCAAAAAAGTCACGCGTCTATTGCTGAAATCACATTGGCACAAAAAAAGGATGCGTATACCGATCAGTTAACAGGAGCTGCTAACAGACGCTTTGTTACATCTCATTTTTTTAAACTGGTTAGCGATAATCCCGATAATTATTTACCGTTCTCAATTTTACTTTTGGACTTAGACCATTTTAAATCTATTAATGATAACTATGGCCATGACAGTGGTGATACGGTATTAATTGAATTTACTAAAATGTTAGAGTCACAATTTAGCCGTGATTCAATAAAAGCGCGTTATGGTGGGGAAGAGTTTGTGGTGATATTACCTAAAGAAACAATCGAAACCGCTGAAAAAGTTGCTAATAGTTTTAGAGAAAGTGTCGCCAATACAACGCTTTTGAATGTTGACAGCAAAAACGTAGCACTTACCTGCAGCATAGGTGTAGCACAAGTTAATAAGCTAACAGACTACAATGATGCGCTAAAACAAGCCGATCGATGCCTTTATAAAGCAAAGGAAACGGGTCGAAATAAAGTTGTCTCAGCTTTTACTTAGGAGTTGTTATGTTTCAAAGTAAGTTAATTTATATACACGATCCAATGTGTAGCTGGTGTTGGGGCTATGCGCCTACGTGGCTAAAATTAAAAGAACAGCTTGAGCACAAGATTATTGTTGAATATAAAGTGGGTGGTTTAGCCCCCGATAGCCAGCAACCCATGCCAAAAGCAATGAAAGCAATGCTTGAAGATACGTGGCATAAAATACAGAAGCAGTTAGGCACAGAGTTTAATTATGACTTTTGGCGTAATTGCGAGCCTCGTCGTTCTACTTATCCGGCTTGTAGAGCAGCTCTTATCGCGCGTAAAACCAATAAAGAAGCACAAATGATAGAAGCAATACAGCATGCATATTATTTACACGCGCAAAATCCATCAGATGAAATCACGCTAGTAGAACTAGCTGAAGGAATCGGTTTTGAAAAGACTGCGTTTGCAGATGAGTTAGCGTCATTATCATTAAATAATGAGTTAAGTGACGAGCTTAATTTTATAAAAACGTTGCCTATTAACGGCTTTCCTTCTTTAGTGTTAATTCATAACAACAGCTACTACCCCATTGCGGTTAATTACACAGATTGGCAAAGTACCTATGACAAAATTACTAGCATTATTGATTAATCGCTCTTCAACAGCCTACTAGTTTATTTATTTTTAATTTACAAAACCTCTTTAATACCAAATTATGACAGCTGTCATAAAAGCGACTTTTTTGCGCAACATCCTTGTCATCTTTTATCTATAAACTTCCTTTCATTGAATTATTCAAGCCAATAAATCTCTGTTTATTGGTTTGAAATACAACCTAGCAAATCCGCTAATTAACGAGTAAAGGTGTATGCGATGAAAGGCGTTAAACCATTAATCTTAGCTGGTATTGTGGCCGCAAGTGCAGCAGTACACGCTAACGATTTAGACAAGGTTATTGATAAAAGCAGTGAAATAAATATATCAGCTGCGCAATCACAAACAAAAATAGACAAGATTGCAGATTCAATGCAAGGTCGTTTACAGCAGTTTAAAACACTCAATAAAGAAATTGATGGTTTAGCTGTATATAACGCGCAGTTAACTAAACAACTTAATAATCAGATTGAAGAAATGGAATCGCTTAACCTATCAATGGATCAGGTTTCTATTATTGAGCGCCAAATTACCCCGCTTATGATGCGAATGATCACCGGTCTTGAGCAATTTGTATCGTTAGACATTCCTTTTTTACAAGACGAACGCGCAAAGCGTTTAGCATCACTTAAAGCCATGATGGACCGTGCCGACATTACGTCTAGTGAAAAATTTCGTCGTGTACTTGAAGCTTACCAAGTAGAGGTCGATTACGGGCGCACTATTGAAGCTTACACTGCATTGCTAGATGTAAACGGTAAAGATCGTGAAGTTGATTTTTTACGCATTGGCCGATTAGAGCTGATTTACCTAACGCGTGATGGTAAACACGCTGGTAGCTACAACACAGAGACCAAATCGTTTGAAGCTTTACCTGATTCAACAATAAGTCAAATAAATAAAGGTTTACGCATAGCGCGTAAACAACTTGCCCCAGACATGCTAACTCTGCCAGTACATGCAGCAGAATAAGAGGTTAAAAATGAAATTGTTTACTCAAATAACAAAAGTGGCGCTGTTTGCAACAAGCATTAGCTTTGCAGGTGTTAGCACTGCGGCAGAAACAATGGATCTAGATTCATTATTAAAAGCATTAGAGAGCGGTAAGTCTGCACAAAGCGAGCAAAACAAACAACGTGAACAAGAGTTCGCGTCTCGTCAAAGTGAACAAGTGCAAATGCTTAAAAACACACAAGCTAAACGTAATCAAATGCTTGTTGAATCAGAGCGACTTGAAACACAATTTGAAGAAAATGAAGTTAAACTTGCTAACTTAACCGATACCTTGTCAAAACGTATGGGGTCACTTAAAGAATTATTTGGTGTTCTACAGCAGGTAGCTGGAGACTCTAGCAATAAATTTGCAACGTCGGTTGTATCCGCTCAATTACCGGGTCGTAGTGACTTTATGGATGAGTTAGCTCAAAAAATGGGTTCAACGTCTAAACTAGCGTCAATTGAAGATATTGAAAAAGTTTGGTTTGAGCTACAACGTGAAATGACTGAACAAGGAAAAGTAAGTCGCTTTAATACAACCGTTATTATAGAGGGTGGTAATAAAGCAGAGCAAGAAGTTGTACGCGTTGGTGCGTTTAACTTAATTTCTGAGGGGCAATATTTAGAGTACAGCCCTGGGACAAATACACTGAGTGCGCTTACTCGTCAGCCAGTATCTCGTTATACCTCTACGGCTGCTGATTTACAAAATGCCAAAAGCGGTGTTGTACCGTTTGCATTAGACCCAACTGGCGGTTCTATTTTAGGCTTACTTGTTCAAGCACCTGATACATCAGAACAAGTACACCAAGGTGGTGCAGTTGGTTATGTTATTTTAGGTGTTGGCTTATTGGCTTTATTAATTGCTATTGAGCGTTTTATTTCATTGTTGCTTGTTGGCGGAAAAATCCGTCGTCAGCTAAAGGATTCGGTTGCTCGCGACGACAACCCATTAGGTCGTGTAATGAAAGTAAAAGACGACTACCCAAATGTAGCGTACGACACGCTTGAGCTTAAATTAAGTGAAGCAATTTTACGTGAAATGCCAAAAATTACCCGTAACTTAACGTTGATTAAAATCATCTCAGTGGTAGCCCCCCTGCTTGGCTTACTAGGTACCGTCACGGGCATGATCAACACATTCCAAGCTATTACATTATTTGGTACGGGCGACCCTAAACTAATGGCTGGTGGTATTTCCCAGGCACTAGTTACGACCGTACTTGGCTTAGTTGTCGCAATCCCAACTGTGTTTATTTATACATTACTAAATACACGTTCAAAAGGCTTATTGCTTATTTTACAAGAGCAAAGCGCAGGTATTATTGCAGAGCGAAGCGAGAAGGGAGAATAAACCATGGTGCTATTGATTGACTCAATCAATGCTATCCGTGATTTTCTCGACACCGGTGGCCAAGTCCTCTTGGTCATTGGAGTGTTAATCTTCGCGATGTGGTTATTGATACTCGAGCGATTTATATATTTTTTTAATGGTTTTCGTGGATATAAAAGCAGCGTTAAAGGCACATGGTCAACGCGTACCGAACGCAATAGCTGGAACGCGGAACAAATACGACAGGCTATGATTTCGCGAGCAAGTATGCGCTTGAATGCAAACCTTGCGCTTATAAATGTAATGGTGGCTTTATGTCCGCTGCTGGGCTTACTTGGCACAGTAACGGGCATGATAGAAGTGTTTGATGTAATGGCTATTACAGGTACAGGGAGTGCACGTTCAATGGCGTCAGGCGTATCTAAAGCGACAATTCCGACAATGGCGGGCATGGTCGGGGCGTTATCTGGGGTATTTGCCTCAACCTACTTACAACGTAAAGCCAAACGCGAAGTAGAACTACTTGAAGACAGCATGTTGCTAGATCACTAGATAAATTTTATGGGCGGCAAAATAAATCCCGCTCATATTAGGAGAATAAAAAATGAGAGCCCCTTTAGGTAACTTAATGCAAGAAGACGAAGCAGAAGAAATAAACATGACGCCTATGTTAGATGTTGTATTTATTATGCTTATTTTCTTTATTGTAACGGCATCGTTTGTAAAAGAAGCAGGCATTGACGTTAACCGCCCAGAAGCTGCAACTGCGGTTAAAAAAGAAAGAGCCAACATTTTAGTTGCTATTTCAGACAAAGGTGAAATTTGGATTAACAAACGCCAAATAGATGTTCGCGCTGTGCAAGCGAATATTGAACGCTTAAAAGCTGAAAACCCACAAGGTAGTGTTGTAATTCAAGCTGATAAAAAAGCGACTACCGATACGTTAATTAAAGTAATGGATGCCGCACGCGCTGCAGGTGTGTTTGATGTTTCAATTGCGGCTCAAGAAGCGTAAGGGTAAGTAATGCGTTATTTAGTAGCATTAATAGTAGCCGGTGTAGTCACGTTTATGCTGTTTTTGGGCATGCAAGCGCTTATAACCGGCGGCGAAGGGGCTATGAGTGAGCCTGCAAAAGGTAATGTACTTGATTTTGTTCGTTTGAAAAAAGAAGAAAGTGTTCAAAAGAAAGAGCGTAAACCACAAAAGCCACCTACGCCAAAAGAGCCACCACCACCCATGGAGTCGCCACAAATGCAAAGTAGTGATGCCAATGCCAACGCCAATAATTTTGATTTTGGCGCAAATGTTGATGCCGATGTTAATTTGGCGGGTGGCTTAGCACTGGAAACCAGTGATGGCGAATACTTACCTATTGTAAAAGTTGCTCCGGTTTATCCGCGTCGTGCTTTATCACGTGGCATTGAAGGGTATGTAATTGTTGAATTTACTGTTACAAAGCAAGGCACAGTTCGCGACCCTCAAGTATTAAAAGCTGAGCCTGAGTCGTTATTTGACCGAGCTGCAATGGATGCAGCCCTTAAATTTAAATACAAACCTCGTGTTGTCAATGGTGAAGCTGTTGAAGTGGCGGGTGTTCAGAACAAAATATCTTTTCAAATTGGCGGATAACAGCCAATTTTTAAAGTCTGTGAGGCGATTATGAAATTACTAACTACAGCTCAATTTTTAAAAGTAACACTACTTTGTACCACTGCGATAGGCATGAGTATTGTTACACCGAGTGCACTAACGTTGTTACCTGGCGTATCTATTATAAGTGCGCAAGCGGCGCAGCAGCAAAAAACTAAACGCGTACCTGCACTACGTGAAAAAGTGTACAGCCAATTAGCGCGTGCACAAAAACTGGCAGACGACGGAGATGTTAAAGCGGGACTTGAAGCGCTAGATAGCATTAATGAACGTTCTTCAAGTATGAACTCATACGAAATAGCCATGATGCATAATTTTTATGGGTTTATTTACTACAATCAGAACGACTTACCAAAAGCGATTGCTTCTTTCGAAAAAGTAGTAGCAGAAGAGGGTATCCCTGAAACATTACGTTTAAGTACCACTTTTAGCTTGGCGCAATTGGCTATGGCAAACAGTGATTACGACAAGGTTATTGCGTTTTTAGATAGTTGGGATGAAATTAACACTCAGCCAATCCCTGAAGGGTATTACTTACTTCGCGCCCAAACGTATTATCAATTAAAAGACTATAAGCAAGGGCTTAACTATATAACGAAAGTTATCTCATTAAGTGATGACGAAGGCAAAACGCCAAAAGAAAACTGGCTTGTGCTGCAACGCGCAATGTTTTACTCATTAAATCAAACCAATAAGGTTGTTGAAGTACTTGAACGTATGGTTAAACTTTACGCCAAACCAGAGTATTGGGTACAACTTTCAGGTATGTATGGTGAAACCGGGCAAGAGAAAAAACAATTAGCCATCATCGAGGCAGCATACCAACAAGGTTTTTTAACTTCTAGAGCTGATTTACGCCAACTTGCACAAGTTTATTTATACAATGGGCTTGCATATAAAGCGGCACAAGTAATGAGTAAAGCAATTGATAAAGGCATTGCCGAACAATCAGCTAAAAACTATGCGTTTGTCGCTGAAGCAATGATCCAAGCAAAAGAAGATGAAAAGTCGATTACTTATTTTGTAAAGGCGGCTGATTTATCAGAGCATGGTAAATATGACCAACGTTTAGCTGAAGTTTACGTAAACATAGAGCAATACGACGATGCTGCTGATTCAGCTCGTAAAGCCCTTGATAAAGGCGGCCTTGATTTTGAATCAAATGCATTTGTTGCTTTAGGGATGGCGCAGTACAACCTACAAAATTTTGATGCGTCTATATTAGCGTTTGAACAAGCTGAAAAACACAAAAAATCTCAACGTTTAGCACAACAGTGGATCAAGTATGTAAAGCGTGAAAAAGTGCATGCAGAAACCCTAAAAACTGCGCTGCTTTAAATTTAAAACAACCAAACGCCAAAATTTTTGGTGTGTAATACCTATTTCATAATCGCACTACGCAAGCCGACTCAATAATAATTGAGTCGGCTTTTTTATTGTTTCTACAATTAAGTTGTTGAATTTTAATAATATAGTTTTGTCATGTTATGTTTATTAAAGTGTAACTCCAGTGTCATATAGCTCCCGTAAGGTAAGCCCTGCTGATAACTCAAGTGACCTTAGCGCATTACTCAGTGCTTTAAAGTGACTTGAGTTTTTATAAAGCGCTAACAAAATAATTAAATACTTTAACGGAGTGAACAATGAAATTATCTGACTTATTCAAAGTTAGTTTGATTGCAACTGCAGTATCTTTAGCGGGTTGTGGTGGTGACTTAGTAGTATCTGAAGGCGACACAACAATTAATGAAGGCGATACAATAACAAACGTTGTTGAAGGCGGCTCAGACACAGGCGGTGAAACGTCATCTCGCGATGACTCACAAAACGGCACAACTGGTTTTCCTACCACTATTGATAACGCATTTGTTCAAGGTTTAGCTACTGATGTTTCTAGCGAATTTCCGGCAATTACAGACAAGCCAGTATATCGTCTAACAGCAGATACAACGTTCACTACTGATGCAACATTTACAAATGATGCACATTGGATTTTAAATGGTCGTACAGCGGTAGGTAATGACCGTGCAGATAACGCAAAGCTATACATTCAGCAAGGTACAACAATTATTGGTGAATCAGGGGATGACTTTTTAGTTGTTCGTCGTGGTTCACAACTTGAGTCGGTTGGTACTGTAAGCCAGCCAATAACAATGACCTCAATTCAAGATGTAACAGGCGGCGAAACAGCCATTGGTCAATGGGGTGGTTTAGTATTATTAGGTAATGCACCTGCCAATTCATGTGGCGACCAAGAAGGTGAAGCAACTGCAGATGAACTTGCTAACTGTGGTGTGTCTGCAGAAGGCGATGCAGGTCAATTTGGTGGCGATGTTGCAGACGATGATTCGGGTACATTAAAGTATTTAATCGTTAAGCAAGCGGGTAAAACATTAGGTAACGGTGATGAGCTAAACGGTATTTCGTTTGCTGGTGTCGGTTCAGCTACAACAGTTGATTACATTCAAGTACACGAAAACCTTGATGACGGTATCGAGTTTTTTGGTGGTACAGTTAATGTAAGTAATGTTGTATTAACCAGTATTGGTGATGATTCACTTGATTGGTCGTTCGGTTGGACAGGCTTTGCAACAAACGTATACATTCAGCAAGCTGCAAACGTGGGTGATAACGCAATTGAAGCTGACAACTCTGAGTTTGATTCAAACGCTACACCATTAACTATGCCTACAGTATCTAATGTAACAATTGTAGGTGCAGAAGGTAATAATGGTATTCGCTTGCGTGCAGGAACTGCAGGCGCATTAAGCAATGTATTCGTAACTGGTCCCGCTACTTACGAAAATTGTTTACGTGTGGGCTCTGACTCTGTACCTCGCGCAGAAGACGGCACACTGACTATTACTAATTCAATTGTTGCATGTCAAACAACGGCTAACAATTTTGGCAGTGAAGCGATTAATGGCGGCGATGTTAAATCGTGGTTTGAGGCGCAAGACGGCAACCAAACACTAACTCCAGCAGACTTAATGCTTGACGATAATGGTTACACACCACTTCCAGGTTCACCGCTTATTGCGAATGGACAAATTGGTGCATTTAATGGCACAACCAATTGGATGGAAGGATGGACTGTAGGTATTAATGGTGGCTTCCCAACAGATATTTCAAATGCATTGGAGCAGGGTTTAGCGACTAATGTATCAAGTGAATTTCCACAAATTACCGATAAGCCTGTTTACCGATTAACTGAAGATACTACATTTACAGCCGATGTAACGCTTACAAACGATGCTCATTGGATTTTAAATGGTCGAACTGCGGTAGGTAACGATCGTGCAGATGAAACAACGCTTTACGTTCAAGCGGGTACTACGCTAATTGGTGAAACAGGTGATGACTTTTTAGTTGTGCGTCGTGGTTCGCAAATTAACGCAAATGGTAATGCAACAGCGCCTATTACCATGACATCTATTCAAGATGTAACGGGTGGCGAAACAAATATTGGTCAATGGGGTGGTTTAGTATTACTTGGTAATGCACCTGCTAACTCATGTGGCGACCAGCAAGGTGAAACAACACCAGAAGAGCTCGCTAACTGTGGTGTATCGGCAGAAGGTGATGCCGGTCAGTTTGGTGGTGATATCAGCGATGATAACTCAGGTGTTCTTCGTTACATTGTTGTAAAACATGCTGGTAAAACGCTAGGTAATGGTGATGAACTAAACGGTATTTCGTTTGCGGGCGTGGGCTCACAAACTAAAGTTGAATATATTCAGGTTCATCAAAATCTAGATGACGGTGTAGAGTTCTTTGGTGGTAGCGTTAATGTACGTAACATTGTACTGACTGATATTGGTGATGATGCATTTGACTGGTCGTTTGGTTGGACAGGTCGTGCACAAAACATCTACATTCAACAAAGTGCTGTTGAGGGCGATAACGCCATTGAAGCTGATAACTCTGAGTTTGATTCAAATGCAACGCCTTTGACTAAGCCACTTATTTCTAACGTCACTATTGTAGGTGCCGATGGTACTAACGGTGTTCGTTTACGTGCAGGTACAGCGGGTGTGCTTCGCAATGTTGTTATCACTGGCCCGGATGGATATTCAAACTGTTTACGTGTAGGTTCTGACTCGGTAGCTAATGCAGAGTCGGGTGAGCTTTCTATTGAGAACTCAGTAGTAGCCTGTAATGAAGATAATAACTTCGGTAGCGAAGCGATTGCTGGTGGCAACGTTCAATCGTGGTTTGAAGGCCAAACGGGCAACCAAACACTCACCGCTGCAAGCTTAAGCTTAGCAACAGATGGATTTACACCTAAGTCTAGTTCACCTTTACTAGGCGCAGGTGTTGATACCTCTGACCTTGATTCGTTCTTCACTAAAACCGATTACATTGGTGCGTTTGATGGCGATAACAACTGGATGGAAGGGTGGACCGTTGCTATTAAACCTAGCTTTCCAACTGATATCCAAAACGCATTAGAACAAGGCCTTGCAACAGATGTGTCTGCTAGTTTCCCAGCTATTACCGATAAGCCAGTTTATCAGTTAAATTCTGATGTGGTATTTACCGCTGATGTGACACTAACAAACGATGCGCATTGGATCTTAAAAGGACGTACAGCTGTGGGTAATGACCGCGCTGATAACACAACATTGTATGTTCAGTTTGGTACAACATTAATTGGTGAATCGGGTGATGACTTCTTAGTTGTTCGTCGTGGTTCTAAAATTGAGGCGGTAGGCACAGCAACGCAGCCAATTACCATGACGTCTATTCAAGATGTGACGGGTGGCGAAACAACAATTGGTCAATGGGGTGGCTTAGTATTATTAGGTAACGCACCGGCCAACTCTTGTGGCGACCAAGAAGGTGAAGCAACTGCGGATGAACTTGCAAATTGTGGTGTATCTGCGGAAGGTGATGCTGGCCAATTTGGTGGTAATGACCCAGAAGATAACTCAGGTACGTTAAAGTATGTTGCTGTAAAACAAGCGGGCAAAACGCTAGGTAACGGTGATGAGCTTAACGGTATATCACTGGCTGGTGTAGGTAGCCAAACAGAGCTAGATTACATCCACGTTCATGAAAACCTAGACGACGGCGTAGAGTTTTTCGGTGGTACTGCAAACATTAGCCACTTAGTGCTTACAAACATTGGTGACGATTCTCTAGATTGGTCATTTGGTTGGACGGGTAAAGCGCAATACGTACTTATTAAGCAATCAGGCTCTGAGGGCGATAACGCGATTGAAGCTGATAACTCTGAATTTGATTCAGATGCATCACCACTTACTATGCCTACTATTTCTAATGTAACCATTATTGGTGATGCAGGCGTAAACGGTATTCGCTTACGTGCAGGTACTGCCGGCATACTTAAAAACGTAGTGGTCACCGGCGGCGCAGATTACGCAAACTGTTTGCGTGTAGGTTCAGACTCAGCACCACGTGCCGAAGACGGTTCACTTAGTATTACTCACTCAGTGGTTGCGTGTGAAACAGCAAACAACTTTGGTACTCAAGCAATTGGTGATGGCAATGTTGAGTCTTGGTTCTTAGGTCAAGCTGGTAACTCAGTACAAGCTGCTGCAAGTCTTGCACTAGCGAGTAACGGTTACATGCCTTCAAGTGAGTCATTATTACTGGGTGCTGGTTTTGATTCGTCTAGCTTAGATAGTTACTTTGATAAAGTAGATTACATTGGTGCAATGGATGCACAAACAGACTGGACAGCGGGTTGGGTAAAAGTAGGTCTTTAACCTTAAACGCTTTAGGCCGGGCGAAAGCCCGGCTAATGTCTTGTTTTGTTTCGGAGTATAAAAATGAATTCTTATAAACCCTCTAAACTTGCCCTATCAACATTAAATTGCGCCGTTTTGGCTGCACTATTTGGTTGGTCGGTAAATACTGCCGCTGCTGCAGAAGCCGATATTCAAGAGCAAGAAATAGAAGAAGTGGTTGCAGTAGGGCAACGACTCAAAGGGAGCGCAGGTGCAGTACTGCAAGAACGCCAAAATCAGGCGTTTGTTGCTGACATTATGGGTGCCGACCAAATTTCACGTACCGGCGATGGTGATGCAGCATCGGCTCTTCGCCGTGTTACAGGCTTAACCTTAGTTGATGGTAAATTTATATATGTGCGTGGTTTAGGTGAGCGTTACTCAAGTACACAATTAAATAGCATGTATGTACCAAGTCCCGATCCTACCCGCTCAGTTGTACCTCTTGATTTATTTCCATCTGAAATAATCGAAAGCTTAAGTGTACAAAAATCTTTTTCACCCGACATGCCAGCGCACTTTGGTGGTGGTAATGTAAATATTCGTACTAAATCAATTCCTTCTGACTTTTTATTTAAAGTACAAGTAGGTACTGCGTACAACACATCAAATAGTGACACGGGTTACTTTTACGAAGGTGGTGATGATGACTGGATGGGGCGCGATGATGGTACGCGAGCTTTATCAGGTGTTTTTACTGATGCACTTACCAGCGACGTAGGCCTTGAAGGTAATATAAACTCTACGCTAGATGAGCGTAAAAACCTGATTCAATCGCTTGATTGGAATGTGGGTATTAGCAAGGAAGATGTTGACCCAGCTATGAGCTTTTCTGTTGCCGTGGGCGATAGATTTGAAAGCGAAATAGGTACGTTTGGTGTGCTTGGTGCTGTGTCCTATGACAACGAGTGGGAAGTTGTTCAAGAACAAAGTGGTTCAAGCTTAGGTAGTTTGGGCTGTGAGAACAAATGTTTTGCACAATATTACGATGGTACATCGACTGAACAAAATGTTCGTTGGAGCGGTACATTAAATTTAGGGTACGAACTTAATTCAAATCATAAGTTTGAGTTAACCAATATAGCTTTGCATGATATGAGCGATCGTGTTCGTAACCGTAGCTACTACGACGCCAATGAAACCGAAGAAGGTGAGACTGAACTTCGTCGTGTTGATATCAGCTATGAAGAGCGTGAAATGTTTTCTTCTCAGCTAAAAGGTACGCATAACTTTCCAGATTTAAATAACTTATTTGTTGATTGGTATGGTGGTTTAAGTCGCGCAAATCGAAACGCACCTGGTGGCTTAGATGTCGTTTTTCAACAAAACTTTAATAACGGCGTATTTGAGTCTGAGCAACTTCAAGATGTGGCTGCGACCAATATTACGCGTGAATACCAAGTACTTCACGATGACGTAGAAACGTTTGGTTGGAATATGGGGTTACCTTTTTATGGCGATGGTTACGAGCTTGAACTAAAAATTGGTGGAGATTTTTCAGAAAAAACGCGAGATGCAAGCAATGTTAAATTTGGCATAACGCACCGTGGTATAAGCGATGAGTTTACGTTTGGTAATAACATTAGCGATATTTTTGCCGATGCAAACACATCAAACGACGCCTTTTATACAAGTAGCACAGGCGCTGGTATTTTTGACGATGGTACAACTGACGGCGACAAATACAGTGCAGCGCATAAGTTAGATGCTTATTACTTTATGGCTGACTACTTTTTTGAAAATACGTGGCGTATTACTGGCGGTGCTCGCTGGGAAGATTTCAAGCAAGTATCGGTAGGGTATCAGGCACATAGCAATTTATTTGAAAATACCCTTGAAGAAATTCAAGACGTTGCGATAAACGAAAATAATTTTTTTCCATCGCTTGCTGTTACGTACATCATGGATGAAGAAATGCAGTTTCGTTTAAACGTGAGCGAAACTACAATCCGTCCTGATTTGCGTGATGTAAGTACCTCGTTCTTTGTTGATCCGCTAACTGAATTTTTGGTTCGTGGTTCGCCTAGCTTACAAAGCTCTGAATTAACGAATGTTGATTTTAGGTTTGAATGGTATATGCCAACGGGTAACAACCTATCGATTGCCTTATTCTATAAAGATATAGAAAACCCAATTGAAATGGTTGAGCTTGCAGGTGTTGGTGGTGCGTCACCGCAGTTACTTACGGCGAATGCGCAATCGGGCAAACTTTCAGGTATTGAGGTCGACTTTTTAACAGACTTTGGTTTTATTAATAAAGATTGGTCGTCTGCATTTTTGTCGGGTAACGTAACGCTATCTGATTCAAGCGTTAATTTAGGTATAAATGACTCAGATAATGTCGATTCGTTATTTGAAGCTCAGCTTAAAGAAGCGCTAGAGGCTGATACTGTATCAAACATTGTTACTAATAATAAACGCCGTTTGGTTGGCCACTCTGAATGGGTTGCTAACTTACAAATGGGTTACGACTCAGGTGATGGTTTTCATTCAACATCAGTTATTTATAACGTTTTTGGTCCGCGTATTATCGTACCCGGTACGCGTGGAAATGAAGATGCTGAAGAAAAGTCGTTCCATTCTCTTGATTTAGTTTATTCTTACTTTCCTAACTTTAACTCTAAGGTTAATTTTAAAGTGAAGAATATTTTAGGCCAAGAAAAGCAAATAGAGCAAGAAGGGTTAACACTTTGGGGCCAAGAAACTGGCACCGAATTTAGCTTAAGCTACAGTTACGAGTTTTAACTTTTAGCTTTATTGATTCAAACATAGTTTATTTATGTTCTTTATAGCCCTGTATTTTATACAGGGCTTTTTTATACCTTATTGATGCATGAAAAATATTTAAGTTCTATTTTATTCACTAGTTTTAGCCGTCTAGCAGTGTTAGTTTGTTAACTTGAAAATTAGATCTCACGCAATGAATTTAATTTTTAATGTATTAAGGCATTTTTTATGAACAAAACAGTGGGAAAAACAATGAAAAAAGTAGGTTTAGTCGGTTGGCGTGGCATGGTTGGCTCTGTGTTATTAGAGCGTATGAAAAAGCAAAATGATTTTGCCAACATAGACACCACTTTTTTTACCACCTCACAAGCCGGTCAACTTGGTCCTGATTTATCCGGTGACGCAAAACCGCTACTTGATGCTAGTAATGTATCTGAACTTGCAAAGATGGACATTATAGTTACCTGTCAAGGGGGCGGTTATACCAAAGCGGTTTACCCAAAACTTCGTGAGTCGGGCTGGAATGGTTACTGGATAGATGCAGCTTCTGCACTTCGTATGAGCGACGACAGCATTATTGTACTCGACCCTGTAAATAAAGATGTAATTACTCAAGGCTTAGCGCAAGGCGTTAAAACCTTTGTTGGCGGTAACTGTACGGTATCGTTAATGCTACTTGCTTTAGGTGGGTTGTTTGAGCAAGACCTTATTGAATGGGTTAGCCCAATGACTTACCAAGCGGCTTCGGGGGCGGGCGCACGCAACATGAAAGAGCTGATTGCACAAATGGGTTCTATTCATTCAAGTGTTGCCGAGCAATTAAATAACCCAAGTTCAGCTATTTTAGAAATTGATAAAATAGTTAGTGAAAAAATGGCTTCAAGTGACTTACCACAAGATCAATTTGGCGTGCCATTAGCCGGTAGCTTGATCCCATGGATTGATGTGCCAATGCCAAGTGGTCAGTCTAAAGAAGAGTGGAAGGCACAAGTTGAAGCTAACAAAATTTTAGGTTCTACCCATCAGCCTGTCCCTATTGATGGTTTATGTGTTCGCATTGGTGCTATGCGTTGTCATAGCCAAGCAATGACCATTAAATTACGCGAAGACATTAGCGTTGAAAAAATAGAAGAAATATTAGCTTCGCACAACGAATGGGTTAAAGTTATTCCTAACGAGCGTGACATTACATCCACCGATTTAACACCGGTTAAAGTAACGGGCACATTAAGCATCCCTGTTGGGCGTATTCGTAAACTTGCAATGGGGCCTAAATATATTAGTGCTTTCACCGTGGGTGATCAGCTTCTATGGGGCGCAGCAGAACCCCTTCGTCGTATGCTTCGTATCATTGTAGACGCTGAGTAATTTCAGTTTTTTAATTTATTTATTTTATAGGGTTAGCATAGCGCTAACCCTTTTTAGTTTTTATTCCTTCCTTTCACACTTTTTTGTGACCTTTAAATAACCGTCTGTGTGGCATAGCCATTGCAAAGTTAAAATAGTATTTTGCGTGCACCTAGTAATTTAAGTACTTAACAGCTTAGTTGTGCTTATTTTTGTGTAGTTTTTACACATCGTCATGCTAATAATTACACAAATAAGGATGGTTATATGGCGTTAATTTCAAAGGTTACTCAAGCTAAATGGTTTACTACTTTTGTTTTAATCATTGTGCTTTTATTACTATTGCGCGTTGCTGCGCCCCATGCTATTCAATATTATGTTAACCAACAAATTAAACACACGCAGGGAATTACAGGCCACGTAGGTGACGTAGATTTATATTTATACCGCGGTGCGTATGCTATTGACGGCATAAAAATTTATGCAAAAGAGGATAATTTAACCCCTAAACCGCTACTTAGTGTTGCAACACTCAATTTTTCACTTTCATGGTCAGCACTTTTAAAAGGGAATTTAGTAACTAACATGCAATTTACCCATCCTGAAATTGTTGTTTACGACAAAGCCCCTAATAAAATGGAGCAAAACAAACAAGTTAAAAACGAAACAACATGGATTGGGCTTGCTAATAATTTAGTCCCTTTTTCAATTGATACATTAATTATTGATAACGGTAAGGTTTCATTAGTTAATGCCACCCGCGAGGGTGATAAACCTACTTATATTTCAAATATTAATGCTGATATTAAAAACATTACCAATGCCCAAAACCTAACTAAAACGTTAGTAACTTCTTTGAACGTTGAGGGGGATTTAATGGGCGAAGCTGCACTTTCTTTAACGGGGAAATTAGATCCATTTAGTGAAAAAGCAAACTTTGACTTTAATGTAGAGGTCCAGCGCTTTTCTGTTAAACACCTCGAAACTGTTTTTAAAGTCTATACCCCGTTTGATATTGAAGCGGGCGGAATAGATGGAGCAATGGAACTTGCTGCAAAGAACAATGTTTTAAACGGTTATGCAAAAGCTGGCGTGTATAATTTGAGTGTTTTTTCTTGGCGTGAAGATATAGAAAAAGACGATGACGGACTGTTAACCGCTATTTTTGAAGGCAGTATTGATGCTGTCAGTGCTTTACTTGAGAACGCTGAATCAGAGTTAGTTGCTGCGCGTATACCGATCGACGGCACATTAAACAATACCGACATATCAACGTTTCAGGCAGTGGTATCAGTATTAAAAAATGCGTTTTTAGACGCGTTTAAAATGGAAGTGGACGACGTGATATCGTTTGAAACAATAGAAAACACATCAGATGAATAACAGGTTAAATGAGTTTTAAGCCCCACAAACATATTTTGTGGGGCTTAAAGTGTTACTTTTTACTCAGCAATGTTTTTAACTCTGCTATTTGCGCTTGTAACTCGTTAACTTGCCCTTGTGTTGCAGGAAGTGAGTCGTTATCAGCTTGCTCTTCTCGTGCATTTCGGTGTTCTTCACCCATTACCTCTAAAATAGCGCCAACCATCATGTTTAAAAATACAAAGGCGGTTAAAAATATAAAGGTCAGGTAGTAAATCCAGCTTAGCTCGTACACCGCCATTGTTTCGTACATTATGTCGGTCCAATCTTCAAAGGTCGCTATTCTAAATAGTGTTAGCATTGAAATAGACACATCTTGCCAAAGCACAGGGTTAATGTCGGCAAACATCATGCTGCCCATCGCTGCGTAGATGTAAAAAATAACAAACATAAGCAGTGCAATGTAGCCCATTTGTGGGATTGCTTTAAGTAACGAGTTTACTAATAATCGAAGCTCAGGGATCATCGACACTAACCTAAGCACTCTGAATATACGCAGTAAACGTGCTATTAGCATTGTAGAGCCCGCGGCGGGGTACAAGCTACCCAATACAATAATGGTGTCGAATATATTCCATCCCTTTGAAAAGAAGTCTTTTATGCCTTTACTTGCAACAAAGCGAATAATAAGTTCAATTAAAAAGAATGCGGTTATGCCAATATCCATCCAGTTAAGAGCAAGCTCAACCGTAGGATGAAGACTATAGGTATGAGCGCCTACAGTTAGGGCAGAAACAATAATGACAGCTATAACAAATGATTGAAATATCTTGCTTTTGTCTATACGCTGAAACAAGGCTTGTAACTGCGACATCATAATAAGTGGTCCTGTAATACAAAGGTTTTTATGGCGCTAATATACAATATAATCGCCATAAATTAACGTCTTTTTAAACGCAATTGTGTAAGGAAATTTAATGGTTATCAATAAACTAAAAACCGCGGCTGTTTTTATAATCGGATTACCTATTTTAGCCGGGTGTAGTTCCGATGCACGCTTTGAGCAATTGCAGTCAGCTCGCCTTAACGAGTGCAATTACAAAGCAGATAAAGAGTATTATGAGTGCCTTAAAGAGCAAGACTCAAATTACGAAGAATTTAAAAAACAACAAGCAGAAAAAAGTAAATAATTTATCCTCATGACTAAAACACAAAAGCAACGAGATAAACAAATACGCGCTGCGCTGACTAAAGCGTGTGAGTCCATTAAAGACTCAGTGGCCGGTTTTTCATACCTTACTCACACCGTTGATTTAAATAACGAAGCCAACACCTTAAAAGTTAACTGCTATTTTGAAGACACCAAAGTTCTTAATAACGCTGACTCTGAGATTGAACACCTTAAATCTATAATACTTACGCAACTTGCGAGTATTAAGTTGCCGATAAAACCGTCACATATTGTGTTTTTTGCTAAATAAAATGGGTTTTGTTGGTTTGCCTGCTGTTGGGCGGTATAATTAAGAAAATTATATTTAGGGTTTAAATAATGGCTGTTCCTTCTCGTTCGCAAATATCACCAGGTACTGTAGTTAATATTGTTTTAAAAGAAGACCAACGCAGCGGTACATTAACCGAAGGCGTAGTTGAGCGTTTATTAACTAAATCGCCAACCCACCCGCATGGTATAAAAGTGAGATTAGAAGATGGCCAAGTGGGCCGAGTAAAAGAGATTTTATAATGGCAGCGTTATCAGAGCAGGCTTTTTGGGAATTAGTAACTACACCCGACTTAGGTCTAGACCCAGAAAGTGTCAGCGAGAATTTAAAAGCTAAACTAGGTGATTTAACTGACGAGCAGCTTATTGCCTTTGACAAATTTTTTGGTATTAACATGCGCAAGTGTTTTACCTGGGATTTATTTGGAGCGGCATTTGTTATGGCAGGCTGTAACGATGAATACGGCTTTAGTGAGTTTAGATGTTGGCTTATTTCACGCGGCAAAGCCGTGTTTGATAATGCACTTGTTAATGCCGACTCCATTGCATTATGTACACCTGTTTATCACTTAAATGAACAGCCTTACCCATATATTGACGAGTACGACCTTATCGCCGGCTTATTATATGAAGAGCGCAACGAAGATGAACTTCCCTTCGTGCCATCAGGCGATCAACCCGCAGGCAAACGCTTTAAAGACAAAGCAAAATTTTTAAAACAAGCCTATCCACAATTATTTGCAAAGTATTGGCGTTAACACGCTAATTTTGCATTACTCTTAACAACTTTTTGAAACAGAAATCTGCGTAGATGTTTAATTTTTATGCAGTCTTTTGTATGCTTATTATTTATTTTTCTCACCTTTAAAATTCAAATCACAGTTTCAATTAATTATTTAGTTACCTTTTACATTAGTTAACAATTGTACCTATTAAACTAGTTTTTTGGATGACTCTTCATTATCAAATATGTTACATTTGACTGTTTTTAAATGAATAAACACTGAATAATTACAATATACGACATAGGAATGTTATGTATAAAACACTTTCATCAGGATTGATAGCATTTTGCTTTTTGAACACGCTAAGTTCTCAAGCTGCTGTTTCACAGCGAATAAATAAATCATCCACCCAAGAAGTTAAGCAACTTTTAAATCAAAACCCTTCTATTGCCAATACATCTTCTGCAAGTTCTTATTTTGTAGAATTAGAACAACCTCAATTGAGCCTTTCACAACAAGTTAATGCATCTTCTAAAAAGATGCAGCAATACTTTTCTGGGGTTCCAGTATGGGGTCAGCAAATTAGAGTTCAGTCTAACTCTGAACATATTAGTGGTTTTTTTGCTAAAAACATTAACTTTGCATTTTTGAATAAAACCGCGAGCACCACTTTTGATCAGTCAAAGGCGGTTAAATCGTTGCTGACTAAGTCTAAATTAGATGATTCACTAGAGAGTGAAATAATAAATAATAAGCGCTACATTTATATTCATGATGGCAAGGCTTATTACGTTCGCTTAATTGAACTCAAAGTAACTGAGAATGGCATTGAAAAAATGCCAATAGGTTTAATAAGTGAATCGACTTATCAGATTTTTGAACTGTGGGACAATATTCAAAGTGTTGACGGGACAGGACCTGGTGGTAATCAAAAGATTGGCCAGTATGAATACGGTACAGATAAAGACGCATTTAATGTTACCCAAGTTGGTGAGACCTGTTTTTTAGAAAATGACAAAGTAAAAACGGTCACTATGGAATCGGGCTCTGAGCCAAGTGAAGCCTTTTCATTCACATGTGATCGTAATACACATAAGGAAATAAATGGTGCTTTTTCTCCATTAAATGACGCTCATGCATTTGGAACCGCTGTTTTTGATATGTATCAGCAATGGTACAACACTGCACCGCTTACATTTCAATTGTTAATGCGAGTTCACAGTGGGGATAACTGGGAAAATGCCACCTGGAATGGCCAAGCAATGACCTTTGGTGATGGCGCTGATAGGTTTTACCCGCTGGTTTCACTTGATATTGTATCTCATGAGGTTAGCCACGGCTTTACTAGTCAAAACTCCAATCTTATTTACTCTAATCAATCAGGCGGAATTAACGAGTCTTTCTCTGATATGGCAGGTGAAACTGCAGAGTATTTTTTACGTGGTGAAACCGACTGGTTATCAGGGGCGGATATTTCAAAAGTAGATCCAGCCCTTCGTTACTTTGAAACGCCTTCATTAGATGGTGTTTCTATTGATAAAGCCAGCGATTTTTACCCGGGCATGGATGTTCACTTTAGTAGTGGTGTTTTTAACCGTGCTTTTTTCCTGCTTTCAAATACTGATGGTTGGGATCCTCAAAAAGCGTTTGAAATAATGCTAAAAGCAAATCAAAACTACTGGGTTAATTCGAGTGGTTTTATCGATGGTGCATGTGGAGCAATCAACTCTGCAATTGACTTAAACTATAATGCATCTGATGTAATTTCAGCATTTAATGAAGTAGAAGTTATTTGCGATAATATTAAGTTTGTCGATACTGATTCAGATTTAATGGATGATAACTGGGAGCTTTTATACGGACTAGACCCTTCAGATGCTGATGACGCCAATTTAGATTTAGACCAAGATGGCCTTTCTAACTTGGAAGAATACTTAGCAAATACTCTTCCAAACTCAGTTGATTCTGATGCTGATAGTTTATCTGATTACGATGAATTAAACGTCTACATGACACTGCCTAACAATGCTGATTCAGATTCCGATCGTATGCCAGATGGTTGGGAAGTTACTTTTGCTTTTAATCCACTTGATGCAGCTGATGCAGAACTTGATTTTGATGCCGATAGCTGGGCTAACTTAATTGAGTATTATGGTAACAGCGACCCAACTGATCCAAACTCTGAACCTTCTGTTTTTCCTGAAACTACCTATAATTTTGATGACGCAGTTGTCCCTGAATTATTAGTTTCTTCAAATCCTCAAGCGCCTTGGTTTATTACTAATTATGACGGTCATGATGGCTTAGTGTTATCTAGCAGTGATATTACTGATTCGCAACAAACGAGCATTGAGTTTCAATTTTTAAGTGACGAACAACGTTTTGTTAACTTTAACTACCTATTGGAAACTGAAGCAACTTATGACTTTTTCAAAGTTTATATTAACGATTCATTAGTGCTTAATGAGTCAGGCCTAACTGACTGGAAGGTGGCTTCTTTTCCAGTTCCTGCTGGGTTCAATACAGTTAAGTTTGTGTACACTAAAGACGTTATAGTGTCTGAAGGTTTAGATGCTGTATTTATCGATAATTTATATATTGGGCCTAGCTTCCCTGATTCTGACGGTGATGGTATGTCAGATATGTGGGAATTATCTTATGGTTTGGATATAAATACTGACGATTCAGCACTTGATTTAGACAACGATGGTTTATCTAACCTTCTTGAGTTTTTAAATAATGGTTTACCTAACAACTCAGATACTGATGGCGATTTAATGCCTGATGGGTGGGAATATAACAACAGCCTAAATCTTACGGATGCCTCAGATGCGTCACAAGATGCTGACAATGATGGATTTACTAACCTTACAGAGTTTCAAGCAAATACAGATCCTCAGTCAGATACCTCTTACCCTGTTGCTTTAAATATCACAACGTCATTTGAAAGCGATACACTTCCAACATGGATGATTGAATCAGCAAACTCAAGTGCGCCGTGGTTTATCACAGACGACTTTGCCACACAGGGCTCACAAAGTATTCGTTCAGGAGATATCTCTGATTCTCAGTTTAGCGGGTTTACTGTCACGGGTTTATTTGAAGAAGGGGTTTTAGCGTTCGATTATAAAATTGATTCTGAATATTGTTGTGACTTTTTTATGGTGACTATAGATGGCCAAGAAGTCATTGGTTTTGCTGAGCGTGGAAATTTAGAAGCACCTGAACCAACTTCATTTTTAGTTAATATTAGTGAAGGGGTGCATAAGATTGAGTTCAAGTATACCAAAGACGGATCAGTATCAACTGATGCTGATGCAGTATGGCTTGATAACTTTGTTATGCTTCCAGTCGGTGATCAAACCGATACTGATAACGATCAAATACCAGACTACTGGGAACTACTAAATGGTTTAAATCGTTTTGATGCAAGTGATGCACAATCTGACAATGACGCTGACAGCCTTTCAGCCCTTGATGAGTATAACCTAGGAACAAATCCAAATTCAGCTGACACAGATTCTGATGAGTTAAGTGATGGCTATGAAGTTAATAATGGCTTGCTACCACTTGACCCTTCGGATGCAAGTTTAGATTTTGATGCTGATGGTTACACTAATATCCAAGAGTTCTATGGGCAAAGCCTTGCTAATGACGCAACATCAACTGTGCAGTCTTTTTCTCAGCTAAATGAAAGCTTTGAAGAAGGGCTTTTGCCAGCTATATTTACAGAGCTTGCAGAACATACTACACAATGGCAGCTTAATACCAACTGGTCTACGGATGGTTCATCAAGTTTAAGCCTAAATACTTCTCCAGCAGGTAGTATAAGCGGCTTTGCAATTGCAGGGTTATTTGAGGCAGGGTTCATTAATTTAGATTACTTTTCAAACAATAACTCATCATTCCAAATTAGTGTTAACGGTACTCAGTACAATATTAAGCATTATCGCTCTCGCTTGTTAATTCCGGTAAATGATGGTTTTAATATTGTGAAGGTAAAATACGAAAGCCCTTACTTAGCAGATATGCCTTTTTCAGTTGATAATATTTCATGGACTGCTGAGCTGGATGTAGTTAGTGACTTTGATGGCGACGGTATTCCAGATTATTGGGAAGCACAGAATGGACTAAATGCACTTGATTCTAATGATGCATCAAAGGATTCAGACTACGACGGTTTATCTAATTTAAACGAGTATCAGATGTCTAGTAATCCGCTTTCTACAGATACAGACGGCGACGGTGTGCAAGATAGTGAAGATAGTCACCCAACTGATTCTAGCTTGGGTGAAAATATAGCCCCTGTTTTTGTATCAAGTTTAGAGCCTATTACTCTTGAAGCAACGTCTCAAAATACTAACCTTACAAATATTTTTGTTCCTGAGGCGACTGATAACGGACATTTAGAACCTTATGTTTATACTTTCTCTGGCTCATGGTTGCCCCTTGGTGAACATCAAATCACATGGGTTGCTCGTGATTATGTTGGTAACGAAACGACGGCTATTCAAACGGTAACCTTAGTTGACACAACGCCACCTGTTATACAAGACTATTACTCAGTTAATGTTTATGGAAGCTCAATCGATGACATAAAAGCGGCATTATTTAACTCTAATGCTATCTACGATAGTGTATCGGGTGTGGCTATTATCGATATTGATAGTAACTTTGTGTTTAGAACCGGGGATATTTTAATTCCTGTTTCTGCCGTTGATGGAGCGGGTAATACTTCTACAGGTGAAATAAATGCTTATGTTTTTCCTAAAGTCAGTATCCAGCCTACTACGTATGTTTACCAAAATGGTAATGCGGTTATTGATGTACTCATAAGTGGTAAAAGCCCATACGGTTCAGTAAGCTTTGATCTTATTGGCAATAATACTAGTAAATATATATCTACAAACCATCATGGCCTTGTCAAGGTAGAGCTAGAACGTGAGTTCTTTGAAAATGCGTCTAATATTCGCATTAATACGACAAACAATTCATTTACCGATGGAAATGATACTAGCCAGTTAGTTTTTCTAAATGAAACTGCAAAACCTGAATTTATTACTAATCTATATCAAAATGGAAAAGTAATAAGCAAGATGGTTCAACGTGATTCGTCAGACTTTATTGTTGATGTTCATGCAGTTAATTTACCTAGTGCAGAAGCTGATAATTCAATAGAGCTCCAGCTATCTTCACAAGGTGATTATTTTGTAAATAAAATTGGTCCCTCAAAGTGGAATATTACTTTTACGCCTCAATTGCTCACGGACTCTAACAATCTAGACATTACGTTTACTATAAAACAGAATAGCGAGACTGTTGCAACGGATCAAATTAGTTTACGTGTGATTGACGCAGTTACTTTTAATGATCCTGAGTTAGATACTGATGGTGATGGTATTCCTGATGCTGAAGAAGGTGTGAGCGATGGCGATAAAGACGGCATTGTTGATTACTTAGATAGCTCTTCTATTACGCATTCAGCTGTTTTAGATTCAGGTGATATGGTTCGTAGCATCGATGAGTTTAATCACTTGTCAGTAGGTAACATTAAACAGACTAGTGTAACGCAAATGATTGCTGATATGTCTATTTCAGAGCAAGACTTAAGTACTTACTTTGATAGCTTAGATATTACAGAACCTCACTTTCAAGCTAAAAGTGATATTGTAAATATTCATATTACCCTTTCAAACTCATCGGGTACCGCTGAAATTGCGATACCAGAGTATGTTAACTCTATTTTAAGTTCAGAAATGCAAATTCGTTTGTTATCTAATACAGGTTGGCAGTCGGTTGCAAAGCTAACTGGTAACGTGTACGAGCAAATTTGTTCAGGTTGCTTTACTTTTGCAGTAACAGACGGCAGTGAATTTGACTTAGACGGTGAAGTTAATGGTGTGATTGAATTAGTTGCTAAGTTAGCTGAAGAAAGTTTAAACCAAGCGCCTGTTTTAGATATAACAATTCCAGCAACCATTGAAGAGCTTTCAACTACTGAGCTTGATGCGTCAGGAACAACAGATCCTGATGGTGATTTGCTAAGTTTTGAGTGGAGTATTGATCATCCTCAATTATCACTGGCGCCTTTAGAGACAGACAGTAAAGCGACACTGACTGTAGGTGAATTAGAGGAAACGTTTACTACAGATATCACTTTATTAATCTCAGATGGTTACGAGCAGTTCACAGAGGTATATACAGTGACCTTTATGCACGTTAATCAATTACCAGCAGTTGAGTTGAGCTCATCTTCTTTATCGGTTGATGAGGGTAAAGACGTTAGCGTTACAGCAACTGCAACAGACAAAGAGTCATCTGAACTTACTTACAGCTGGGTTCAAACACAAGGTATAGAAGTCGCAATTGAAGATGCTAATTCAAATACATTGTCGTTTATCGCACCAAGTGTATCTGTAACAAGTGAACTTGGCTTTAAACTCAGCGTTTCTGATGGTGAAGGGGAGACAGAGCAAAGTGTTATCGTTACCGTTAATGATGTACCTGTTGCACTGCCAACACCTAAAGAAGGTGATAAAAGTGGAGGAGGTTCTTTCAGTTTCTTCTTATTACTCTTAACCGCTTTGTTTGTTTACAGAAGAGCACAGTTGTTTTACAAATAACAACAGTCTAATTGTATAACTATTAAATCCCTTGATTGCTATCAAGGGATTTTTTTTGCATAAATTTTAAAATAAGTAAGTAGGTTTAATGTGTTAAGCTAATTGTATTGTGACTTGTTAGGTTTCTTTAATGAAAAATTATAAAGTTTTACTATGTGTTTGTTGTTTATTTTTTGCTAATCAGTCTTTTGCTAAAACGATTTTACCTAGTAACAAAACTAAGTTTGTTAGCTTGTTTAATAGTAAAGTTGGCGATTATGAATTAGTTTCTGGCGATGCTCGCTATTGCGATTCAGGCTCATTAATGTGGCTTGATAAAAATAATACTGATTTGGGTTTTAGACTTGGCAGTTTAATTTCTTTTATTGATTTACATAATGGCACACAAACTAATAAAGCCCCTGATTTTTGCCTAGTAACTACAAAGTTTAAATATACGAGTATTGGCTTAACAATGGATTTACGCCAAGACCGGTGTGACAGTAATAACGATATATTAGATGTTAGCCGCACGCTAAATTTTGTTTCTGATACACAGTTAGAATACTTGATTAAAAATGCTAATGTTCAGTGCAAGTTTGAATTAAAGCGTCTATAAATCGCATTTTATTTTTGGTATATCGCGCCAGCGGGTTGTGTACTGAGGCGATAAAAAATCTCTGTTCATATGCCAGCGATCGTTTAATTTACTACTTGCTAAGCCCAACATACCCTTGCCGTATCGGGTATTAATAGCATCTAAACAGCCCATCAACTTTGGGTTATCTTGTTGTGGTGCAAATAAGTCACTTTGCTGAAATTGCTCAGCGGTGAGTTCTAGTGCACCTACACCACACTTATAAAACCGCACGCCAGGTTGGTAAATTTTTTCAAATACCTCAGACACCGCATTGGCCATAACGCAGGTATCGTTTGTTGGCATGCTAAACTGATACATATAAGACTTTTTATAAAATACGTCTTCATGGGATGAACTCGATGCAAAAATATATAATTGCTTTGCAAGCGACTTTTGCGATCTTAGTTTTTTACCCACAATAGTAACATGGTTAATTAAAGCGGTTTTAAGAGCGGTTGGTTCATAAATACGCTCTCCAAAGCTACGAGTTGAGTAAATTTCGCGTTTATCTTGGCGTACATCATCCCAGTTTAAACATACTAAGCCATTAAGCTCGCTTACTGTGCGCTCTACCACCACACTAAAAGCGCGGCGCATAGTTTTTGGGTTTTGTTGGGCAAGCTGCCATGCGGTATTTATGTTCATTATTTTTAGCTTTTTAGCTAAGCGTTTGCCAATTCCCCATACATCTTGGCAGTCCATGCGTTGTAAAATTGCACGGCGGCTTGCTTCGTCATTTATGATAGCAACACCGTCAAAGCCTGTTAATTTTTTAGCTGCATGATTTGCTGCTTTTGCAAGAGTAGGCGTTGGACCAAAACCAACGCCCACGGGGAGCTTTGTTTCTCGCCATACGGTTCGTCTAATAAGGTGCCCGTATGTATGCCAATCTTTTACAACGTTTTCATAGCCGCTAAAGTGCAAAAACGATTCATCAATACTATAAATATGCTGGATGTCACAAAAGCGACCAATCACACTCATCATTCGGTCGCTTAAATTAGCGTATAGTTCATAGTTACTAGAGCGTACAACCACATTGTTTTGTTCTAATAACTGCTTAACTTTAAAGTAAGGGCCAAATTTAGGAATATTAAGCTTACGCGCAATAGGGCATACCGCACACACGCAGCCATCGTTATTGGTAAGTACTACAACAGGTTTTGAGCGAATGGCGGGATCAAATACTTTTTCGGCGCTGGCATAAAACGCCACTGCATCGACTAAGGCATACATGAAAGTAACTCAGGGCTTTGGCGGTGCATACGAATTGACAAACTGACTACGCCTTCAAGCTGAAATTCATCGCTAGGCGTAATATTAACGGGTTGATATAAAGGCGAGGCCGATAGCAATCGAGCGTTTGTTTTATCAAGTAGCTTACACACAAATAAGCCATTTAAATTAGCCACAATTACATCGCCATCTTTAGCGTGCTCTGCTCGGTCTACTACGAGTAAATCACCCTCAAAAATCCCTACTTCTTGCATAGAGCTACCCGACGCAATACCAATAAATGTGGCATCAGGGTGCTTTATTAATAGCTCATCAAGGGAAACGCCAAGCTCAGTGTATTGTGCTGCAGGAGATTCAAACCCGCAAATACCTGCTTCTATATAAATAGGAATAACAAACATAAATAAACAACCAAAACGCATATACTGTATAAGTGTACAGTATATGTGTTTTGTATTCGTTATGCCAAGTAATGAATGGCAGATCAATCCATGTTTTTGATCATTTGTTGGGCCGTGTGTAAAAAGTCATTGATTTGCTGTGAGTTTAAATTTTTACACATTTGTGCATTTACTTGCTGTTCGGCAGCTAATAGCTTGTCATAAAGCGTACGACCTTCAGAGGTAAATGACAAAATAAAACAACGCTTGTCGTGTTCACTGGCCGTTTTATTAATCAAGTTTAACGCGAGTAGTTCTTTCACTAACCGTGCTATTTGGGCTTTATCGCGCTGAGTTTGATTCACAATATCGTTTGCTGTGCACTGAGTTGTGGTTGCAATAATATGAAAGCAGCGTACGTGCATTGCGTTTAATCCAAGCTCGCCCGCATTAATCGCTTCGCGTATGGTAACGCGGTAATTTTGCATTAAAGTAAATAATGTATTGGCTAATGAGGTATACATAATAAATCCATAATGGTTGACAATGTCAATTAAATTGCTATAGTTGATTTTATCAACCAATGGGGCGTTGTGCAACATCTGCTTTATAAAGCAGTAATTTTTAATCAATGAGGTTAGTTTATATGGCAAAAAAAATACGCAAAGTAACAGTATTAAGCACAAAGCAAATAACCCCACATTTACAACGTATAGTTTTAGGTTCTGAAGAGTTTACAGATTTAACCTCTGATCACATTGGCAGTTATGTAAAAGTGCTTATTCCAAAAAACGGTGTGGCCGACTTCAATTTAAAAACGGCGTGTATGCGTTCGTACACAATACAAAATGTAAATAAAAGCAATGGTGCAATTACGCTCGATTTTGTTATTAATATGCACCAAGGCCCTGCGACTAATTGGGCAAAAGTTGCCAAAGTAGGTGATGAACTAGCTATTGCAGGCCCTGGTCCTAAAAAGCTTGAAAATTACCAGCACTCACATTATGTGTTACTAGGCGATTTAACCTCGGTGAATGCTATTAAAGGGTATGTTCAGCAATTGCCAATAAACGCTAAAATTGACGCGTTTATTCATACCCCGAATAAAGCGGATATTATCAGCTTAGATTCAACGCGCCAGGTCAATTGGTTAATAACTACAACGCCAGAGATTGAGATGGCTAATGCCTTAAGCACACTACAGCAACACGAACAGTCACCTATTATATTTATGGCACTCGAGGCAGGATTAGTACGTGAGCTGAAAACGCTATTAACTAGTAAGCTTGCTGTACCGCGTACTAATATCGTGTCATCAGGTTATTGGAAAAAAGGCTTAAACTCAGAAAACTATAAGTTAGAGCGCCAAGCTAATACACAAACGGCTTAATTTTTTATAGCTAAGTAAAATAGGTTACTTAGTTATTTAATACACTCATTAACACTCATTTTTATTTTAGTTAAGCAAGCGTACACCTAAGGCTTGTTAAAGTAGGGGCATCAATCAGTAATTTACAATTTAAATTAATTGATGTGATGCCTAAACATTTAAAATAAAACAAAACGCATTAGTAACTATTAGTTAAGTGTATTAATAGATGGTTTATCGTTCTATTTTATCAATCAAACTGATTTAAACAATCAATTTTAAGGCATTACTTTAATTCTATAAAATGTATTTATTGAAACAAACATCATTAAATTAAAGGCAGGTACCCCGTGAACTCTCTAAACAGCGCAACAGCTTCTTCAGTAACTAAAATAGCACAGCCTAAGGTTGCGTTAATTGCTGAAGGTGGCGGACAGCGAGGGATTTTCACCGCAGGTGTACTTGATGCGTGGTTAGAACAAAACTACGACCCATTTGATTTATTTATTGGCACATCGGCAGGTTCACAAAACTTAACAAGCTATTTAGCTCGTCAAAAAGGTTACGCTAAACGCCTGATTAGAGGGCTGTCTCGTAATAAACGTTTTTTTCAACTAGGTCGTGGCTTAATGGGAAAACACATTGTTGATTTAGACTGGTACTTTGATAAAACCAAAGAAGTAAATAGAGCAATTGACTTTAAAACAGCTAAAACATCATTAGGTGAACGTGAGTTACTTATTACTGCTACAAACGCACGTGACAGAAAAGCGTATTACTTATCACCAACAGGTGAAGAGCATCAATGGCGCGAGCTATTAAAAGCGTCAAGCGCATTACCCTTTTTGTACAAACAAGGTGTTAAATTAACACCTTGGCTAAATGCACAAGCCGCTAACGAAGCAAACACAATTACCGAACCTCAAGAAGACTTTTTTCTTGATGGGGGGCTAGCTGCACCATTACCAGTCCGCGAAGCGTACAACCGTGGCGCGCGTAAGATTGTGGTTATAAGAACGGTAGACGCTGATTTTCAAGCGCAATCGGCATGGGTTCAAAAGCTTAGATCGCTTGCTACGGCAGCAGGTTACTGCCCAAAAACGCTCGACTACCTAATTCAGCATGAACAAGCTTACCTAGACGAGCTAAACTTTATGACAAACCCGCCTAGTGATGTAGAAATTATACAGATTTTTGCAGATGAAACACTGCACAGCAAATTGTTAGGCAGTACAAACGACGATTTACGTAAAGATCATAAGCTTGGTGTAAAAGCAGGCCGTGAATACTTAAAAAGCCAAAATGCACGTATTGTAGATTACGCACACAGCTACGCAATGTAGCTGTAAAACAAATAGTTTAGAAACAACCGTAAAAAATTACGGTTGTTTAACTGAATAAGCCTTAACTAAATATGATAGTCACATATGTGCTGTGAGAAGAGATTGAAGGTTTTTAATGTG